>CADBXF010000017.1 GCA_902798585.1 uncultured Lachnospiraceae bacterium
ATCATGAGTCGCGGATTGTTTGCCGACTGGATCACGTCGAAGAAGGAAGCGATTGATGCTTCGGAGGTCGACTACGGCGAATTGAAGCCGGGCTCGCACGTCACGCTCGATGTGAAGGTGACAATCGGAGCCTTCATGAAGCATGTCGAGTCGATGCGGAAGGGCAACTCGGTTGTCAGCTCGACTGCGACGGTGTACTACCTGATGCCGTGCTTTAAGGACGATGAAGCCGGAACGAAAATCGAGTATTTTCTGGCATTTTCACTTGGCAACAAGTCCGATAACGCCAAGCGTATCACGAAACTGGATACGGCGTTCAGCGAGTGGTGGAACGACACGACCGGTACGGTTGCGAGACCGGACGAGGTGAAGGCGACCATCGACGGACGCGTTGCGAAGCTGAGCTCGAAGGAGCTTGAGTATCTGGATGAGTATTTTTCGAAGTACTTAAAGAGCATGGACCGCGAGGACTACATTCAGCCCGTTGTGATCCGCGAGCTGTGGACGGACGGAACGGAGTCCAATGCCGTGATGTTCGCGATCATGTGCGGTGTGACGACCCTTCTTGGTATCGTGATGGTATTCTTCGCGCTTCGCGGCAGAAAGAAGAAAGTGTCGACGGAATAACGGAAAGGAAGCGGCGTGCGAAAAAGCGCCGCAGGAACGAATATGATAGAACTGGATGAAGCAAAATTCACGCTCCAGGGGTACAGGGAGATGCTCGCCGAGGTCGGCGCGTCGCTCGACCTTGAGAACAAGGAGCGCAAGATGGAAGAGCTCTCGGGACTTCTCGAGTCTCCGGGCTTTTGGGATAACGCGGACCGCGCACAGGCGGCCACCAGAGAGCTCAATGAGCTCAAGACGACGGTGGAGGGCTATCGGAAGCTTGAGCGGCAGTACACCGATATCCTCGATCTGATTGAGATGGGCAACGAGGAAAACGACCCCGAGATTGTGCCGGAGATTCAGGCCGATCTCGCGTCGTTCGTCGACGAGCTGGAGTCGCTCCGCCTCGAGACGCTTCTCTCGTCCCCGTATGACAAGGAAAATGCTATCCTTACGCTGCACGCAGGCGCAGGCGGAACGGAGAGCTGCGACTGGGCCGGCATGCTCTACCGCATGTACCAGAAATGGGCGCAGAAGAAGGGCTTCGGCTTTGAACTGCTCGACTACCAGGACGGCGATGAGGCCGGCATCAAGTCGGCGACATTCCAGATTAACGGGCACAATGCGTACGGCTACCTGAAGTCCGAGCACGGCGTTCACCGCCTGGTGCGCATCAGTCCCTTCAACGCGGCCGGCAAGCGCCAGACTTCGTTTGTGTCGTGCGACGTCATGCCCGATATTGAGGACGACCTCGATGTTGAGATTAACGACAAGGATATCCGCATTGATACTTACCACTCGAGCGGTGCGGGCGGACAGCATATCAACAAGACATCGTCCGCCATTCGAATCACCCATTTTCCGACGGGAATCGTGGTACAGTGCCAGAACGAGCGGTCGCAGCTGCAAAATAAGACGAAGGCCATGCAGATGCTGAAGGCCAAGCTCTACATCCTCAAGCAGGAGGAGCAGATGAGCAAGGAGTCGGGCATCCGCGGCGAGCAGAAGGACATCAACTTCGGAAGTCAGATTCGCTCGTATGTGCTGCAGCCGTACACGATGGTTAAGGACACCCGCACGGCGGTGGAGGTCGGCAACGCGCAGAGCGTTCTGGACGGCAACCTCGACCCGTTCATCAACGGTTACCTCAAATGGATGGCGACGAAGCCGGGCAGTGAGGAAGCGTAAGGAAGCAGGTTAATCTGCAATGGACAAATTCGTATTACATTCGCCGTATCAGCCGACCGGCGACCAGCCGGAGGCGATTGCGGAGCTGGTGGACGGTTTCCGCGCCGGCAAACAATTCCAGACGCTTCTCGGCGTCACCGGGTCCGGCAAGACATTTACGATGGCCAATGTCATCGCGCAGTTGAACCGCCCGACATTGATTATTTCGCACAACAAGACGCTCGCGGCACAGCTGTACGGCGAGTTCAAGGAGTATTTTCCGGAAAATGCGGTTGAATACTTCGTGAGTTACTACGACTACTACCAGCCTGAGGCGTATGTTCCCTCGACCGATACCTACATCGAGAAGGACTCGGACATCAACGACGAGATCGACCGTCTCCGGCACTCCGCGACGGCGGCTCTTACGGAGCGGCGTGATGTCATCGTGGTGGCGAGCGTATCGTGCATCTACGGGCTCGGCAGCCCGATTGATTACAAAAACATGACCGTCTCCCTCCGCCCCGGCATGGAGGTTTCGCGCGAGGCCGTAATGCGGCGGCTCGTGGACATCCAGTACGAGCGGAACGAGATGGATTTCAAGCGCGGAACATTTCGCGCGCACGGCGATGTGCTCGAGGTGTATCCCGTGGACGGCTCGGGAGAGGCATACCGCATCGAGTTTTTCGGCGATGAGGTGGACCGGCTGCAGCGCATCGATCCGTTGAAGGGAAGGGCGATAGCGGACCTTTCCCACATGGTCATCTTCCCGGCGTCCCACTATGTCGTGGAGCCGGAGCAGATGGAGCGGGCGCTTGCGAACATCGAGGCGGAGCTTGAGGAGCGGAGAGAGTATTTCCGCGCGAACGATAAGCTTTTGGAGCTTCAGCGCATCACGGAGCGCACGCACTACGATATCGAGATGCTTCGCGAGACCGGCGTCTGCTCGGGCATCGAGAACTACTCGATGCATCTTGCGGGGCTGACGCCCGAGGATTCGCCGAACACCTTGATGGATTATTTTCCGGACGATTATCTGATTATCGTCGACGAGTCGCATATCACGATTCCGCAGGTGCGCGGTATGTACAACGGCGACCCGGCCAGAAAGACCACGCTCGTGGATTACGGCTTCCGCCTTCCCTCTGCAAAATGCAACCGCCCGCTGAACTTCACCGAGTTCGAGGAGCGCATCAACCAGATGCTGTTCGTTTCGGCGACGCCGAACGAGTACGAGGAGCAGCATGAGCTCGGGCGCGTAGAGCAGATTATCCGCCCGACGGGACTTTTGGATCCCGAGGTAACGGTTCGGCCGGTTGCGAACCAGATCGACGATCTGGTCGGGGAAATCAACAAAGAGACGGCGCACGGAAACAAGGTTCTGGTGACGACGCTCACCAAGCGCATGGCCGAGGAACTTACGGACTACCTGCAGCAGATCGGCATCCGCGTGCGGTATCTCCACTCGGACATCGATACGCTTGAGCGCACGGAGATTATCCGCGATATGCGCATGGATCAGTTCGATGTACTGGTCGGAATCAACCTTCTGCGGGAGGGCCTCGACATTCCCGAAATCGGGCTCGTGGCGATTCTCGATGCGGACAAGGAAGGGTTCCTTCGCTCGAAGACATCCCTTGTGCAGACCATCGGTCGTGCGGCGAGAAATGCGGACGGCCATGTGGTGATGTACGCGGATACGATGACCGATTCGATGCGCGGCGCCATCGAGGAGACGAACCGCAGGCGCGCGATTCAGCAGAAATACAACGAAGAGCACGGCATCACGCCGCAGACGGTCCGGAAGGCCGTCCGCGAGCTGATTGCCATTTCGAAGAAGGCGACCGGAAGAGCCTCGGGACGAATCGAGAAGGATTACGAGTCGATGAGCAGGGCGGAGCTCGAGAAACTCCTCGAGGCGATGACGCGGAGCATGCATACGGCGGCAGCGGAGCTTGACTTCGAGAAGGCTGCGGAGCTTCGCGACGAGATTCGCAGAATCCGGACCGAGCATTTGCAATGATTCCGGCCGGCGGCACAGGTCGCCGGGACCGGTGACGATATTACGGAAAATGGCGGCGGAAGCCGTCGGGACAGGACAGAGACAGCTTTATGAGTGACGGAAAGAACAAGAAATACATTCGAATCCGCGGTGCGAAGGAGAACAATTTAAAAAGCCTCAATGTGGATATACCGCGGGACGAATTTGTCGTTTTGACGGGTCTGTCCGGTTCCGGCAAATCCTCCCTCGCCTTCGACACCATCTATGCCGAAGGACAGCGCCGTTACATGGAGTCCCTCTCCTCGTATGCGCGCATGTTTCTGGGGCAGATGGAGAAGCCCGATGTGGAGAGCATCGAGGGGCTTCCCCCGGCGATTTCCATCGATCAGAAATCGACCAACCGGAATCCCCGTTCCACCGTAGGTACGGTGACGGAGATCTATGACTATTTCCGACTTCTGTACGCGAGAATCGGCACGCCGCACTGTCCTGTGTGCGGCCGCGAGATCAAGCGGCAGACCGTGGACCAGATTGTGGACGCGCTTCTTGCGCTCCCCGAGGGAACGCGGTATCAGCTGCTCGCTCCGATGGTGCGCGGAAGAAAGGGCGAGCACGCCAAAGTGCTCGAGTCGGCGAGAAAGAGCGGATATGTTCGTGTGCGGGTGGACGGCAGTATCTACGATCTGTCGGAGGAAATCAAACTCGACAAGAACATTAAGCATACCATTGAGATTATTGTCGACCGTCTTTCGGCCAAGGAGGGCATCAAGACCCGCGTGACCGATTCCGTCGAGACGGCGCTTCGCCTGGGCGAGGGGCTTGTTCTTGTCGATCTGGTCGGCAGCGGAGAGACACTCTCGTTTTCTCAGAATTTCGCGTGCCCGGATTGCGGAATCAGCATCGAGGAGCTCGAGCCCCGATCCTTTTCCTTCAACAATCCCTTCGGCGCGTGCCCGGATTGTAACGGCCTCGGTTTTACGATGGAGTTCTCCGAGCGGAAGATTGTCCCGGACATGTCGCTCTCCATCAATCGCGGCGCCCTCGCGGCACCGGGATTTCAGTCGAGCGACAACCGCACAAGCTTTGCATGGGCCTATTTGAACGGCCTTGCGGAGAGCTGCGGCTTTTCCATGGACACGCCGTACGAGGAGCTTTCGGAGGACGCGCGGCGCATCCTGATGTACGGCGACCCCGGCCGTATCGTCAAAGTGCGCTATCAGAGCAGACGCGGGCAGGGAGTTTACGACATCCCTGCGGAGGGCGTGATTCGCAACCTGCAGCAACGGTATCGGGAGACCGCATCCGAAACCATGCGCGCAGAGTATGAATCGTTCATGGACATCTGCCCCTGCAAGACCTGTAAGGGTCTTCGCCTTCGCAAGGAGGCGCTGGCGGTGACCGTGGGAGAGCGAAATATCGCCGAAGTGTGCGATATGCCGATTCTCACGCTGCAGAAGTTCATGGAGGAGCTTGTTCTCACGCCGCAGAAGGAGCAGATTGCACGGCTCATTTTGCGTGAGATTCGCTCCCGCGTACGCTTCCTTGTCGAGGTCGGACTCTCGTACCTGACGCTCTCAAGACCGACTTCGTCGCTCTCCGGCGGCGAGGCACAGCGCATCCGTCTGGCAACGCAGATCGGATCGGGTCTGGTCGGCGTCGCGTACATTCTCGACGAGCCGAGCATCGGCCTGCATCAGCGGGACAACGATCGACTGCTTCGCTCGCTCAAACAGCTTCGCGACCTCGGAAACACCCTGATTGTCGTCGAACATGACGAGGATACCATGCGCGCGGCGGACTGTGTCATCGATATCGGTCCGGGTGCGGGAACGCACGGCGGTGAGGTTGTCGCGCAGGGCACGGCGGAAGAAATCATGGCATGCGAAAAATCCATCACCGGCGATTATCTCGCGGGACGGCGCTTTGTGCCGGTGCCCGCGGTTCGCAGAAAGCCGACCGGATGGATTACCGTGAAGGGAGCCCGCGAACACAACTTAAAGAACATCGATGTGAACATTCCGCTCGGTGTCTTTACCTGTGTGACCGGTGTGTCGGGCTCCGGAAAGAGCTCGTTGATCAACGAGATTCTTTACAAATCCCTGGCGCGCAAATTAAACCGCGCGACCACGGTATTTCCCGGCGACCACGACGGGATTCTCGGCGCCGAGGCTCTCGACAAGGTGATTGACATCGATCAGTCGCCCATCGGACGGACGCCGCGCTCGAACCCCGCGACCTATACCGGGGTGTTTGACCAGATTCGCGATCTCTTCGCCTCGACCACGGAGGCCAAGCTTCGCGGCTACAACAAGGGCCGTTTCAGTTTCAATGTCCGCGGCGGCCGGTGCGAAGCCTGCAAGGGAGACGGAATCGTGAAAATCGAGATGAATTTCCTGCCGGATGTGTATGTTCCGTGCGAGGTTTGCGGCGGTAGGCGCTACAACCGCGAGACCCTCGAAGCGACCTACAAGGGCAAGAACATTTTCGATGTTTTGGACATGCGGGTGGAGGAAGCCGTCAAATTCTTCGAGAATGTTCCCTCCATCAACAACAAGATCAAGACGCTGGACGCGGTCGGGCTCTCCTACCTGAAGCTCGGACATCCGTCCACCTCGCTCTCGGGCGGCGAGGCACAGCGTATCAAGCTGGCGACGGAACTTGCGCGCCGCAGCACCGGACGGACCATCTACATTCTGGATGAGCCGACGACGGGACTGCATTTTGCGGATGTCGCGAAGCTTGTGGACATTTTACATATGCTGGCGGACGCGGGTAACACCGTGGTTGTCATTGAGCACAACCTCGATGTAATCAAGACCGCCGACTACATCATCGACATGGGCCCGGAGGGCGGCGACGGCGGCGGAACCGTCATCGCGTGCGGTACGCCCGAGGAGATATGCACCCATGCCGAATCCTTCACCGGTCAATATCTGAAGCCCCACCTTCAGAACCGGAAAAATGCTACACCGGAGAACGAACCATGAGCAGTTCATTTTACGCCATGTTGTCGCGTATGAAGTATATCAAGCGCTGGGCGCTGATGCGCAACTCCGAGCCGGAGAACATCAGCGAGCATTCGCTTGAGGTCAGCCTGCTCGCCCACGGCCTCGCCGTCCTCGGCAACCGCCGTCTGGGCAAGCACCTTGACGCCGACCGCTGCGCCGTCATCGGACTTTTCCACGACGCAGGGGAGATTATTACGGGCGACATGCCGACACCGATCAAGTACTACAACCGGCAGATGCAAAATGTCTTCCATGCGATTGAAGACGATGCTGCCGAGGCCCTGCTTGCGATGCTTCCCGAGGATCTCCGCGGGGATTATCGCAGCCTGTTCTTCCGCGCCGAGGGCGAGGAGGAGCTGTGGCGGATTGTGAAGGCGGCGGACAAGCTTTCGGCCCTCATCAAGTGCATTGAGGAGGGCAAGGCGGGCAACCGCGAGTTCGACAGCGCAAAGAAGTCGCTGGAGACGGCGGTTCACGAGCTGAATGTCCCCGAAGCGGAACTGTTTCTCACGGAATTCCTTCCGGCGTATTACCGTACCCTCGACGAGCTCAGCCCGGACGGGAACGGTACGAATTGACGATAAGCGAGTGTGTCCGGCAGACTGGGCTGCGGGCACCCGGAGGAATGTATGAGACGAGTATTGTATATTGACTTTGAAAATGTCAGCCGCGCGGGCTTAAACGGTATCGCAAGGCTGACGAAAAACGATCTGGTGCGCATTTTCCTCGGGCCGAAGTGCTCGAAGATGTCGCTGATCGACGCGGACATGGTGTTCCATTGCGACGCCACGGTCGAACTGATTACGAACGACCAGATCGGGAAAAATGCCCTGGATTTCATTATCATGGTGCATCTCGGGTATGATATCGCGAAGAAGGCGGGCAACGCCTACTATGTGATCTCGAACGACAAGGGCTATGAGCCGGCAATCAACGAGATGAAGAGCATGACCGGCTGCACGATTGAGCGTCTGCCGGATGTGGATGCCGTGATTGCACGCGGCGAGGTGAAGACGGGACTGTTCTCCTTCCTGCACCGCACGACCCCGACGCCCGTTGCGGACAACGCGACGCAGCACGAGGTTCTCGGGAAAAATGCACGCAGAACGACGACACGCCGCGTGGTGGGAAGCGGAGCAGGCGCGAAGAGCGCCGACGGCGCCCGCACCCGCCGCACCGTGACAGGACGCACAGGCACCGCGGCTCGCACGCAGACCGTAAGGATGCGCCGGCCTGCGGAGACGGGATCCGGGGCAGCGCAGACGAAGCCGGAGACGGGAAAGATTCGTCCGGCGACCGAGACCAGTGCTGCCCGTACCACCCGCACGGTAATCACGCAGGAGGAGCAGGAAATTCTTGAAAAGGCGATTGCGCAAAGCCGCACGAAGCAGGAGTTCCACAACTATCTTGCGAAGCATCTCGACAACAAGGATCACATCGTCCTTTTGTACAACAAGGGCAAGCGGATGGTGGAGATCGACGAGGAAGCGGTTCGCAGGGAAAATGCAAACCCCGAGGAGCCGTAATCTTGAGTATTCGCTGAGGACGACGGTATGAAGAACGGGGGATCATTTTGGAAAACCGCGAAGCTGGTAATCGGTATTATTTTGCTGATTGCCCTCTATGAGGTGGTTTTCATCTCCGGCGTGAAGACCGTCATACGCAAAATCCGCGGGGATTCTCCCGCGCCGGCTGCGGCGGGGGAACAGGCGGGGGAAGCCGCGACAACGCAGGTGGTTACCTCGACGCCGACAGTCCCTCCGACGGCTACGCCGACACCGACGCGGGTTCCTCCCGGACAACTTTCGCCGACGCCCGCATTTTCCGCGGACGGAGAGGAAGGATATCGGATTGATGAGGAGACCTTTCCGGACGGCTGGCTCCGGGATGCGCTCCGGAAGCTTCCCGGCGGCGAGGACGGCTTTTTTACTTACGGGGAAATCCGCAGTATCAGGAAACTGAAGCTTGAAGGCGACATCCGAAGCCTTGAGGGGCTTGAGCTTTTGAGCGAGCTCGAGAAGCTCGAGATTGACGGTTGTCCGATTGAGGAGTTTCATATCGGGCGGATGACGGATCTTCGGGAGCTGTCCTGCAAAAACTGCAGAATCCGGATTCTGGATGTCAGCTACGGGCGGGAACTCAGAAAGCTGAACTGCGAGAACAATCCGATTACGGAGCTGGATGTCAGCACGAATGTCCTGCTTCGGACGCTTCTGTGCGGGCACACCGATCTCGAGAAGCTGGTGCTGCCGTCGCGCGGAGAGCTCAGAGAGCTGTACATCGATTACACGAAGATTCGAAATCTGGATTTTCTTAACCTGCAGTCGCTCGGCGTACTCAGCTGTGAGGGCTTTTCCCGGGTTGATATCTCGCAGACGAAGAGCATTTCGCGGCTGTATGTCAGCAGCTACGCCGAGGTGGTTCTGCCCGAAGGCCGGACGACCGTTTTTCGCGACGGCGCGGAACAGACGCCGACACCGACTCCGTGATTCGGGCGATTGCCGCTTCGGACGGAAGATAAAGCCGCATCTGTGCGACACGATTTTTTATATGAGAGGAACAAACTCTTACTATGGCAGACGAATGTGAAATCCGCGTCATGACGATTGACGATTATGACGATGTGTACAAGCTGTGGCAGAGCATCCACGGCTTCGGAATCCGCTCGATTGACGATTCCCGCGAGGGTGTCGAGCGGTTTCTTAAGAGAAATCCGACAACGAGTGTCGTTGCGGTTGTGAACAAGCAGATTGTGGGAGCCATCCTGTGCGGTCACGACGGCCGCCGCGGGTGTTTTTACCATGTGTGCGTAAAGGAGGGATTCCGCAAGCGCGGTATCGGCAAGACGATGGCGGTGGCGTGCATGATGGCGCTCCAGAAGGAGCACATCAACAAGGTCAACCTGATTGCCTTTAAGACCAACACGCTCGGCAACCACTTCTGGAAGGGCGCCGGCTGGACATTCCGGAAGGACCTGAATTATTATGATTTTACGCTGAACGAGGACAATATTACGCGGTTCAACGAGTAGTCGGGGGAAGGTATGAAAGCAAAGCTGCAGACGGCGGGGTGGATTGTCTGCGTTGCGGTGATTGTCGCAGCGCTCGCTTATGCTGCCCATTATCTGACGGAGCAATCGGATTCGGGCAATCCCGCGGGAGAGTATGCACCGACGCCGACGAACGCTGTTCCGGACGCCTATTTCATGGCGGTTTCCCCGATAACCACGCCCTCGCCGAAGCCGGATATTAGCACATGGGACGAGTATGTACAGACCTTTCAGCTGAAGAGCGATGTCATGGCGGCGCCCGTAATCATAGAGCTTACTTACCACGCGCCGGAGAAGGTGACGCCGACAGTCGGGGCGTCGGAGACAGAGTATCATTTTCCGGTGTATCTCTCCGTGATTGATGTCAGCTATCGGACTCTCGGGCTGATGCGCGGCCTTGAGTACCAGGCTTATGAGGACTCGGCGGAGTATATTTTCAACTGTGCCGGTCTTTCGAACGATTTAAGGGAAGCGCTGTTTCGGAACCGGACAGTTTTCTCCGAGGGGGAAACGGTGGTGCGACTGACGGAGGATCGGATGGAAATCGTCGGTTCGCAGGAGATTCTGGCGCTGTATATCGAGAATAACGAAATCCATTTCGATTTCGGAACCGATTCGGAAAACTGCACCGTGACCTACTATGTCGATGACGATATGGATCTTTCGCCGGTGATGATGATGCGGGAGGAAAATGCGCTCTGGGCGGTTAACCGCGTGCTTTCGACACCGCTCTGGGCACGGTACAACTACTACAACAACCAACATGTCGATATGCTGGAGGTGTATGCCGGCAACAATGTCAGGACCATCTTCAGCGGCAGAGGAGAGTCGCTTCCGCTTGCGCTCGAAGGAGTCGGCGACAGCCAGGCGATTCTCGAGAAATTTGTCGAATACGAGACGGAGGCGATGGTTCAGGGCGATCCTCCGACCGAACTGTGGCAGAAGAAGACGGTCTCCTACATGGTTTCGCAGAGCGAATACGGAACGCTGACAATGGAGACGGACTTTTTGGCGTATCAGGCGCAGGACGAAGACATTCCCGAGATGACGCTGTTGAAATGGGATGTTGTGCGGCGGCGCGTTTTGATGGTGAACCGGGAGACGATGCTGGACTGCGTGCTCGAGAACAGCAACCTCGGCAATTTCATCACGGAGACGAAGCGGGCGGAATACATCGGGGACAACCGCGTGGAGTATACGGAGTACGCGTTTTCGATGAAGGATATCGTGACGGAGCGGGTTGCCCTGCTTCCGGACGGAACGAAGCTGTGGCGTGAGACGGAGGTTGCCCAGGACGGAAATGTTACGACCACGAGGCGCGAGTACGCCGGCAGCGATTATTTTGCGGAGGGCCTGTGGGAGGTCGTGATTCGCAAGGGAACGGTTGTGACAAGCCGAAGCCGGGGATCGAGTGACGCCGAGCCGGTCACGATTTCGTACGAATACGATGCGAACTCTGCGGAGCCGCTTCTGACACGCGAAGTGAAGCACATCGGCGACACAGTCACGGAGGAGATGATATACGAGGCAAACGAGAACGGAAGAATCATCTCGTCGACGCATATCATCTACCAAAGCGGTCAGGAGACGGAGAGGAACACCTACGAGGGCGTGTTTGAGCTGACCTATTAAGGGAGAAAAATACAGACTCAGGGGAGGAAACAGAAATGGCAGATTTGAAAGGAAAAGTATCTCTGGACAACATCATTGTGCAGGCGATGAAAATCCCGGGCGTGAAGGTGAACCGCGCGGAGTTTCTGCGGGCGCAGTTCGCAAGCCAGGGAATCCTGGTTACACAGATTGTGGAGGAGGGGCCGGTTGCGTGCGATTACTCGGAGATTGAGCTCGACGAGATGGCTTCCGCGCTGATTCTCCGCCGCACATCGGAGTCTTCGGCGATGTCCTTTGCGGCCGGGCTGCCCGGCGGACTGGCGCTTGCCGCCACGATTCCCGCGGACACGCTGCAGTTTTTCGCAATGTCGCTTCGGATGGCACAGGAGCTCGCATATCTCTACGGCGCGAAGGATTTCTGGACATGTGAGGGAGAGGAAGGAAAAATGGTGCGCTTCCTGTTGATCTGCTCCCTCGGGGCGATGTACGGAATCGAGGGCGCGGCAGCGGGAACGAGATTGCTGTCCTCGTATCTTGCGATGCGCGCAACCGGCGGAATTCCGACGCGCGCTACCACGGTTGCATTCTGGGGACCGGTTACGAAGAGAATTTCCAACGAGCTTGCGGTTCGGCTCTCGACCGACACCGCGTCGAAGGGAATTGCGAAGATTATTCCGGTTGTCGGAGGATTTTTCTCCGGCGGGATGACATTTTTCGCGATGCGTCCGATGGGACGGAAGCTTTCCAAGGCGCTCAGCGAGACCAGCTTCTACTACAGCGACAGCTTTGCGATGAAAGATTATATCACGCTCGAAGATATGGTAGGCGCTGCTGAGGCGGAGATGATGGACGACGAAGCTCCCGACACGGAGAGCTGGGGCTCCATTGTACCGGGCGGTGCGAAGCCGAAGGAGGATGCGAATAAGGCGGATGCCGGTGTGAACGGCACGAAGGAGCGAAAGCCCGAACCGGCAGGCGGCGAGGCGGACGGTTCGATCCCGATTTCCGTGAACGGTGTCATGCCCGGGGCGGAAGCGATTTCCGCGGAAGCCTCCGAAGAGAGCGGGGAGATTCCGATCGGCGTGGTTTCTACGGCGGACGCGGCAGCGGAAGCGCCGGCGCAGCAGCCATCCGGAAATACGGCGCCGGCGATGACGACGGACGAGGTGTTTGCCTTGATTGAGAAGCTTGCGGCGCTGCGCGACAAGGGCGCCATCACGCAGGAGGACTTCGACGCAAAGAAGACGGAGCTTCTGGCGCGCATCTGATTGCCGCGCGGCGATTGTCACCGAAAGAATCCGGATTCGCCTGCGGAGGAACGGATGAAAAGCTTCGAGGGTGTTTCGGGAGTAAAACAGAAAAAACTACGGCAGTGACTGCGAAGTCACTGCCGTTTTCCTTTTGGGTCCCGGTTATTCCGAACAGGGCGAAAAGAAGATATGAATCAGCTTCGCGGCGTTGTTGTCGGAAAACTGTTCGTAACCGATGCGCTCGATGGTTCCGGTAATCCGGAGGGGTTGCCCGTCGGTGTTGCAATGGTATTCGAAGGAGCTTTTGATGACGGCCGGCTGACGGTCAGCCGGAACATCTCCCTCTGTCACAACCTGCTTTCGGGAAATCAAGCGTCCCTCGCCGTCGTACTCAAGCCGGATTTCGTTGGAACTCTCCAAAGAATATGCTCTGACGCTGACAAGTCTGCCCGCTTTGTCATATCCGAAATTGAAGACATCTCCCAGAGTTCCGTACTGGGTCAAAGAAGCGCCGTCATACTGCGCGACAAGGAGACCGGAGTCCAGCTTCGATACATCAATCGTATCGGCGCTCAGCAAATCGGGAGCAAGCCCGCCCTCGAAAAAGACCTGCGTGTCCCGACCCGGAGTCAATGCGGGAATCGTCTCGGTAGAGTTCTTCAGCTTCATAAGATCCGTGTCGTCGCTCCAGAAGGAATACAATGCTGCCTTCGGAAAATACTCCATCACACAGGAAATAAAATAGTTTTCAACGGTATTTTCCGGAGCGTCCTCCAGGCGGAACGAAGTGCCGAGATTCGATGCGGTGAGGAGCTTATCCGAGAGGTCTTTTCCCGGGAAAAATACGAAGGAATTGTGCATTCCGGTGAAGTCGGCGTTCTTCTCGTAGAGGGCGACCGTACCGTCCTTGTAGTAGTGCAGGTTATAGGTGCACAGCTGCGCCTCATCATCCTCCCGGTAAATCACCGTACAGGAACTCAGACGCCCCTCGGCGTCCTTCTGATAAGAAAGCGTGTACTCGGTAATCGGGTCCGGAAAGCAGTAGGATGCAGGGTCGGAAATTTTCTGCGAAATCAGGTTACCGTCCGCATCGTACGCAAAATCGGTCCGCTTTTCGAGTTCGTCGAAGTGATAGACACACTCTCTTGTGAGGCGTCCCGCGTCGTCGTAGTCATAGAAGAGGACGCGCGAACCATCGAGATACATCGTCGGAAGGTCGCCTCCGGGCGGAATCACTTCGCAGTGCGCATAATATGTTTTGCCCTCCGCCGTTTCGGTACATATGCCGTACGGCGTGCGATAGACGGTTTTTACGGCGTTATCGGTATTGTCGGCATAGTAGGTGATCTTTCGAACATTCATATTACGGTCATATCGGCGAATCTCCGAAATGCAGTTGTCGCAGAGGTAGTTTTCGTTGACCGGAAGATTGTTCGGGGCATGATAAAATTCCGAATCACTGTCGTATACGGAATACGAGAGTCTGTCGCCTTCAGCCGCGCTTGAGAAAACTTCGGAATATGCATAGGAAGTCCCGTCGATGGCTGCATCAATCTTCGGAATTGCATATTTCTTCATACACTCATCCCAAGATACGGTCGGCTCGGGAGCGACGGTCGGTGTCGCTGCCCCTGTCGGCGTCACTGTCTCTGTGGGCGTCGCCGGCGCTTCGGTCGGCGACGGAGTGGAGGTCGGGCCGAGTACATCTCCGACATCAACCCATCGACTGTCATAGACGGTGAAGCCGAGAATCTCAACCGTCGTGCCCTTGATGAGAGAGTCGTATTCTCGGCCGTCCTCCGCCTTTGTGACGGACATGGAGTTCCAGTGCGTGACATTGTAGAGAATCGCCTCAACTCCTTTGCTCCCGCCGTCTTTGCGAGTGAACGGAACCGGGAACAGCAGAATCAGAAAAACAACAGCGATAGCGATGACAATAATCCGCTTTTTCGAAAACTTCTTTTTGCCTTTCGTTTCGTCCATGGTATTCCCCCTGATTTTTCGGTGTTTGCCTGAATCCGCTGCGGCATACGAAATCGTTGCCGGCAACGGATTGCGTTTATTATAGCATAAAAAAAGACCTCGTTGGTTACAAATTTCTTACGATTTGCGCGGGAAGATTACGATTTTGTTACAACCTCGGAAAATAAGTGTTGCATTTGCCGTCAAACCATGTATAATATGAATCGTCTGCGAAAAAGTTTAGTAACAATAATCTTTTTGTTTAGTATATTGAAACCGCGGAGACGGCCGCGCGGAGAAGGGGAAACACGCGGTGTATACGAAATGGGGGCGACTTATGGATATCGGTCATCGCTTGAAACAGATGCGGGTCAGACAAAGCCTGACGCTTGAGGAGCTGGCATCGCGAAGTGAACTTACGAAAGGGTTTCTGTCGCAGGTGGAGCGCAATCTGACCTCGCCTTCCATCGCGACGCTCACGGACATTCTGGAGGCGCTCGGAAGCTCCCTCGGGGAGTTCTTCGGCGAGGAGAAGCCGGAGCAGATCGTGTTCCGCAAGGGAGATTTCTTCCTCGATGAGAGGGACGACTATTCGGTCCACTGGATTGTGCCGAACACGCAGAAGAACGAGATGGAGCCGATTCTTCTGGAGATTCCCGCGAAGAGCAGGTCATTTTCCGTAAATCCGCACAACGGCGAGGAATTCGGCTATGTGCTGGAGGGGACGGTATCGCTGGAGTACGGCGGCAAGAGCAACACCGTGCGAAGGGGCGAGACCTTCTATTTAAAAGGCAGGGACGAGCACTATATCAGCAACAAAGGCAATAAAACGGCCAGGGTTTTGTGGGTTTCCACACCGCCGATATTTTAAATACGGGAGGACACCGGGATGAGTGACCAGAAGAAATTGATTCAGTTTAAAAACATTGTCAAGAGGTTCGACGGCCAGTTGATTTTGAAAGGCATCAACCTCGACATCTACGAGAACGAGTTTGTTACACTGCTCGGGCCTTCGGGCTGCGGAAAGACGACGCTTCTTCGGATTCTCGGCGGCTTCCTGCAGGCGGACGAGGGCGAGGTCATTTTCGACGGACAGGAGATTTCGAATCTTCCGCCCTACAAGCGCGATCTGAATACCGTGTTCCAGAAATACGCGCTGTTCCCGCACATGAATGTGTTCGACAATGTGGCTTTCGGCCTTAAGATTAAGAAGGAGCCGAAGGATATTATTTATCAGAAGGTCATGCGTATGCTTCGCCTTGTCGGCCTTGAGGAGTACAGCAAGAAGGCTGTGTTCGAGATGTCCGGCGGCCAGCAGCAGCGTGTCGCAATCGCCCGCGCGCTTGTCAACGAGCCTAAGGTTCTGCTTCTCGACGAGCCCCTCGGCGCGTTGGATGCCAAGCTTCGCAAGGGCATGCAGCGCGAGCTGAAGCGCATTCAGAAGGAGGTCGGCATCACCTTCATCTTCGTCACCCACGACCAGGAGGAGGCGCTGACGATGTCCGACAAGATTGTCATCATGAAGGACGGCAACATCCAGCAGATCGGGACGCCGACCGACATTTACAATGAACCCGTGAACCGCTATGTGGCGAACTTCATCGGCGAGAGCAACATCGTGGACGGCATCATGATTCGCGACCATGTCGTCAAATTCGAGGACCGTCAGTTCCCGTGCGAGGATGCTGGCTTCGGGGAAAATGTCCCCGTGGATGTCGTCATTCGCCCGGAGGACCTCGATATTGTCCCGGTAAATGAGGGCAAGCTCCGCGGAACGGTCCGCTCCGTGCTCTTCAAGGGCGTCCACTACGAGACCGTCGTGGAGACCAAGGTCGGAACGAGCATCACCGTGGATATGGTCGTGTCGGAGGACAAGCCCGTAATCAACGAGGCGGCCGGCGAGTGGATGAGCGCCAACGATTTCTATATCGATATGGATGATGTGGAGCAGATGATGGAAAATCCGGACAGTGCGGATGCGTTCATCACCGACCGCGCGGATGCACAGGCGTGGAATCCGCAGGCAGACGAGCGTATTTCCATCACGAAGATTGAGTATACGCTGAGCAAGGACAACGGCCGCTACCCGGTGACCTTCCGCACGGCTGCCGGAACGAGCGTTACGGTCGATATGATTGTGCAGGAGCCGAACCGCTTCGTGGCGGAGGAGCACGGCGAGGAGATTTACGCAGTGAACTTCTTCAAGAAGGCCGACGAGATTGCGGAGAGCGTTGCGCTCGAGACCGATTTGAAAATCTGGGCGAACGCGCAGGCATTCGATCTCGTGGACGGAAATCCGGTTGCTGTCGTCGATGTCGAGTATGATTTCGACCCGGAAAATATCACTCCCGGAACCTACCGTGTGACCTTCCGTACCCGCGGTTATGAATATCGCGTCGATACCACGAAGGAGAGCAGTGTGGGAGATATCGTCGGACTCGACTTCGGCAGCGATGACATTCATATTATGGAAAAATCGGTGCTCGGCTAAGCGTACCGCGCGGAAAGGAACCCAATGAAACAGTTTCGAAGAATGACCTATCCCTATATCGTCTGGGCTCTTCTGCTGATCGTGGCGCCGATGCTTCTGATTCTTCTGTACGCATTTACCACGAAAGGCAACGATGTTGTCACGACGAGCTTCACCTTCGGGAATTTTGCGAGATTTTTCAGCGATAAGCTCTTCACGGAAGTGCTGCTTCGCTCGCTTAAGGTAGCTGCAATCACCACGATTATCTGCCTTCTGGTCGGCTACTATCCGGCGTATTATATCGCCAAGAGCAGCGACGGCATCCGCATGAAATGGGTGTTGCTGATCACCTTCCCGACCTGGATCAACCTTCTGGTCCGCACCTATGCATGGATCGGTATCCTCTCGAAGGACGGTATCATCAACAAGCTGCTCGGATATGTAGGACTCGGGCCGTACGAGATGATGTACACGGAATTTGCCGTCATCGTCGGTATGGTTTACAACTTCCTGCCGTTTATGATTTTGCAGATTTATACCTCGCTTGCGAAGATGGACGGAAGCCTTCTGGAGGCGGCAAATGACCTCGGTGCGAACCGCGTGCAGAGCTTTCTGCGCGTGACGCTTCCCCTGTCCCTGCCGGGAATCATCAGCGGTATCACGCTTGTGTTCCTGCCGGCAGTGTCGAGCTTCTGTATTCCGAATATGCTCGGCGGCGGTCAGTATATGCTTGTCGGTAACATGATCGAAAAATACTTCCTGACCAACGGCGACTGGAACTTCGGAAGCGCCATCTCCCTGTTGATGGCCGTGATTATCATACTGTCGATGTACCTCACCAAGAAGGTGGATACGACGGAGAAGGGAGCGGGAAGAGAATGAAACCGAAGAAACGCGTATTCGGCACAATCGGAATGGTCTTCCTGATGATTTTCCTCTATGCGCCGATCATTTACCCCATCATCTTTTCGTTCAACTCGGGAAGCACGCTGACGAAGTTCAAGGGCTTCTCCACACAGTGGTATACGAAGATGTTCCAGGACCGCTCGATGATGAGCGCCATCCTCTACACGATTATTATCGCAGTGATTGCCACGGCGGTGTCCGTGATTGTGGGAACCGTAACCGCAATCGGACTCTCGAAGTCGAGCAAAATTCTGCGCTCGGTTGTGACTCAGGTCAACGAGCTGCCGATGATGAACCCCGATATCGTGACAGCCATCGGACTGCTGATGTTCTTCAGCGCCCTCAAGGTGGACAAGGGTTTTCTTACGCTTTTGCTTGCGCACATCATGTTCTGTATTCCGTATGTGATTCTGAGTATCACGCCCCGGCTCCGCTCGCTCGACCCCAATCTGGCGGACGCAGCGATGGACCTCGGAGCTACGCCGATTCAGGCGCTTGTGAAGGTTGTTGTTCCGCAGCTTCTGCCGGGAATTATCTCCGGCGCGCTGATCGCCTTTACGATGTCCTTTGACGATTTCGTGATTTCTTATTTTTCGACCGGCAACGGCGTGAACAACATCTCGATCGTCGTGTATGCGATGCGCAAGCGTGTCAACCCGAGCATTTATGCGCTCGCGGCCCTTGTGACGGTGATTATTGCCACCGGTCTGGTTTTGTACAATCTCATCTCGTGGATTGTCGCACGCCGCCGTGCGCGCGAGGAAGCGGCGCGGGCTGCGGAGATGTAATATTTTGAACAGTTCGGACATTTTCCGTCCGTGCTATATATTTCGGAGGTGTTTCCATGAAGAAAAGAATGCTGTTACTTGTCGTGCTCGTACTTGCAGCGGTTATGCTTGCAGGCTGCGGCTCGAAAGAAAAACTGAAGCTGTTCCTGCCCGGCGCATATCACAGCGATGAGGTAATCCGGGACTTTGAGAAGGAATTCAATTGCAAGGTTATCATCGAGGAGTTTGACTCCAATGAGTCGATGTACACCAAGCTTCTCGCAGGCGACAAATACGATGTGCTGATTCCCTCGGACTACACGATTGAGCGTCTGATTCGCGAGGACTATCTGCAGAAACTCGACAGGGAGACGGTCGTGAACCTCAACCTTCTTGCCGACCAGGTGAAGAACCTCGATTTCGACCCGACCAACGAGTACTCCGCTCCGTATTTCTGGGGCACGGTCGGCATCGTGTACAACAAGAAAAATGTGGATTTTGCGGACCTTGAGGAGCAGGGCTTCGGCATCTTCGCAAACCCGAAGTACGACGGTCATGTGTACATGTACGATTCGGCGCGCGACGGTTTCATGATTGCTCTCAAGGAGCTCGGCTACTCCTGCAACACGGAGGACGAGTCGCAGATCAACGAGGCGTATGAGTGGCTCCTTGCAATGAACAAGGCGACGCACCCGGTCTATGTGACCGATGAGGTTATCGACCGCATGAAGGCCGGTGACAAGGATCTCGCGATTGTGTACTCCGGCGATGCTGCCGACATCCTCAGCGAGAACGAGGATATGGGCTACTACACGCCGATGTGCGGAACGAACCTCTGGTTCGACGCGATGGTTATTCCGAAGAACGCAGAAAATGCAGAGCTTGCCAACAAGTTTATCAACTTCATGCTTGATTACGAGCCCTGCCTTATGAGCTCGCAGGAGATCGGCTACGCTTCGCCCAACGCGAAGGTTCTTGCCGAGATGTCCGGCGAGGGCGGCGATTACGCCGACAACGAGGCTTATCTTCCCCGTGTTTACGAGAAGGATGAGATCTTCCATGACAATGAAAAAGTGCGCAACAAGCTTAACGAGTTGTGGACGAAGGTTGTTGCGACTCAGTAAAGCTGCGAAGCAGCACTACTGAGTCGCCGGAGAAAGCCCCCGAGGGGGGCTTTCTTGATTCTTTGACGCGACATTGCGCACCTTGTGCGCAACGACGCTGTGTGCGGAGTCGCCGGAGAAAGCCCCCGAGGGGGGCTTTCTTTTTTTGCCTCTCGGCTTTGTTTTGCGGCGCTGTGTTTTTTTGTTTTTTTCGTTTCTGACATACGGAGTTCACATTGCGCCGGTATGATGGGGGCGAAAGGGGGAATGACATATGAGAAAAGGGGAACGAAAAAAGGTTGTGCGGCTGTGCGTTGCAATCGAGGTATTTGCGATTGCGGTGGCGGCGGTTTTGCTGTTTGTGATGCATCGGTATACGAGGGAGTCCGTGGAGGCGAACACCGAGGCGAAGGGCACCGAGTTCATGCTTCGGATGGACCATCCGGCGTATTACTCCTGGTATTCGAAGATTCGGCAGGGGGATCCCGAGTTCTGGCTGGAAGCAATTGACCTGGTGGTATTTTCCTTGCAGCAGGAGGAGGCGTACGACGAAGGATATGCCGCGGTCGCTTACTATATGGACACGGCAGGCGGCGTCGGAATGGTGATGGAGGGAGATATCGCCGTCGTTGCGGTCGACAGCGGGACGGAGAGGAGAACCTGGAATCTGAGGGAACATTTTCCGGGGGAGGAGCTTGAAAGGCTCATAAAAACCATCTTTGAGAGCCGGAATCGAAAGGGAGCCTGGACACACCCGCGGATTCGGCAGCTTTGGGGCAGAGATGCGGCGGACGGGACCGTAGCGCTTACGAAGATGACACTTCAAGTCCCGTCTCTCGGCGACGATTATACAATTGCGTCCGCGGACTGTTCCGGGACGGACCGGCTGATCTGGGACGAGAGCGAAGCGATGAAGAAACAGCCGTCGGAAACGGCGGAATCGAACGCACAGGCGGAGGCGAGATTGTATCTGCTTGCCCAGGATAAAGCGCTTGCCGGTCTTCTTGCCGAAACCGATGACGATGTGCTTGGAGCGAGCGGGCGGTATGCGATATTCACGCAGGAGTATGATTTTCAAAGCACCGGCGGGGACGCGGCGGAGAATCCGGAGGATTTTGACGCCGGGGAAATCGGAGAGGATGCGACGGTAAATTTCAGCGCGGAAGTCAGGCGCGCGGCCGGAGGGGAGATTGTCGCGCCGAGAGACGGTGAGATTTCATCGGAATACACGGTCAGACTGGTGTTTGACAATCGGAAAATCGCATGGAACCGATTGCGAAAACCGGTGATTCTCGTGATTGCGTTCGGCCAGACATTTGCGTTTCTTGCGATGATTCTGACGGTTTCGGCAAGACGCCGCAGAGAGGAGCTCCGCGGGCTTCGGGACATGTTTATCAACGCCATGGCGCATGAGCTGAAGACGCCGGCGGCCGTGATTAAAAATACTTCCGAGTATTTGAGCCTTGAGCCGAAGTCGGAGAAGATGCCGCACTACCTCGAGGTGCTTTCGCGCGAGAGCGATTCCCTCAACGGGAAGATCAACCGTATGCTCACCTACACCCGCATTGTGGACGGGAACACGAACCTGAACCGTACGGAGACGGATTTGAACCGTTTGACGGACGCGGTGATAGCATCGTATGCCGATCTCGCAGCCGCGAAAGGCATGACGATTGATTTTTCGAAGCGGTCCGATGAGAAAATCTCCTGCGATCCGGCCCTTATGAGCATGGTGATTGACAATCTCGTGGGAAATGCCGTCCGCTACGGAGAGCCGGACAGCGCCGTGGTTGTGGAAACCCGCGGCAAGGGCTTCCGCGTAAGGAACCGGACGGCCGCTCTTTCGGAGGAGGAGCTTCGCGAAATCTGGACGCCGATGTACCAGACAAGGCGCAAACAGGAGGATTCGAAGACCGGCGGCATGGGGCTTGCCATAAGCGCCGGAATTCTCGAACGGCACGGCGCATCCTACGGGGTCTGCAACCGCGACGGCGGACTTCTGTTCTGGTTTGAATTCGCGAAGGCAAGGGAGGTCGAGCGGGGCATCAAATATGCCTGGATCAACCTGATTACGGTATCGGTTGCGATGCTATGCGCCTTCCTTTGGGCGATGAATTACATGCGCCGCTTCAGCAGATTCGACCTCGTACTGACCATCTTCTGGCTCATCTACGCCGTGTGCTTTGCCCGCGTTTACGAATCCATGAGATCCGGAAAATGGGAGAGAGCAAGGCGCGACCGCCTCGCGAAGAAAAATCTTTGAGCGCCCGGAAGAATGCCGGGTTGAACACGGACAAACAAAGAAAGCCGCCCCCGAAAGGGCGGCTTTTGTTCGTTCGGAAAATGCGGGTCTGCTGACGAAGCCTCAGCGCAGCTCGCACACAATCACCATCGGACCTTCTTTCTCGAGGGCACGGGTAAGCGCCCTGCGCGCGTCGTCCCGCGTTGTTACACGCACCGCCGGAACACCGAGCGCCTCCGCAATCTTCACATAGTCCGCATGGTCCTCAAAGCTCGTCTGATAATAGCGGTCGTTGTAGTACACATGCTGCCAGTGGCGCACCATCTCAAGCCCGTGGTTGTCGCATACGATCTCCACGATGGGAAGGCGGTATTTGGCGGCGACCGAGAGCTCGTTCATGTTCATGCGGTAGCAGCCGTCGCCGGCCACATTGACGATGCGGGTGTGCGGACAGCCGAACGCGGCGCCGATAGCGGCAGGCAGGCCGTAGCCCATCGTGCCGAGGCCGCCTGAGGTCAGGAGCTGGCGCGGGCTGTGGACGCGGTAATTTTGCGCGACAGCCATCTGGTGCTGGCCGACTTCGGTCGTGATGATGCAATTGCCGCCGGTCATATCATCGAGAAGAAGCGCAATCCACTGCGGGGTGAGCGCTGTCGTCGAACGGTCCGTGTAGACCGCCGCGCGCCCGGCGAGATCCGCGGCAAATCGCTTTTTGTTCGCAGTCATCCATGTCGCATGCGCTGCCGCCGGGATGTCGGGAAGAAGCGCGGTAAGCACTTCCTTCACGTCGCCGACCGCAGAGGCCGCCGTCGCTATATTTTTATCGATTTCCGCAGCGTCGATATCAATCTGTAAAATGCTCGCCTGCGCGCACCAGTCGGGGTTATTTTCCGTGACGCGCTCGCTGAAACGGACGCCGAGCGCAATCAGGCAATCGCATTCGGCAATCGCCGCGTTAGCTGCCTTTGTGCCGTGGGTGCCGACCATTCCGAGGTACCGCTCGCCCGTGCCGCTGTATACGCCCTTGCCCATCAATGTCTCGCACACCGGGGCGTCAATCTTCTCCGCAAGCGCTGCGACAGCCTCCTCCGCACCGGAGATCACGCAGCCTCCGCCGACCAGGAGAAGCGGTCGTTTGGATTTCTTTAAAATCGAGCGGAACGCCTTCGCGGTCGCCGTGCGCGACGATTTGGTGTTCGCGGCTCCGTCGGCATTCCCGTCGCCTGCCTCGCTCCACGCGGAGAAATCCTCTCTGCCGTCCGCCGAGAGCACGCGGCCGTCCCGGTTTCTGTCCTCGCGCTTCGCCGTCTCATAGGCGAGCTCCATCTCCTCGGTCCACTCCGCGGTCGTCACATCCCGGGCGATATCAACCAATACCGGCCCGGGGCGTCCGCCTGCGGCAATCGCGTACGCCGCGTCCATCACGCCGCGCAGCTCGCGGATGTCCTTTACGAGGAAGTTATGCTTGGTAATCGGCAGGGTTATACCGAAAATGTCGATCTCCTGAAAACTGTCGCGGCCGATGGCATCCACCGTCACATTGCAGGTGATGGCGATAATCGGAACGCTGTCCATCATCGCGGTCGCGATTCCGGTCACGAGGTTGGTAGCGCCGGGACCGCTTGTCGCCATGCACACGCCGACTTTGCCTGTCGCCCGCGCATAGCCGTCCGCTGCATGCGCCGCGCCCTGCTCGTGTGCCGTCAGCACATGCCGCACCGCCGTCTGCCGGTACAGCGCGTCATACAGCGCCAGATTGGTCGCGCCGGGATACCCGAACACAAGGTCCGTTCCGTGCGCCTGCAGGCATCGAATCACCAGTTCACTGCCGTTCATGTGCAAGTCTCCTCTCTGTGCATCATACCGGTCGTCCGCCCCCTGCGGCACGGAAAATCGGCCGGAAGTCTCCCGCATTCCGGGAGAATATTACAAGTATAATAGCACAGAACCGCGGTTGCGGCAAGCACAAACGCCCGACCTGCACTCCGCGGATCGCCGATGTCCGGCGGAACGCTTTTGCCTGCGCGGATTCCGGCGGAAATCCGGTGTCATTTTGTACGGGAAGATATTGACTTCCCCCGCGCACGGGTATACAATGGACATCAAAGCGGCCCTGAGGAAGATAGTTTCTTCTCCCGGGGAGAAGCCGCTTTGAAAAACCAGCCCGGAATCGGGAACGATATATTCTTTTAGGAGGTACATAACATGGGAAGAGTGTATAACTTTTCTGCAGGTCCGGCCGTACTGCCGGAGGAAGTATTGAAGGAAGCCGCAGCAGAGATGCTCGACTACCAGGGGAGCGGCCAGTCCGTTATGGAGATGAGCCATCGCTCCAAAGTTTTTGACAAGATTATTAAGGACGCTGAGCAGGATCTTCGGGATCTTTTGAACATCCCGGACAACTACAAGGTTCTGTTCCTGCAGGGCGGCGCTCATCTGCAGTTTGCGATGATTCCGATGAACCTGATGAAGAACAAGGTTGCGGATTACATTGTGACCGGCCAGTGGGCAAAGAGAGCCTTCAAGGAGGCTCAGAAGTTCGGCGATGCCAAGTGCATTGCTTCCAGCGAGGACAAGACATTTTCCTACATTCCGGATTGCTCCGATCTTCCGATCGATGACAATGCGGACTATGTGTATATCTGCGAGAACAACACCATTTACGGTACGAAGTTCAAGACGCTTCCGAACACGAAGGGCAAGGACCTTGTTGCGGATGTTTCTTCCTGCTTCCTGAGCGAGCCCATGGATGTTTCCAAGTATGCGGTCATCTACGGCGGCGCACAGAAGAACATCGGACCTGCCGGCGTTGTCATCGCCATCATCCGTGAGGATCTCATCACCGAGGATGTGCTCCCGGGCACGCCTACGATGCTTCAGTACAAGACGCATGCGGACAATGATTCCCTCTACAATACGCCGCCTTGCTACGGTATCTACATCTGCGGCAAGGTATTCAAGTGGCTCAAGAAGCAGGGCGGTCTTGCAGCGATGAAGGAGTACAACGAGAAGAAGGCTGCAATCCTCTACGATTTCCTTGACCAGAGCAAGCTCTTTAAGGGCACGGTCGAGAAGAACTCCCGCTCCCTCATGAATGTTCCGTTCGTAACCGGCGATGCCGACCTCGACGCGAAGTTCATCAAGGCGGCAACCGAGGCAGGCTTTGTTAACCTCAAGGGACACAGAAGTGTCGGCGGTATGCGCGCGTCCATCTACAACGCTATGCCGATTGAGGGTGTTGAGAAGCTTGTTGCGTTCATGAAGAAGTTTGAGGCGGAGAACGCCTGAGTCGACCAGCCTGTCCGGCGGCCGGCGCAGGGGAACCGCGCGTGGGTTCGCCGCGACCTGTTTACGGAGGAAACTACAATGAAATATAATTGCTTAAATGCGATCGCGAAGATTGGTTTGAATGAGTTCGGCGATGCTTACGAGCAGACCGAGAATTTTGCGGATGCTGATGTCGCTTTGGTGCGCAGCGCCGCGATGCATGAGATGGAGTTCGGCGACAAGCTTCTTGCCGTTGCAAGAGCCGGCGCCGGTGTCAACAATATTCCGCTTGACAAGCTTGCCGAGAAAGGTATCGTTGTGTTCAACACGCCCGGTGCCAACGCAAACGGTGTGAAGGAGCTTGTTATGGCAGGCCTTTTGCTCACTTCCCGCGACATCCTCGGCGGCATCAACTGGGTGCAGACGATCAAGGATGACGAGAATGTAGCGAAGCTCATCGAGAAAGGCAAGGGTCAGTTCGCAGGCAAGGAGATTCAGGGCAAGAAGCTCGGCGTTATCGGTCTGGGCGCCATCGGCGTTCTGGTTGCCAATGCGGCTTCGGCTCTCGGCATGACCGTTTACGGCTGTGACCCGTACATCTCCGTGGAAAATGCATGGAAGCTTTCGAGAAATGTCATCCATGTAAACAGCCGCGAGGAAATTTTCCAGCAGTGCGATTACATCACCGTTCATGTGCCGCTTCTTGACGACACGAAGAAGATGATCAATGCAGATACCATCGCCATGATGAAGGACGGCGTTGTCATCCTGAACTTCGCCCGCGACCTCCTGGTTGACGACGATGCGATGGAGGCTGCTCTGGCTTCGGGCAAGGTCGCAAAATACATCACCGATTTCCCGAACGCAAAGACCGCCGGTATGAAGGGCGTAATCGCCATTCCTCACCTCGGCGCTTCGACGCAGGAGTCGGAGGACAACTGCGCGGTTATGGCGGTTCGCGAGCTTCGCGAGTATGTGGAGCACGGTAATATCATCAATTCCGTGAATTTCCCGATGCTTGACGCAGGCGTATGCCGCGTGGCAAGCCGTATCTGCATTTTGCATCGCAATGTTCCGAACATGCTCTCACAGTTCACGACGGCGGTTGCCGGCATCAATATCGAAAATATGTACAACAAGAGCAGAGGCGACTTTGCTTACAGCGTTCTGGATGTTTGCGGCAAGGTGGATGAGGCTGCGATTGTATCGAAGCTTTCCGCGCTTGACGGCGTATTGAAGGTTCGCGTATTGCAGTAATCGTTGTGACCGCACACGGAACGCGGGGGCGTCCCGGCGGTTGCTTTCGCCGGCTTGACAACCGGTAATCCGGCAAAAACGGAGGAATACGAATGGAAAAGACATTGCAGGAGATGATAGCAATCTGCGATTCCATTTGCATGACAATCAGTCGATTAAACATAGGCGGCGTGCTCTCTTTGAGCATGCCGCTTAAAGTGCTTCTCCACAGAGAGCTTCTCGAGTTTGCGCTCTACCTTGCGGACTCGGACGGTGTCATCACGCAGGAGGAGCAGGATTTGATTAAGGATACGCTGCAGCTCAAGATGCGCGCGGACGAAGTGAACGGAATCCGCCGTGTCCTTGCGATGCAGGGCGGCGCGTACGGGTCGACGAGACCGAAGGCGATGAAGTATTTCATCCTTGCCGATGCGGGCAAGAAAATCGGCAACGACCCCAACAAATACCAGAACGCGCAGATTCTCGCGGACACCTACAAGCTCTTTGCGGAGCATATTCTTGCGGTGAAGGATTCCGTCAACGAGAAGGAGACGAACCGCATGACACAATATGTGACCATGCTGGAGAATTTCCTGAAGGAGTACGGCGTCTTTTACACGAGCAACTTCAAGATCGTCAAGCCCAAGCCCCTGCTCGTGGAGCGCAAGGTGGTTGACCCGAGCGACCAGGCAAATGTCGACAAGCTGATGGAAGATTTGAATACCCTGATCGGTCTTGACCGTGTGAAGAAGGACATTGCGGGCATCGTCGATCTCATCCGTGTGCAGAAGATGCGCGAGGCGAAGGGCATGAAGACCGCCGACATCAGCAAGCATATGGTATTTTACGGCAATCCCGGAACCGGCAAGACGACGGTTGCGCGACTGCTCGGCAAGATTTTCCAGGGCCTCGGCGTCCTGAAGGGCGGACAGCTCATCGAAGTCGACCGCGGCGGTCTGGTGTGCGGCTATGTCGGTCAGACGGCCATCAAGACGCAGGAAGTCATCGACAAGGCGATGGACGGCGTTTTGTTCATCGATGAGGCATACACGCTGAATGTAGGCAAAGGCGACAACGACTTCGGACAGGAGGCTGTCGACACGCTTCTCAAGGCAATGGAGGACAACCGCGACCGCATGATCGTGATTGTGGCCGGCTATGAGGAGCCGATGGACGAGTTCCTTGACTCGAACCCCGGTCTCAAGTCCCGCTTCAACAAATACATCCGCTTCGATGATTACTCCCCGGAGCAGCTGATTAAAATTCTCGAGGGTATGTGCAGCGGCAAGGACTACAAGCTTTCGCCGGAAGCACGCGCGGCGGCAATCGCCTACTTCGACAACTGTTTAAAGACTCAGGAGGAGAATTTTGCGAATGCCCGCGAGGTTCGAAATTTCCTCGAAAAGGCAATCACAAACCATGCTACCCGCGTTGTCGGCATCAAAAATCCGACCGAGGAAGATCTGTGCACGCTCATGGAGGAGGATGTGAAGGACATCGTCCCGAATGTGATTGAGAAGCAGTAGCGCATTCGCGCCGGAAAGAAGAATTCCGGAAGAACAATGCTCGGCCGGGAATGGGCTCTTGAACGGGAGTTTTAGCTGGGAATCGGCTCTCGATTGGGCGTTTTGGCTGGAAATGAGCTCTTGATTGGGCGTTTTAGTCGGGATTGGGGGCTCAGATGAGTGTTTCCGGGAGTCTCAGCCGGGAATTCTTGCTCAGACGAGTGTTTCCGAGAGTCTCAGCCGTGAATTGTTGCTCAGACGAGTGTTTTTTGGCCGGGAATCGGCTCTTGATTGGGCGTTTTAGTCGGGATTGGGGGCTCAGATGAGTGTTTCCGGGAGTTTCGGTCGGGAATTGTCGCTCAGAAGAGTGTTTCCGGGAGTTTCGGCCAGGAATTGTTGCTCAGACGAGTGTTTTTTGGCCGGGAATCGGTTCCCGGAAGACTGTTTTTGAAATTTGTACCGCTCGGAATCTTGTTTCATGACTCCGAGCGGTAATTTTTTCGCGGTTGATACCGCCCATGCGACTTTTTTTGTGAGCTAAGCGGTAATATATGGTTTCAAAACTTGCTATGACCTAAAAAAGAGCAAATTTTTACCGCTCAGCCCCCGGAAACGGGGGCGTGAGCGGTATGAAATCAAAAAACAGTCTTTTTTACATGGCCGCGGCACCTGGGTTCAGCCTTTTGCCCCATCGGCACCGGCGTTCTAATTTTCTTACCCGGCCCCATCTGCACCACCCTTGAGTTTTCCTACATCGGCACCTGGGTTCAGCCTGTTTTCTGTAGGCCCCAGCGGCCCCATTGGTTCCGGCGTTCTAATTTTTTTACCCGGCCCCATCTGCACCAGCCTTGAGTTTTCCCCCATCTGCACCGGCGTCCGGTTTCTTCCCTCAGACCCGGGGTTCAGGCTTTCGCCCATCGGTCAAAAAACGAACCCCCATATTCCCGGGATTTTCAACTGAGGCCGGAGGCAGGGTTAAACCCGAAGATTATGCAGGCGAGGATATCGAGGCCGTAGAGACAGCAAAGAACAATTGCGACATTGCGGCGTGTCGTCGGGGACATTTTGCGTAAAATCGCGGTGACGACAGGAGCGAAAACATAAGTGCCTAAAAGGCTGAAGACGCCGAACGCGAGCGAGCTGACCAGCGAAATGCGCCCCTGAAAATTGAGAAAGTCCTCGCTGTAATCCCAGTAGACGACATTGAGACCGTACTCCAGAACTACGCTTGTGAGATATTCAAAAACGGTGGAAATGAGGATGCCGTACAGAAAAACACGGAGCTTGCTGTGGCGGAAACGGTACAGAAGCAGGATTACCAGAATACCGCCGTAGCCGTAAATCGGAACCCAGGGTCCGTATTTGGTGCCGCGGTTTACAAGGACATGGTCGCGGACAAGGTAGAGAGAGCACTCCCAAATCCAGCCGGCAACGGCGAAGAAGAAAAAGAAATAGATGTACTCAAGAAGCGAGTACCCGCTGACAGTGCGGGGCCCGGCATCTACGGTGTTCGTTCGGATTTCAGCGGAAAATGACTCCATGGCAGCTCCCTCTCAAAAAAACCGACGCGGATTGAAAACGCAGCGGTCTGCTTTGTCATTGTATCATTTTGCGGAAAAAGTTGCAACCGTTTCGGCGGTGCGGCGGGTTTCGAAAAACGGCGCGGAGTTCATTTCTGCAGGATTCCGGGGAAAGAAAAACAGGCAGGGCAAACCGTGCTCCGGAAGATTGGTTTTGTCGGTCTTTAAAAAACAGCCGGGGCAAACCGCCCCGGCCATCGTGTTTGTTGCGTTATTGTTTTGTTGCGACCCGATCATATTGCAATTCCGGTCGTGCTGCCATGCAGCGGTATTGCTGCAACTCCGGTCGCGTCGCCTCCCGGGTCGGGCGCGGTTTTATCCGAGCACAACCTTCTTGAAGTTCTTCTTGCCGCGCTTTACGACGAGGCCTGCTGCAATCTGCTCCTTTGTGTAGGTTTTGCGGAAGTCGGTCTCCTTCTCACCGTCCACCAAAACGCCGCCCTGCTCGATGTTGCGGCGCGCCTCCGAGCGCGTCGGTGCGAGGCCTGCGGCTACGAGGATGGAAATCAGGTCGATGGAGCCGTCGGTAAATGCATCCTCACCGATCGGCGCTTCCGGAGCCTCCTCAGCGTTGCCCGCACCGAAGAGTGCACGGGCGGAAGCCTGGGCCTTTGCAGCCTCCTCCTCGCCGTGAACAAGCTTCGTGAGCTCAAATGCAAGGATTTCCTTTGCCTCGTTCAGCTTGCTGCCCTCCCAGTCGGACATGGCGTCAACCTGCTCAAGCGGCAGGAATGTGAGCATGCGGATGCACTTGAGAACATCGGCGTCAGCAATATTTCTCCAGTACTGGTAGAACTCGAAGGGGGATGTCTTCTCGGGATCCAACCACACGGCGCCCTTCTCGGTTTTGCCCATTTTCTTGCCCTCGGAGTTGAGCAGAAGCGTGATGGTCATCGCGGAAGCGTCCTTGCCGAGCTTGCGGCGGATGAGTTCCGTGCCGCCGAGCATGTTGCTCCACTGGTCGTCGCCGCCGAACTGTAGGTTGCAGCCGTAATCCTGGAAGAGCTTGTAGAAGTCATAGCTCTGCATAATCATGTAGTTGAATTCAAGGAAGGTAAGGCCGCGCTCCATGCGCTGCTTGTAGCACTCTGCCGTCAGCATGCGGTTCACCGAAAAATGAGGTCCCACCTCGCGCAGCAGCTCGACATAGTTGAGGTCTAAAAGCCAGTCGGCATTGTTGACAATCAATGCTTTGCCGTCCGAAAAATCGATAAATCTTGCCATCTGCTTTTTGAAGCATTCGATGTTGTGCGCAATCTGCTCTTTGGTGAGCATTTTCCGCATGTCGGTCTTGCCCGAAGGGTCTCCGATCATGCCGGTGCCGCCGCCCAAGAGGGCGATAGGCTTGTTGCCGGCCATCTGCAGGCGCTTCATCAGGCACAGTGCCATGAAGTGGCCTACATGCAGGCTGTCCGCGGTGGGGTCGAAGCCGATGTAGAAGGTGGCTTTGCCCTCGTTCACGAGATTGCGAACCACATCTTCGTCCGTGACCTGCGCAATCAATCCGCGTGCTTTGAGTTCTTCGTAGATTTTCATTGTTTTGTCCTCCTGTGAGTGATGTGATATCGGTTGCGCGCAACCGCGTGCGCTTCGTCTCTCCCGGCCGCCGACCGGTGTACGTGCGCTCGGCACCCGTACGCAGACTTCGTCTGCTTCCGTCCGGTCGTTCCGCCTCTCGCCGAAAACTTTGTTTTCGTGAGCAGGCGTCGCTCCCGGCCGCCGACCGCAGGTCGGTGCGGATGCTCTCGCTTAGCGCGCAAATAAAGCGCCCGTTCATCCTATCGAAAAGGACGAGGGCGCGCTCGTGTTACCACCTTTCTTCGCCGCGGGCTCACACCCGTGACCTTTGCGAGTATCGCGGATGTGCGGCCTCCCGGGCGGTGCTGCCCGTCGGGACGGTCTCCGAATAATACTCCTGCCGGATAACGGCGGCAAACCGTCGCAGCCTACTGGCTGTCGCTTCTGCACCTGCGTGCTGTCGGCGACGGTGGTTCGGTGCGATGCTCCGGGATGTATTCCCGCTGCGGTTCCCTGCGCCTCTCATCTGCCGGCTGCTTTCTGTAGGTTCGTCGCCAACGGTACTCTTTCCCTTCATTGCATCTGTCTTGGCGACATTATAAATGTTCGCTCCGCATTTGTCAACGGTATATTTTTCGTCGAAAGCCCGCGGAAGATGAGCCGGGGCGATTGAACAAGACGAAAATCTTTCGTCTGTGGCTGTTGTCTTTCACACCGAAAATTGGTATACTGATTAGTATCACGGAATGCGTTCAAAGGGGGAAATGTTTCATGTTGGACAGCGAAAAGAGAGAGCAGGAGGCGTACGAGCGCGGATACGATCTGGACGAGCAGACTGCGCCGGCGGCGACATCTGCGGCGGGCAAGCTCTCGCGCAGTGCTTTGGAGATTGAATGCGACCGCATGGCGGCGAAAAACAGGGCGCTCCGGCTGCACCGGAGAATCTGGATGATTCTTACATGGGTGGTTTCCGCTCTTTTGATTGTGGTGTGCTTTGTCTTCTGGCATGATCAGAAGAAAAACAACGGCGAACCTTCGCCGGACAATTCTTCCGCCAAATCCTACCGCATCTGCAGCGATGTTGAGGACAGAATCAACCGATACAACGAGAAAGATTTTGCGTACAAGGCGTCTCTTCGCAATGTGCTCGGCACGGAATATGTTGCTTTTTCCTACGGAAATGCGGAAAATCCCGAGTATGTTCTTCTGTACCGCAACGAGTATCCTTCCGAGAGCGACGCAAAGAAAGGCGAGTTCGGCGCTTGGATGGAAACCACGGAAATGATTGATTACACCATTCCGTATACGCTGGCCGATGACTGGTCGCTGCTCACGCCGAACCCTGTAATCATGGCCGGCACGAAATATGTTTTGTTTGTGCAGGAGTATCGTGGAATTCCGAAGTCGGTTGTCGTTCTGGAACCGGGATTCATGAATGTGGGTGAGTCGCAGGACTGTTTCGCGGCTGTTCGCAATTGGTTTTCCCTTGCGGTTTCCTCCGCGGCGGATGACGGCGCTTCCTCCGACAATTCGAAATTTGTCGTTATGACGACCGGACACGGCAACAAATATCATTTTTCGGCTTCGGCAGATGCCCTCGCGGCTGTGCGCGAAAACGGAAGCAATGCGATGAAATACGGGGAACATTTTTCGTGGGAAGTAACCGATGACGGTATTCGCATCTCGTCTCTTCTGTATGTGAAGGAAGGCGAATATTACGGTGAGGTCACGGCGTATCTTCTTCCGAATCAGGGCAAGCTTCGCGTAAACAGCGCGACGGTCGGCGCCTATGTCAGCTTCAATTACGACGATCCGGATTTCAACGGCGTGAACACGCCTGCGGTGGAGTATATCGAGAACCCGGTGGTGCTCAGCAACGGCACCGGGGAGCGCCTGTATCTTCCGGAGTACCAGCGCGTTGCAAAACACACTTACAATTTTGATGAGGACCACTACTATCAGGACGAGAACGGTTTCCGGTATGTCAAGGACGATAACGGGAAGATTATTTCCCGAATGGGCGTCGATGTTTCGAAGCACAAGGGTTCTATCGACTGGAAGAAGGTAAAGGAATCCGGCATTGAATTTGCTATCATTCGCGTCGGTTTCCGCGGCCCCGGCGAGGGAACTCTGGAACCGGACGAATATGCGAAGGCCAATGTTGAAGGAGCTCTTGCGAACGGCCTCGATGTCGGCGTATATTTCTACTCGCAGGCCATCACCGAGGCTGAGGCTATTGCGGAGGCCGATTATGTCCTCAACTTCGTGAAGGACTACAACATCAACTGGCCGATCGTATTTGACACCGAATACTATGAGCGCGAAGGCGCCCGCGGCAACACCACAAACCGGGAGCAGCGCACGGCGGTTGCCAAGGCTTTCCTTGACCGCATCAAGGACGCAGGCTATCAGGCAATGCTGTATTCCAGCACTCGCTGGTCCATCCTCAATGTCAACCGCGACGAGCTTGCAGACTATCCGTTCTGGTTCGCATATTACGGCGACAAGCCTACTTATCGCTTTGATTTCAACATCTGGCAGTACACCAGCGAAGGCACTGTCCCGGGCATCAAGGGCGACTGCGACCTTGACCTGTGGCTGAAGCCGTGGTGAAAAACGGTTTTGAGTTAAGTAAATTACAGCAGAGGCCCCGCGTTCTGCACCGTATGCAGAACGCGGGGCCTCTGTTTTTGTTCGGGGGTCGGGAGGCTTTGTTTTCTGTTTTCTTGGACTGCGTGAGGAAGATTCTCTTGCCTTTTCGGACTGCGTGCAGTCGTGTTTTTCACCTTTTTGGGTTTCATGAAGTCGTGCTTTCCCCCTTTTTCGGGCTGCGTGCAGTCGTGTTTTCCACTTTTTCAGGCTTCGCGAAGTCATGCTTTCTACCTTTTCGGACTGCATGCGGTGGGTTGGATGATTCTCTTGCCTTTTCGGGCTGCGTGCAGTCGTGTTTTTTCCACTTTTTCAGGCTTCGTGAAGTCGTGTTTTCTACCTTTTCAGGCTTCGTGCGGTGGTTATTGCATAATCAGGGGGATTCCGCCGCAAACGGAAGATTTCTTATCTTGTTTTAAGCGAGTGTTTTTGAGGGAGTGCGGTGGAAACGATTCAAGAATTCAAAAAACACCGCAATTGAATCCGTTGTATCTGTCTCGATAGGAACAGGATTTCAGTTTTGTGCGGTGGTTTATGGGGGATGTCTTGCTTTCAACCGCAATTTAGG
>CADBXF010000018.1 GCA_902798585.1 uncultured Lachnospiraceae bacterium
GCATGGCTTGCGCCCGTCCGCCCCCGATAACGAAGGAAACCGGCGGAACGGCCTTTTGGCGGCACATTCCGGGCGGACGCTTAGCTGCCCCGGGAGGTATGTCCCCGCACAGCTTGCGCCCGTCCGTCCCCGATAACGAAGGAATGCGGCGGAGCGGCCTTTTTGCGGCATATTCCGGGCGGACGCTTAGCTACCCCGGGAGGTATGTTCCCGCATGGCTTGCGCCTGTCTGTCCCCGATAACGAAGGAATCCGGCGGAACGGCCTTTTTGCGGCACATTCCGGGCGGACGCTTAGCTGCCCCGGGAGGTATGTCCCCGCACGCCTTGCGCCCGTCCAGGCCCCGGGAAAGAAGGAATCCGGCGGAACGGCCTTTTTGCGGCACATTCCGGGCGGACGCTTAGCTGCTCCGGGAGGTATGTCCCCGCATGGCTTGCGCCCACGATGATATTGTATAAGCCGTTGGGCATGCGAAACCCTTAGGTGCGGATGTTAAGGCAGAATGCGATGTTAGAAGTGAGGAAACGGGGAGAGGGGAGATTGTGAAGTGCGCCAAATCAAGTCTATGCAGCAATCCTGCAGAGACTATAGGAACTATGAAGTAAAGCCAGAGCGAAATCAATATTGCGTGTTAAAATTGTTTATCCGTACCGGAATGAACTCCGAAATATTTCGAACTCCGATTGTTTTATTCGCGCTGATTATCCTCCTGGATGTTCGACAAATCCAGCGGTTAACGCTCATGATTAGAAAAAGGCGCATGAAAGTGTCCGGCGTTGCGCGGTGCGCCGTATTTTTCGCCCGCTCTCATGTTTTGTCGCTCCGGCATGTTTTATGGTGGCAGGGCGGCGTAAAATGTGGTACAATTGGGGAAAGTTGTCCGACGGCTGCGAGGCGCGTTCGGGAATCGACGAAAAATCGGGTGCCGGATAAGGAGGTTGCTTATGAAACTGGTTGTGTTTTTCAGTGCGGAGGGAACGACTGCGAAGGTTGCAAAGGACCTCGCGGCTGAGCTCGGTGCAGAGGTGTTTGAGATTGTTCCGGCGGAGCCCTACAGCAAGGCGGACATCCGCTGGATTAACCCCGTGGCGCGGTGCAATCGCGAGAAATTCGGGAAGAAGGAGGTTCCGTCGGTCGGAACGGTGGAGAATTTTTCGGAATACGACGAGGTGTATCTCGGATTTCCGATCTGGTACGGCTGCGCGCCGAATGTGGTCAACACCTTTTGCAAGGCGTACGATTGGTCGGGCAAGAAGCTTACGGTGTTCGCGACCTCGGGCGGCAGCGGAATCGGTAAGACCGGGGAAAAGCTTATGCCGTTTGTAAGCGGCGCGGAGCTTGTGAAGACGGTGCTTGTCAAGACGGCGGCGGATGTGCTGAAATAACCGGCAGGCGCGGGAAATGCGATGCGGCGGGCCCGGAGGGTCGGCGTCCGCAGGATAGAGATGACTAAGGGAGAGAAGCTATGAAGAAAGTGTTTTTGGGTTTGTGCGGGTTGGCATTTGCGGCGCTTTTGTCCGGATGCTGCATGAAACATCAGTGGGTGGAGGCGACTTGTACGGAGGCGAAGCATTGTGAAATCTGCGCGAAGACCGAGGGGTCGCCGTTAGGGCATAAGTGGAAGGAAGCTACCTGTACCACGCCCGAGATTTGCGAGCTTTGCGGCAAGGTTCGGAAGGAGGCGCCCGGGCATCAATGGGTCGACCGGACGATGGAGAAGCCGAAGACCTGTTCCGTGTGCGGGGAGACCGAGGGAAGCCCGATTACCTGCACGGAGCTTGTGCTTCACAAAATCAACCCGCGGGACTATGACTCGCAGATGTTTTCGGTGGACACGATGGCCTTTTTCAATTTGGAGGAGGGGGTCATCCGCATCTTCGATTACGAGGAAAATGAGCTTGCCAGCATCGATCTGAACCCGAATCACAGGGAGGGCCGAACCTACGATTATACCTCGGTCTGGTCGGAACAAAACAACAATATGATGATTTTTACGACGGATTTGGATGAGGACAAAAACTGCACAATCTGCATTTACAACCAGCGCGGAGAGCTTCTCGGCAAATTCACGGAGAAGGTCGATGTCCCGGACGGGCAGATTCTTCAGATGCGGCGGACTGTGGATGAGCGGTATGCGCGATTTTACGCGAGCGGGGCATCCGGGCTACACGGGGTCACCCCGACGCTTTGCATTGATTATGTGGATATGGTGGTTGCAGATGTGAATGCCGGCTCGGAGACCAAATGGTATAATGCAAAGAAATTCAGCCGCGTAATCCAGATGCCGTATTGCGACAACAAGTATAACCTTGCGATCTCGACGGACGGGACAAAGGTGCTCTATGTTCACTCGAAGTATTATTCGGTACAGGCGGAGTATGCGGACGCGTCCCGGTTCAACATGAGCGGGCTGGCGCTGGTTTCGGAAAAGGGCGGCACCTACGACCTCGTCGATACCGACCTGAATATTATTGCCAAGGGACTTTTGGACGCAAAATATGCCGACTGGGGCGGCGCCTATATCTTCACGCTGTGGCAGAAGGACGGAAGCCTTAAGTTTTATAAAATTCAGTAATCTGCGGGACATATGCAATCGCCCGGATTACCGGAAGGGGAGGAATCGGTTGCAAATCACACATTGCGATTTTCCGGAAACAGACCCCGGAAAAAACATCATGAATTCACGGAGGAAGCCGCCGTTTCGGTGCTGTCTGTTCGATCTTGACGGCACGCTGACGGACCCCGGCGTCGGAATCACGAACTCCGTCATGTATGCGCTTCGGAAGTTCGGCATCGAAGTGGCCGAACGAAGCGAGCTTTACAGCTTCATCGGACCGCCGCTTGCCGATTCGTTCCGGAAACAGTACGGCTTCGATGAGGAGCGGACAAATCAGGCGGTGGCGTATTACCGCGAGTATTTCAGGGACAGGGGAATCTTCGAAAACGAAGTGTATCCGGGGATTTCCGAGGCGCTTCGGGAGCTTAGGCAAAAGGGCGTAACCATCGCGCTTGCGACTTCCAAACCGTACGAGTTTGCCGTGCGGATTCTGGAGCATTTTTCGCTGATTCAATATTTCGATTACTTCGGTGCGGCCACCATGGACGGCCGCATCAGCAGAAAGGCCGATGTCATCGCGCATCTTCTCGACGAGATCGGAATCGCGGACAGGGACGGGATTCTGATGGTCGGCGACCGCAATCAGGACATCGCCGGCGCGGCAGCTAACGGGCTTCCCTCCGCGGGCGTTTTGTGGGGCTACGGAAGCAGGGAGGAACTGCGCGACGCCGGTGCGGACATTTTGATTTCGAAGCCCGCGGAGCTTGTCGGGCTGTTTTAACGGGAGGCGGGGGCGCGATTTTGCGGAAAATGTCGCGTGCCCGCTGTTTTTTCAAACCGGTACGGAGGTTATTCTATGGATTTCAGACTCTCGGAGCTCTGCGGATTTCAGCAGATTGTCATTCAATGCCACGACAATCCGGATGCGGATGCGCTTGCGAGCGGGTTCGCGCTTCGGTGGTATTTCGCGCGGAAGGGAATTTCCGCGAGATTCGTGTACGGCGGGGATAACCCCATTGCAAAGAGCAACCTCGTGTTGATGAACGAGAACCTCGGCATCAACTGCGAGCATGTCCGCGAGCTTGAGCCGCCGGAGCTGTTGATTACGGTGGACTGCCAATACGGGGAGAGCAATGTCACCCCGTTCCCGGCGAAGGAGATTGCGGTAATCGACCACCATCGCGTGTCCGGGACGCTGCCCGCAAGAAGCGAGGTGCGAAGCAATTACGGCTCCTGCGCCACCGTGATTTTCGAGCTGCTTCGCGCGGAGGGAACGGACATCAACGAGGATCGGGATGTCGCGACGGCGCTGTATTACGGGCTCATGACGGACACCGGAGATTTCTCGGAAATCTCGCATCCGAGCGATCGGGACCTTCGGGATACGGCCTCGTTTCACAAGGCGCTGATCACGCTGTTTCGCAACTCCAACCTCTCGATTGACGAGCTTCGCATCGCGGGGGAGGCGCTCAAAAACACGATTGTCGACGAGGCGCGGTGCTACGGCATCGTGGAGGCCGGGCCGTGCGATTCCAACATTCTCGGTATCATCAGCGACATGTTTTTGGAGGTGGAGGGGGTCAACACCTGCGTTGTGTACAACATCCTCCCGCCGGGCATCAAGTACTCCGTGCGCAGCTGCGTGAAGGAGGTAAAGGCCTGTGAGCTTGCCGAATATCTCGCGGAAAATTACGGCGGCGGAGGAGGTCATCTCGTCAAGGCAGGCGGCTTTTTAAAGAAGGATCTGCTGATGCGGGCGGGCGTGCGGTACGGCAAGGAGGACATCACGCGGTTCGTCACGGAGCGGATGAATGCCTACTTTGACACCTCAACCATCCTGTATGCGGGGGAATACCGGGCGGAGCTGTCGGAGTTTTCACGATACAAAAAGAAGAGATTTTCCGTCGGCTTTGTGCGGGCGGCCGAGCTGGCCGTGCCCGGCAGGGAGGTTATGATTCGAACGCTGGAGGGCGATATCGATGTGACCGTCACGGAGGATTTGTATATTATTCTCAATGTGAACGGCGAGATCTATCCGATTCGGCGCGACAAATTCGAGCGCTCCTATCAATGCACCGACGCGCCGTACGAGTATCCCGGCGAATACGCCCCCAACATCATCGACAATGCGACGGGGGAGCGGATTTCGCTTCTGCCGTACGCAAGGAGCTGCGTCTCCGTCGGAGGCGACGGCATCTATGCGAAGGAACTCACCGGTCGGGTGAAGGTATTTACCGCATGGGACCCCGAAAAATACTACCTCGGGCGCCCCGGCGACTATCTGGCCGTGCGCGCGGACGATGTCTCGGATCTGTATGTAATCGAGGGCGGAATTTTTGCGAAGACCTACGAAAAATGTGAGGAAAAATGATGATTTACGATGCGTTTATCAGTTATCGGCATGCGCCGCTGGACATGGAGTTTGCGAAGAAGGTGCACACCGGGCTGGAGACCTTCCGGGTGCCGGCAGCGGTTCGGAAGAAGACCGGAAAAAAGAGGATTCAGAGAGTGTTTCGCGACCAGGAGGAGCTGCCGATCGGCAGCGACCTGAATGAGAATATCGCGGAAGCGCTGCGGGAGTCGGAGTTTCTGATTGTAATCTGCTCCCCGGAGACCCCGGGGAGTTACTGGGTTTGCAAGGAGATTGAGACATTTATCGCGCTTCACGGGCGACAGAATGTTTTGGCGGTGCTGGCGGACGGCGAGCCGGCGCAGAGTTTTCCGCCGCAGCTTTTGACCGACGGGGACGGAAATCCCGTAGAGCCCCTCGCTGCGGATGTCCGGGGCGCGACGCCCTCCGAGCGAAACCGGAAGTTCAAGACGGAGCTTCTCCGCCTTGCGGCGCCGATTCTCGGATGTACCTACGACGATCTTCGCCAGCGGCACCGCGAGCGCATCCTCAAGCGCAATCTCCTGATTGCCGGCACCGTTGCGGGAGTTATTGCCGCAGCGGGCGCGGCGTTCGGCGTATATAACGCGGGCGTCGCCCGGCGGATGAAGAGCCTCGCGGATGAAAAGGCCCTGCTTGCGGACGAGAAGGCTGTTCTGGCCGACGAAAAAACGAAGCTGGCGGACGATATGACACTGCTTGCGGACGAGAAGACACGCCTTGCGGACGAAATCCTCGTTGAATTTCGCGAGAAGCAGAAAAACCAGTCCCGGTTCTTCGCCGAGGAGGCGATGCGGCAGCTGGAGAGCGGAAACCGCGAGGATGCCGTGCTCATCGCCGCTGCGGGTCTGCCTTCCGGGGATAACGACCGGCCGTATGTCGCCGAGGCGGAATACGCACTGGCGTCGGCGCTCCATGCCTACGATTACGGGGAGGAGCTGACGCACGACCGGATTCTTTTGCACGACCAGCAGGTGCGCGATATGGCGGCCGACAGGGGCGGGCGATATCTGTTCTCAATCGACTACGGAAAGACCGTGTATGTCTGGGATGCACGGACCGGCGAGAGGCTTCTGAAGCTGCCGTTTGACACAAAAGCAGGTCTCGGAAACGCGGTTCTCTCGGCCTTCGCAGATGAAAAGGGCGCCGTTGTCGCGTATAAGGAATGCCTTGTTCGCTATGATTATGCCGGCGCGGAAACTGCGCGTTCGACGGCCACAGGCACCATCCGCGAATGTTATTTTGCCGAAGAGTCTGGCGTGGCTCTGTGCGTTTATGCGGACAGGATCTGCGCCGTATCCCTTGCCGATCTTTCGCTGCGCGCGGAAATCCCGTACGCAGCCGCCGGCGGCTCCGTCACCGAGTGCAGTCTCTCTCCGGACGGAAAATGGTTTGCCGTCGGGCACTATATTTCGGATGGCGAGCCGGCGAAGGTTACTGCCGTCAATCTGAGCGATTTTACATCGACAACGATTGCGCTTTCGGAAAATTACATCCTCAATCTGGCGGTGTCCGGGAGCGAAAACCTTGTGGTTGCAAGCACGAATTCGGATTTCTTCTACAACGGGTTAAAGAGGCTTTCGCTGGAAGTCTTTCACATGGCGGACGGAGAGAAACAATACAGCGTCGATGTTCCCGCCGACGGATGGAACACCTACTCGCTTCATCTTCTGCTCGGGGTACATTCCCATGATGGCAAAAGCACGATTGTGCTCGGCGGGGAGGGGCATGTCTATTCCTACGACGAGCAAACCGGCGAACTGAAGGCGCATTTTACGCTTCCCGCCGAAGCGGCGACACTGTACCTGAACGAGAATTCCACGACGGCGTTTATCGGGTGCCGAAACGGCGATATTGTCGCAATCAACACGGAGGAAGGGTATCTCTATTCCGGAAGCACCGTGAACACGAATGTGGCAATCGAGGGGCTGGCTGTTTTAAACGGTGCAGTTGCCCTGCGGAGCCCCCGCGGCGAGGGAATCTTCCTGATGAAATACCATTCGGCTTCGGACCTTGCGGAGCTTCCCGGGCTTGCGAAGGATTCCGTCGGACATGCGGTTGCCCCCTCGGCGGAGTACTATGTCCTTGAGAGCCGGTACAAAAACGGCGAGTATTCCTTTTACGATGCGGACGGAACCTATCTCTACACCGTAAACGCAAACTACGCCTCGGCCGCGACCGGATTTTACGGGGACGACTTCGTCATAGCAATCCAAAAGGAAATACGCATTGTCAATCCGCGGGAGGGGAGCGAGAAGTCGCTTCTTCTCGAGGATCTCGGAATTGACTGGCTGATTACCGGCGCCTGCTTCAGCAACGACGGAAGGTATGTCGGAATCTACGGGACCTTCTCCGGAGTTGCGGTCATCGATCTTGCGGAGGAGCGGTGCCTCTACTGCGAGAAAATCAAGGGCTTCTCGGGCACAATCGCCCTGAGCGGGGACGCGAGCTGCCTGTTGGTTTCGCAGGCCGACGCGCCGCTGCAAAGCGTGGATCTTGCGACCGGCACGGTGACAACTGTGGAGAATCCCGCGCTTCAGGCGTCCGCTGTCTCGGAAAAACTCTCCTACCTTGCCTGTGACATGAGCGGAAAACACGCCGCCATGGTGTGTGCGGACGGTTCGGTACATGTGGTTTCGCTTCCGTCGGGAGAGACGGTATTTTCCGTGCCGCTGCAGACGCACAAGATATGCTTTTTGCAGTTTACCAAGGACGGAAAACACATTTTGATGGAGGGCGACGACAGCCGCGTGCGAGTATTCCGCGTCTCCGACGGCGTGTGTCTCAGCTTCTTCGATGTGCCCAACCGCGTCCACTATACCGTCGAGTCGGACGGCCTTCTTGCCCTCTGCGACGATTATACGGTGAGCCTTCTGGAGACGGAAAATTTCGGTCGGCTTGCATATGTGCCTTCGGCCGTGACCTATCTTTCGACGAGCCGGAAGTTTGTGATACTGGACGGCAGAGAGGTTCTGACAACGCAATATAAGGATTATCATGCGCTGCTTCTCGAGGCGCAGCGGCAGTTCCCGGGCGCAGAGCTGAGCGAGGAGAAGAAGGTTCTGTACAACATTGAATAGTGCAATACGGTTGAGGCGGTGCGGCTTCGGCCGAAATTGTAAAAAAAAAGTAAAATCTGCTGAAAACCGTTGTAAATGAAATTTACGCGTGGTATAATCTACGGAAGTTGGAAAGTATTAACAACGGAGGTTGGAAAAATGTCTTTTGAAGTACGTAATCTGAGAAAGTCTTATGGGGAGAAGACCGTTGTGAACGGACTTAGCTTCAAGATGGACGGCCCCGGAGTATATGCGCTCCTGGGAACCAACGGCGCCGGCAAGACGACGTCAATCCGAATGATGCTCGGTATGTTAAAGAGAGATTCGGGGGAAGTGTTGTGGAACGGTGCGGAAATGCAGCCGGAGAAGATGAACATCGGCTACCTTGCCGAGGAGCGCGGATTGTATCCGAAGTATACGCTCCTTGACCAGCTTCTTTATTTTGCGAAGCTGAAGGGCGTGAGCCGCGGCAAGGCGATGGAGAAGATCAAGTACTGGTCGGAGAGACTGCAGCTCGATGAGTACATCTTCCCGCCGAAGAACGCCAAGGGCAGACCGGTGAAGTCGATGCGCGCCGAGCAGCTTTCGAAAGGTAATCAGCAGAAGGTGCAGCTGATGGCAGCGCTTCTGTCGGATCCGGAGTTCGTCGTTCTGGACGAGCCGATGAGCGGTCTCGACCCGGTGAACACGGACCTCTTCAAGGAGGTAATCCGCGATGAGATTGCCAAGGACAAGTATGTCATCATGTCGAGCCATCAGATGCCCACGATTGAGGAGTTCTGCTCCGACATCATCATTATGAACCGCGGCAATGTGGTGCTGCAGGGCAATCTGAACGAGATTAAGAAGAGCTACGGCCGCGTGAATCTCTATGTAAAATGCGAGCAGCCGATCGACAATCTCATTGCGCAGTCCGGGCTCACAATCATCGAGCAGACGCCGGCGGAGACACAGATCCGCGTGACCGGCGAGGACCAGGCGATGGAGTTTTTAAAGGTGTTGCTTGCGAACGGAATCACGGTTATCCGTTTCGATCTTCGCGAGCCGTCGCTGCATGAAATCTTTGTGGAAAAGGTAGGTGCCGGTAATGAAGAGCAGTGAGCTTAGAGGAACCGGTGAAGTATTCCGGTTTACGCTCATTCAGACGCTGAAGAGCAAGGCTTTCATTATCTCGGTCGTGTTCATGCTTGTGATGGCACTGTTCTCGTCTCCGGTGATTCAGTTGATCTACGGCGGCGATTCCGACAAGAAGATTGAACACAGCAAGATTAAAAAGGCCTATATCTGCAATGAGCTTCCGTTCCTTCAGGATGGAACGGAGATAACGAAGGACATCGACGACGAAGCCTATGCGGATGTGAAATTCGTTGTTTCCTCGGAAGATGTCAAGGCATTAAGCGACAAGCTTGAAGAGGAAGGCGCACAGTGCGAGAGCATCATCGTTCACCCGTATGTTTCCGAGGTGGGCGGCGTTACCGTGGAGCTGATTCGCGTGAGCGGCGGCGCGGTGAAGGCGGATGACTGCAAGGAGCTCAGCGCAATCCTGTGTAAGAATCTCGATAAGTACAAGGAGCAGATGAGCGGGCTTCCGGCGGAACAGCTGGAGCTTCTTCACTATGAATACACTATCGAGATGAACTATATTACACCGGACGGAACGCTTACCGACGATAAGGACAAGGGTATCGGCGGCGGCCAGTTCGGCGCGGTATATGCGATTCTGATCATTGTGAGCATGCTCTGCATCATCGCGTCCTCGCAGGTTGCAACGGCGGTGGTTACGGACAAGTCGAGCCGTGTGGTGGAGCTTTTGCTGACCTCGGTTCGCCCGATGGCGCTTCTGCTGGGTAAGATTTTTGCAATGCTTGTGGCGACCATCGGTCAGATTGTATTGATGCTGATTGCGATGGTTATCTCGAACAAAATAACGGGCCGGCTTTTCGGTGTTACGAAGACCGCGGCGACCACGCTGATTCCGAAGGGAGTTCTTTCGAACCTCACGGTCACCAACGCGGTGATTGCAATTGTATTGATTGCGCTCGGACTTCTGTTCTATGCGATTTTTGCCGGCATTTGCGGTGCGATGGTAAGCAAGATGGAAGAGCTCCAGGAGGCGCTTAAGTATTTTACATTCCTTTCCCTCATCGGAATGTACGGGGCGATTGCCGCTATTATTTCGATGCAGTCGTCTTCGCAGAATATTTTCGTTAAAGTCTGCGAAATGTTCCCGCTGACATCCCCGATGATAACGCCCGGCGCGCGAATCATCGGCGTCACACCGATTTCGTACGCATTGATCGCCATTGTGATTTTGCTCATTCTCGATTTTGTGATGCTTACGCTGGCGGCGCGTGTGTACGAGGGACTGATTACCAACATGGGCAACCCGATGAAGCTTAAAGATGTTGTCGCCATGTTGCGCGACAAGCGTAAAGGAGGTGCGGAATCATGAGTGGCTCCTTCGGAAAGAAGACCGGAACGGTATTTTCCTTTACGTGCAGTCAGATGTTGAAGAAGAAAGGATACCGTCTTTCGACGATTATTCTCGGCGTTTTGATTTTCCTCGGTGTCGGAGCAGTGCTCGTTGCGGGCGCGATTAAGAAAGACAAGAACGAGGAGCCGACGAAAATCGGCAAGCTCGTTGTATGTAACGATTCCGATATCGTGTTCAATGAGGCGGACGAGGCAACGCCGGACAATCCGCTTACGAAAAAAGCTCTTGCAACGGCCGTCAAAGAGGCGATGGATTGCAAGGATGTGCTGGTGGAATGGCAGGAAAAGGCTTCTGTCGTGCAGCTTTGCAAGAAGGTTGAAGAGGACGCCAGGGGCGAAAAAACGGACACCTTCTTCGCAGTGCTTCGGAGAACGGACGAAGGCTACGGCCTCTTCATGGTTCGCCCGCAGAAGTGCACCTGGAGTGAGAGCGAAGTGACGGGCGCAGGCGAAGCAATCGTGCCGGTTCTGCGGTCTTATGTGGAGCGCAGCATCGACCCGTCGCTCGCGCAGTTCATGCGCATGCAGACGGTCGGCAGCACGATAGTTGTCGGTGAAGACACCAGCGTGGCAGCGGTGTTGATCAAGTACATTCTTCCGATGTTCTCCGGCTTCATTATGTACTTTATGGTGCTGATGTACGGTCAGGATGTCGCGAGAAGCGTTGCGGCGGAGAAGACGAGCAAGCTGATGGAGACAATGCTCTCGTTTGTAACGCCCAAGGCGCTTATCTTCGGAAAGATTCTCGCGAGCTTTGTAATGTCGGTGATTCAGGTGCTGATCTGGGTGGCCTGTGCCATCGGCGGTTATCTGGTCGGCACTGTGGCTGCGAAGGCAATCGATCCCGGTTACACGAACTATATCGGCAAGGCGCTCGGTATTATCCGCACGATTACAGGCGGTTCGGCGATGACCATCGTTCCTATTTTGCTTGCTCTCGGCGTATTTTTCCTGGGCCTTCTGCTGTATTACGCAATCGGCGGAATCGGCGGCAGCATGGTGGCAAAGCCCGAGGAAGTGGCTTCCGCCAGCGCCATACTTACCTTCCCGGTTCTCATCTTCTGGTTGCTCGGATATATGGCGAGCATGCTTCAGAATGAAAGCGTGCTTACTGTCTGCCGGTACATTCCTTTTGCGGCACCGTTTACAGTTACCGCTGAGATTTTGGTCGGCAAGGTGTCCGTCTGGATCGGCCTGATTGTGATTGCGGAGATGTTGGCGGCTACGCTTCTTCTGGTATGGCTTGCGGGCAAGATTTACCGCGGTCTTGTGCTCTACACCGGCGAGAAGCTGAGCATTCGCAAGATGATCGGCGTGGTGCGCGGAAAATGATGTTGTATAATATCGGATAAAAAGAGAATTTACCGCGAAACGGCGAGGATACGCTATTGCGATTCCCCGCCGTTTATGTTTTATTGGTAGAAGAGGCCGGGTGCAGTTCCCGCGCGGAAAATGCGCCGGCGGGATTGTTGCGTACAGGAGGATGTTACTATGGTGTTCTTGGAAGAAAACGGCGCTTTGATTGCGAAGCGGCAGGGGGAGACCCTGTGCATTGAGGCGTGGGGAGAGAATTCGCTGCGGGTGCGGGCGACGATGCAGACGGAGTTTACGGACTACGCATGGGCGCTCACGGAGGAGATTCCGGTGGTGGACGCGAAGGTTACCGTCGGTCGTGACGCGGAGGGACAGCCCTGCGCGGAGATTGTGAACGGGCGCATTCGGGCGACCGTCAATTTTGCGGGGGTGTTGTCGTTTTACCGGGACGGCAAGCTGATTCTTCGGGAGTACTACCGCAGCTACGGCGGAACGCTGTCGCGTGAGAGCCGGTGCTTAAAGGTTGTAAACCGTGAGTGGAAGGGCGTTCCCGGCGGCAGCGAATATACGCTGAAGGTGCTTTTTGAGAGCAATGACGGCGAGAAGCTTTACGGCATGGGCCAGTACCAGCAGCCGTATCTCGACTTAAAGGGCTGTACGCTGGAGCTAGCGCAGCGCAACTCCCAGATCAGTGTTCCGTTCCTGGTGTCGTCGCTTGGCTACGGCATGCTTTGGAACAACCCCGCGGTGGGCAGCGTAACCTTCGGCAAGAACATCACCGAGTGGATTGCGCGCGCCACGAGGGACATGGACTACTGGATCACCGTGGCGGACACGCCGAAGGAGATTCTTGCGGCGTACACGGGCGTGAGCGGAAGAGCGCCGCATTTTCCGGAAAATCTCACCGGACTTTGGCAGTGCAAGCTCCGCTACCGCACGCAGGACGAAGTTCTCGCGGTGGCCCGCCGCTACAAGGCCGAGGGCATCAAAATCGACCGCATCGTGATTGACTTTTTCCACTGGACACTGCAGGGCGAGTGGAAATTCGACGAAAAATACTGGCCGGATGTGAAGGCGATGGTCGACGAGCTCCACGGGATGGGCATCGAGGTGATGGTGTCCGTGTGGCCTTCGGTGGACCGAAAGAGCGAGAATTTCTACCCGATGACGGAGCTTGGGCTTCTCATTCGCACGGAGCGCGGCGCGCAGCAGACCTACGATTACCAGGGCGACTGCGTGGAGATTGACCCGTTTAATCCGGCGACCCGGAAGTTCGTCTGGGACATTTGCAAGAAGAATTACGCGGATCTCGGCATCGACTCCTTCTGGCTCGACAACTCCGAGCCGGACTACGGCGTGTACGATTTCGAGAATTATCGTTACTGCATCGGACCGGCGCTCACCTGCAGCAACATGTATCCGCAGATGTACAGCCGGATTTTCGCGGACGAGATGGGGAAGGACGGGAAGCCGTATGTGAACCTTCTCCGCTGCGCATGGGCCGGCAGTCAGAAGTACGGCAATGTGGTGTGGTCGGGAGATGTGCCCTCGACCTTTGAGGCTTTTGCCGACCAGCTGCAGTGCGGCCTGAACATGGGCCTTGCGGGCATTCCGTGGTGGACTACCGACATCGGCGGCTTCATGACGGATGATGTGAACGACCCGTACTTCCGGCAGCTGCTGATTCGCTGGTACCAGTTCGCGACATTTTCCGCGGTGCTTCGCATGCACGGCGACCGCGGACCGTACGACATTCCGGCGCTCGACGACCGCGACTGGGGCGGCGGCTACCTGCACACGGGCCAGCCCAACGAGCTGTGGAGCTACGGCGAGGACAATTACGCGATTATGCGGAAGTACTATGACATCCGCATCGCCATGAAGGACTATATCGTCTCACTCTACAACGAGGCCTCGGAAAATGGTTCTCCGCTCATCCGGACGATGTTCTACGAGTTTCCGGAGGACGGCCGCTGCTGGCAGGTGACCGACCAGTACATGTTCGGAAGCCGCTATCTGGTGGCGCCGATTCTTAAGCACGACTGTTTTCGCAGGGATGTGTATCTTCCGGCGGGCAGCTGGAAGCTGACCTCGACCGGCGAGACCTTCGTGGGCGGACAGACCGTCACTGTGGACGCGCCGATTGAGTATATGCCGGTGCTTGAACGCGTGTAAAGAAATAACGGGCGAAAAACGGCGTCCGGAAGAGACCGGCGCCGGTGATTGAAGCAACAGGGATTACAAAGTGAAAGAAACTGCGGAGGAAGCCGCTTTTCCGACGGAAAGGCGACGCAATCCGCAGTTTTTTGAGTGACAGAAAAGCCCCCGTGTGGTATAATCACACAAATGGCTTCGTTCCCTTCGGGGGTATACGAAAAGCGACAATGCGGGGGAGGCTTACAATGGCGGAACAGTTTTTGACATTGCTTGCGGAGCTGGACGACGATTCGCAAAAGCTCATGGCCGGATGGTACAGGGAGCTGCAGGCAGCGGGGTTTACGGGGGTACAGACGCCGGACCTGCCGTTCCACATCAGCATGGCGACATTTTCTCTGGATCAGGAGGAGGAAGCCGTCAGAGAGGTGCAGCGGCTCGGGGAGACATTTTCCGCGATTCCGGTACAGATCAGCCATATCGGATTGTTTGCGGGAGGAAGAGTTCTCTTCGGCGCGCCGGACAGGACTCCGGAGCTGACGGCGCTTCGTGACGCCGTCGGTATCGACAAAAAGGACATGTTTCCGTGGACGCCGCATGTGACGATTCTGATTGACGAGCCGGAGGTTGTCAGCGACGCGCTTCGGACCTGGATTCGCTCCTTTACGCCGTTTTCGGCGCGAATCACAGGGCTTCGCCTGTGCGCCTTCTGGCCGACGCGGGAAGCAACCCGTGTCCTGCTTCGGGAGTAACATCCCGGTGAAGTCGGACAGCTATTTGCGGTTTTCCCGAAGCTTTGCCGCGGGATTCTATTTTTAGGAGGACATATGAAAATATTGGTGCTTAACGGTTCGCCGAAACAAAAGAGCGACACTTTCCGCCTGACGGATGCGTTTCTCAAGGGCTTGAACCGTGACAACAGACACGAAGTGACCGTCATCAATGTAATCGACAGGAAGATCGCGCCCTGCAGAGGGTGCTTCGGCTGCTGGCAGAAATCGGAGGGACATTGCCTTATCGAGGATGATCAGAACGAGATTCTCGACCGGTATCGGGATTCCGATATCATCATCTGGAGCTTCCCGCTATACTGCTACGGGATGCCGTCCCATCTGAAGGCCGTGCTGGACCGCACCATTCCGCTTGTCAAGATGAAAATGGTTCAGCTGCCCGACGGAACCGTCAGACATGAGCCGCTGGCAGATTTTTCGAAGATTCACACGGTCGTAATCAGCGGCTGCGGATTCCCCGACTGGGAAGGAAACTTCGACGGCCTGAAGGTGATGTGCAAAAACGGCTTCTGCAATCTGACCATGGCGTGTGTTCCGGAGACGCCGATGCTGAATGTGCCGCAGGCCGCAATCGTTGCGGACCCGTTGCTTGAGCGGTTCCGAAAAGCCGGCGAGGAATATGAAGCTTCGCTGGCGCTTTCGCCGGAGACGATTGCCGGGCTTGAACGGCCGATGATTTCCGCGGAGGAATATCTTCGGAACGTGAACGGAATCTGAGAAAGACCGGGGGGCTTTCGCGGGGCATCCGCGTAAATGTTTCAAACAAGTTTTGGTATATACAACAGAAGGGAGAAAAGGAATGAACGGGGGTAATACGGTAATCAGAACATCCAATGAGGCGATTGTCAGACTGCAGGAGAACAGAAAGGCGGTAGGCAAGGGCATGTTGATTGTGCTCGCAGGCGCGTTCTGTCTGGCTTTTCCGCCGCTCGGGCTGCTGATTGTTTTCCTCGGATATCGGAAGGTTCAGAAGGCCCGGGAGGAGATGAAAGGGCTGTATAAGGACGCCTTTGTCCGGGAGCCGTTAGCAAACAATTTCGAAAATGTAATCTATGAGCCGGGCAACGGCTTCACCAGGGAAGACATCGAGAGCTTTCGCGTGTGCATGATGGGAAACCGGTACTGGACCGAGGATTACATCAGCGCGGAATACGCAGGGGTAAGATTCGAAATATCGCAGGTAAATGTGAGACAGGTGGTTTCCGACGACAAATCGGAGACCTATTTCGACGGCCGGATTATGGCCTTCAACTTCCCGGACAAGCTTGTTTCCCAGGTGGCGGTTTTCAGCCGGAAATTCAAATACCGGCCGCTTAGCCGGAGCGAGGAAAAGACGACGCAGGTCGAGCTCGAATCGATGGAGTTCAACAGGGAATTCGATGTGTACTCACCGGTGCAGCAGGATGCATTTTACCTGATTACGCCCCATTTTGAGGAGCGCCTGTGTTTCCTTGCCGGAAAATACGACAGCATCGCGATGAATGTCGTCGGAAACCGGGTGATTTTAGCCTTCAACGAGCCCGGGAACAATGCTTTTGACGCGGCGATCGATGTCGGTCAGTTGGATATTGAGAAGGAAATGGCCAAGGTGCAGGCGGAGATTGATGATATTAAGCTCTTCATCTCCATGATTCTCAACCTGCGGACGGGGTCCTGAATTTCTGGGGGGAGAAATAAACAAAACCATGAATGATACAGTGAAAGAACAATACGGCACTTCGGAAAAGCTGAGCATTCGGATTGCGTTGCACAGCAGATATTCCGTGAATAAGCAGGGATTCGGCAACTGGATTTTCTCGAATTACGACATTCGCGAGGGGATGTCCGTTCTGGAGCTCGGATGCGGCACGGCGGAAATGTGGCGCGGCAAGACCGACATCATCGGGCGGTGTTCCGAATTCGTTCTGTCGGATTTTTCCGAGGGGATGCTGGACACGGCGCGGGCAAATCTTTCGGATTGTCCGGGGATTTCGTACCGGTGCATCGATATTCAGAACATTCCGTTTCCGGACAGAACCTTCGATGTCGTCATCGCCAACATGATGCTTTACCATGTTCCGGACCTCGACAGGGGGCTTTCGGAGGTGCGGCGCGTTTTGAAGGACGACGGGACATTTTACTGTGCGACCTACGGTGAGAATGGAATGATGGAGTATACGGAGAGGTTGTTCGACATTGCTCCGGACAACAGCGCCCGCAACTACACATTTACGCTGCAAAACGGCCGGGAAAAGCTGGAGAGCCGGTTTTCGAAGGTGCAGACGCTTCGGTACGAAGATGCCCTCGAGGTCACCGATGTCGAAGATATGATTGACTATATTTACTCGCTGCCTTCGCACACCGCAATTCGGGATTTGCCGCGGGAGGAAATCCGGTCGGTGCTGGAGCGGAACATGCAGGGCGGAGTTTTGCGCCTCCCCAAGGAATACGGAATGTTTATCGCTTCGGGGGTGCAATCGTGAAATACAAAAAAGAGGGAAACTGCTGGACGGCTTACTATGACGCCGATACGAAGAGATATTTTGCGGAGCTCATATATACCAGCAGGGAAGGCCGCGAACAGTACGATTACGAGATAACGCGGGAGATCTATGACCGGCTCGGAACTTTCGGAAATGATAATGAAAATGAGGAACTGATTCGAACCGGAAAGATGAGCTACTCGTTTCAGAACACCATGTACGGAACTTTGGGACCGGAGAGAACCGTCTGGGACGAAGAGGCCGCTGAGACGATGCGGAAGTGCGTTCGCAAGGGGGAAGCGAAAGGGAAAAACCGGGCGAAAGCGAGTGACAGAAGCTAACCCAAGGGGGGAGTTCGGCTTATGAAGGAGAAACCGAAGCTGCTGTACCACGGCAGCCAGTATTTAATCGATGTTCTGATGCCGCGGCAGGCGAACGGACAGTGTGAAGCCGAGGCGCGGATGGGGATTTATGCGGCGGCGACGATGGAGGAAGTCATTCCCTTCGCACTGCCGTTTCGCTTCTATCCGGACTGTCCGGAGGGAAAGCTTTCCTTTGATTCCGACGGAATCAACAGCTACCTGCGCTACGGCTCCGTGAATCCGAACGGGAAAGGCTATGTATATGTTCTTCCGTCGGATTCTTTTGAGCTCGTCGACGAGTGGGAATGGCTTTCCGTAACGCCGGTAAAGCCGCTGCGGGTGATTGAGATTTCGGTTAAGGACTATTGGCATACGATTACCTTTTCCGAAGAGGCAAAGAAGATTGAGCGGGAGCTGTACGGCGCGGACCCGGAATGCTTTTTCAGGGAGGACGCTGCCCCGGATTGCTATGTCTGCAAGATTGCTTCCATGGACGAAGTGAACGAAAAATGGGACACGCTGGTCCGTGAGCATCCCGATGACCCGAATTGGGCGGTGTGGAAGAAGGACATCATCGCGGAGATTTCAGCGGGCGGAGAGTTGCCGTACTACGGGATTTTCGACGGGAAGATCATCTGCGAAGCATACGCTGTTCCGAACTACACTCCGGGGAAGGACGACGCGGGGCTTCGCGAGGAAGGAACCGCCTATCTGTCGGCTTTTCGCACGGTCAAAGAATATCGGGGCAAGGGATATTTTTCGCGGTTGCTGCGGTTTATGCTGGAGGATTTGCGGCAGAAGGGGTTTGTCAGGGCGGTTCTCGGCGTCGAGCCGTGCGAAGTCCTCAACAAGCAGATGTATCTTCATTGGGGATTTACAGGGAAGCTTTATACGGGAACCTGTACCTACCCGGACGGAACCGTCATCGAGGTGGAGTACTACGGAAAAACGCTGGAGTGAGAAAACAATGACGGGCAATCATTTTCCGGTATAAATTCAGGGGGAGAATATGGGAAAATATCCGGACAGAGAAAAAGCGGAACAGATACTGCGGGAAGCGGAGGAACGGAATCCCGGGCCTTGGGGAAACCACAGCAGAACGGCGGCGCATTGCGCGGAAAAAATTGCGGAGCATGCCGGGATGAACGCCGATAAGGCATATGTGTTAGGGCTGCTTCACGATATCGGGCGGAGATTCGGAAAGAGACACCTCGGTCATGTTTCCGACGGCTATTCCTACATGATGTCGCTCGGCTATGATGAGGTTGCGCAAATATGCCTCACGCATTCGTTTAATCAAAAGAAGATGGAAGGGTATGTCGGCAAATTCGACACCTCGGAAGAGGAGACAGAGCTGATTCGGACGAAGCTTGCGGAAGCGCAGTATGACGATTACGACCGGCTGATTCAGTTGTGTGACGCGATTTCCGGCGCCGAAGGCGTGATGAACATCATTGACCGCATGAGCGATGTAAAGCGGCGTTACGGGGATTACGACCCCGGCAAATGGAACGCAAATCTCGCCCTGAAGGAGCATTTTGAGCAGCGAATGGGGATGGATTTGTACGAGGCTGTCGAGAAAGACAGGTTTCGTCCCGGCCTGAAGGTGTACCGCTGTCAGGAGAGCGACTGGCTCCTGTCGGAGGAGGCCTTTGAACTCTATGCGCCCTGCATGTATCAGCCGACTTTCGAAAAATATGCCGGGAAGATGATGGAATACCTCTCCGATTCCGCAGTCCGAATCTATGTCTGCGAAAGAGGCGGAAGCAGAGCGGGAATATTGGTTTTGGATTGTTCGCGCGAAGAGGCCGTGATTCTCGGAATTGCCGTTTCGGAAGCGTGTCGCGGATGCGGAGTCGGGCAATATCTCATACGCGGAGCCACGCAGTCGGAGAAATTGAAAACCGTTACCGCGCAGACCGATGATGACGCAATCGGTTTTTATCGAAAATGCGGTTTCCGCGATGAGGAGACATCGGAAGAGTATCCGAACGGAACGGTGGTGCGATATATTTGCACGCTGAGCCTCGAGACAGGGAATTGACATTCCTTCGGAAGCAGCACACAAACGGAGGGAGGAACAACATGGAGGGCAGTAATAAGCAAATGACCGCGGAGCCGGTTCGGGAGAGAACGGAGCGGGTGGAATTGACAGTACTCTGTCTGATTCAGGACGGAGACCGTGTGCTTTTGCAAAACAGAGTGAAAAATGATTGGAAAGGGTATACGCTTCCGGGCGGGCATGTCGAACCCGGCGAATCCTTCGTTGATGCGGTCGTCCGCGAGATGAGAGAGGAGACGGGACTCACGGTTGTCGAACCGAAGCTTGTGGGGATAAAACAGTTCCCCACGGAAGGCGGAAGATACCTTGTTTTGCTTTTCAAGGCGGAGCATTTTACGGGGGAAGTCGTATCGTCCGAGGAAGGGGAGATGACCTGGATTCCGTATTCGATGCTGCCGGAAACCGACACGGTGAGCGATTTGCCGGAATTGCTGAAAGTAATGAACAATCCGGGGCTGAACGAGTTTCAGTATGTTGTCGACGGAGAAACCTGGACGGCTCTGCTGAAGTGAGGGTTCGGACAAAATCGAACACAAATTGACGGGATGTTTTCAGCAGCCTCGTGTAAAATAAAACCATCATAGAGAAGTATCGGCCCTCCGGCATGAATCTGTGACGGGAAGCTCCGGGCGTTAATCCGCGATTGATGAACAGGTAAGGGAAAATGGTAATAGAAACAGAAAGGCTCCTGTTGCGGGAGTATACGCCGGATGATTTTGATGCTCTCTATGAAATCATGTCCGATCCGGAGACGATGCAGCATTATCCTGCGCCCTTTGACGAAGAGCGCACGCGACGCTGGATTGAATGGAATCTGGAAAACTACGCACAATACGGCTTCGGACTTTGGGCGGTGGCGCTCAGGGAGACCGGAGAATTCATCGGGGACTGCGGACTGACGCTGCAGAACATCGACGGCGAAATGCTGCCGGAGATCGGGTATCATATCCATAAGAAATACCAGCGGCGGGGCTTTGCGAAGGAAGCGGCCCGCGCTGTCCGTGACTGGGCGTTTCTGAACACGAAGTATCGCGCGCTGTATTCCTACATGAAATATACTAACGAGGGCTCCTGGCGCACGGCGGAGGCGTCCGGCATGAAAAAGGTGAAGGAATATCCGGATCCGAAAAATGCGATTTCCTATGCATTTTCCATCACGAGGGAAGAATGGATTCATGCGGTGCTGTCCTTTCGGAAGTTTACGGATTTTGAACGGGGAATCATGTACGACATTTTGAAGGACGCATATTCCTTTGACGAGCGCTGTGCCTTGTGTTGGGACGAGAACTGGAGAGAATCCGATGATTTCTTTTTTGATAATCCGAAGATTGCGGACAAGTACGGTTTCGTTACCTGCTTCCGCGAAGAGCCCGTCGGCTTTATTACCTGGGACCCCAGGAATCGGCCGGAATATGTTGAAATCGGACACAACGGTATCCGGACAGCCTTCAAAGGGAAGGGGTTCGGCAAAGCGCAGCTCGCGGAAGCGCTCAGACGCATCAGGGAATATGAAGGACTGAAAGAAATCCGAGTGTTGACAAACAGCAATCTGATTGCCCCGAAAAATTATGAAAGTGCGGGATTTGTTCTGTATGACCGGAAGGAAAATCCGGGCGAAACGGTATTTTCCGGAGACTATCTGTACTACAGAATACAGTTGCAATGAAAAGTAAGGGAGAAGGCAGTGGCGGTTATCAGCAAGACAAAATATGAGGCTTCGGAAGCAGAGATCGGAGAACTGTTTTCTTTTCACAAAATGGGGAATGCGGTTGATATAGCTGCCCTCGGAAACGGGGAGTTTAACGCGGCATACAAAGTCACCTGCGACGACGGCGCCTCCTACGCATTAAAGATAGCGCCGCCGGCCGGTGCTAAGGTCCTGAGCTACGAAAAGAACATGATGGAGGCAGAGGTCTTCTGGTATTCGCAGATGCATGAAAAGACAGACATCCTCTGTCCCGAGGTTTATGTTGCCGATTTTTCCGAAGAAATCATAAAAAGCAGCTGCTTTATCATGGAGATGATGCCCGGGGGACCGCTTTGGGAAATGGGCCTTTCCGCGGAGGAATATGAAGCGGTCCAGAGGCAGAAGATTTGCATGCTCACAAAAATACACAGGATAACCAACGACGGCTACGGCTACATTCAGACGGGGCTTAAGTCTTCATGGTATGAGGCTCTGAAAGACATGGCGGTCAGGCTGGTTGACGACTGCAGGGGTCTTGGCCGTGAAACGCCTGACGGAGAGCGGTTTGTACGACTGATCGACAAACACAGGAAATTGCTGGAGACAGTGCCCTGCAGAATGGTGAACTTTGACCTGTGGGACAGCAATGTTCTCTATAACCCGGAGAGCGGAAAAATCTGCTGGATTGATCCGGAACGCGGTTTTTGGGGCGATCCGGTTGCTGATTTTATAACGCTCGGTTCCGGGCAAAAAGCGCCTCTTTCGGCGAAACAGAAGGAGCTCGATATCTATAACGACATGGCCGCGGAGAAAATCTTCCTGACCGGGGAAACCGAGATTCGGTATGCCCTTGCGGTTTGCTATCTTGCGCTTATCGAAGAGGTCGAACGATATGTCAGGTACGAGCCGGACAATCCCACTTACATCAGGAACACTGTTGATTCACGAGAAATGTATGACATGGCATTCGGGATTCTCTGAATGACTTTCGGAGAGCTCCGGAGATACGGAGGGAAAAATGGATCCGACGATTCTTAATTGGCTTTTGGAGGAACAAACCCCGGAAGTGCGGCTTCGGACGCTGAAAGAGTACCTGAAGCTGCCAGACGAAGACGAAGAAGTCATTAATTGCAAGAGACTGTTGCTGCAGAGCAAAGTATATGAGCGCGGCCTTAAGAAACTGAAGAAAGACAAGCCCTGGGATAAGTATGATGCAATCCTGGCTTTTGCCGAATGGGGACTGACAAGAGACGACATCGGAGACGACATCGACGACGAGGTGTTCGCCCTGATTGAGAGCACGGGCTTTAAGATGCTTTGCGGCGAGCCGCTTCTGCTCCGAAACCTCGTTAAGCTTGGATATTATACGGAAGACATCGTTAAGAATGAGATTGATTCCGTTCTTAAGCTGATCAAGGACGACGGCGGCTTCGGGTGCATCAGCACCAACAAAAAGACCAACGACCCGAGGAAGCCCCATAAGAGCTGTGCAAGGCTGACGGTGGAATACCTGCTGCTTGCGGCCGAGCTGCATTTGCAGGGATATAAGCCGGCGTGCGAAGACGCTTTGGTGCATTATTTTACGAAGCGAAACATTTTCTATCGGACAGACGATATGCAGACGCCTATGGTGGAGGTGATGCTTGGCACATTCTATCCGCCGGATCCGATCAAAATAGGCGCGCATCAGATTGTTTACGCGCTGCGGGCTTTGGGGTGCGAGCCGGAGTCGGAAGCCATGCAGGCCGGATACAGCGTGCTTAATCAGCACAGGCTGGAGAACGGAAGATTCGTGCTGACAGCATCCAAGAGCGTACCGGCATTCAAGGCCGGGTATGTCGGGGAAGAGAATAAGTGGGTGACGCTGTACGCCTGTATGGCGCAGGAATAAGGAGAACGCGGAGGGATTATCAAACCGGAAAAACAGTTCTCCGTTTTGTCACAGAGGACGATTTGGCAGAGGTTGCCGGGAAATGGCCTGCCGATTGCCTTCCGATCATGCTGAAATGGCTGACGGACAAAGTGTTGTGAAAGGGGTACAGGGATGGAAACGGCAAGACTGATTATCCGCCCGTTCCGGGAGGAAGACGCGGAGGCACTGTACAGGATAAAAAATGATCCGCAGGTAACGGAATTCTGCCCGGATTTTCTGGAGGTTGACGCAAAACGGGAAGATATGGAACGCTATATCCGTGAATTTCAGAGAATTGAGGATACCGGCGACACCGACACATGGCGCTGTTACGCCGTTGAAAACAGGGAAACCGGCGTTGTCATGGGTGCTCTTACCTTCAGCAGGCATAACATGCTCCATGAATATGAAATGGGATGGATGATGATCGGCGAGTATACCGGGAAGGGGTATGCATCCGAGGCGGCGGAGGCATTTGCCGAGGATTTCTGCCGAACTCACGGGATTGATTATCTCGTCGCAGTAATGGATATCGACAATCCGGCCTCCCGCAGGACGGCGGAGAAGAGCGGATTCCGGCTCTTTGAAAAGAGAACCGTCTACGATTACAGCTACAACCGGTATTGTGATGACTATTTCTATTTTCGCAGATACTGGTCCGGATGCACCCTGAAAGACCGGTATTATGGAGATTCCCCGTATTACGGGCGGTCGACATCGGATGGAGGAAGCAATGACTGATACGATGAAGCAAAACCTCCTGCTGCGCTCCCTGAGGATTGACTGGGATTCGATCGGGCAGGACAGTTACCTCCGGGATATACCGCCGATAGCGGAGTTGCGGGAGTTGGAGTTTGAAAGCAGCGTCACATTTTTCGTCGGGGAAAACGGCAGCGGAAAGTCGACCCTTCTCGAGGCGATTGCCGTAAAATACGGCTTCAATCCGGAGGGCGGGACGAGAAATTACCGATTCTCGACATATGACTCACATTCCGAGCTTTGCGGGGCCCTGACCTTGGTGCGCGGCGTCGGGAAGCCGTGGGGGTATTTTCTGCGGGCGGAGAGCTTCTATAATGTGGCAACCGCGGAGGACCGCTACGGTCATGAGATCGGCGGGAACCCGCAGCATTATCATCAAAGGTCACACGGCGAGAGCTTTCTCGCTTTGGCGCAGTCGCAGTTTCGGACGAGAGGACTGTACCTTCTCGATGAGCCGGAGGCTGCGCTGTCTCCGCAGCGCCAGCTGACACTGCTCCTTGAAATCGTGAAGAGCGTGAAGGCCGGGGGACAGTTTATCATTGCGACCCATTCGCCGATTCTTCTCGGAATCCCGGACGCCCGGATTCTGAGCTTCGACAGCGGTCCGATTCATCCGATTGCCTATGAGGACACGGACTGCTATCAGGTCACGAAACTGTTTGTGGAAAACCGGGCGCAGATGTTAAAGAGGCTGTTTGAGGAGAGAGAAGAGTAACAGGCTCTGGAATTATTGATAACCGGGGTTCATAAGGACACGCCCCGGGCGGGGAGCTTGGAAGGAAGCGCGGAAAACGGCCGGCGGCCGGAAAGAGAGCCGCGGAAAGTGTGTAAATATGGAACATAAAGAAATCCGGGGAAAACGAATCATTTTGCGAGAGCAAAGAGATGAGGACGCAAAGTATTTTGCTTATTGGTTTAATCAGCCGAAGGTTATGTTTCAGTGCGGTTTTGAGAAGCCTACGAGCGAGGAAGAGGAGCGCGCGCGCATCAACGGCGCCCACAAATCGGAGGATTCCGTCTGGTTTACGATTACGGATTCCGGCGGAAACATTATCGGCGAGACCGGGCTGCTCCGCATGTTTCCCGCATGGCACTGCACTGACTTGACGATAATTATTCCGGATCCCGAAAAACAGAACAAAGGTTACGGAACGGAAGCAATACGATTGGTACTGGACATGGCTTTTCACGAGTTTGAAATGAATCGCGTATCAATCGGGGTAGTGGGACTTAATACGGATGCGTTGAAATTCTATAACCGGATCGGCTTCAAACAGGAAGGTATTCAGGAGCAGGGGTATTACTATAACGGCGGGTACAGCGATTTCGTTATGATGCGTATCCTTCGTCAGGAATGGAATTGAAAAGAGATACAAACAGGGGTATTGTGCCGGGAGCATCGGAACAATACCCCGAATCCTTTTATTGCAACGACGAAAAATAGCTATAACGCGACTTCCCCGTCGGGTATTCGGTCGGAATATAGGCTGCTGTCGGGTATAGGTTGTTGAGACGCAGTTGTTCCTCCGTGAGGACCATCGGAATGTAAGTGTATTCCCAGCGCTCGGAACGCTTAAAGCCGTTTTTCCAGTTACCCGGTGTTACTGCCTTGATGCAGTTTCCGTTTTCATCGCAGGTGAAGTCGGTAACAGAGGCGTACCAGCCGGTAATGGTTTCCCGGAGAGGATGCCCCTGCTCGTCAAGTTCGCGTAAGTAATAAACCTCTTCGCCATCATCTTCATTGATAAAAGCGCTGCCTTTCAATAAGTCACCGTCGGAAGCATAGTCCTTTTTCGATGTTACAAGATATGTTCCGTCGGAATCATACTGTCTGGCGATATCCGTATACCCGCCGTCGGGGTTCATGATGCGGGTATATTCTGTGACAGTGTCTATTGTATTGTTGTCTCCGTAAACATAACGGGTCTGTTTGGTCATCCGTCCGTCGGCGTTGAATTCGTCACAGTACCACGTGGGACTGCCGGCATACCAGGAATACCTGTGCACATAAGAACCGTCCGGATGGTATCGGTATTCCTGCTCCTGCCTCATTTTATTATCCGGATGGGACAGGACATATTCGGCAGTCAGCCGGTTAAGGAAATCATAGACCTGTTTTTCCGTGGTAATCCAGCGCTTCGAATCAGCACTGTACTCCTGAGTCGTCAGGGTGTTCGACAAATGGTCATAGACGCTACGGCGAATGATACGGTTGTCCTTTGTAATGGTGAACTCACAGATTGCGTTTTCGACGGTATCTGTCAGATAACGATAAGTGTATTCCAGATACGGGGTCCAATTGTCATTCTCGTCTTTAGCATAATCGATATCCCGAATGGTCCTGCCCATGAAATCATAGACGATCAGATCTCTGTCGCAGCGAATCATATCGGATGAGCTTTGTTTTGCCGATGATGTTGTGATTACCGTCATGGTTTGCGTCGCTTCATCGTAGAGATACTCCCTGGTTTTGCGGGAGCGTTCCCTGTCGTTTCGGTACGAGACACTCTCAATACAGCGTCCGAGTTCATCGTAGGAGAAGGTGTCTCGAAATATTCCGCGGGACTGCGTTCCGCGGAATGAGCTGTCGGTGTAATCGTCCGAATACGATTCCTCGTTAATATAAACGGCCTCCGAAAGCAGCCACACGGTTACGGTTTTTGGCGGACCGGCAGGTTCCGTCGGAGCATTCTCCGGCGATGGTTTTTGTCGCTCAGTTTCGTGACAATCAGAGCAATCACTGCGACCGAAAGCACAAACAGTACGCCGCAGATTATCCATTTTGCCTTCCGATGATTCATGCTTTCGCCCCTTCTCCCTCAAAATGCGGCTCCGCAGTACCCATTGGAGCAATGATAGGTATTATGGATATTGTAATACAGCGGATAAAGCGCTGTCAATATGATTGAAACAACGGAGCCGGCCGTGGGTTTCTGCAGCCTGTCAGGAAAACGCCGATCGGAACAGAAGGCATTTCTTGACAGGAGAAGTCCGGCGCGATAGAATGTGAGTACAGGTGTGAATCCGGAACAAGTACGGTTTCGGAAACGACACCCGGAGAAAGGAGGACGGAGTACAATGATTTTGAAAAGAGGTGTTCGCCTTTAGAAAGGCGATTGTTTCGAGAGGCAGCAGCAATCACATAACCGTTTAGTTTTTCTGCTCTTTGCACATGCAGTAAACATGCAGTCCCGGACTGTCGGGACACATGGGAAGCAAAAGGAACGAAAAGGAGCAGATTTACCATGGGTTATACGAATGCCGGCGTTGTGTTGCCGGATGCTTTGATCCGGGAGATTCAACGGTATGTAAACGGGATAAGCCTGTATATTCCGCAGGTTAAGCGGAAGAAAGCCGAGTTGAATCCATACAGATGCGAAATCAGGGACAGAAACCGGGAGATATACCGGTCGTTCCTTGAGGGGAACAGTGTGTCGGAACTTTCCGGGCGGTTCTTCCTCTCCGAGAAAAGCATTTACCGAATTGTGAGCCAAATGAAACGATGATTACAATGGGAGAGGTGCCCGGCATCTCTCTCATTTCTTTTTTGACTGAAACATGAGAATGACTTTTGCGTTATTCGTGTGATAGAATGTGATCAGGCAGAATCGGCTGCCGCGGAAAACCGTGATACGGACTGTGTGTGGGAAACAAAACCATGACAGAGAGAAGTGAAACAGAATCGGAGGTCGGAAAATGAAGGTGTTTTTTGAGACGGAGCGTCTTCTGGTCAGGGAACTGGAGCCGGAGGATGCGGAACAATTGTTTGCAAATCATGCGGAAGAAAAGGTGAAGAAGTGGTTTCCGAATGAATGCTACGCGGATTTGAATGAAGCGAAGGAGGCGATACAGTTCTTCCGGGACTGTGTGGAGGGGAATCATCTGCCGTTCGTCCTCGCTATCCAGCTCAGGGAGACCGGCGAGCTGATCGGCGATACGGGCGTGAGTGAAGTGGAGGGAGAGCCGGACGCGGTGGAGATCGGGTATCAGATCTGCGACCGATACAGCGGCAGAGGGCTTGCAACCGAGGCGCTTGGGGCGATGACGGAATTTGCCTTCAATCGATTCAACGCGAATGTCAGCTACGGGCGTGTTGTCCACGGAAACGGAGCGTCCGCAAGGGTGCTCGAGAAGGGCGGATATACCTTTGTGCGGGAGGAATCCGGCGCCGAGGATGATCCCTACGGCAACGGGATGCTGGTGTTTGTCTGCAGGAAATAGTTCTCTCCGACAAACGGGACAGGACATGGAGCGGTTGAGTTTAATTTTACGGCTTTGAAAAAGCGGAGACGGCTGCAAACGGTTACCGGGGCAGCCGTCTTCGGGTTTTTTAAGTGACAAGAAGGCTTTCGTGTGGTACAATTACACAAATCAACGCAGTTCGCAAGAGGTGAGGGGAGCCAATGCTGAATCAGGAGAAATTTATCCGGTATATAGCTGAATTTGCCGCGGAAAATGAGGTCCACATCAGGCTCGGCGGTTCGTTTCAAAACGGAACCGCATCGCGCTACTCCGATGTGGATATCAGTGTCGCGGGCGATGCGGAGCAAGTGAAACGATTGATCTGCGGTTACGGGCGTCCCGTGTTTCTCTCGCACACAACCAACCCGATGGGAATCCTCATCGTAATCTATGAGGACGGCGTCCAGGTTGACCTGGAGGTGGTAACGGATGTCGCTGCCACAGGGGCGGGATATTTCCACAGCGACGATATCGGAAACGCTGAATTTGCGAGAAATGAAATCGTTTTCCGGGAACTGGTTCCGAGGGATGACGAGCCGTATCAAATCTCCCGATTGTTTCATCGCAGCCTGATTAAGTACCTCTCCGGCAAGGAGGATGCCGGTGTATCGGTTGCCAACGAGATTGTTGCGTTTCTGAAATCCGGAGATAAGGTTGCAAAGGAAACCTACAGGGACGGGATGAGAAAACTTTTGGATTTGTTTTCCGCGGAATATCCCATGGAGAAGGAGTACGAGGGGCTCCTTCGGAAAATGCTCGGATGCGACTGGTGCGGCATTCCCGAATCCGAGCGCAAATACCTTCTGGCGGAAAGCGATTGCTGGGAGGTGTTTCTTGCCGATGAACAGGATTATGTCGGGCGATGTGTTTTGGTGCTGCGCAGGCACTGTGAAAGCCTGTCCGCGCTCACCGAAGCGGAGTGGATGGAGCTGCACCGCTTCGTAAAAAGAATTGAGAGCTGCGTAAAGGCAGTCTTCGGGGCTGAGATGTGCAATTGGAGCTGCCTGATGAACAGCTTTTATAAGAGCTCAGATCCGAATCCGCATGTTCACATTCATGTCCGGCCGCGGTATAAAACGCCTGTGACAATCAACGGGCATATGTACGCGGATGCCGACTTCGGCCGCCACTATTCGCTCCGGCAAAACAACATGGTTTCCGGCGAGGATATGCAGGTCATTTTCCGGAAAATGAAGCGCTGGTTTGATTGCGAACAGTAAAAGAATATCGGGACATCGGTCACGGAAGGAACCGGGAGGGGGAACACATGCGTTTACAGGCAGTAAAGAAGATTTTGAGTTCGTTGGGGCTGTTTCTGGTTTTGACTTTGAGCGTTCTTTACGGCGCGAAGTATATCCTGGACAATGTATACGAGCCGGCCGAGAAGGATTCGCTGACGCTCATGCGGGAGAACGATGCTGTTCGCGAGGAGTCGCGGAAACTGGACCCGGAGGAGGGCAGAATCGTGCTTACCGATGAGGTTCTTGCGTCGGAGTATCGTTTCACCTACGAGAGCAACCGTGCGGGAAGAAATTCAACGAAAACCGCTGTCTACCTGGGGGCAGGGTTCTTTCTTGTGGTATTTGTATTCAGCTTTGTCAGCGTTTATTTAGCTTCGCATTATTCGCTCAGGAAGTCGTGTTCTCTGTTGATTCCGATTATTCTGATTGTCGGCGGACTCTGGTTTCTGGAGCGGAAAGAGGTGTTTAAGGATCCGCCGAAGCCCGAGGAGGTCTCGTATCGGGTGGAGTCCGTGGAAATCACGCGGAAGCGCTGGGAGAATGTGGACTACCGCGACGATGACGGGCATGTCACATCGACCTCACAGCAGTATTATGTCTACTATAAAGACGCGAACGGTGTCGAGCACGAGTATTCGGTAAGCGAGTCGCGATACGGGGAAATCTCCGAACACGGACTGTTTTATCTGGCCTCCGCCGTAGCGGACGACGAGGTAATTCCGTTCATGCTTTATGAGGTGGACAAATATAAGTTGGGGAAGTAGGCGGGAGTTTTTGAAAATGACAGATTTCACAACAATGACAGCCTGCGGCGAGTGCTGCATCGGCTGTGCGAAGAAAGAAAGCGGGATGTGTCCCGGCTGCATCGAGGCGGAGGGAAAAGTCCCGGAATGGGCGGAGTCCGGAGTCTGCAGAATCTATGCCTGCTGCGCGGAACATAACACGCGGTATTGCTTTTTGTGCGAGAATTTTCCGTGCGGGGAGCTTCCGAAGATGATGCCCTGGAAAACGGATGTCGAGGAGCATTTTTCGGAGCTGCGGGAGGAGTATCGGAATCAGCGGATATCGTCCGAATCGGATGTAACGAGCCGCCTCGAAAGAGTTTTGGCGCACTGGGATTTGGAGGCCCCAGGGATCGGAGAGCAGTTCAACAAAGATTCCGGAAGATTGATCTATAAAGTGACCGCAAAATCGGGCGGATATCTGCTGAAGGGGCTCCCGAGCGGCACGCCGGAGGCCGTGATTCAGGGAAATGTGCAGGCGCATCTTTTTCTGGGAAATGAGCATGGCCTGGCGCCCGTACTGTATCCGACGAAGAGCGGTGACCGGTATGTCAACGACATGGGCTATCGGTTTTACCTGATGGAATTTATCGCCGGTCGGCAGATGGAGGAGACGCCGGAGGACGAGTATAAGCTCGGGCAGGCGACACGGAAAATGCACCTGCTGCAGGGATACAATGTAAAGTCTCCCCTGACGCAGAGCAAGGCGCGATATTACACCTGGTTTCGAAACCATGCGTTTGTGAAGGAATTTGACGGGATTCTGGATGCAATCCCGAATTTTGAAGAGCTGGATCAGTGTTTTGTCCACACGGATATCGGGCCGCATAATGCCATGGTTCGGACAAACGGAGAGGCCGTTTTCATCGATCTGGATGACTCCGGAATCGGAAGCCGGTATCTGGATTTGGGCTGGCCGTTCATCATGCAGTTCGTTGATTTTAACCATGAGACGGAGGAGATGCGGTACCGGTTCGATCTGGCGGAAGCGTTTCTTCGCGGATATTACGGCGGGGAGGGCATTTCCCGGGAGGAATATGATCTGGTGTTTCAGGGAGCCGTGCAGATGCACATTTCCTACATGCAGAATTACGGCCCGTATGCGGTGGATTCGCTTTGGAAAATACTTCGCTTCGGAATGGAACAGAAGGAAGCGCTGTGGGAGATGATTCGGAAGAAGGAAAAAACGGATGAGGGGGGATGCAGATGATGTTGAGCGAAAAGGACCGTGAGCTGGTCGAGGCAGCGAAAAACATTATCCGGGATAACTATGATGCCGTCAACTGGTGGCATACCGTAGGCGCCGCCCTGCGGAAACTGCAGGCAGATGATGTACTGCTATGACAAAAACATCAATGTGATTGTCAGTGAAGACACGAAGGTCAATGTTCTGGAATTGTTGAAATATCCGTGCGACTGACAGTCGGAAACATTGACGATAAAGAGGTTCACGGAGGCGGAGATGATTAAGTATCTGTTTTTTGATCTGGGCTCGACGCTGATTGACGAGAGCGAGTGCATAGAATACAGAATTCAAAACCTTCTGCAGCAACCGAATGCGCCTGCGCGTGAGGTCTTGGAAAGGCGGATGGTTGAGCTGGCGTCGCAAAATCGGCTTCCGTACAAAGACGCTGCGAAAGAATACGGACTGGAGACGATAAAGTGGCCGAAGCATCTGGAGCGGGTCTATGAAGGAATACCGGAAATGCTGGCAAAACTGAAGCCGCGATACGGGCTTGGAGTAATCGCAAACCAGAGCCTCGGAACCGAACAGCGGCTGAAGGAATACGGCATTCGCGATTATTTCGACATAATCATATCCTCGGCCGAAGCGGGAGTGGAAAAGCCCGATCCCGAGATTTTCCGACTCGCGCTCGAAAAAGCCGGCTGCGCTCCGGGAGAAGCAATCATGATCGGGGACCGGCTGGACAATGATATCGAACCTGCGGCAGAGCTCGGAATGCATACAATTTGGGTTAAGCAGGGAGCATTTGCCTACGGAGATGTAAGCCTGATCGGGCACAAACCGGAATATACGGTTGACAGCGTGGGCGAGGTGCTGACGATTTCGGATGAGCTGGAATCAATCCGTCGCGAAAAGACGGCGCAGATGGAAGAAACTGCCCTTCTTCGCGAGGAGATAAGGAAGAATCACAAGCTGCGCTTTCTGTTCTTTGAGCTGACGCTTCGGTGCAATGAAAACTGTATTCATTGCGGCAGCCGTTGCGGGGAAGCGCTCGGTGAGGAGCTTCCGACAGAGGTGTTTATCGGAATCCTTGATAAAGTCGCGAAGGATTTTGCGGGAAGTCTTCCGATGCTCAACATTACCGGAGGGGAACCGCTTCTTCGCCTGGGGAATGACGAGCAACGGCACTTTGATTTCAAAAGATGTGGCACGAAAACTGAAGGAAGCCGGGATGGCGACCGTCTCAATCAGTTTGGACGGAACAAAGGAATACCATGAATGGTTCCGAAGGTCCGCGGGATCCTTCGAAAGAACCGTGGAGGGCCTTCGAAATCTGATGGAGCAGGGCTTTGCGGAGGTTCAGGTGACGACCGTAGTGACGCCGCGGAATCTTTCACAGCTTGACGATCTGTTCCGGGTGTTGTGCGAGATTGATGTCGATTCCTGGCGGCTGGTCGGGATGGAGCCGATCGGAAGAGCGCTGGACTCCCCGGAATTGCTGTTGAGCAGGGAGGAGCAGCTGAGGCTTCTGCGGTATATCCGCGACAAACGGGAAGAGGGTTATCCGGTAACATATGCCTGCAGCCACTGGCTCGGCTATGAGTACGAGCGCGAAGTACGGGATTGGTATTTTCTGTGTCAGGCCGGCACGCGGATTGCGAGCATTATGGCAAACGGTGACATCGGCGCCTGCCCAGACATTGAACGCAGGCCGGAAACGATTCAGGGAAATGTGCTGACAGACGATTTTACGGATGTGTGGAACAACCGGTTTCGGATTTTCCGGACGCCGCTTTCGACCCGTTGCGAAGAGTGCGGCAAATGCCCGGACGAGCAGTTCTGTAAGGGCGGTTCCGCGCATACCTGGGACTATTCGCTGGACAGACAGCGCATTTGTTTTCGGCGGGATTGGTAGAGAGACAACAGACAGGAGGGGTGTGCTGTGAAAAAGGGAGCAAAAAGAACATTTATTCTCGGGGCGACATTTATCGCATCGGTCAGCTTAAACGGATGCGGCGGGCTGTATGCGCCTCCGCCGGATTTTCATAATAATCTTACTCCGACGGCGACGGAAAGTGTCGATTCCGATAAAAAGGGACCGGTGATTGAGGCTGTCGGCCTGGAGTTTGAGATTGCGCAGAGAGTCGAACTCAGTGATTTTGCCGGCCATGACGAGATTCCGGGATGGTTCGGCGCAAACGAATATCTCGGGAAGGATTACAAGGCAATTCCGGCCGCGGAAGAGGGCGGCGCGGCAAGCCGTCCGGAAGTGTATGTCTCGTACATTGTCACTTCGTATCCGGACTATTCGGATGCTGAGAAAGCCGTAACCGGAATCATAATAACGGATCCGAAAGTGACTGTCTTCGGGCATACGGTTGCCACTCCGGCGGAGGAGTTCGATAAGACTTTGCAGGAGAAGGGCTTCGCTATAGAACATGTCGGCGAAGGAACGCGCCGGAAGGCGACGAAGGGCGATATCTCCGTCTCCTACGGTGACGGTGTGAACATTAGGATCGAAGCGGAAGTCACAAATCTTGAGGGGATTATTTTCTGAACCGATGAACAATCTATACATTGCACATTACTGTTATCCGGGTACGGACCCGTGGAAAAACATAATGCATCTTCCCGAGCAGGAGGCATTTGCGGTGGCGGAGAAGCTTGCCGCTTCGCATCCGGATACGACAAGTTTCTATCGCTTTGCCGATTTTGCGAACTATTATCCGCTGCGGAAAAAGGCGGATGAATTTGTCAGAAACGCCTTTATACAGCTGGGAGGAAAGCCGAAGCTGCAAAATCCGTACGCCTTCGTTCTCGGGGACTCGGAGTATCTGAAAAAATGGTTTGACACAGGCGATAAGCTCGTACTGAAGCTTTCCGATATCCCGGAGGAACAGATCAGTTTCACCTTCGGTGATAGCTGCGCCGTTGTTTCGCAGGGCCTTGAACTGACGGTTCTTACCGAAAAGATGTTGCTTGCGGGCATTGAAGCCTGCGGCGGTTCGGTTGAGGAATATCTAAAGAAAAACCTCGGAAAGCATTCGTATGTAGAAGTCCAGCTGTGGGACGCCGTCGGAACTTCCGCCGACGGAACAGAGAACAGTGTCTTGGAGGAAAACTATGGAAACGGCGTTGTTTAGGGATACAATTGAAGTGCGGCAAATGACTCGCGAGGACATTCCTTTTATATGCAAAGCGGAAAATGATGAATCCGAAGCTTTTGTCAATTACCTGAACAGACAGCTTGCTTTTCGGGACAACGGGGAGTGCTCTGCCTTGCTGGCGCTTTATGAAAATCAGGTCGCGGGACATGTGTTTCTGTTTTATCAATGCAGATGGGGAGCCCTGAAGAACAAGGGGCTTCCTGGAATTTGCGATTTGATGGTATTCGAGCCGTATCGCCGCAGAGGAATCGCCACAAAGCTTATGGATTATGCCGAGACACAGGCGCGCAGCGTGAATACGAAAGTCTCTTTGGAGGTCGGTCTGAATTCGGATTACGGACCCGCGCAGCGGTTCTACATTTTGCGGGGATATGTTCCCGACGGTGCGGGTGTTTATTACGGGGGACAGGTCTTGGAGAAAGGCGAAACCTGTAAGAATGATGATGAGTTGACGCTTTGTCTTGTGAAGGAATTGACCTGAAAAGGAAACGGTTGCGTCAGACAATCGCCTTTCGGGATTGCGGAGTAAAGTAAAATTGGAACACGAAATACGAACGGATAGAGTAACATTAAGACCTTTGCGAGCCTCTGACCTGGAGACATACAAGGCATATGCCATGGACGCGGAGAACACAAGGTATATGTGTTTTCTTCCCAAACTGAGCGAAAGTGAGTCAAGGGAGTTCCTTGAATCGGCGGAAGCCGAATGGAAAAAGACGGCTCCCGGGTTCTGCGAATATGCCGTCATATACGAAGGGCGCCATGTCGGAGGAGTCGGGATTTATTTAGAAGACGGTATCGGGGAGCTCAGCTGGATTATCGACAGGCAATACCAGCGGAAAGGCCTTGCTTACGAGGCGGTCGGGGTGTTGACGGATTATTTTGCGAGAGAGTTCGGGATTAAGCGTTTTTGCGCTCATTGCGATACGGAGAATACGGCATCCTTTCGGCTGATGGAAAAACTCGGAATGAAAAGGACAGGCGTGTACGGCGGACGAAAGAATCGGCTCGCCGGGGATGAATCTTTTGAATATCTATATGAACTTGAGCGGAGATAGTTGACACGCGCAACCTGAGGTGGCATTTTCCGAAGAAAAAGCACCCGGGGGTTGGTGGAAAGGGCGACGGCTGCATGATACTCTGTGCTTGCGACGCGACGCAAACAAGTACAGAGTAAAGGAGAAAGCAAATGAGCTTCGGAACAAATCTTCAATATCTCCGCCAGCTGAGCGGAGGCATGACACAGGAGGCGCTTGCCGAGAAACTGAATGTGAGTCGGCAGACGATTTCAAAATGGGAGAGCGATGCGGCGAACCCCGAGATGGACAAGGCGCTGGAGCTTTGCAGGGTGTTTAACTGCTCCCTGGACAACCTCTTCCGGGATGAGATGGACAAGCGCAGCACCGCCTACACCAATCTTCGCGTTGAGGAGGTGCCCGGATTCCGCTATGTGGAGCACACGGTGCTGAGCACTGAGCCGGAAAGCGATGCAATGGAGCGTATTTATAAGATCGCAAAGGAAAACGGGGACGCTGCACCGAGAGTAATCGGATGGGATTCTCCGCATCTTTCCCAGGAGCAGGTGAATGTGTTCAAAATGCACGGCTACACGGCCGCATGGATTATTCCGGACGGGATTTCACCGGAAGGGGTCGAAATTAAAGAGCAGCCGGCGCACAAGTACGCTGCAATTCACATTGACAGACCGTTTGACAATCCGTTTGTCACAATCCCGGGCGCATATCATACCCTGGGGGATTTTATGCGGACCAACGGGCTCAGAACCGCGGGTGAAGGTGTCATCCCCTGCTTTGAGACCGACGGCGAGGGCATGGATGTGTATATTGCCTGTGAGTAATCAAAAACCGACCGCCGTTTTCCGGAGGTCGGTTTGCAAACAATATCACGAGTCCGAACAAGCCTGGTTTCGCACAAGCTTTTCCTGATAGAATGTTTCGTAGACCTCGGTCCAGACTTCGCTGTTTTTGTCCATCATCCGCTGTGCGTTCTCATTTACGGTGAGCGTATTGTCCGGATAGATTGCGGGCAGGTAGTGAACATACAGTTCCTGAACGGGGAACCCGTCATCGTCGAGAACATCGGAGTCCTTCATGCAGATGAAGACCGGAATCACGGGAACATTGAATTTGGCGGCAAATTTGAAAGCTCCGACCTTGAGCGGCCGGGGCTTTCTGTAGTTAAACCACATCGCCTGCTCAGGGTAAATCAGAATCTTCTCGCCGCGGTCAAGCAGCACCTTCATGCCCGCAAAAAACTCCCGCATGGTCGCGTGGTTGGAGCTCAGAGGCAGTGTGTTGGCATGCCGCATCATAATACGCACAGGGCCTTTGAAATTGGTGTAATTGCTCTCTTTAATCACCTTGTACAGGTAGTGCCGCTTCTTAAGCGCGGGCTTGATGGTCCGGTACACGGCATAGTTGTCGCTCAGATGAAAATGGTTGCTTGTAACAATAGCTCCGCCCGTGACAGCGGTGGCATTTTCCAGACCGCGAACCTCTTTGATGATCAGCTTGTTCCTGCGAATCATATTCTCGAAAAATGCTTTTCCGAGGAAATTGGCGACCTTCGTCTTCGCCTTGCTGGACAGCTTTTTTCCGGTGTAATCCACCTCGCCGGGTTTGATGGGAGCCGCAGGCGCGTCCTCCTCGACATCTTCGTTGAAACGCCCCTGGGCCTCGTATTCCCGGATGCGGGCAAGAACCCGGAGTCTGTCTTCTCTAGCCATGGCACACCTCTTTCGTAAACCACAGTTTCCGGAATGTCCGGTCGCTCCTTTTGATGCCTTCGATTGCGTCCATCAAAGCCAGGAAGGCTTCGCGGTCGCGCTTGCGATCGAGCTCGGAGTAATTGTTGAGGGAGTCCACAAGCAGAGGGTAGAATTCGCTGTTTACTGCATACTCCCAGAAGTGCTCGCCGTTGATGGTGTCCGCATAGTGCCAGGGCTTGTTGGACAAGGCAAAATGACACAGATTGAGCTCGCCCTCCGGCGGCTCGGGAAAACTGTGCTTGTTCCATCCGGTCGGCAGATATTTAACTTTTCCGTGGCAGATTACATTGAGATATTCCTGGTCGGGAGCCAGCGAGTCGAAATGGTACTCGCTGAGCATCCAGAGGAACTTCTCCTGAACTTTGTCTTTTCGGAACTCCGCAAGATTCATAACCATTACGCCGGAGTTGAAATAGGTGTTGTGAGGGATTCCGATGATTTCCTCGACATAATTCGTGAACTCCGGACTGCGATCCGTATTTTGCTCATATACGGCGCCGACGAGACAGTTGCTGACATCCGTGTCATACAGCTTGGCGATATCGTTCAGCAAAACGACATCACAGTCGAGATAGATCGCCTTGTCGTACTGCGGAAACGCGGTTTCGATGAAGAAGCGGTAGTACGCGGCGAGGCTGTAATAGAACACCTCGGGAAGTTTGTCCCTGACCGGAGCCAACATTTTCTGTACATCGTAAAATTCGATGGACACATTGGAGGTCGCGTGTTTTAGGATGACTTCCTGATTCTGAGCGGTTATGTCGGTCTTCAACACGATAATCCGGTACTCGCGATCAGGCGAAGCATGAGAAATCAGCGAGATGATTGCAACATCCAGATACGGAACATATTTGTCGTTGCAGGCGAAAAAAATCGGAATCGGATTCTTCATGGCAGTGCCCCCCCTTGAAATTCGTCAGGACTATTTTCCCGTAACGCCATCATTATGTAAAGATAATGATGACGGGGAGGCTCTCGGATTGAAAAACGGCTCCGAACCACAGCGGGAGAGAACTCCACCGGAGCGGGAATCTGCGATAAATGCTTGATTTTCGGCAGGGAGACTGCTATGATTACGACATGGAAAATGTTAAAGCGATTGTTTCGCAAAATCTACTGAGACTTCGGAAAGAAAACAATCTGACACAGGCGGAACTGGCCAGAAGAATCAATTATTCCGACAAAGCAATCTCGCGTTGGGAGGCAGGCGAGGTCGTTCCGGACCTCGAAACGATCTACGCGCTCAGCGAGGTTTTTGATGTACCGGTTTCTCAAATTACGGAAGCGCACGGGGAGGAGGGCGCCGCGGAGAATTCAGCTGCCGGCATCGGTCAGAAAGTTTTGTCGCAGATATTTCTGTGTTGTGAAATCTGGTTCATACTGACGGCGCTGTATGTATACCTGAAGCTGTCCCGCCAGGCCAACATCTGGCAGTTGTTTGTGTGGAGCGTGCCTGCGTGCATGCTTGTGCTTTGGTTTTTTAACCGCAAGGAGCCCATGAACATTCTGCTGTTCATCTACTCCTCGATATTTGTGTGGTCCTTTACCGCGTGCATCTACCTGCACCTGATTGATTCCCATCCCTGGTACATCTTCTTCATCGGGCTTCCGGCCCAGGGGCTGCTTGTTATCCGGTATATCTTTAACTACAAGCAGAATCTGAAGGGAATCCGGCTCAGCAAGCGAAAGGGGAAGCCGGCGAAAAAAGGCTGACTTTTTTGATCGGAAGGTTTCCATTGTATCGGGCGGTTCCTGTTTCGGACTGCCCGAGTTTGGTTTATGGGAAGAACAGACGAAATGACAGGGCAAGAGGATAACTATGGAAAAGACATTTGTTGAGTTAAAACTGTTTCAGGTGAAACCCGACAAACTCGAACAGTTTGAAGCCGTGATTGAGCGGGTATCGGCGGAACAGATGAAGTGCGACGGGTGCGTCTCGGTTAAATATTTCAAACGGTTTTATACCATCGACGGAGTCGAGCTCGGGGAGCCGCCGCGGGAATTAACGAAAATCGTAAAGTGCGTTAAATATTATTCCTGGTGGGAGTTTGACACGAGAGAAAACTACGGCAGAGCCATAAAAACATTTTTCGAAAAATACAACAGAGAGCTGCAGCGGCTGCTGACAGCGCCGTTTGATATTAATTCAGGGTATTCGATGTGAGTCCGGCAAGCGAAGGATGCCGGCAGGGAGGCGGCAGAAGGCCAAGGCTCTCACGGAAAAAAGAATCGGAGGAACAAAAGATGAGCAAAATCGAGCGATTTGAAGTAAACGAAGTATGGGCGCATTCGGGTATCGTAAAGGCAGGTGATTTCTGCTTCCTGAGTTACTGCGTCGGCAATATCGGCGGAACCGTCGAGGAGCAGATCAACGGAGCGTTCGACAACATGGAGGAGCGGCTCAAAACGGTCGGCCTCACGCTGGAGAATGTGGTTCAGATGGACTGTCTGTTTCGCGATGTGTACAACATCCCCGTGATGGAAAAGGTGATTCGGGAACGGTTCAAGGGCAAGTACCCGGCCAGAAAATCCATCCAGACCAATTTTGCGCATGTGGGTGGCCCGGACGGCCTTCATTTTCAGGCTGATGCCGTGGCGTATTGCGGTTGATATGACGGCGGGCTGAATCGGGTTTGCGTGAGTGATGAGTATGAGGCCGACGGGAAATATATAAGAAAATAGTTTTTGGTATAGGAGACTTGAGAATGAAAGATGTCATTTTTAGGAAGGCGACAATCGCGGATTGTCGGGGCCTTTCCGAATTGAAGCGTGATGTATGGCTCACCACATACAGCGGGATATATCCGCAGGAAAGACTGGACGGCTATGATGTGGACAAGAATGAGAACATTTTCCGGTCCTTTGTCGAGAGAACGGATATAGAACTCTGCATAGCTGAAAAAAACGGGGAACCGATTGGGCTGATGACCGTCGGAAAACCGTATAAACTCTATGATGAGTATGATCAGGAAGTGGCGCTTCTGTACATAAGAAAAGATTTCCAACGCATGGGAATCGGGCGGCAATTTCTGGAAATTGCGAAGGATGAAGTCCGTAGAAAAGGCTTCGACCGGTTTGTTCTGTCGGTAAACGAGCAAAATGAAAATGCGATTGCTTTCTATGAGGCGATGGGCGGGACAACCGTATGCAGGGACGGCGGTCAGAGAAGAATCGTGTTCACGGTTAATTAAATAACCGTTGTATGAAAAAGAATCCTTGAAACTTGTCCGGAGATTATGTTTTTTGGAGGGAACGGAGGTGTCGGTTTGAAAAAGTTCGGAAGCAGCATCAGTTATCTGACAGTCGATCTGATTAAAATTTGGAAATCCGGCGATGAAAACGATTTTGCGGAAAAGAGGGATCGATATCTGGCTGCGGAAAACCCGCCGGATGCTTCCTTTTACCGGCAGCTGGACTATCGCCGGATGGAGAAGATGGTCCGGTTTGTGGAGCGTTACCTGGACAGCGTGACGCCCGAGAACGAAATGAAGATGGAGATCTTTTTCCGCCAGGATCAGCCGGCATTTATCGATGATGAAGTCAATACGCGCCTGTTTAATTTTTCGTATGCTGACAAGGTGTACGCATTCGCGAAGGAAAACGGGCTGGGCATAAGGCTTCATACGGTTGTATGGTACCGGCATGTCCCCGGGCAGCTAACGGAGTATCTGGAAAACAGAAGCGCGGAAGACCGGAAAAATCTGACGTTTAAGTTTATAAAAGCCTATCTGCAGTGTTTGCAGGAGCGCTATCCGGATGCATACAGCATGGACCTGATCAATGAGATTGCAGCCGATCCGGATGAGATCAAAGCCCTTCGGGAAGAAGGAGAGCCCGTGTATGACGTCGACGACGAGGGTGTCCGGATTGATGACTGGTATCGGTTGTTGGGAAAGCACTATTATGTCGAGGTTTTCCGGATGGCGCGGGAAGTGTTCGGAAGCCGGATTAAACTGTTCTACAACGACAACAATGAGGGCAACCGGGAGAAACAGACCATTTTCAAAACGGTGATCGACCGGATTAAGGCGTATGAGCGGGAACACCGGATCCGGCTGATCGACGGATTCGGAATGCAGTGCCACTTCTGGGGATCGGCAGACGAAAACCGGGCGTATATGGATCAGATGTTTTCGTTTTACACAAACCTGGGCGTGGAGGTGCAGATCACGGAATTTGATGTGAGCAACCACAGCACAAAAGAGATTCAGGAATCGATCTTTGTCAATTTCCCGGAAGCTGCAAAACAGCACGGGGTTGAGGTTTTCACGACATGGGGATTGAATGACATTGTTTCGTGGCTCCACGGGGAGGAGGCGTCCCTGGTGGATTCGGACTGTGAACTGAAGCCATTCACCATGAAATACATCGAAACATTTTCCGAAAAATACAATCGTGCAACGAACGGAAAATGAGACGAATCTGTGCAGGTGGAAACTTGAATGAATTGTAAAAGTCCGGAGAAAGGCAGTTTTTAATGGATATTTTGTATTCGGAAGCAATACCGGATGTTGACACATACCGGGATTTGAGAACATCTGTCGGTTGGGCTGTTTTCTGCAGAGAACAGTCGGAAAAAGCGCTGAAGAACAGTTGTTACTGTGTGATTGCCAAAGACGGAGATCAAACTGTCGCGATGGGCAGAGCTGTCGGCGATGGCATGTACTATACAATAGTTGATGTTATCGTCAGGCCTTGCTGCCAGGGGCGAAAGATTGGATCGGAAATAATAAAAAGACTGGTTGATCGGATTAAATGTGACGCACCGGATGGCGGAAGAATCAGCATTCAACTCATAGCGGCAGTCGGAAAAGAAGGCTTCTATGTAAAACAGGGGTTTAAAGTTCTGCCGAACGAGAATGCCGGTCCTGCGCTTAGAAAAGTGATTTATACATAGCATGAGAATGATAGGCGGTTCACGAGAGTTCAGTTTAATGCACAAGGAGTATCAGCAGTAAGGAAAATATGGACCGGTAAATCGAAATATGAAAATATCATGAAGGTTTTGGAGAAGCTGCCGAGATGAAGAAGGTTATTGCAGATGTGGGTGCCCACTATGATTTGCTGATAGAAGAAAACAATGATCCGGTCCGCGACCCGGTGGTTTTGCAGGAATATATGGACTTGTGGGACGGACGGCTGTTTCTGGAAATGCTGGAGCTGAATCCGTCGAAGAGCGTTCTGGAGATCGGTGTCGGGACTGGAAGACTGGCTGTCAGAACGGCTCCGTGCTGTCGCCATCTGACGGGAATCGATATGTCTGCCAAGACCATTGAAAGGGCGCAGGAGAACCTTCGGGAATATTCGAACATATCACTGATTTGCAATGATTTTTTGACGCATTCGTTTTCTGAGATGTTTGATGTGATTTATTCTTCCCTGACGATGATGCATTTTCCGGACAAGGCGCTTGTAATCGGGAAGATGAGCTCTTTGCTGAATGACGATGGAATTCTTTGTATATCTATCGACAAAAATCAAAGCGAGTGGATAGACATGGGGAATCGGAAGGTTCGGATCTATCCGGATACACCGGAGGAAATCGTTACAATTGCCGGACAGGCGGGATTGAAAACGAAACGAGTGCTTGAGATAGAAAATGCTTATTTGCTTGCTTTTGCAAAGTAACGCGAGGGAGTAACATGGAAAAAGTTGAAATCAATAGTTATGAAGATTTATTTAATGTTCTTGACCGGATAAACGAAAGCATTGACTGGAATACCTTTTATGAGAAAAGAGTAATGAAAGCGCCGTTTCTGGTGAACAGTATGCTGCCGGATAAGATGATAACGGAATTCGTGCAGGGGCACAGTATCAGGGATGCCGTGGAATTCGGATGCGGAGAGGGCAGAAATGCAGTCTTTCTGGCAAAAAGAGGAATTGATGTAACAGCCATAGATTCTTCTGACATTGCAATCCGTAATGCGAAGGAAAAAACGGAAGACCTGAAGAATGTGAAGTTAATTTGCAGCGATTTTCTGGCGGTTGATTTTGCCGGCCGAAAATATGACCTTGTACTTGACAGCGGAATGTTTCATCATCTGGCGCCGCACAGAAGACTGCAGTACAGAGAACTGCTTAAGGGGCTTCTGAAAGAAAACGGATACTTTTTATTGCTGTGTTTTTCTGCGGATGAAGATGGAGCCGAGGAACTTGATGATTTAGAGTTTTATACAAAAAGAAATACGGGGGTGGCATTTTCGGAACAGAGGCTAAGGGACTTCTTTGGTTCTGATTTCGAAATCATCAGTATCGGGAAACGCGGAAATGAAATAACGGAAGAATATATCGACATTCCGTTGTTATATGGTTGTGTTATGAAACTGAAATAGGAAAGAGAAATGTATGGAAAAAGTGCTTTTAGTGGATATAGAAGACTACACGAAAAGATTAACTGAAGAATTAAAAAAGAAGTTTGGCAAAAGGCTTTTATATGTCGGACTTCAGGGGAGTTACCTTAGAGGCGAAGCTACATCCGAGAGCGACATAGATATTATGTTGGTATTGGATGAGGTACATGCAAAAGATTTGAATGTTTATCGTCAGATACTGGAAGAACTCGGTGAATATAATCGTGCATGTGGCTTCGTCTGCGGAAGGAATGAATTGTTGAATTGGTTCCCTGAAGAAATCTGTCATATACTTCATACCACTTCGGATATTTATGGAAGACTGAGTGATTTGGCGCCGGCTTACAGTAAAAAGGATGTGGCGGACTATATCAAGATGAGCGTCGGAAATTTATACCATATGCTTTGCCACAGACGCATTCATTCTGAAATGGAAAAGAACATTAATAAATTGTCCTTAGCCAAAAGAGATATTTTCTTTATTCTTCAGAATCTTTATTATTTCGAAAATAATAATTTTATTGAGAAAAAATCCGAGGTGGCTTCTGTAGTTACAGGAATTGATCTTCAGGTTTGGGAATGTTTCTCGGAAAATGTTACTGTTGAGAACATCGATCAGAAATTAGATTTGTTATTGGATTGGTGCAAAGATGCTTTGAAAAGAACATCGGTTGACAACGGAGAAAAAGCATGAAAAAGTGGTACGATGAAGAATATGAATTTACGGTTGAAGTAACGGGCTTCCTGCACGGAGATCACACGGAGCGGTATTGCCGCAACGGCGAGGAAATCGGTGATGTCTACAAGTGCACCTACGGATGTCCGGTTAATGAGGCCGGTTACGGAATCTGTTCCAAGACGATGATGATGCTGTATCCCCTGATGGAATCTGTCAGAAGCGGCGGGGATCTTACCAGGGTCGGCGGCGACGGCAAATACTCCAAAACAGTCGTGTGCCCGGACGGATGCGTGATTTTCAAACTGACCGCGAAGCCTCTGGGAAATGAAAACTTCCATACCGGCGGGTTCTGGGATTATCCGGATGAAACGACGAAGGAAGATGGGAAGATATGAGGATTATGACAGGACGAATCTTTTTTACATCAGCTGCGGCTTTAAGGAATTTGAAGTGTTCCCGCTCCTTTGGGATGAGGCCAATCCCTGTCAGATTTATGTGATGTCATTGTCGGGAGGAAATACCATGGAAAAAGAAACGGGAAAGGCTACTGTTGAGCTGGCTGTTATGGGAGTCTTAAAGGACTATCACAGGAGCGGCATCGGACGGGCGCTGGTAGAAAAGGCGAAGGAAACTGCGAAGTCGCAGGGATACGAGTTCATGCAGGTCAAGACCGTGAAGATGGGAAGATATGAGGATTATGACAGGACGAATCTTTTTTACATCAACTGCGGCTTTAAGGAATTTGAAGTGTTCCCGCTCCTTTGGGATGAGGCCAATCCCTGTCAGATTTATGTGATGTCATTGTCGGGAGGAAATACCATGGATATGCATTAAATCAGCGGAGACCGATGAGGAGTTGTGCGGAAGGGGATATGTGCATTGTACGGCATGGCAGGAAGCTTACCGAGGCATCGTATGTGACAGATATCTTGATACGATGACCGTAGAGGCCACGACGGCACGTGCCAGACGGTTCCCGGAAAATACACTTGTTGCCAAGGACGGCGAGAAGGTTGTGGGTTTTGCGATATACGGTCCGTCGAGAGATGAGGATCTGCCGAATGCCGGAGAGGTCGAGGCAATTTATGTCCTGAAGGAGTATTACGGCCGTAAAGTAGGATATCGATTGATGAATGAAGCATTCTCCAAGCTCAGCGAATATGATACTATATTCGTATGGGTGCTTGAGAAAAACGAGAGAGCGATTCGTTTTTATCACCGATATGGGTTTGAATTCGACGGACACAAAAAGGAATGGACTCTCGGCACACCGGTTTCCATCGTAAGAATGGTAAAAACAAGAGAAGAATGAAGGAAAATATAAAAAACGGGCGTCTGTTCGAGGCAAACGGAAAGGATGAACAGAATGGATAAGGATACTGTTTTTGGGGCGATTGACAGTAAATACGAAGAACTGAAAAAGGCACTGGAAGGGGACGATTTAGAGCAGATCCGTGAGCTCACATTGGAGCTGCACGCAATGGTTCATCCGGCGGAGATTTCAGGACGAACGGAGAAGACTGTCGCGGATTATGTCCTGGATTACATGATGCAGGGGCATCAGAACGAAATTGTTCCGAGAGAGACATGGGATACGGATCTGCATTATGCGGGCAGCAAAACCGTTCCGATCTGCTGGCAGTTCTGGCATATCTACAGGATTGAAGATCTGGTCAGCAACATTTTAATGGCAAACGGGCAGCAGATTTTCAATGAGGAGTGGAAACGAAAGATAGGTTCCTCTGTTACTGACACCGGTAACGCCCTGGAACCGGATGAGTTGGCGGCCTGGAGCAAAAACATCAACGTGGAGGAACTCCGAAACTATATCATCACAGTCGGCAAAAACACACGACGGATTCTTTCGGGGTTGACGCTGGAGCAGATTAAATCCATGGTGCCGGAAGAATGGGTCATGCGGATTCTCGAAGAAGGCGGCGTGACAACAGATTTTCGATCGGTATGGCTGCTGGTCTTTTGGGGAAGACTGACAATCGGAGGCATGATTCTGACACCGATGACATCGCATCATATGATGCATTTACCGACAAGCGTTGAGCACATTTTAAAGTGCGGGGTTTAAAGAAAAACAAAAGCATCCGGAGCAAGCAAATTATATCATTGAGGGGAGGGGCGAAGATGTTTTCAGATATTAAGGCCAGTGAGAAATGGGAGTCTGTTGAGCCGATAAACAAAGGGTGGTCGTCTGACGAAAAATACTTTGTAAGGACATTTTCCGACGAGCATTTGCTTCTTCGACTCGCAAACATCGATAGATTTGAGGAAAAGAAGAAAGAGTACGAAATCATCGAAAAGTATGCAGCACTGGGATTTCCGATGTCATCGCCGATTGAGTTCGGTGTGTGCAACAATCATAATAGTGTTTATATGCTTTTGCGTTGGGTTGACGGAAGTGATTTAGAGGTTGTGCTTCCGAAGCTTTCGGAAGAGGAACAATATAAACTCGGACGGGAGGCGGGAAGCATTTTGCGGAAAATCCACAGTGTTCCGCTGGACAAGGAGGATATTCCGAACACTACGAAGAAAGAGAAAAAACTCTTGCAGCTGGCAAGATATGAAGAATCAGATCTTCGTATCCCAAATGACGAGACCGCAATCCGGTATGTGAAGGAGAATATCAATCAAATCTGGAAACAGCCACCTGTGTATATGCATGGTGATTTTCATCCCGGGAATCTGATCTATACAGATGATTCTTCCATCGGTGTCATTGATTTTAATCGCTGGGAAGTCGGAGATCCGTATGAGGAGTTTTACAAGCTGGAAAGCTTTGGAACGGAGATCAGTATTCCGTATTGCGTCGGTCAGATCGACGCCTATTTTGAGGATTCGGTTCCAATGGATTTTTGGACTGCAAATGCGGTCTATGTCGCCCAGGCGGCACTGTTTTCCATAAAATGGGCGGAACCGTTCGGACAACATGATATCGACGGAATGGTGAGTCGCGCGAAGAGAGCGCTGGCCGATTTCAATGATTTTAAATGTGTTGTTCCTAACTGGTATAATAAGCGGGAGGTCAATAAGATTGATTTGCTGCACTAAAACAACAGTTAAATGTACTAAGGCACAAATTCGCAGTTTGTAATCAAGGCGAGAAAGGCTCAAAATGTTGAAGCAATTTGAATTATTAGATGTTGAAATAGAAGCCTTAAAAAAAGACCAAGGTATTTGCGGGGTATTGTTGAGTGGATCTCTTGCGTATGAGAAGGCAACTGAGTATTCCGATATCGATCTGATCGTCCTCAGCAATAAAAATGAATTCGTAAGCCGTCGAGTCGAAGGCATTCTGATCGAAGAACATTTTCACACATACGAGAAATTGGGTGAGGGGTTGGATAAAAACCCTGCTGAAGTATATAAATACATCTATTCAAAGATACTCTTTGACGATGGCAGACTGGCGGATCTTATCAAGAAAGCCCAATTCCTCTTTGACCACTACAAAACGCCAATGGAAGAAAAAGGAAAGATAAAATATTGGCTCACGACAGTCAAAGACAAACTGAAAGGTGCCATTTCCAATAATGATAGTCTGAAAATCTCGTATTTGCTTTCAACAAGTTCATGGGAAGTACTCAAAGGGGTTTGGGCTGTAAACGACAAGCCTATGCCGCCCTCAAGTATTGCGTTTGCATTTCACCATTCGTTAGCGGTTGCTCCCTTTGATAAATGGTTCGAGACTTTGTTTGATAAGGATATTAATTCGAGAGCGGAAAGCATGTTAAGAATCATAGATTGGATAATGCAGCAAGCCATTGTTGGGGAAGATGAATGCTGGAAGAAGAATCTGACAGAAAGGCAGTCGGCAAGTCTGTGCTAATTGAATTATTTATGACATTCGCCAAAATCGGGTTGTTTACTTTCGGCGGAGGATACGCGATGCTTTCGATTATAGAGGACATCTGCGTTGAAAAGAAAAACTGGATTACCCATGACGAGATGATGAATATTACTGTCATTGCTGAATCGACGCCTGGTCCGATTGCGATTAACTGTGCGACGTATGTCGGTTATAAGAAGGGAAAACTCCCGGGAGCTATTCTGGCTACATTGGGCGTGGCAGTGCCTTCTTTTGTCATTATCTTCGTAATTTCAATGTTTCTTGAAGGTTTCCTTGAGATTGCCTGGATCGCGCACGCATTTCAGGGTATCAAGCTTGCTGTCGGTATACTGATTCTTGATGCCGCTCTCAAAATGATCAGGAAAATGCCGAAGAAGCGGTTGCAGATTGGGATAATGGTCGCAGCGTTCATTGTGATAATACTGATCAATGTGTTAGAACTGCATTTGTCTTCCGTTGTGGTGATGATAACAGCAGCTCTTGCCAGTGTCGCCTTTTTCCTTGCCGGTGAAAGAAGGAGAAAGGAGGAGCAGACATGATATACCTTGATCTTCTGCTTGGCTTTCTGGAAGTCGGATTGTTCTCCTTCGGCGGAGCGTACGCGGCGATACCGCTTGTTCGTGATGTCGTACTGGCACACGGGTGGATGGATAACGAGATGCTTTCCTATATGATAGCAGTCAGCGAGAGCACTCCGGGACCGATTATGGTGAACCTTGCGACTTATGTCGGCAGTAATAAAGGTGGATTTCTCGGAGCCGTGATTGCTACGACTGCTGTCATGCTTCCGGCATTTCTCATAATCCTGCTTATTATGGTTATAGCAAAGAACCTTCTTAAGAATCCGTATATGAAGGCGATTCTACGGGGATTGAAGCCTTGCGTTATCGGTGTGATTCTGGCGACAGGCGCATACATGATTGTCGATAACTGTCTTCGGAAGGCAGGAGGCGGGGTTGATGTCGTTGCTCTTGTCATAACCGGTGGCCTTGCCGTCATATATTTCGGGTCAAGAAAAATCAGGAAAAAAGGCATGTCACCAATCATGCTTATATGTGTTGCAGCTGTGGTTGGGGTGGCAGTATACGGGATTTGATTACTTATCTTTCGGCATTGTGGAATAAGCATTTCGTAATCTGGAGGGGCTATGCTCGATAGAACTATTCCGTTTTACAATACAATCATGAAATGTTCTGATTATTCACTCAGGCATGCAGAACTGCCGGATGGTTTCTCAATCGTGACTTATCAGCGCGGATATGAAAAAGAATGGGCAAAACTGGAATACGCCATTGGCGATTTTGACTCATTGGAGTTGGCGGAGAAGTATTTCGTCGAGTCATATCTACTGAATCCCGAGTTGTTTTCAAACATTCTTTTCCTGCTGAACGAGGAGCATGAGGTTGTAGGCTCATGCATCGCATGGCAGGATAAGCATGGTGAAAACAGTGTCTCGTCTCTGCATTGGCTTGTTGTTCGGGAGCGGTATCAGGGAATGGGACTTGGAAGGGCTCTGGGCACAGCTGTTATGAACATATATGCAGAGAGAGGAGACCTTCCGGTCTATATCCACACACAGCCATGGAGCTGGAAAGCGATTCTTCTGTATGCTTCGCTAGGGTTCAGGCTTCAGAAGACGGATACATTCTCGAATTATGAAAACGAGTACAGGAAATCCATGGATGAACTGGAAAAAATAGTTTCAAAAGAGCAATATGAGCTACTACTGCGGTCATCCGAAGGCTGAACAAATTCCCGTTTATCGGGCTTATGCTTTAGTCGACAAAAACAAAAGTTTTGAGGAAGTGATTTCATGATCATAAATACGGGGATGCGAACGGACATACCGGCGTTCTACCATGAGTGGCTGATAAACAGAATAAAAGAAGGCTTTGTGCTGGTGCGTAATCCCTACAACCCGTCTCAGGTGACCAGGTACAGCCTGTCCCCGGAGGTTGTGGATCTGATCGCATTCTGCACGAAGAATCCGGCACCGATGTTGCCGCATATGGATACATTAAAGCCATACGGACAATACTGGTTCGTTACCATTACGCCGTATGGGAAAGATATCGAGCCTAATGTGCCGGATAAGCAGAAAGTGATGGAAGACTTTAAGAAGCTTTCTGATATCGTCAGTATAGACAGCGTTGGTTGGCGATATGATCCGATCTTTGTGGATGATAAGCATTCTGTGGATTGGCATATAGATCAATTCGAGCAGATGACCGCAACACTGTCCGGATACACGAAGACCTGTGTGATCAGCTTCATCGATATCTATAAGAAGGTGGAGCGGAACTTCCCGGATGCAAGAGAGGTTTTTAAGAAGGACAGACTGACGATCGGCAAAGCTTTTATTGAGATCGCAAAACAGCATGATATGATCATCAGACCGTGTGCTGAGGGAAATGATCTTGCATCATATGGTGCAGATTGTTCCGGCTGTATGACGGTAAAGACTTTTGAGACTGCTCTCCATGCAAGACTCGATGTTCCTAAACGAAGCAGGAATCAGAGGAACAATGAATGCGCCTGCCTTTTGGGGGCAGATATCGGAGCATATGATACCTGTGGACATCTTTGCAGGTACTGCTATGCCAATACGAATGCGGCACTGGTGAAAGAGAACATAAAGAACCACGATCCTAAGTCGCCGTTCCTGATTGGGAACAGTCAGCCCGGGGATGTAATCCATGAGGCAGAGCAGAAAAGCTGGCTGGATCTGCAGATGAGATTGGAGATATGATGGTATATTATATCGCAATTTTCCTGCCTAAGCTTTATGCTCTAACATAACAAACCCTTGTTACACAAAATACGAATTTAACATTCTATAGAAACATCGTGATTCTTTAAGTTATGTTTTAAAATTCGATTGACAAGAGCAAAATCTTAAAGTAGAATTGCTTTAACCAAAAAATTATAGAGGTGTCTATGATAATACGTGAGCACTACATAAAGCAGATGCGCCCGTTCTATGACAGTGATCTCGTGAAGATAATCACTGGAATAAGACGATGCGGTAAATCGGTCATATTAGAACAGGTTCAGGATGAGCTTAAGGCTGAGGGAAAAAACTGCCTTTTTTTGGATTTTGATCTTAAGCCAATAAGGAATATGATTCCGGATGCAGATGCTTTGATCGAATATGTGAAGGTGAGATTAGGCAAAGAGAAAGTATATCTCTTTCTTGATGAGATACAGAATGTTACAGACTGGAATGAAGCTTGTCGTACATTGCGTCTTTATAACTGTTCCGTGTTCATATCGGGAAGTAATTCAAAGCTGCTGTCCAAGGAATTTACAAAAGAGCTTTCGGGACGCTATATTTCTTTCAGAGTAAGACCGTTTGTTTACAAGGAATCAAGGAAGTATGCGGAACAAAGCGGGAAACCATATAGCATCACGGATTATCTCATATGGTGAGGCTTTCCTGCTTCACTCGCGCAGACTGATATAAACGCTAAAAGGCGTTATCTCAATGATCTTAATGATACAATCGTTTATAATGATCTGGAAAACCGCTACAGGATTCGTAAGAAGGAAGTATTTGAGAGAATCGTGGATTATATTCTGGTCTCTAATGCCAGGGTGTTCAGTGCCAAATCCATTGCGGATTACATGAAAGGAAAGAATGTTTCCGTATCCGTTCCGACCGTCATAAAATATCTGGAGTATCTGAAAGAAGCCTATGTAATTACGGATGTTGCTCTTTATTCGCCCAAGACGAAGACTAAGTTGAATTATTACTATAAGCTATATGACGAAGATGTTTCCATGAACAGCATCAGAGTAATGGGAACAAGATTCGATCTTACTCACAATCTTGAGAACATTGTTCTTAATGAATTGTTGTTCATGGGATATGAGGTGACGGTTTATGATAACAAAGGTAAAGAAATCGATTTCCGTGCGGAGAAGGACGGAAAAGTATTTCTTGTCCAAGTAGCCTACAGTGTTGCCGAAGAGAAAGCCTATGCCAGGGAATTTGCTGCGTTTGCTAATCTGGATAACACAATGAAGAAAATACTGATTACAAATGATGATATCGACTATTCTACGAGTACCGTATATCACTATAAGTTGAAAGACTTCTTGATGATGGAGGAACTGTAGGGCGGTTATCTTTGAATTTTGTGGACCTACATGTTGGAAAACTGGGCGTTTGACAAGATTAGTATATACCACGAGGAGTAATGAAGATGAACAGACTGGTGAAGAAGCTGGTTGGATGGATTCTGTGTGCTGTGATGGTAGTAGGGATGCTGCCGGTTGCGACAAGAGGGGCAAAGGCGGCTGACACTGATGTCGGGACACCTGAGGGAATCGTGTGGAATGCTGTAGAGAATCGTTATGAGATTTCAAGCTATGAGGGGCTTTTGGAATTCGCGAGAATCGTTAATGGGACACCTGCGCAATTTGAAACGAATTCTGCAGCAAATGCTATACTCACGAAAAGTTTTAGTGCTGAGGAAAGCACTCAGGGTAACACATGGACACCGATTGGAAACAGTAGTAGCCCTTATATTGGCACATTCGACGGAAAAGGTTACACGATAACGGGTCTTACAATTGAGTCTACAGGTAATGACATTGGCCTTTTCGAACGTGTGGGGAAGGACGGATGTGTTCAGAATGTTAATTTGGAAGGCGGAAGTATAAAAGGAAATAAATATGTCGGCGGCGTGGTAGGAGTTAATCATGGCACAGTATCGAACTGCTATTATAATCAATCCACTTGTCAAAAAAGCGCTATTGGTTCCGGCACTAGTGGAATCATGATCGGCTCAGGAGCGCTTGAGGGTGGCCAGGCGAGCAATGTCTGGTTCGGCAACTATGAGCAGGATTCTACATCAGGCAAAGATCCTGTAAAGTGGCGCGTGTTATCTAACGGTGCTGACGGCATCTTTGTGCTTTCGGATCAGAATCTTGATTGCAAGTTGTTTGACAACACTTGGGAAGGTCTGGATTTTGTTGACGATGATTGTCTTCCGGATGAAATGACCTGGGCAATGTGCACTTTAAGGACATGGCTTAACAAGGAATTCTATAAAGCTGTTTTCTCTACAAGAGAACAGGGATCAATCTTAGAGACAAAAGTTATAACGCCTGATCATAGCTATTTTGGAACGGAAGGTGGGGATGATACCATGGACAAAGTATTCCTGCTTTCCTTAGATGAAGTAAACAGTTCTGAATATGGATTCACGAACCAGAGCTCAAAAGTTGCCTCTAGCACTGATTATGCCGAAGCGAAGGAACCGAAATACGGTGTTTGCGGTTGGTGGCTCCGTTCTCCGGGCAGTGATTGCACATTGTTTCTCTATGTCAGATATGACGGAGCCATCGAGACCGAAGGCTGGTTCATTAACGAGAGGGGAATTGCGATTCGTCCGGTTTTCAATATTAATCCCGCATCTGTAATCTTCGTGTCAGCCGCTGTAGGCGGCAAATCATCCGGTGCCGCAGGTGCAGGTGCGCTGAAGGAGGTCAGTGCATACGATGGAACAGACTGGAAACTGACTGTAAAAGATGATGCAAGAAAGGTATTTACTGCCAATCTGACATCAACCCGAACAACATATTCAACGGGCGATACGATTTCAATTCATTATTCCGGAGCGATGACGGGCGAAAATGAGTACGTTTCCGCCATGATTGTGGATTCGAATAACATTGTCCGCTACTACAGCCATCTTGTAGATAATTCTGCATCCGGTGCAACAGCTGACGGTACAGCTGAGCTGACTATACCGGAAGATATTGCAGGTAACTGTAAGATCCTTGTGTTCTCCGAGCAGTGCAATGGTGACTATAAGACGGACTTCACAAGAAACACGGCAGAGCTTGACATAACAGTTAATGCAACGATTACATGGAAAAACTGGGACGGAACAGAACTGGAGACGGACATGAATGTGTCCGGAGGTGAAACGCCCTCCTACGATGGCAAAACCCCGGAGAAGAAGGACAACAAAGAGTACTCATATCCTTTTATCGGATGGGATCCTGAAGTTGAGAAAGTTACCGGAAATGCCACATATACGGCGAAGTTTAACAGGGTAAAGAACGCCTACACAATTAAATTTGTAAACGAGGACGGCACGGAACTGCAGAGCAGTGAGGTAGAATACGGCACGACTCCTGAGTATTCCGGCAAAGAACCCACGAAGAAAGCCACCAAGCAGTATTCCTACACATGGACCGGCGGCTGGGACAAGGAAATTGTCGAAGTAACCGGCGAAGAGACATACACGGCAACTTTCACCGAGACGACCAACAAATACGAGGTCATTTTCGACGCGAATGGACACGGAACGACTCCGGACAAGCAGACGGTTGCTTATGGGGAGACTGCGTCAGAGCCTGTCGAAGCAGAGGTCAATGGGTTTACCTTTGGCGGTTGGTATACGACCGCTGCTTGCACGGACAGATTTGATTTCACGACAGCGATAACCGACAAAATCACACTCTTCGCAAAATGGACGGTAGATTCGACTGAACCTGAAGATCCAGGTAAGACCGAGCCGGAAAAACCAGACAAGACCACAGAAGGCGGTAGCAGCGGAGAACCAGGCAAGACTGATGGGACAACTATTGAGTTATATTATATTCTCAATGAAGGTACCATCCAATATACCAAGGGAAGCACCACCGGCATCATATTTACGGTGAAGCGGGCGAAGGATGACCTGAATTGCTTCAAATATTTTTCGAATGTCGTGAAGATTGACGGAAGGAAGATTACGAAGTTTACGGCGAACTCCGGAAGTACAATCGTGACGCTCGATCCCGAAATACTGGATGGTCTGACGGACGGCGAGCATCTCGTCTCGGTTCTTTTTGATGATGGTTCTGTCGATGTGAAGATTCTCATCAAGACACCCATGAAAGCTATTGAGGAGATGCCGACCAGCCCGCAGACTGGGGACAGCAGTCCCGTTGCCCTGTGGATTGCCCTAATGCTTCTGACCGGAATGACCGGAGTCATTGTACTTTGCAGGAGAAAGAGTGTGGATTAGTTGATACATGAGCAAGAAAATTTGAAGTTTCTTGTATAAGCAGGGGTGACGAGCGATGAAAAGAACGTCATGTACGGCTTTGACGCGATATCATCATTTCGCGGAAAACAGGAGGAATGAATGATGACGAAAGAACAAGAATATCTGGAAGGATTCGAGAAAGAAGAGTTTGAGATCATAGTTTATATCACAACCGGCTGGGGGGCAGGAGGTTATTACGGGGATCTCTGTGAGGTCACATCATATTTTCCGGCCATGGTCGATCTGAGATCCGGCGAATGCATTGTTGCGGACGGCCGCGTCGAGACTCCCCTCGGGCGTGAAGATTATAAGAACGATCAGTATTATCATTTTGCGGACAACGGTATCTATCGACTGCTGGTATCCAAGTGCGTCCAAAGGATGCTCGGGCCCGACATGCTGGCGTCCATGAACAACCGGTACCTGGTGAAGAAGGTCGTTGCGGAAAATGCGTCCTGCCCCGAGTTGGAGGCGATCCGGGCCGAGTATACCAGACCCATTGTGATTGAAGTCTGCGGGGCCGAGTTCCTCCTGAATCGGAGATACGGCTGGTACGAGGGAACGGTCGGTATCCTCGGCGGTGCCTGCAAAGTATCTCTTTATCTTGACAGCAACTCGAAGATGAAGGCGAAGAGATCGTCCGCCCGGTTCGAGGCACTTATGCAGAACATGGAGGAGCTCGACGGAAAAATCAAGGAACACTGCGTGGGTCGCATGCTGAAAGCGGCTAACGAGTGGAAGGAAAATGAGGACGATCCGGACATTACGGCGGATCAGTTCAAGGAGAATATGGGAGCGCCGATCGAGTTGATTGTACAGAGCGGCGGAAAACTCGAGATTTACTACGGCGACGGAGACATGTTCGGCGGACATGCTATTTTTGTCAATGTGAATACGCGCAACGAGATTGTGCGTTGTGAGTTGGCTGGATAGTTGCAAAAAGAGGAATACAATGCTATAATATGACCAATCTGGGATTGAATCCCGAATTGGTCATAATTGCAAGAGGAGATGATTCATAATGAAATACATAAAAAGAGCCATTGAAGATGTGGTGGATCATTCCGCAAAAACGTTTAAATGCGTATTGGTAACCGGAGCGAGACAGACCGGTAAATCAACCCTTGTGAAGCACCTGTATTCCGGTCTGAAAACGGTGTCGTTTGACGATCCGTTTATTGAGGAGCAGGCAAAACAGAACCCGGAAATGTTTATGTCATTGAACGAACCCCCGATAATCCTGGACGAGGTTCAATATGTTCCGTCACTGTTCCGGTATATCAAACAGTCCAGCGACAGTCTTGATGCCAAGGGATTATATTTTCTTTCGGGATCTCAGCCCTTCAAACTCATGGAAATGGTATCAGACTCGTTGGCCGGGCGAGTTGCCATAATTGAACTTCCTCCGCTTTCGTTAAGGGAAATAATGAAAAGTGGTTTTTCGCAGCCGTTCCTGCCGACAATGGAGTATGTGAGGGAGAGAAACAAAGACGCAAGAAAACCCGGGAATATTTGGAAGATTATCCATAGAGGCGGTTACCCGGAGTTGCAGAATCCGGAAGTGGACTGGTCTATGTTTTTCTCCAGTTACGTTAAGACATATCTGGAACGTGATGTAAGAGAATTGGCTGCTGTCCAGGACTTGGATGCTTTTCGAAGATTTATGGTTGCATGTGCAGCGCGGACCGGACAGATGCTGAACTATTCCAACATTGCGGACGAGGTCGGGAAAGATTCTACTACAATCAAGAGTTGGATTTCTATTCTTGAGGCGTCCGGAATTGTGTACATACTGGAACCGTTTTCCAACAGCGCGTTAAAACGTGTGATTAAGACTCCCAAGCTTTATTTCAGAGACACCGGTCTGGCCGCATATCTTACGAGATGGCTCACTCCTGAGACATTAGCTTTAGGGGCAATGAGCGGACAGTTTTTTGAAACTTTTGTTATTTCAGAAATCTTAAAGAGCTATTCAAACAGAGGACTGGATTATAGATACTTTGTTTCCTATTACAGGGGCAAGGATAAAAAAGTAATCAAAAAGGATGGAAAAGAAACCTGGGAAGAATCGGAGATTGATTTCATTGTAGAGCAGGATGGCGTTTTGTATCCGATAGAGATAAAGCAGAATGATAAAGTGACAGCTGATATGACGGCAGCATTTAAAATCCTCGATAAAATACCGGAGAAGAAAAGAGGAACCGGTGCGATAGTATGTATGTGCTCTGCCCCGGGGGCTCTTAGAGAAAACATTTTACAGATACCTTGCTGGTTTGTTTAATCGCAATTTTCCTGCCTAAGCTTTATGCTCTAACATAACAAACCCTTGTTACACAAAAGAACGAATATAAAGTGCTAATGCACAAATCGGAGTTGGAGGTCGGATGATATGAAGTGTGAACTGTTATCAGAACACAATCTTGCGCTGATGCTTGACTTTATTGACGATGAGAACACGAAATACGATGAGACCGTGCTGAAAGGTTTTTTGGAGGAGAAGAACGCATACGGTTATATTGCTGTAGATAGCGGAAAAGCAGTCGGATTTGCTTACGGCTATGTTCTAAATGAGCCAAATGGGAAAAAAGTATACTATCTGCACGCAATTGATGTTATGGAAGGATGGCAGAATCAAGGTTATGGAACGGAACTCGTCCGGTTTGTTCACGAACATTCGAAAACCTTGGGTTGCTGCAAAATGTTTCTGCTTACCTATAAGCACAATGCTTCCGCCTGTAGGTGTTACGAGAAAGCAGGAGGAATCTGTAATGCTGCTTCCGATGATATTGTGTTTGCGTTCAAGTAAGCAGATTAATTACTGTATTGATTACGATACATCTGAAAACGATTCTTGAATGAGCATGGATTATTTTCGGATAGGGGGGAGACATATGTTGAATCGGAAACTGATAGAGCAGACCGAAGAGTATTTGAAAAAGACATTTGATGAATCCGCCTTCCTGAATACTGAGGGAAACTTGCAGGACAAACGGTATCGTTTAGAGCACTCATACAGGGTAGCTAATATCGGCCTTGAAATTGCAGCGAAAGAAGGCCTTGATGAGACGGAGATGGTGATCGCATGTTTGTTGCACGATATCTCTTATTGTGAGACATTCGGGGAAAATGGCTGGGTAGAGCACGGAAGACGTGCTGCGCAGATTGCCAGGCCGTTTCTCACGGAGTTAGGTTTGGCGGAAGACCGGATAAACGAAATCTGTTACGGGATAGCCATTCATGTAGATGATAAAGCGGATTTTGACGGAGTAAGAACACCGTTTGCACTTTCCGTGGGAGATGCCGACAATATCGATCGTTTCGATGTCTACCGCATTCACGAAGTTCTCACCCGTGACGGTTTTCTTGAAATGGAAATTGACCGGAAACGCGATTATGTGGAAAAACGCCTTGAAAAACTGCGGGAAATAATTGACATGCCGATGGGAACGAATACGGCTGAAGAACTCTGGAAATCCCGTCTGTCTTTTTATATACGCTTTTTTGAAAGACTCGGCAGTCAAATTGAGAATAGTAAAAAGTTCTGTTTCGGAGACAATGCATGAATAGTTCAGAGAAAGCGATGGTTGAGAACAGAATAAGGGCTTTACTTGGGGCAGAGAAGATCCGGTTCGGGAGATCCATCGATGTCATATGGATTGCCCTTAAGGGAACGGACGGCAGGGATTACGCCCTGCATCCGCGTGCCTTCTTCCGGGTATGTGATGAAAACCGCGTCCTTGTTACGAAGTTCGATATGTATCGGTTGCTTCCGGAATATGAAACCGACGCGGACGATGACGATGCATGGGATGTTCAGGGCCACAATTACTTTGACGATTGGGCGAAAAGATTCAACGAAGAGTATTCCGACACCGTAACGGTTACCTCGATTGCGGTAAAGGAGAACGGTGACCTATCGGTTTCCTTCAGCAATTCCATGGTGCTTGAAATCCTGATCGAATCGACCACGGATTGTGAGTGCTGGAGATTTTTCGAATACCACGGTACGGACCGGCACCTGGTTATTACCGGGAAGGGTATCCGATCCAAAGAGGGTGAATGATGAGCGAGCAAAGCATTTCCGTATTACAAAATTTAAAACTGAAAGACATACATCGGGAGCATGAAGATGTGGCGTTCACATTTGCCGCAGATGACGGAACCGGGTACATTCTGATGACATACACATTCTTCCGCATCACGGACGGCGACAGAATTCCGGTGACGGGAACGGACATGTTTTTAAAAGACGGATTCGATGATAATCCGGACGGATTCGAATGGGATGAACCGGGCGCAAACGCCTTTGATCAATGGCTTCGTGACGGGCTGCCGGGGATCGTCGGACAATCCGTCGTATCGGCTGAACGCAGTAAGTATAACGACCTGATCCTTCGTTTCTCCGATGGCGTCGTGCTGACCGTGTACCCGGAATATACCGGCGACGGAGAGTATTGGGAAATCTTTCCGGTACCGGACAGGTGATTCGTTTCATGCTTAAAGACCTTCGGCAGAAGGGTTTTGCAAGAGCAGTTCTCGGAGTGGAACCCGCTGAGGTCCTCATGTGCAATTAAAGTTTTTGGATTAGGCGATGACCTAAGCAGGAGTTTAGGAGTGGCAAATGGTTAATGTTAAATTGAGTATTCGTTCCTTAAGAGTCTCCAGGATGAGTGTACTTCAATGGGTGATTATTGATTCCCGGAATCAAGCGAAAAAAGTGATACAAAAACAGGAGGTCCATTATGAAGCGGGTGATTAACGTCATTGCTGTAGTGATTATCCTTGCTACGGTGGTTTATTGCGTCGTACAATACATAGCCCAGCCGGGTGATGATATCTTCGGCAAATGGAACCCTTACTTGGAAGCGGTATTTGTAATTGCGATATGCGGAGAAGTTCTTCTGTGGCGCATCATGGTTTTCCATATGCTTCCGAGAGAGCAGGGAGAGCGCGGGAGAACTGTTGCGGGAGAGACCTCCGCAGGAGCCGAGCATCCCGGCAAGAAACGCACTATGACAAGAGCTGCCGTCGTATGTATGGTGCTGTCAGTCGTAGGGCTTGCCGTATGGTTCACCACGGAAGCATTTGGATACGGTCTTCCGACGGCAAAAAGCATTTTCTTGGTCGATTCCGCAGTCATTCTTCTTGCCGAATTCCTCCTGTGGTACAGCTTGATCCGATTGTTTGGCGGGGGCTGTGAGAGTGCTTTGGAAATCATCGTCAACAGTGTTTTTGCGATTGGCGCATGTATTTTCCTAGTTGCGTCAGGGGTGTTTTGCTTTGCCGAAGGAGTGTGTCTGGAGTTTATTCGGAAGACCTTTTCGACATGGTGTGGTGTGCGCCTTTTCGCGGCATTTCTGTTGATCTGGTGGGTTGTAAGAATGAGCTTATCTACATTGTCTGAGAGCAAAAGATGCGCCTGATTGCAGGAGGGTGGAAAGGGAAGCGATGGCTGTGTAACCTGTGGTTGAGACACGAAATCATGAAAAAGAAAGCTTTGATTATTGTTGCACTGCAAAACCGCGAAAAGCATTTGCCATTGGACGAATCGGCAAGTAAATTTCAGTTTTATAGACGATGACAAATCGTGAGTTGTAGAGGTCTTGATGATGGGAAAAGAACTGTCGGAAATGACGTTGGAAGAATTGTGGGATTTATTCCCCATATTCCTTGTTCAGCACGATGATCAATGGAACGGGTATTACGAGGGTTATAAGGAGATGGTGATATAGGATGGGTTTGAAGGATTATATTTTTGTTACCGGTGCAAGTGGAATCGGAAAAACCACACTGGCTAATGGTCTTCTTGAACATTATAAAACAACTTGCATAGAGCAGCATATGATCCCGGAGTTCATTTCTCGGGACGGAATAGAACCTATGACGGGAGAACTTGAGGAATTGACATGCTGGGAGAATCAGGTCGCTATGCTTAAGTGTTTTCATAAACTCGGGTATAAGAATATCATAGCTTCAGACATTGACGACTTGAGAACGGCGGATATACCTATAGTGTTTAAAGGTACAAATTACATAACAATTAAGCTTGTATCAACCGATTTGGAGCAGATACATGAGCAGATGAAAAATCGCCCAAACAACGGCTTGATAGATTATGAACTTCAGCAAAAGATGAATGAAAAGAACCTGAAGAGAGGGACATTGGTTAACGAAGTGGAATTAAATGTTGCAGGAAAAACAGCTGAGCAAGTTCTGGAAGAGGCGATCAAAATAATCGACACAAGAGAGTCACTTTTGGATTATGAATATGTAAAGCCTCCCAAAGAGTTGTTTTACTCATGGGTATTTGCAAACGGGTTAAGATAATGAACGGTAGGTATTTGATGAGAGGACACTATCTTTGAATTTATTTAAGATAGGGCTTATATATTCGGGTGTTTCGACCGGGAGTAAATGGTTATGGGAGCATATATTAATCTTACAAATTATGTTCATATATCGACAGAGACCCGGACTGACGGCTGCTTAAAGGTGCTCGGGTATAAAGGCATTGATGCCGCGGTGCTCAAGGCGATTGTTGATAACAAGCGAATCGAAACAATCCAGATATCGGACTTCCTACCGGACGAGGCTTATCGAAAAATAGATGAGATTCTCGCGCTACGTCCGGATATTACTTTCAGGCTATATCATTTCCTTCATTACGATAAAATCGACATCTCCTTTCTGCTGAAAATGTCTCATTTGACTAGGCTGCGAATTGACTTTATCGATTTCAGAAATAATCAGCAAAGAATCGATTTTGATGTGCTTTCCGGATTGCGATTAAAGTCATTCCATATCGACTGCTTCGATCTGAGAGATTATGGCTTTATTCAATCTCTCTCAGTTGATTTGGAAGAGCTTGTTATCATGGCTGATACACTTGGACCGGCTATTGTGTTTGATTGCTCCTGGATCCTGCAATATAAGAACCTGAATTCATTGTGGCTTGGTAAGAAAGCAAAGAAAAATCTAGAATCGATCAATAAGCTTCCTAAGCTTAAATCGTTGACACTAAGAGGCATCAAAATCAAAGATTTCTCTTTCCTTTTTTCTATGAATTTAGAACGCCTTGCACTTCTTTGGAACTCAAACAGTGATCTGCAGGCGCTTTCAAACATGAAAAGTCTTAAGGAGATTGAGCTTTGGCACATTAATAAGTTAGAGGAGATTTCATTCCTGGAGGAGTTAACCAGCCTTGAAATTATCAAGCTGCAGGATCTCAAACATATTGTTTGTCTTCCGAATTTAAGAAGTCACATGAATCTCAAAAAAGTGTTTCTCATGAATACAGGAATTGATTTAGAATCAATCCCGGACTATCTTAAGGAAAAAGTCAGCAATTGGGATGATTAGTAGATTTCAGAATTTTACTCTCTTGGTCTAACATGAAGCTGGGTGAAGGAAAGGTATGGTTAATGAAAAAGAAAAAAGTGAAGGTCGTGCTGTCGGTCATTGTGGCCGTGCTTGTATGCGGCTTTGTGGTTCTGGGGCTGTATTGGAACGGAGCATTTAACCGGTTCTTGCCCACGGATGTCGCCAAGTTGGAAAGCCCTGACGGGAAATATGTGCTGATCTACCAGCAGCTGGGGGATCCGGAGTGGCCGTTCGGATCGACGGATGTGCGACTTGTGCTCAAGGATCGGGACGGCAGGAAAATAGCCTCTGTGAATACATCCATCGCAGATGACGGAAGCGCGGCAAGCGAGATGAATATCAAATCCGTGGAGTGGAAGGAAAAGGCAGTGGTTGTTGTTTTGCAGGCGTCGGAAATGGATGACAGGGAGATCGTGCTGGAGTACTGAGGATTTTTCGAAAGATTAAATAACGAGTTAAGAGCAACAACGATTATATTTGAAGTTAATTGAGCAGGAGGTAATATGGATATTGATGAGTTAAAAGAACGATTGATGAAAAAAGCTGTAGTATTTCAGACAGGCGGTTTTCGCCCAACTAATACAATAGGTGAAAGTTGGATTGGCGCGGTAAAATGGAAACTGCCAGACGATACTCTGCCTAAAGATAAAGATGGCAGTGACATGCTTCCGCTTGCAAGTATCTTTACCGGTTATTTAGAATTTATTCCTGAACCAATTTCTGATGTGAAACTGTGTAATGTCTATATTTCTAAGAATTACGGAGAACATCTTCTTGATTTGACCGGATATTTTCATATTCAGACTTATGATTCTATAGATGGTTTGGAAGTTTGTACATGGGAATGCGAGGGCATGAAGAGTTTTCCTTTGAAACCGGAACTTGTTGAAGATGATTGTCCACAATGGGATGGCGGGATGGATCCTGAATTGGAAGATGCTGTTATAGAACTGGAAGATAGCGAAGGAATAGATTATTACGAGGATATACATACTAAGAATTATTCGACACACAAAGTTGGCGGATATCCTGCGTACATCCAAGCGGGAGATTGGGATAAGAAGTATGAGTTTATCCTTCAGATATCATCCGATGGAAAGGCTGGCCTGAACATAGTTGATGGAGGAAGTTTCTATTTTTTCTACAGCAAGGAACTGAACAAGTGGGATATTCAATGTGATTTTTACTAATCGGCTATGTTTCAGGATAGTGCAATGAGCAAATCGGAATTTGTGGAGGAAATTACTATGAGAGCACCATTTCAGATATTAGCAATTCCATATAGGTTAAAATCACATTTGCAATATTGTGTTCTACACCGTTCAGACATCGATCAGTACCAGTTTGTGGCTGGCGGTGGCGAAGATGATGAAAAACCGATAGAAGCTGCAGTAAGAGAGATCTACGAAGAAACCTCTGTTAAAGCGGTAAATATTCTGCCACTGACTTCTATGGCCTACATTCCTGCCAATGTCATTTCAAAAAAGCACAGAGATCTGTGGGATCCTGATACAATAGTTATTCCAGAATACACATTCGGTTTTGAATGTAATTCGGAGATGGTGCTTTCAAGTGAGCATATTGGATTGGAGTGGATGACCTACGATGATGCACTAACGAGGTTGACATGGGATTCGAATAAAACCGCATTATATGAATTGAATTGTCGCCTACTTAAAGGGTGACAAATTCCAGTTTGAAGAGATGCCGTTGGTAAGAGAGGTATGCCATGATACTTGAAACGAAAAGATTGATCCTCCGACCGTGGGAAGAAAGCGATGCGGAGAATTTATTTAAAT
>CADBXF010000019.1 GCA_902798585.1 uncultured Lachnospiraceae bacterium
CAAAGATAGGCGAGCCGATGCCTGCGGAGATTGTGATTCCTTCCTTCGTGCCGGCCGGTCCCCGCGCTGTGGTGATGCTGGGCTCCGGAAAGTCGCTTAAATGGAAGAAAGCGGAAGGGGGCGGCGCTGTCGTAGCCGTTCCCGCATCCTTGCGGAAAACCCTTTCGGCTTACACGCGGAAGACGCTTCCGCCGATGAACTCCCGCAAAATGGCGTTGTGCGGAACACTCTCCGAAGGCATCGCCAGGAAGTAGGAAAGCATCTTGAGCAGACGATTTGCCTCGAGATATTCCGGCGAATCCTCGGGAACCCCGTAGAGCAACGGCTCGATGTATGTCTTTAATACCGCAAGCTCGTAAACCGCAGCGGAATTGTACATCACATCCGCGGATTCCTGGTGCGGGAAGATGTGCATCTCCTCGCCGCGTCGCACCGAATACCACATTGCAATCGTCTCGGTCGCGGACGAGCCGCGGGTTCTTGCATCGCGGACAATGCGCCGAATCAGTCGCACATCCGTCGTCGGAATGCGGTTGTGGCGGTCGATATTAATCTCTGTCAGGGCGCTGATATAGATGCGGAATTTGCTCTCAACCGGGAGGGAGTACGACAGTTTGTCGTTCAATCCGTGGATTCCCTCAATCACAAGAATATCGTCGGGGCCGAGCTGCAGGAAATTGCCCTTGTACTCCGGCTTGCCGATTTTGAAATTGAACTCGGGCATCTCGACCCGCTCACCGTTCAGCAGCTGCGTCATCTGCCTGTTGAACAATTCCACATCGAGCGCCTCGAGGCACTCGAAATCATAGTTTCCGAACTCGTCGCGAGGGCAGAACTCACGATCCTTGTAGTAGTTGTCAAGCCCGATCGGGTGCGGCTTAAAGCCGATGGTCCGAAGCTGGATTGACAGCCGGTGCGAAAACGATGTCTTGCCCGAGGACGAAGGTCCCGCAATCATGACAAATTTCTTGTTGCCCGATTGCTTGATCATCTCGGCAATCTCGGCAACGCGCTTCTCCAAAAGCGCCTCCTGCACCAAAATCAGGTCCTCCGAACCGCCATTGGCAATACAATTGTTCAAATCGCCGGCAAGCTCAATACCGACGGCGCTGCCCCAGGAGTTGGTTTTCTGCAGCGTCTCAAACAATTTGTCGGAGCTCTTCGCGGACGGAGCCGTCGTTCCGTCTGCGGTATCCGGCATCAGGACCATGATTCCCTCGTCGTATGCAACGATATCCCATACCTTCAGAATACCCGAGGATGCCGGCATATAGCCGTAAAAATAGTCCGTATAGCCGCACATGGAATACACATTGACCTTCGAGGTGCAGCGATACCGCAACAGACTCACCTTGTCATCCATCCCGTGATCGCGGAAGAGCCGCACGGCGTTGGCCTTGTTCATGCTCTTCTTCTCAATCGCACGGTTGGCGGCGACAAACTCCTTCATCTTCGCCTTGACAGTATCGATGAACTCCTGCGTAACCGGTTCGCCGTTCTTCTTACAGTAAATTCCGGTGCCGAGCGAATGCTCCACGCAGATCTCGTTGGCCGCCTGCATACCGTAGCATGCATTTACCGCAGCGAGCATCACAAAGAGTACGCCGCGGATGTAGGTGCGTCGCCCGTCCGTATCCTTGATATCCAGAAACTCGATGTTGCTGTCCCAATAGCAGTTTTTAAACATCTCCTGGAGCTTTCCGTTGACCTTTGCAAGAATCACACGGCTTCGCTCCTCCCCTAAAAATGCATCCGCAATTTTCGAAAGCGAGGTTCCCTCGGGAATCTCCTTCGTCATATTACCGACGGTAATCTTCATATTGTTCCCCTTTCAATCAACCATCCTGCGAATCACTCCCGCGAGTTCGGCAAGCTCTTCGGCTGCCCCCGGCAAACGCTCCGCGGCAAGCGGCGTATCCGCTGCAAGGAGGTTTCGCACCATCGCGGTCTTCTTCTCGCACTCTGCCGTCAGCCATGCGAGATAAATCTCATTTTTCGCCGCCGTAAGGCACCGCCCGTATCGGTATTCCCATGGTTCATAAGGCTTCTCGCGCTTCTCCGGGGCGTTGTCTTTGACTGCGGCAAATGCGACATAGTATTTGCCGTCCTCGAAGGTGCACTGTTCCTCCTCGATTCGGAATCCCGCGGCATATACCTGCCTTCGAACAAGCTCCGGATCGGACTGTGGCTGCAGCACGAGGCGCTCTGCACCGGCGACAACCGCCGCGCCGTCCGCAAGAAGTCTTGTCATGAGCAATCCGCCCATACCTGCCATGACAATCACCTGCGCTTCGCCGGGTCTGACTCCGGCAAGGCCGTCGCACAAAATCGTCCTCGCGCGCTCCTGCATGTGAAAGAAAGCAATGGTCTCCTCCGCCTTTGCAAGAGGCCCCGGTCTGACATCGCAGGCGAGCGCCTTCCCGGCAATCCCTTCCCGAAGAAGCCAGACACTTAAGTATGCGTGATCGCAGCCGATGTCCGCCACGGTATCGCACCGGTGTACCATCGACGCCACCATTCGCAAACGCTCCGACAGTCTCATAGAACCTCCGAAATCAATCGTCCAGATAATCCCGCAACTTCTTGCTGCGGTTCGGATGATGCAGCTTGCGGATGGCCTTGGCCTCAATCTGGCGGATTCTCTCGCGCGTGACATGGAAAATGCGCCCGACTTCCTCAAGCGTCTTCGGCGTCTCTCCGTTTAAGCCGTACCGAAGTATAATGACGCGGCGCTCACGGTCCGTAAGCGTCTGCATGACATCCATAAGCTGCTCGTGGAGGAACGAGCCCGTCGCGGCATCCTCGGGCTGCAGCGTCTTCTCGTCGACGATGAAATCTCCGAGGTGGCTATCCTCCTCCTCGCCGATGGGCGTCTCCATGGAGACGGGATCCTGGGCGATTTTCAAAATCTCTTCGATACGCTTCGGCGGCATCTTAAGCCGGGTCGCAATCTCGTCGATGCTCGGCTCTCTTCCGAGTTCCTGGAGTAGCTGCCGCTCCGCGCGGTTGACGCGGTTGATGGTCTCGACCATATGAACGGGAATCCGGATGGTTCTCGCCTGGTCGGCAATCGCTCTGGTGATGGACTGGCGAATCCACCATGTTGCATAGGTCGAGAACTTATACCCCTTGCGGTAGTCGAATTTCTCCACCGCCTTCAAAAGGCCGATATTTCCCTCCTGAATCAAATCCTGAAGGTGCATTCCGCGCCCGATATATTTCTTCGCAATGCTGACAACAAGACGGAGATTGGCCTCCGCAAGCCGGTTACCGGCGCGCTCGTCGCCCTCTTCGAGACGCTCCGCAAGCGTCATCTCCTCCTCTGCAGACAGAAGAGGTATCGTTCCGATCTCCTTTAAGTACATGCGGACCGAATCCTCCGTCGGGAGATCATCCCCGGATTCCATCGAACCGTCCGCACCGCCGGCGTCATGAAGTCCCGCGGCATCGTCATTCACGATAGTCACACCCTTGCCGGTGCAGTATTCGTAAATGTCCGCAAGCGTCTCCGGGTTGGAGGCGCTGCCCTTGATTGCCTCCTCAAGCTCCTGCCAGTCGAGCTCGCCGCCGCGCTCAAGCGCAACCGCAATCAGCTCGTCCAGTTTTCCCTGAACGCGCTCAAACTGTTCTCTCCGCTTCTCCGGGTTCTCCCCTTCCGACGCCTCCGAAAGCAGAAGGTCGTCGCTGTCCTGAAGGCTCAGCTCCTCGACCTCAAAATCGTCCGGGAACGAAATCTCCTCTCCCTCCGGGAAGACGGGCTCGAAATCCTCGTCCGAGAGCTCGCGGTCCATCGATTCCATCATATCGCCGTCCTGATCATGTAAATCGTCCGACATTCTCCTCTTTGCCATGGTTAACCCCTTTCCTCTTTAAGCCTCAGAACTCCTCGCGTCGGAGGTTCATCGGCAAATTTCGCAACTCTGCCTTCTTCCTCGTAAGCCGGAACACGGCCTCGTCGTCGCCGGCGGTCTTCGCCCTCGCGATCTCCTCGTCCGCATAGCGTGTCAACACCTTGAGAAGCGTGTCCGACACGGCTCTTCGGATGTCCTCCGTGCGCTCCGCCTCGTCGCTCGCGAGCATCTTCGTCACAAGCTCCTGCTCCTCAACCGTCTCATACCGGCTCACGGCCTCCGCGACATCAATCACATGCTCCGGCGGCGCCTCAAAGCATCTCCTCGCCATATCGCGGTACACCGACCCCGCAAGCTCCTCCGGCGCGAGATATTTTCTCACAACCGCCCGCGCCTTCGGATGGGACGCGAGAATGGTCATCAGAAAATTCTGCGAACGCATCACATTTTCCTCTTCGATGCGCTTTCTGCCGAAGTCCTGCGTCGCTACACCGTCCGCGTTGATATGCTCCCTCGGAACCGTCTGCGAATCCTCCGCGGCCGGTCGTTTGGCCGGCGCACGCTGCAGTTCCTCGTTCACCATCTCACGGAACTCCGATTCATCGAAGCCGTAGGTCTTGCAAAATGCAGCGATGTAATTGCTTCTCTCCAGCCGGTCGCGGAAGCGAAGCATCCAGTTCGCGACTTCCTTCGCAAAAGCGGTGCGATCCGCGGGATTATCCGCGCGGTTCGGATATTTTGCGGCGATAAACTGCATCTCGAACGCAAAACTCGTCTTCGCATTCGCTATTCTCCGCTCATACTCTTCGGCCCCCAGCGCCTTGATGAACTCATCCGGATCCTTGAAAGGCCGCATATCGACGACGGCCGCCGAAACTCCGACATCGTGAAGCATCGGTATCGCCCGGTTGATGGCCTTCTGCCCGGCCTCGTCGGAGTCGTAGGTGAGCGCCACGCGGTTTGTGTAGCGCGAAATCAGTTTGGCCTGCGCCTCGGTGAGCGCCGTTCCGAGTGTCGCTATCGCGCAGTCAAACCCGGCCTGCGTGAGCGCAATGACATCCATATATCCCTCGCACAGGATGAAATAGCCCTTCCGGCTCCTTCTGGCGCGGTTTAAGTTATACAGATTCCGGCTCTTATCGAAAATCGGCGACTCCGGTGAATTCAGATACTTCGGCTTCGCATCCCCCATAACGCGTCCGCCGAAGGCAATCACTTTGCCGTTTTGATCGAAAATCGGGAACATCACGCGGTCGAAAAATTTATCCCTCACACCGCCCGTCTCCCGGAAGGTGAACAGGCCGCTCTCCTTAAGGAGCATGTCGTCGTACCGCCCCTTGACGGCGTCGTAGAGTGTCCCGTCGCTGTATCCGAGCCCGAACGATTTCATGGTCGCGGCGCTCAAGGCGCGCCCCACGAGATACTCCAGGCCCTTTCTTCCCTCGTCCGAACGGAGTTTGCGGTAAAAATGCTCCGCGGCCTCCTTGTAGAGTTTAAACGCCGTTTCGACGCTCTGGACGACACCAAAGCCAGTGTCATAGCACCATCCGAGCTTGTACTTTGCATCAGCGCTTTCCATCTCCACGGCACAGACATTTTCATATTCCATCACGAAGGTAAATACATTGCCGCCCTTGTGGCACCCGAAGCAGTGGAAAATCTGCCGCGCGGGATTGACATTGAAGGACGGGGTTTTCTCATTGTGGAACGGACACAGCCCGACATAGTTTGAGGAACTCTTGTGAAGCGTGATATACGAGCCGATTACCGATACGATATCGTTTCGGCTTCGCACTTCATCCACCACGGAATCCGGATAATACATACGGTTTTCACTCCTCCTTCCTCATCGTCTTTCGCTCTGTCCGGTCTTCGAAAAATGCCCGGATTAATACACTCCCCAGGCCTTCGGAATCATCAACTCCTCAAAGGTCGACACGGCGTATTTGTCGGTCATACCTGCCACATGGTCAATCACGGCGCGCTCCGGCGCGACACCCGAGGCAATCATGCGCTGATGCTCGGCCGGAAGCCGGTCGTTATGCTCCAAGTAGTAGGAATACAGGTATTCCACCAGTCTCTCCGCCTTCGACTCCTGTCCCTTGGCGACGGGGTTGGTGTAAACCCGCTCAAACATAAACCGCCGAAGCTCTCCGAAGCTCTCCGAGATCTCCGTCGACATCACAATCTCCTCACGGTCCTTGCTGTTCATTACGATGTCGTGGACAAGTGTGTTCAGGCGCTCCTTCAGCGAGTGCCCCAAAACATCCGTCAGACTCCGCGGGATATCCTCCTCGCGGATAATATGACCGCGGATGGCGTCGTCGATATCATGGTTGACATAGGCGAATTTGTCGGCAAACCGCACGACATGTCCCTCGAGCGTGAACGGATTGCCTGTGGTCTTATGATTCTCGATTCCGTCGAGGACCTCTCTGGTCAGGTTCAGACCGAGGCCGTCCTTCTCGAGAACCGAGACAACACGGACGCTCTGCTCGTTGTGGCGGAAGCCGAACGGGCTGACGCGGTTCAAGGCGCGCTCACCGGCATGACCGAAGGGCGTGTGTCCGAGGTCGTGTCCGAGGGCAATCGCCTCCGTGAGATCCTCGTTCAGAAGCAGCGCCTTCGAGATGGAGCGTGCAATCTGCGAAACCTCCAGCGTGTGTGTCATTCGCGTCCGGTAATGGTCGCCTTCAGGCGTCAGAAAGACCTGCGTCTTGTCCTTTAAACGGCGAAACGATTTGGAATGAATGATGCGATCGCGATCACGCTGAAACACGGTGCGGATATCGCATTGTTCCTCGTCGCGCTCCCTGCCGCGGGACTCGTCGGAATGCGCGGCACAGTCGCGGAGCATCTGATGTTCGCGGGTCTCCAGCATGATTCGAATATTCGACTGCATGAAACACTCCCCCTTTATACGAATTATTGTTCAGTATACCACATTTCCCGTATTCTTGCAAAGCTTTCCGCACTGTTTTTCGCGGTTTTATGCATCTTGTCCGGCCGTGCGTTTTGTGGTATACTTGTATTGCTTTTATCGGGCGCTGCAGGCGTTCCGATTGCGTGTAATCGGGGGAATACAAATGAATGCTATTATCGACAGTTTCAAAGCCTTCTTGGACAGCGCGCCGGAGCTTTCGGCCCGCTATACTTCCTTTGTGCGCATTCTTCTCCCGGCGCTCTCCGCGCTGATTCTCTCCGGCGCGTTTATCTCGTTATTCACCCTTCCGAAGCAGAAGGAACTCTTCGCAAAATTTTCCCTTAAGGACCGCAATCATGTTTTTCCGCTCAACCACCTCGAATGCCTGATCGGACGCTCGCGCTCCGCGGACATTCCGCTTCCGTCACTCACGGTATCGCGGATTCACGCGGTCATCAGCGGCGACGGCGAGGGAAACTGGCAGGTTTACGATATGGATTCAAAGCAGGGAACCTTCGTAAACAACCGTGAAGTCACCGACTGCGCGCCGATACACTACGGCGACGAGCTCCGACTCGGCTCGGTCGTGCTGACCTTCTGTGAGGTCGACCGCGAGGAGGCTGCTGTCGTCTTACACCGCCGAAGAGGCGTCCGTCCGTTCCCGCCGTGGACTTCCCTGCTTCTTCTTACGATTCTCCAGGGCGCTTTGTGCATCCAGCTCACCATCGAGAAAAATGCGGAGGCTGCGCGCACCATCATCCCCGTATTTTTCGCCTACACCGTGCTGATGTGGGCTTATTTCGTCATTCTCCGAATCTTCCGTGTCAGCGGCTTTGAGCTGGAAATCATCGCCTTTTACCTGACGACACTGAGTCTCTCCGTGACGACCTCCTGCAACTGGAAGCTTCTTCGCAAGCAGCTTCTCTCCGTCGCTTTGGGCATCCTTTTGATGCTGATGCTCGGTCGTCTGCTCCGCACCCCTAAGGCGGTCCGCAAGAGCCGGTGGCCGATGGCGGCGTTTGCTGTTGGGCTTATGCTTCTTACGATTCTCCTCGGGCAGTTCAAGAACGGTGCAACAAACTGGATTCGCTTCCGCGGCTTCAGTTTTCAACCCTCGGAGCTCGCCAAATTGTGCTACATCTTTGCCGGTGCGGCGACTCTGGACCGCCTGTTCCGAAAGCGCAATCTCGGTCTGTTCCTCGGCCTTTCCTTCTTTTTGATGGTGAGTCTCGCCTACCTGAACGATTTCGGAACCGCTTCGGTATTCTTCGTCACATTTCTCGTAATCGCTTTTCTCCGCTCCGGCGATTTTGCTACGCTGTTTCTGTTCCTCGGCGGAGCCGTCACCGCAGGCGCCATGGCGTTGATTGCCAAGCCCTACATCTGGGCCCGTTTCTCGACCTGGAGACATGCGACGGAATATGCTTCCGCCGGCGGTTTTCAGCAATCCCGCACGCTCACTGCAATCGCCTCGGGCGGTCTGCTCGGAACCGGTCCCGGCGGGGGCTTTTTAAAGCGCGTCGCGGCTTCCGACACCGACCTTGTCTTCGGCATGATCTGTGAGGAATGGGGCCTTCTCACCGGCATTCTTGCGGTGCTCTGCATCCTTGTTCTGTCCGCATTCGCAATTCACTCCGCGCTCTCGTGCCGCTCGGCATTTTACATGATTGCCGCCTGCTCCGCGACGACAATGTTTGTGTTTCAGACAGCTCTCAATGTGTTCGGCTGCACGGATATTCTTCCTCTCACGGGCGTGACCTTCCCCTTCGTCTCGGACGGCGGTTCCTCGATGCTGCTCTCCTGGGGACTCCTCGCTTTCCTGAAAGCGGCGGACACGCGGCCCGGGGCGAGCTTTGTTCACCGCGTTACCGACCGAAGAAACCGTCGCCTTCTCCGTGATATCGCCGTTTCGGAACATATCCTTTCGCAGGCTGACGATTCCGCGGAGGACGGGGCTTCCGTTCTTGCTGCGGACGCCGGAAAGGAGGCGTCCCGATGAAGAAAATCCGTTCCCGCGTCGGGCTTTGCACGCTGATTCTTCTCCTCTTTATCGTCGGGCTCGGCATTTTGCTGATCTCGTATTTCCGCAACGCCCGAAAATGGTTTCTGACACCGTACAACCGGCATCTGTACACGGCGGACAACGCCCTTATGTCCGGCACGATTGTCGATCGTAACGGCGTGCTCCTCTCCTATGCTGCGGACGGTGTGCGCAGATTTTCCGACGACGCCGCAACGCGCCTTGCCACGCTCCATGTTGTCGGCGATGCCGAAGGCAAAATCGGTACCTCCGCGCTATCCACGATGCGCGATTACCTGGTCAATTTCACGCCTGCCATCGGAGTTTCCTCCGTTACCGAGAAGGGAAATACCGTCGCACTCAGCATTGATGCAAACCTGAACCGCGTCGCTTACGATGCTCTCGCCGGCAGAAACGGCACCGTCTGCGTTTACAATCGAAAGACCGGGGAAATCCTCGCTCTGGTCTCCACGCCGGTCTTCGACCCCGCCGACATCCCCGCCGACCTCGAGCAAAACGCCGCTTACGAGGGCGCCTACATAAACCGCTTTTACAGTTCAACCGCAACCCCGGGCTCCGTCATGAAGACGGTCATTTTGCAGGCAGCGCTTGAACAACTCACGGCCTCGGATATCGACAGCGCACAGACCGGGCCGATTGAAAACTGCATTTTCCGCTGTGACGGACACTTCGAACTGCCCGACGGTACCGTAAATTGCACCGCCAAGCACGGCGCGCAGACACTGTCGGAGGCATTCGCCAACTCCTGCAACTGCGTTTTCGCACAGCTCGCCGTCGCGCTCTCGCCGGATACGGTTTCCGCATACACAAACAAAGCCGGGCTCACCGCCTCCTACAAAATCGGCTCCGTCTCCACGGCGCGGGGAGTCTTTGAATTTTCCGGCATTCCGCAATTCAGGCTAGGCTATGCCGGAATCGGGCTTTACCACGACCAGGTCAACCCCTGCAGTCTGCTCGTTTACTATGCGGCGATTGCCGAGGGCGGCTCCGCCGCGATTCCGACCACGCTTCTGTCCGCAGCGGATACCGGCGGGAATGTATTTTACCGTCCGACGACCTCGTTCTCTCCCGTCCTGATTGAGAAGAACACCGCGGCAACCATTCGGAAAATGCTCGAGAACAATGTCGTTAAAACCTACGGCGCCGACCGTTTCCCGTGCAAAATCGCCGCAAAATCCGGCACGATTTCCCGCGGAAACGGCAAATCCGACTGTTGGTTTGCGGGCTTTACCGCGGAGGACAGGCTTCCCTACGCATTTGTTGTCTACATCGAGCACGGCGGCTCCGGGAGCGCCGATGCAGGCGATGTCGCTGCCAAGGTGCTTCGCGCTTTGTGCGGCTCTTCCGGGAAATGATTTTCCGTGGCGGCGTTGCCGAAATCCGGGAACGAAAATTACGAAAAGAACACCCGCCGCGAATATCCGCAGCGGGTGTTTTTCGTATTCCTCATTCGTATGTCGCTGAGCCAAACCGCAGGCTGTACAATCATGCCCGGAAGATGTTCCGATCCTGAAGCAGTCCCGTGATGACTTCGGTAATCACTCTCATATCCTGATGAATATCCGCAATCTGGCGGTCGAAATTGCCGCCCTTCGGAAGCGTGGGCTCCATGGAGTCGCGGTGGGTATCAATCAGCACCTGAAGCGTATTTCCAACGAAAGCAATCATCATCTTGTACGGCAGAACCTCCGAGAGACGCATGATTGCCTGCATAAGGGCGGGCGTCAGCAGGTAAAATGCCTCCGCTTCGTCCTGGCACATGCAGGTGAAACGCTTATTGAACTCCGAATCCTCGGTCTCCATCTCATGACGGCGATCGGCCTTCTTGGTGAAAAAGCCTTTTCGCTTATTGCTGAAGCCGAAGCCCTTCTGAATAATCTGCAAATCCGAGGCAAACTGCTTGTTCGGAATTAGCTCCAGCCACTGCCCGCGGAAGTATACCGTGGTGCTGCTGTTGCCCTCCGAGTCGGTCGAGGTGTCTGCGATATAAACATCCGCCCGTGTGAACGGAACGCCGTGATACGAGCCCGCGAGCATATCCTCGCTTCGGTAATCACTGCCGAACATCATGATCCCGAGGCCCCGCAGATAATCTCGGGAAAAGCCTTTCTCGGCATTGTAGGTATACTGTTCGAAATACTCTCTCGCAACGCGGTCAATCATCGTCGACTTGTACATCTTGCGGAAGCGCTTATTGAGCGTCACGCTGGTCACAATCATCATGATGATGGACGCTGCCATAATGCCGAGTCCGATCACGAAAAACGGAGTTCCGTAGAAAAAGACCGTCACGACAATTCCCGCAAGCAATACAAGAACTCCTAAGAGGTCCCGTCTGCGGATGCGTTTTCCGAGTTCCAACAGCTCATCAAATTGGTTGTCCATAACATTCTCCCGGTCCTGTAATCATTTTCCTTATTGCACAAACAAACGGCGGTCCAAGTCGAGCGTATCCACGATATTGCAGATGATTTTCAGCTCGCGTCTCGCCTTCTCTACCTCCGCCGTCAGATTTGGTTCCGACAACACCGGAGGCTCCATAGTATTTTTACCCGAATTTATCGCAAAATGCAACCGGTTCTTGACAAAGCCCACCATAAACGGGCAGTCGAATTCGCTCTTCAACAGCAAGAGCATCTGCATTACACGCGGTGTCAGAAGGTAAAATGCCTCCGACTCTTCCTGACAGGTGCAGGTGAATTCTCTGTTGAACTCCTTGCTCTCCGTCTCAAAGGTATGGCGCCGCTCGTCCGCTCTGTTAAACAGTCTGCTCTTCTTTTTGTTTGCATAGTTGAAATTGCGCGTGGTAACCTGCACATCGGAGACGAAGTTCTTGTTGTAGGTGAACATCAGCCATTCTCCGCGGAGATACACGATGGTGTAGCTGGATTTTCCGGTTTGTACATGCTGTGCGATATACAAATCGGCTCTGCGGAACGAAACGCCCTTGTAGAAGCCCTCCACCATATCTTCGCTGTTATAGCGGTTGCCCATCGTCATCAACCCTGCATCGCGGATTTCGTTGCTTTCAAAACCGCTGTCATATTTGTAGGAATAACTGTCAAACATTCCTTCGGCAGCTTTGTTGACAACCACTGACTTGTACATCTCCCGATAAGTCTTTCTGGCAAAGTAGAACATCAGGAACATAAGTCCCGACGGCACCAGAAGCAGAAGGAAAAACCATCCGCTCCGCGTCGTTATCGTGGCAAATCCCGCGACCAAACCGATAAATGCCAATACTCCCGCAACCAAGGCACAGTTCCGTACCGTCTTCTGCTGGCGCAGTACGTCCTCCCAAGTTACGATCATAGTTCCTCCCTTTCACATTGCGTGCCGGAGAAGTACTCCCCGGCACGCAACCGACAAATCATGTTAATTATTTCCGGACGATCAGAATGTAATCTTCACATCCACATCGGCTCTCTTCGACTCCTCAGCCTCGAAGAAATCCTCTGCGTGAATACCGCTCATGCCTGCGACGATGCTCGTCGGGAACGAAACGATCTGACGATTCAGCGAAGATACATTGCTGTTGTAAGCTCTGCGGGCCCCCTGAAGATGCTCTTCCACATCCATGATGGCCACCTGCAGCTGGCGGAAATTCTCATTTGCATGCAACTGCGGATAATTTTCCGCAAGGAAGTTCAATTCCTTTGCCGCCTGGTTCATCGCCTCGGTAGCCTGCGTTCTCTCGCGCATGCTCATACCGTTGCGAAGCTTTACAGCTTCGAGGATTGTGGATTTCTCAAACGTCGCGTACGACTTGGCCACGTCGACCATCTTCGTCAGCACATCAAAGCGCTTCGTAAGAGCGACATCGATTCCGGAAACCGATTCCTTAATCTTAACCTGCGTACGACGAAGTCCGTTCAGAGTGCTGATATACCATACAAGGATAATCAACACAAGCGCGATTACGAGAATCGCTACAAAGCCGAAGCCGTCCGTAAGAGAACCGAAAACCAATGCTCTTGTCATTTGCTTATTCGTGCGTATTAACGCGATACGCACATCCTCCTTTTAAATTTTCTACAGTATAACACATGTAAGTGTTATTTACCATATGTTTGAATGCGATTTAACAAATTGTTTACAAATCGCCTTCCGGCTCCTGTTTTGCAACAGCCGCCGGGGATTGTCCCGCTGCCGCCTTCGCTCTGTCCCGAAGCGCAGCGTCACGCTTTGAAAACGCGCATCCGCAATAGTTCTGGCGATACAGGCCGTAGACCTCCGAGAGTCTCACCGACTCCGCATAGCCGCCCTTCTTTTTAAAATCCGAAGGGAGATACTTCGGAAGCGATCCCGCGGGCTTCTCTTCGCTCTCCGCGCCGCTGCCCGGCTTATCGTCCTCCGCAGCCGTATCCGCAAACAGCAAAGCCTCCGCCTCCGCGCCGATTGCATTGAGCAACGCCGCGTCCTTCTGCGGGCTGATGGTAAGCGTCGTCGCAAAATACTCCGCGCCGACCCGTTCCGCCTCCCGCGCCGTATACATCAGCCGAAGCCGGAAGCACTGCTCACATCGCCTTCCGCGCTCAGGCTCCTGCTCAAGCCCGCGCGCAATCTCGTAAAACTCCTCCGGACGGTATTCCGGAACAATCACCGAAACCGGATACCGCACCGGCAGCTCATCGACCAGCCTTTGCAGCTCCTTTGCGCGTTTGTCAAACTCCGCGGCGTCGGTAATGTTCGGATTATAATAGAGAACCGTCACACGGAAATGTTCTGCCAGCACCGTAAGGACGAAGCTGCTGCACGGCGCGCAGCACGCATGCAGCAAAAGTGTCGGAACACGGTCCCCCGCATCGACCCTTGCCAGTACCTCCTCCATTTCGCGTTGATAATTTCTCGCATTCATATGTGTTCAATATGCCTTTAAAATCTCCGTCAATGCGCTTACAAGCGCTTCCATCTCCGCATCGGTTCCCACCGTAATCCGCAGATAATTGCCGATGCGCGGCTTCTTCCAGAAGCGCACGAAAATGTCGCGCTTCTTAAGCTCGGTGAAAATCACCTCCGCCGGAACCTTCGCGTGTGTCGCAAAATAGAAATTCGTCGCGGAAGGAAGCACGGTAAATCCGAGCTCCTCAAGCCGCGGGCGAAACGCCTCGCGCGTCGCAACAACCGCTGCCGTCGTCTTCTTCATATATTCGACATCGCGCATCGCAGCTGCTCCTGCCTGAATCATCGGCGTGCTCATCGTGTAGGAATTGTACGCGAATTTGACTGCCTTGAGAGCGTCTATGAGAGCTTTGGAGCCCATGGCAAAGCCGACGCGCATTCCCGCGCCGCTTCGCGATTTGGAGAAGGTCTGCACAACCAAAAGGTTGTCAAACTCGGAGATCATCGGAAGAACGCTCTCCCCTCCGAAGTCAATGTATGCCTCGTCGACAATCACGACCGAATCGCGGTTCGCCTCGATAATCCGCCGAATCTCCGAGGTCGGAAGCGCCAGAGATGTCGGCGCGTTCGGGTTGGCAATCACGATACCGCCGTTGTCCGCAAAATAATCCTCGGTCCGGATTGAAAAATCCTCCGCAAGCGGAATCTGCCGATACGGAATCCGGAACAGCTCCGCCCATACATCGTAAAAGGAATATGTGATGTCTGGAAACAGAACGGGCTTATCGCTCGCAAAATAGGTCAGGAACGACATGCCGAGCACATCGTCCGAGCCGACACCGACAAACACCTGATCCGCGGAAATCCCGTAGACATCCGCGATGGCATTCACAAGCTCCGTGGCATCCGTATCCGGGTATTTGCGGAAGGCCGCGCCGTCGGCAGCCTGCAGCACCGCAACCGCTGCCGGTGACGGCGGATACGGATTTTCATTGGTATTCAGTTTAATCACAGGGCGCTGCGGCTGTTCCCCCGGAACATAGGGGACGACGCGACGCACTTTATCCTGCCAGTTTCCCATAGTATCTCACTTTCTGTTGATTCGTAAGTAAATATAATCCGTGCCGCCGAATCAGCGAAGGCCGTACTCCTGCGCGAGAGCGGCAAACCCCGGAAGGGAGCGCTCAATCATATCGTAGGATACGCAATATGCAAGGCGCACATAGCCCGGACCGCCGAAGCCGGTGCCGGCAACCATCAGAATGCGATGCTTCTTCGCCGCAGCGACAAACGCCTTGTCGTCGCCGTCCGGAGCTTTTACGAAAAGATAAAACGCTCCCTGCGGCTTGATGCAGGAGAAGCCGTATTCGGTAAGCTTTCCGTAGAGAAGCTCACGGTTTCTGTTGTAGATCTCCACATCCACCTTCGCGTCAAGGCAACGCCCTACCGTCTTCTGAATCAGGGACGGCGCGTTCACGAATCCGAGGATGCGGTTCGCAGCCGCAGCTCCCGGGATAATCTCATCCGCATCCGTGAGTTCGTCCGGCAAAACCAGATATCCGATTCGCTCGCCCGGAAGCGAGAGCGATTTGCTGTAGGAATATCCGACGACGGTATTGCGATAGTACTTCGTGAGATACGGAACCGTAACTCCGTCGTACACAAGCTCGCGGTACGGCTCGTCGGAGATAAGGTAAACGGAGGTGCCGAACTCCTTCTGCTTCTCCTCCAGCACCTTTGCAATCTCAATAATCAGCGACTCCGGATAAACCACGCCCGTCGGATTGTTCGGCGTGTTGATAATAAGCGCCTTGGTTCTGGGCGTAATCGCCTCGGCAAGCACAGCCGGTACGGGAAGGAATGTCTCCGGATCGGTCGCGGCCGTCACAAGCACGCCGCCGTAGTTGCGCACATAATTGCGGTACTCGCCGAAGAACGGAGCAAAGGTAATCACCTCGTCACCGGGATTGAGGAGCGTCTTCAGAATCACATTGAGTCCGCCGGCAGCGCCGACGGTCATCAGAATGTTGCGCGAGGTAAATGCGGTTCCGTACATCGCGTTCAGATGGTCGGCCACAGCGGTTCGTACATCCTCAAAGCCTGCGTTGTTCATATATCCGTGCAAAACATTTTCGTCCTCGTTGGCGACGATATCAAGAAGCGTATCGCGAATCTCCTGCGGCGGTACAACGCTCGGGTTGCCGAGGCTGTAATCGTACACATTCTCGCGTCCGAACTCCTTCGCCATCTTCGCGCCTTCCTCAAACATTGCGCGAATCGCCGAGCCGTTCCTGTTGAGATCGAGAATCATGGAATTAATCATGTCGAATGTCCTCCGTAGCATATGCAAATTCGGCTTCATTTTACCACTGCGCCGCATAGAAGTAAAGGCGTTTTCCGCAAAATGGAATGTTGTTTTCATGTACACATTATGTTATAATGCTGTATTATGATTATCGGAGGGCGCTCGAATGCTCAACGGCAAAATTGAGTTCGATCAAAATTTCGTATTGGACAGTCGGGACGCTTCCGCGCTTCCGATCAATACCGTGCGCGATGCGCTGGTCAAACAGTTCGGCAGTGCGTTGAGAGTCACTTTTGAGGATTTCGCACTCCTCGCATTTTCCGTTTCGGGAGGCTCTCTGGAGCAGACCGCCCGCCAGATTAACGCAATGCTCGAGGGCAGCTTCACGCTCGGCGACGGACGCCAGATTCACGAGAGCGACTCCACCGTGTACTATATCTACCCCGAGGTAATGCTCTCTTTGACGCAGGCGAAGGACGATACCTCCGCTTCCCCTCTCTCGTATTTCGACAACCTGATCGGCTGGGATTCTCTCAAGGAACTCTGCCGCGAAATTGCGCTCGTGGCGCCGCAGATTCACAAACACAACACCCAGATTTCATTCCAGCATCTCAATTATCTTTTTTCGGTCAACGACGGCGCGGGACTGACGACGGCGCTCAACACCTTCGCCGATTTCATTACGGCGCTCAATCTCTTCCCGTTCTGCAAGGACAACCCGGTGTTGGAGATCCGCCTCGGTCTGAAGACGGAGGACGGCTTCCAATCGCCCTTTGACACGGTGACCTTCCTGAGCAAAATAGAAAACCGCAACCGTCTGGTTTGCTTTGATATCAGCGCTCTTACGGAGCATTCCCGTCACGGAGATCTCAAGGGATTTCTCCGGCAGATTCTCCCCCTCGAGAGCGATTATCTCTTCGCGTTTCGCGTTCCGTACATCGAGCCTACGGCTCTCTCCGCTATCGAGGACTGCATCTCCGATGTACTGTATCTTCGCACGCTCGCCATGCCGCCGTATACGAACGAACAGCTTCGCGCCGGCGCCGTGCTTGCGCTCCGCGATTACTCCTTCGTGCTTGACGATGACGCCTGGGACATCTTTTTCTCGCGGATTGCCGAGGAAAAAAGCGACGGACGCTTCTACGGAATGCAGTCGGTGCGCAAGATTGTCTGCGAGATTTTGTGGCTGAAGCACCGTATGGATGCGCAGAACAGCCCTGCGGGCGAAGATGCCGGAGCGCCTGCAAAGAGCCCGGAGCCCGATTCCTTGACACACATCAGCAAGGCTACGCTTCTTCCGCTGTCCCCTTCCTATACCGAGCACTCCCGCTCCGGATTCGATGAGCTCTCCGAGATGATCGGTATGGAGAAAATCGCCGACCGGATTCGCGAAATCGTATCACAGGTTCGCTACGCCATGTCCGACAAAAAGATTGACCGCCCGACTCTGCATATGCGCTTTACAGGCGCGCCCGGAACCGGCAAAACCACGGTCGCCCGCATTCTCGGCAAGATCTTTGCGGAGAACGGAATCCTTCGGAACGGCTACTTCTTCGAGTATATGTCGCGCGACCTCTGCGGCGAATATGTCGGACAGACAGCGCCGAAAACAGCCGCCATCTGTCGCGACGCCTACGGCTCCGTACTCTTCATCGATGAGGCTTATGCCCTCTACGGCGGCGATTCCGGCAACGATTACGGCCGGGAGGCGCTAACGACCTTAGTCTCGGAGATGGAAAATCACCGCGACGACATGGTTGTCATTATGGCCGGTTACAAGGACGACATGGATAAACTGATGGCAGGCAACGCAGGACTTCGCTCCCGCATGCCGTACCAGATTGATTTCCCGGGATACACCAAAAAACAATTGACGGACATTTTCCTTCTGATGGTGCGTCGTCATTTCGATTATACCGAGGCGCTTGAGACAGCTGTGGCGGAATTCTTCGAATCGCTCGACCAGGCTTACATGGATTCCCCGGACTTCTCCAATGCCCGCTTCGTCCGCAATCTCTATGAGCGGACCTGGTCGAAGGCGGCAATCCGCTCGCAGATGAGCGGTTCGGAGAAAATCACCATCACGCCGGAGGATTTTTCGGCTGCTACGGCGGAAGCCGAATTCCGCGAAAAGCTGATGACCCGCCATACGCTCGGGTTTGTCTGATTCCCTGCCCGAATACACATATACATCAATTACGGAGGCACCGATATGGAACTCTCGCAACCGTTGCTCGATTCCGAGCGCATCTTTCGCAACCTGAAGCAGGTAGTGGCTGCTCTTGTGGAAAACTTCTCCTGCGATGAGGAGAAAAAGACCATCGTCTTTCAGGTGAGCGGGGAACCTTTTGAAACCAATTACAAGCTTACCGTCCATTCGCAGGAGCAATTGCTGACCGTCTATTCCAAATTGCCGTTCACGGTGGAGGAACCTTACCGTGAGGCCTACGCGACAGCCGTCTGCCGGCTCAACTACGACCGCATGTTCGGCGCGACTTTCGATTTTTCGCCGGAGAAGGGCTTCACGGTATACCGCATTCCGATTCTCTACAAGAAGAGCCTCATCTCCGTGGAGTTGCTGGAGACCGTCATCCGCGATACGCAGGACACCGTCTCCCGCTATATCTCTTATCTCTACGACATCGCACACGGTGTCGCAGCGGAGCTCCCGTCGTAATCATCAGACAACATAAGAAATGGACCGGCACAAACCGGTCCATTTTTCTTTCCGCCTGCGGGCGTATCCTTCGGTATTGCCCCTGCTTCATGTTCCGCCGTAGATTCGAACCTTCTCCATGTACGGCTCCGGATCAAAGATTCCGAGCGTCTCCCACGGAGCCGGCGTCTCGCTTGCGGCAACGCAAGGGAATGCAGCCCGAATGGTTGCGCACAAAAACTCCGCCTTATCCTGCAGATGCCTGCTCGAACGGAAATAGTACAGATTTCCCGCATACAGATTTTCAATGATTCTCGCGCGGTCCTCGCGGTAATTGCTCTTGGAGTATGCATCGATATACCAGACATCACTCGAATCATCGCCCCATCCGTATGTGCCGGCAGGGTCAGTCAGATTATTCCCGTTGTCATCCGTATAAGCGTAAAAATACGGGTATTTTTCGGTGTTCAGTGCATACAGCCAGTAGCTTAATCCCTCGAGATTCTCCGAATTAAAATACTCCTCAATCCGGAACTCCATCATGTGCATGGTCTCGTGCGCGAGCGTCGGAAGAAGCGAGGATTGATATCTCGTGCATGCCGCCATGCATATCTTGCCTTCCCAGTTGTTCACGACAGCCGCCGCCTCACCGATCATGTAATCACCGGTTCTCTCAAAATGATCGCAGACATACAGGTTGACGCCCGTCATCTCCTTACCGGTAAGTTCTCTCCAGAAGTTATCCGGGTAGGTTGCAAGAAAGGCGTACATCGTCTCCGTGATGTTAAGAAGCGAAATCTCGTCCTCAATGGGCCACATGATGTAATCAAAGATCTCCGTCTTCAGATCCACTTCTTTGTAGTACATCTCGATTCCGAAGCGGTCGCGAATCGTTTCGACGAGATTTGCAAGGTACGAATCGATGTTTTTGCCGTCAATCAAAGCGTAATCTTTGAGTTCCTCGGCCTTCGTAGCCGAATAATCGTAAACATAGCAGTCCACGCCGCCCGAGTTATGCCCGTAGAAAAATACGCCGCCGTTCACAAACTCCCTGCCGGAGGTATAAGAATATATCGGAAGGCCGTCCATGGAAAGCACCGGATATTGCAAGCCGTTCTGCGCATCATAGACATGAAGCGTCTGATGATAACGATCGTCGTCGGGATCGTCGACATTGTAATGCCCGGCGAGGGTTGCCACTTTCATGCCGTCCGTATCGAGAAGATACTCCGACTTTTCCGTCTTGGGGAAGCGAATAAGCAGATCGTCATCGGTATAAGGCGAAATAAACCAGTTATTTTCCGAATCATAAATGATGCATTCGGTCTCATACCGCGGCTTCTCATGCTTCGCCTTGACGACAGACACGGTTCCGGTGTCACCGTCGGCAACAACCAAAAAGGATTCAAGCCCCGGATTGGTACCTGCAAATGTCCAGCGGTTATCTTCCCTTTTCAGGAATGAGGCAACACTCACAATATCGTCGAAGGTGTATTCAAACACCTTCTCTCCGCTTGCAAGGTCATAGCCGCGCATCGTCTTCTGCTCTATGTTGTTGGTCCATACCCGCCCGTCATCCGAGCAAGAACATACCATTCCGTCTGCGGAAAATGTGCGCTGCGGCGTCAACTCCCGGTCAAACACCTGAATCTTCGTCACTGCGTTCACCTCGGTCTCATAGGAAATCACGGTTCCGTCCGGCAGAAGCGTCCACGAGCGGTACTCCGATTCATGGTCCGTATAAGTCCGGAACAAATCCGGCCGTCCGAGATGAACAAGAAAAAGCGTCGTCGACGAGTAATCCGTACTCTCCTGCTCTTCGTCGTAAGGGGATCCCACCATAAACAAAAATCCGCCCGCGGATTCGACGGTGGTAATGTTATACCCGTCCGTGTATTCGTTGAATCCGAGGTTGTACACATAGTCATAGTTTTCCGCCGGCGCATACAGCTCCGAAAATGAGAACTCCTTCGGCGCCCGCTCCGGCGTCGGTGTCGGAGACGGCGTCGCGGTAGGCGTAGCCGTGGATGTCGCTGTCGGCACGGTATCCCCATTGCCCTCGCGCGGAACGCGGTCTTTTCCGCATCCTCCGAAGAAGATGCACATCGTCATTATAATTGTCAGACCGGAAACAAGGCCGGTCTTCCGTATCAGTTTCTTCATAATTCCCCCATTTTGGTTTTGGTTTTTCAAAAACAATGCAACGAAAGAACTTCGAACCTCCGTCGTCGACCTTCGTTGCATCGTCTTCATTCATTTCATCAATGTCATGCCCGGGAGACAGCCCGCTGTCTCTCAGATACCGACATATTCGTTGTTTTCGAAACGCCCCTTGCGTACACGGCCGTTCGCGTATGTCATGACGCCCTCGCCGTGGCGCTTGTCGTTCTTCCAACCACCCTCGTAGCGGTCTCCCGTTGACCAGGAGAATACTCCGTATCCGTCACGCACACCGTGCGAGAACTCGCCTTCGTAGTTTCCGCCGTTTGTGTAAATGAAAACGCCCTTGCCGTGAGGAAGATTCTTCTCATCAACCTCGCCCTCATAGCGATTGCCGCTCTTGTAGTTGATTGTGCGAATCTCGCGCTCCTCCGAAGCTGCAGGAGCCTCGTAATTCGGAGCTGCCGCACTGTCCGGAATGCCCGCATTCGCCGCAGCGCTCTCCGCAGAAGCAGTGTTCTCCGGAGCATTTGCGGGAGCAGCATTTTCGGGTGCGGCGTTGTCCGCAACCGTTTCCGCGGCATTTTCCGCATCTGCCGCAGCCTTCACCGCAGGCGTGACATCCGCCACCGCCTCGGAGAAGATCTTCTTTCCGGCTTCCCAGATCTGGAGTTCCTTCGTGCCGTCCGCATTCACGCATACGCCCTTACCGTCACGCTTGCCGGCCTTCCAGTCGCCCATGAAGGTATTGCCGTTTTTGAAAGTATATGTGCCGAAGCCGTCGAAGGTACCTCCGCTGAAGTCGCCCTCGTAAACCTCGCCGCTCGCCTGAACAAAACGGCCCTTACCGGACTTGACGCTGTTCTCCCAGGCTCCCGTATAGGAGCTTCCTGCGGCATAGGTCATCGTTCCCTGGCCGTGGCGCTTGCCCATGTTGTATTCGCCCTCATACACATCGCCGTTCGCATATTCCATACGACCGCGGCCGTGGCGCTTGCCGTTCACGAAATCACCCTCGTAGCGCTCGCCGTTGGCGTAAACCTCCGTATGATAGCCGGTGCGGGTCACGGGGTCATATGTCTTCGGAGCTTCCGCAGCAGCTGTCTCCGCCGCAGCCTCTTTCGAAGGCGCGGTCTCAGCAGCTTCCGCAGGCTTCTCCGCAACTACGCCCAGTTTCTCGAAATACCCGAGCATCGCACGGTCCTCGAGCGTCTTCTCCGACACCACAGGCTTCACGACGGGCTTCTCACGCTGCTCCTCGGGAATCGGCTTGCCGATATTGTCGAGCATTCCCTGCAGAATCTTCGAGTTTCTGGAATCCTGTACTTCCTCCGATGTATCGACAAAGCTGGACTCAATCATCTCCGTGTTCTCCTTGTTCTGTTCATTCCCTGCCGCCGCTTCCTCCGCCGCGGCGAGATCCACATCCGCCACGGACTCGTCGTAAGCCGCAATCGAATGCGCGGCCGACTCCGCCATGCGCTTTGCCACTGCGTCGGCGGTATCCTCAAGATCCTGATTCCAATCCAGATCGTCCGGTCCGTTGCCGCGGAAAACCGTTCTGGCATGCGATACATTGACCGGCTCCGCTCTCTGCGAAGTCATCTTCACAATGTTCGGCGACTGCGTCATCGCTTCGAACAAAAGCGGGGACGATTCTTCCTCCTCCGCAGATGCGAGTTCCTCCTTCACGAGAGGATTCCATATGCGGTCGTGCAAATCCTCCGGCGGAAGCTCGGAAGTATTTTGCTTCCGGAGCATCGACTCGCGTTCCTCCTCAATGGGGTTCTCCGCAAGCGCTCTCTGCTCCTGCTCCGCGAGAAATGTCGCCATCTGCTCCTCGGACGGCGCCTCGGAAAATGCACAGATGCCGTTTACGAAAAATCCTTCCTCCGCATGCCCGTCGCGGGAATACATCTTACCCATGCCGTTCGGCTGGTCGTCGCTCCACTCGCCGTCATACTCACGCCCGTCGGCAAAATAAACATGTCCGTTTTGGAAAGCTCCTCCCGAAAAATATCCGTCGAATGTCGTTCCGAAGAGACATTCCTCGCCGTAGCCTTCATACTTGTCGTTGGCCCACTCGCCGTCGTAGTAGGAATCGTTGCGAAACACGAGCTTCCCCTTGCCGTGCCGCATTCCGTCCTTAAAATCCCCTTTGTAACTCTTACGCGAATCATGTTCATTGTAAGTGAGTTCACCGCGCCCGTTGGGTATCCCGTTCTTCGCTTTGCCGACGTACCGTCCTTCCGGCAGGAGAACATCGATGTCCGTCGTCGCTTCGCGACTCTGCGTGTTCATCTTAAACCGGCACTTGACACACAGACCGTCGCCGCCGGCTCTGTTTTCCTTGCACATCATACAATACATGGTCTTCACTCACCTTTCTCCGAAATCTCTCCCGCAGGGTAACCGTCGGAAACCCGTAAACCCGCAGCCGCTTTTGCGGGAGTATATTTATAATATCAAATTTTTCCGAAAAATTCTACCGCTTCTGACACATTTTCAGCAAAATATCACAAAGCGAAGACACAAAAAAACCGATACAACCGGAAAATGATTGTATCGGCATTCGGTAAGCTGCCTAGCGGATTTGAACCGCCGACCTCCGCCTTACCAAGGCGACGCTCTACCAGCTGAGCCAAGGCAGCATCACACAACGGCTAATATACCACATGCCGGCACGATTTGCAAGCACTATTTTGCGCGGTTTGCCATTTTTTTCAATTGTCCGCGCCGTCCGCCGTGCGCATCGACAAAACCGTCAATACTCCGCCGTCGACGGTGAACGAAACCTCGCAGTCGTCATACCGCATTCCGTATTCCCGATCCGGGTCCTGCTGATACGCCGGCCTCGGGTCCGCCGCAAGAATATCGCACAGCCGTGCCGTCCATTCGCTGTCCTTGGAGAGCACAGCAGCATCCGCGCGAGCACCCTCTGTCAAAACGACCTGCAACCGGTCTGCGGCGTGGTCATCCGCAAAGCCTCCGACCGCGTCCTCAATCCGGTCCGCATACGGGATATACGGCTTGATATCGTAAATCGGCGTCCCGGACAAAAGGTCCGCGCCTGTAACTGTGAGCACGGGGCCCTCCGCAGTCTCCTCGACCTTGCAGAGACGGACGCAGGACAACCCGAGCGGATTCGGGCGATACGGCGATCTCGTGGCCCAGACGCCGACCCTTGCGTTTCCTCCGAGCTTCGGCGGTCTCACCACCGGGCGCCATGCTTCCCCGCCCTTCAGTTCGCTGAACTCCCAGATGAGCCACAGATGGGAAAAGGCTGCCAGTCCGCGCACGGCATCCATGGTCCGGTACGGTTTCTCGAACACGATACGGCTTGTGACATCCGCCGCGATACCGCTTTGTCTGGGGATTCCGAAGCGATCCGTATAGGCATTGTATATCGTTGCTATCTTTCGTATCTCCATAGTTCGCTCCGCCGGGATTGCTTTTATTTTCCGCCGCCGATTCTCTGGCGAACCGCCTCATACATCAGCACGCCCGCCGCTACGGAGGCATTCAGCGAATCCACATTGCCGCGCATCGGGATGGATGCTACCAAATCGCAGCTCTCCTTCACAAGGCGGCCGACGCCGCTCCCCTCGTTGCCGATGACGATACCGATGGCGCCGGTCATGTCAATGCGGTACATCGGTTCTCCGTCCATATCCGCACACACAAACCAGATGCCTTTCTTCTTCAGATCCTCCATGGTGCGGACAAGGTTGGTCACCTTGGCAACCGGCGTGTAGTTGATTGCGCCTGCGCTCGTCTTGGCGACCACCGCCGTCAGCCCGACCGCGCGCTGCTTGGGAATGATGATTCCGTGTGCTCCGGCCTGATTGGCCGTACGGAGGATTGCGCCGAGATTGTGCGGATCTTCGATTCCGTCGAGAAGAATCAAAAACGGCTTTTCGCCCTTGCTCTGCGCGGCGGCGAGAATATCGTCGACCTCCGCGTATTCATAGGCCGCTGCCTGCGCAATGACGCCCTGGTGATGCCCAGTCTGGCTCATCTGGTCCAGCCGCTCCTTCTCCGTAAACCGGATGAGCGTGTCGCCCTTCTTTGCCTCCCGGAGTATCGACTGAATCGGTCCGTCCGTGCAGCCCTTCAGGACATACAGTTTGTCGATGGTCTTGCCTGCGCGAAATGCCTCCAAAACGGCGTTTCGTCCCTCGATGGTATATTCCTCGTATCGCATACTGCCTCCTATTTTCCGCTCTCCGCGTTCTCCGAAGCCGCGTCAAACTTACGGATGGCCTCCGTAAGAAGCGAAACCATTCTCTCGTTCTGTCCCGTCAGATACCAATATCCGCAAAGCGCTTCAAACCCTGTAGCCAGACGATAGTCGGCGACAGTCGCATGCTTAGCGACGGAATGGGATTTGGCGTTTCTTCCGCGGCGCACAACCGACTGCTCCGCCTCCGTCAAATCCTCCTTAAGAATCGTCAGAATGCTCTTCTGCGCCGCAGCGTTCACATACCGGCAGGTGTGCCTGTGCATCGTGTTCACCGTGCGCTCCCCGCGTCCGATCACGATGGTGCGGACCAGGATTTCATAGGCGCAATCGCCGATGTATGCAAGCGTGAGCGGCGACAGTTCCGCGACTTTGCAATCGGCGATTCCTGCTTTCGCAAGAATCGCCGAAGCTGCATTTTGTTTTATTTCGTCAACTCCCATACGACGCCCTCTCTGGTGTCCTTGATCTGCACGCCGCGTGCCGCCAGCTCCTCACGGATGGCATCCGCTGCCGCAAAATCCTTCGCCTTCTTCGCCTCGGCGCGCTTGCCAATCATCTCCGCAACCCACGCCGCCAGCTCACTGTCCGCGCTCTCTTCCTTCTGCGGAAGCGGCTCCGTCAGGTCGAGTCCGAGCACCTCGTCGAAGCTCTTCGCCAGTGCCTTCTTCGTCGCATCGTTCGTATCGGCCTTGAGCACATCGTACAAAACCGTGATGGCGGAAGCGGTATTGATATCGTTGGCCAGCGCATCCTCAAACTGCGTGCGGTACTGCGCGAATACCGCCTCGTCCACCGCACCGTCTGCAGCGAGGGAGGAAACGCGTCTGCGCAGCTTCTCATACGCCGCCTTCACCTGATCCATCACATCGTAGGAAAACTCCAACGGCTTGCGGTAGTGCGACTGCAGGCAGAACATGCGGTAAACCAGAGGATGATAGCCCTTTTCCTCGATTACGGAAACCGTCAGAATTCCGCCCTTGCTCTTGCTCATCTTGCCGTTCTTGTCATTCAGGTGGTTCACATGGAACCAGTAGTTGCACCATTTGTGGCCGAGATACGACTCGGACTGCGCAATCTCATTCGTGTGATGCGGGAAAATGTTGTCCACACCGCCGCAATGGATGTCCATATACTCTCCGAGATGCTTCATGCTGATGCAGGAGCACTCGATGTGCCATCCGGGATAACCGACGCCCCACGGGCTGTCCCACTTGAGGGCCTGATCCTCGAATTTGGACTTCGTAAACCAAAGCACGAAATCGTTTTTATTTTTCTTGTTCTCATCCACATCGACATCGTCGCGCACACCCTCGAGGAGCGACTCCTCGCTGTGGTTCGTGAGCACATAGTATTCCTTCAGCTTCGATGTGTCGAAATACACATTCTCGCCGGCGCGGTACGCATAGCCTTTCTCCAAAAGCACCTCGATCATGTGAATGAACTCGGGGATGCAGTTGGTGGCGGGCTCCACCACATCGGGCATCTTGATATTCAGCTTCCGGCAGTCGGCGAAAAATGCATCCGTATAGAACTTCGCAATCTCCATGACGGTCTTGTGCTCGCGCTGTGCGCCCTTGACCATCTTGTCCTCGCCGTTGTCCCCGTCGTCGGAAAGATGACCGACATCGGTGATATTCATCACGCGCTTGACATCGTAACCCAGGTAGCGAAGCGTCTTCTCGAGGACATCCTCCTCGATGTAGCTGCGCAGATTGCCGATATGCGCAAAATGGTACACCGTCGGTCCGCAGGTGTACATCAAAACCTTGCCGGGTTCGTTCGGAACAAAGGTCTCCACCCGGCGGGTCAGCGTATTGTACAATGAAACTCTGTCTTCCATGATAATCTCCTTTGGCTGCACCATGGCAGCGTTAATTATTTGCTCCCGTCTTACGAAAGGCCGAGCATGCGTATATATGCGGGGAGTGCGAGCTCGAATTTTACGCCGTACCAATGGCTCTCGTCTCCCACCGTCTTCTCGATACACAAAAGCGTGAAGTCCGCGGCAATGCGCGCAGCCTCCTGCTCGTTAAAGCCCTGCATCAGCGCTCCGACGAACGCCGAGGCATACACATCTCCCGTGCCGTGACAGCCGGTTTCAAACTTCCGGTGCTCATAGTAGGTGGAGACACCGTTGACATTGACAACAACGCCCGTGCGACCCTCCCGGTAGGAAACGCCGGTCATTACAATCGTCTTAGCGCCCCTCTCGCGAAGCTTCGCAAGAAGCGACTCGATGTAATCTCTGTCATATGAGGTCCGGTATTCCGTGCCCGTCATAAGACACGCCTCGGTGATGTTCGGAAGCGTGATGTCCGCCTCGCAGCACAGCTTTGCCATCTCTTCGGCATATGCGGCGTCAAAGCCGACATACAATTTGCCGTTGTCCGCCATCGCGGGATCGACAATCACCGGGCCTTTGCAGTGCGTCTTGATGATATTCCGCACATACCCGATCTGTTCGATACTTCCGAGATATCCCGTATATACGGCGTCGAAATGAATCCGGTCCTTCTTCCACTGTGCACTGATTCCGGGCATATCCTCCGAGAGATCGCGGAATGTGAACCCGGAAAATCCGGCCGTATGATTGGACAAAACCGCCGAGGGAAGGATACATGTCTCCGTCCCCGAGGCCGAAAGTATCGGCAGCGCCACGGTCATGGAGCACTGGCCGATACAGGAGATATCCTGAATCGTCAACACTTTCTTATAAGCCATAGTCTCACTCCTTTTTGCAAAATGCAGGCATCAATCATGCCAATTCTGTCGAATCAGACGAGCCATCTCGGTATCGCGGTTTCTCGCCGGGCTCTCCGGTCTTCCCTTCGGGCGCCGGTCTCCCCTGTTCTGGGCGGGAGCATCCTTTTTCTTCTGCTCCGCCTTGTTCGGCGCCGCAGGCGCATCCTGCGACCGCATCGACAGCTGGATTCTCTTCCGCTTCTCGTCGACGCTCAGCACCCGCACATCCACGATATCGCCGATTTTGACGACATCCAGCGGATGCTTGACATACTCATCCGACAGCTCGCTGATATGTACCAGTCCGTCCTGATGCACGCCGATATCGACAAAGGCACCGAAATCAATGACATTGCGAACCGTGCCCTTCAGCATCATTCCGGGCTTCAAATCCGAAATTTCCAGAACGTCGCTCCGCAAAATCGGCTTGGGCATATCCTCTCTGGGATCGCGGGAAGGCTTCTCCAGTTCTCCGATAATGTCCGTCAGAGTGATTTCGCCGACGCCGAGCTCCGCCGCCATCGCTGCCGTGTCGCGAACTTTGGCGCGCATACCCTTCGCGCCGCCGGCTGCGATATCCGCCGCCGTAAATCCGAGTTTTGTCAGCAGCGCATAAGCCGCTGCGTAACTCTCCGGATGCACGCCGGTATTGTCAAGGACCTCCTCGCCGCCCCGGATGCGAAGGAAACCCGCACATTGCTCATACGCTTTCGGTCCCAGCTTCGCTACCTTGAGGAGGTCCCTGCGACATCGGAAACTCCCGTTCTCCTCGCGGTAGGAAACGATATTTTTCGCGAGCGTCTTATTGATTCCGGAGACATACTCCAGGAGCGAAACGCTCGCCGTATTTACATCCACGCCGACGCGGTTTACGCAGTCCTCCACCACGCCGCCGAGATTTTCCGCCAACTTCTTTTGATTCATGTCGTGCTGATACTGCCCCACACCGATGGCCTGCGGCTCAATCTTTACAAGCTCCGCAAGCGGATCCTGAAGGCGTCTCGCAATCGACGCCGCGCTTCTGGCGCCGACATCGAGCTTCGGAAACTCCTCCGTCGCAAGCTTGCTGGCCGAGTACACGCTCGCGCCCGCCTCGTTGACAATCGCGTACGACACCTTGCGCGGAATCTCCGAGAGCAGCTCGACTATCACCTTCTCGGACTCGCGGGAGGCCGTACCGTTGCCTAAGGAAATCAGATCAACGCCGAAATGCGCGATGATTTTCTTAAGCATCGCCTTGGATTCCTCGATTTTCTTCTGCGGTTCCGTCGGATAAATGACGACCGTGTAAAGCACCTTGCCGGTCGCATCGACAACCGCAAGCTTACAGCCCGTGCGGAACGCCGGATCCCAGCCGAGCACGACCTTGCCGGCGATGGGAGGCTGCATGAGAAGCTGCTCGAGGTTCTTATCAAACACCTTGATTGCGCCGTCCTCGGCATCCTCGGTGAGCGCATTGCGAATCTCCCGCTCGATGGAGGGCGCAATCAGTCTGCGGTACGCATCGGCAACCGCAAGCTTCAGATACGGCGTTGTGTTCGGATTATCGCTGACAATCACCTGCTTCTCGAGGTAGCGCAGAATATCCTCCTCCGGCGCCTCGATACTGACGGCGAGTACCTTTTCATTCTCTCCGCGGTTGACCGCCAAAACGCGGTATCCGCTCATCTTCTCAAGCGACGACGAAAAATCCTTGTACATGTCGTACACGGTCGGCTCGCCCTCGCTCTTGTCCTTTGCCTCCGAGTGAAGCAATCCCTTCTTCATCGTGATATCGCGGATGTAATTGCGATAGTCCGCGGAGTCGCTTACGGTCTCCGCCACGATATCCATAGCGCCCTGAATCGCCTGCCGCACATCCGTAACGCCCTTCTCCTCGGAGAGGAAGTTCTCTGCCTCCTCCTCCATCGTGCGCCCGGTCTGCTGCGCGGACAGAATCTCCGCAAGGCCGTCCAGCCCCTTCTCCTTCGCGTCGGTAGCGCGCGTGCGGCGCTTCGGGCGGTACGGGCGGTACAAATCCTCCACGGCCACCATCGTCGTCGCCTCCTCGATGGCCTTCCGAAGCTCCGCCGTGAGCTTACCCTGCTCCTCGATGGTCGCAATCACCTGCTGCTTCTTGTCCTCGAGGTTTCGAAGGTAGGTCAGGCGCTCGAACAAATCGCGCAGCTGCTCATCGTTGAGCTGTCCCGTAGCTTCCTTGCGGTAGCGCGCGATGAAGGGAATCGTGTTGCCCTCGTCAATCAGCGCAATCGCCGCCTCAACCTGCGTAACCTTGATATTCAGTTCCTTCGCTATCGTCTGTGAAATCGTCATCTTCGCAAATTCCTCTCAATCGATTGTCCTTCGTCCGGCGCAACGGTAAATGTCGCCGCAAAATCACCGCTCAGGCCATATTGCAGCCGTTACATCCGCCGGCTCCGGGGCACCCCGCACATCCGCCGTTCGTCATTCCGGTATAGGGAAGCATCGGCTCCAGAAGGCATACCGCCTGCGCCGCAATCCCCTCTCCGGCGCCCGTAAATCCGAGTCCTTCCTCCGTCGTCGCCTTGACGCTCACGCAGTCAATCGGAATCTGCAGATCGTCTGCGATATTGCCGCGCATCTCGTTGATGTAATCCCGAAGCTTCGGCCTCTGGGCAATCACCGTGGCGTCGATATTGCCAATCACATAGCACTGTCCCGCAACAAGGTCGCCGACCTTGCGAAGCAGCACCCTCGAATCGATGTTCTTATACGCTCCGTCCGTATCCGGAAAATGCAGCCCGATATCCCCGAGCGCACATGCCCCGAGGAGCGCATCCATAATCGCGTGCAGCAGGACATCCGCATCGGAGTGCCCCGCAAGTCCCCGCTCAAACGGCACGGTGACTCCGCCCAAAATCAGCGGTCTCCCCTCCGTCAGCCGGTGCACATCATATCCCGTTCCGATTCGCATACATTTTCCGCCTTTCCGTCACGCCGTAACCGGTTTTCCCTGCTGTTCTCCTCAGCCGTCCGGACGGGCCCTGTTATCGCCGCTGTTCCGAACCGACATACTCCTTACGATGATACCACGAACCGCCGGAAAATGCAATCAAAGGATGACAAAGCAGGACCGTATTTGCCTTATTTCCCGTTAGAGGTTGAATTTTACGAAGAACGGTGCTATTCTCAAATTGTTCCGAGCTCTTCGGAACCGAAAATGAATCTTACGGAGTTCCCTATGGAAGCGCTTCTTCGATTTTTGAAAAACTATAAAAAGCACCCCGTGCTGGCGACAATCGTCGTTCTTCTGCTCCTCGGCGCAGGCATCTGGCTCTTCATCCAGGCGCAGAAGACGCAGGGTTCCGAAGTCGGGCCGACCCCGATGGTTGTGACGGTAACGCCGACCGGAGTTCCCGACATCTCGCCGACGGACACGCCGGAACCCGCAACGCCTACCCCGGAATACACGGCGACGCCGACTCTGACACCGGCGGTTCCGACCCCGACACAGGCTGCGAAACCGACAAAGACGCCGACGCCGACAACGGCGCCTACCGCGACGCCGACCCCGACGCCTGCGATTGACGAGAACGGCTCGTATTACAGCAAAAAGGATGTCGCTTTGTATATTCACACCTACGGACATCTCCCCGGAAACTTCATCACGAAGAAGGAGGCCGAGGCGCTCGGCTGGACCGGCGGAAGCGTCGAGCGCTATGCAAAGGGCAAAGCCATCGGCGGCGACAGCTTCGGCAATTACGAGGGTAAGCTTCCGAAGAAGAACGGCCGCAAATACTACGAGTGCGATATCGACACCAAGGGCGCCAAAAGCCGTGGCGCAAAGCGCATCATCTTCTCGAACGACGGTCTGATTTTCTACACCGACGACCATTATGAAAACTTCGAGCAATTGTATTAGTTATGCAGGGAGTATGAACCATGAGAACCATTGTTTTGGACGGGCTTTACATGAATACACGGGAGGCGACGCACGAATACCTTGCAAGACGCCTGCATTTTCCCTCCTACTACGGACGCAACCTCGATGCGCTCCACGACCTTCTGACGGAGCCCTGCGAACCGACGCAGATCATCCTCTACCGGAAAACATGCATGTTGCAAAAGCTCGGTGATTACGGCGAAATTCTTCTCACCGTTCTCCGCGACGCCGCATCGGAAAATGCTTCTCTCCGCTTCGCCGAGGACAACTGAAATACACAAAGGACCGCTGCGGCGGTCCTTTTTTGTACCGAGAAACACAAAAAAGGCAGATGCCGTATGGCACCTGCCTTTGCTAGCGAAGGGGGGAGTCGAACCCTCGACACTACGGGTATGAACCGTATGCTCTAGCCAACTGAGCTACTTCGCCGTTTTAAGCCGCTCTTTTTGAGCGGTACTTCGCTATTATACCATGAACCTTCGGTTTGTCAAGCAGTAATCGAAAAAAAGTTGCAAACTGCAGGATGACATCTCTCCGCAGGCATCAAAGGGCCGTGTCATCAAACGCATACGGAAGAATCTCCCGAAGCGTTTTCTTCTCATACCGGAAGCCTTCTCCGTCCCGGCCGGTAGCCCACACTACCGTAAACTTCCCGGCATCGACGAACTCCGAGAGCGCCTGCCGACAGATTCCGCACGGCGGACAGGGCGCCGTATCGCCGTCCTTCGGTCCTCCTACAACGGCAATCGCCGTAAAATCGCCCTTTCGTCTCCCGTCGGCAACGGCGGAAAAAAGCGCCGTTCTCTCCGCGCAGTTGGTCGCTCCGTAGGACGCATTTTCGATGTTGCACCCGCGGTAAATCGCGCCGTCCTTCGCCAGCAGCGCAGCTCCGACGGCAAATTTCGAATACGGGCAGTAACTGTTCTCCCGCGCCGCTGCCGCCTCCTTAAGCAAGTTCTGATAGTCCGTCATGAAAACCGCCTTTCTCTGCCCGCAAAATGCTATTCCGCACTTTGATTACAGGTCAGACTTCTGCCGTCCGTGGAAAATACAATCGTTCCGTCCCGGTCCGTCCGGTAGGTCGTGACATGAAAATCGTCAAGAAGCGAGAGCACCTTGTTGGAAGGCTCGCCGTCCTCGTCGCCCTCCTCGGTCTCGCCGCAGCAAATCACCGCATACCCCGGCTGCACGGACTTCAAAAACTTCTTGTTCGTCGCATCGCTCTTCCCGTGGTGGCCGGTCTTGAGAACATCGGAGCGAATCAGCAGGGACGAATCCACCAATTCCTTCTCCGTCGTGGAGAGCGCATCGCCCATGAGCAGAAAACTCCGCTCGCCGTAGGCAAGCCGCATCGCGATGGAGGCGTCATTGTCCGAGCCCTCCCTGAGCGCCTTCGGTCCCGGCGCAAGAATCTGAAACTCCGCCCCGCCGAGCGCATATTTTGCGCCGACCGTCGGAGAAACGCACGGGAGCGCCTTCTGCCGAATCGCGGAAATCATATCCTCGTACAAATCCGACTTTTCCTTCTTCGGAGAAATCAAAACCGTTCCTACGGAAAATTCGCGAATCACATCCGCCATTCCGCCGACATGATCCTTGTCCCCGTGAGTGAGCACTACATACGAAAGCCGGGAAATGCCCTGCCCTTTGATGTAGGCAATCACCTCTTCTGCGTTTTTCTTATAACCGGCATCAATCAGCATCGCCTCGCCGTCCGCAATCACCAGAATCGCATCCGCCTTGCCGAGTGATAAAATGTGTACCTCGCAGCCGCTCTTCGCCGGCTCCCCGGTCGGGGACGGCGACAGCGTCGGCGTTCCGTTGCCCGAACTGTTGCCGGAATTCGTATCGCACGCGCACAAAAGCATCGCGCACAAAAGCGCCGCTAGTGCCGGCAGCCATATTGCTTTCTTAAAAATCTCCATACTTTCTCCGTCCGGATTCCATGCTCCGTTTCCCAGCGGACATCCGCCGTAAAATCATTTCAGGAACCCGGAAATAATCTGCTTCTCGGCCTCTTCCTCCGTGAGTCCGAGCGTCATCAACTTGATAATCTGATCCCCCGCAATCTTGCCGATGGCAGCCTCGTGAATCAGGGCCGCATCGAGATGGTTGGCCGTGAGCATCGGAGCGGCTGCAACCGAACCGTTGTCCATGAGAATCGCGTCGCACTCGGAGTGCCCTTTACAGCGGTTATTGCCGTTGATGTTCGAGAAAAACTCCTGCTTCGAATCCCCCTTGGCAACCGAGCGGGATACAAGATCGACCGAGCTGTCCTCGCCGTTGATATCCACCGTAAAATCCGTCTTTGCATACTGATTGTCATGCGTCATGATTTTTTCGCGAATCACCAGGCTCGCGCGGTCGCCCACGGTCGCCTTCGTGGTGCGCACCGTGGAATCCACGCCTTCAATCTGCACGGTGTCCATCTCCAGCGTGCTGCCCTCGTCGAGGTATACCACGGTCTGCGGGTTGAGAATCCTCTCGCCGGTCCCCTCGCCGCTGCCGTAATGCTTCTCCACATAGCGCACACGCGCATTTTTCGCGAGATGGAAGGTGTGAATACCGTCGTGCTCGGACTTCTTATCGCCCGCGTTGTGAATTCCGCACCCCGCGACAATCGTCACATCGGCGTCTTCGCCGACATAAAAATCATTGTATACGCACTCCTGCAGACCGGTCTGCGAAATCACAACCGGAATGTGAACGCTCTCCTTCTTCGTGCCGGGCTTGATGATAATGTCGATACCGGGTTTGTCGGACTTCGTGATGATGTCGATATGCTCGGTCACATTGCGCCCTGCGCTCTCGCCGTTCACGCGGAAATTATAGGCGCCCTGCGGCACCTCATGCAGATCCGCAATCTGTTCAAACAATCTCTTCTGAATCTCGTCCATGCTTACCTACCGTCCTTTCCGTAGGCCGACAGTCCTTCGGCGTCCGCATGATACAGGCATCCGAGGGAGTCGCTCAAAATCTTCGGAAGCAAATCCTCGCTGGCCGCCTGCTCCAAAACTTCACCGCCGGCTATCACGACGATGCGGTCCGCGATATTCAAAATACGCTCCTGATGGCTGATGACGACAACCGAGCCGTCCATCTCCTTGTGAAGACGGTCGAAAATGCGAATCAGATTCTGAAAGCTCCACAGATCGATACCCGCCTCAGGCTCGTCGAACACGGAAAATTGCGGTTTTCTCGCCAAGATAGTCGCAATCTCGATACGCTTCAGCTCTCCGCCCGACAGACTGGCATTCACCTCGCGATTGACATAATCGCGCGCGCACAAGCCGACTTCCGAGAGATACTGGCACGCCTCGGAGGTCGTCAGATCACTGCCGTACGACAGCTTCAAAAGGTCCTTCACGGTAATTCCTTTAAAGCGGACCGGCATCTGAAATGCAAAGCCGATTCCCTTCTTTGCGCGCTCGTAAATGGAGAGGTTTGTGATATCCTCCCCGTTATACAAAATCGTTCCCGTCGTGGGCTTCTCGATTCCCATAATCAGGCGGGCAAGCGTGGATTTGCCGCCGCCGTTCGGACCCGTGATGGCTACAAACTCGCGGTCCTCTATCTTCAGGCTGACATTTTTAATAATCTCTTTCGTCGAACCGTCGTTGTCATCCGACACCGAAAATCCGACCTGCCTCATCTCAAGCATAGTATTTCCTTTCTCTGTCCGCAGGCGGGCTCGTCTGCGCCGTCTCGTCTCGCGGACACGCCTGCATTATACCACAGAATCCCCCCAAGGGAAAGAAGCCATTTGTGAATTCTTTCCGAACCGCCCGGAGGCCTTTGCTTCCCTGCGCGCGAAAAATGTTTTGCTTTTTGCGGTGCTCTCCTGTATAATATTTCCTGATATCAAAAACCATGCCCGCAACCGCGGGACATTTTGCGATTATAAGGAGTGTGATTTTTCTTTGGATCCTGCCTCACGAATACAATTGGCAATCATCCTGATTCTTTTGTTTTTATCCGCGTTCTTCTCCTCTGCCGAGACAGCGCTTATGTCTGTCAACCGCATGAAGATGCGAAGCCTCGCGGAGTCCCGTTCCCGCGCCCGTCGCGTTCTCCGGCTTCTCGACAATCAGTCCAAGCTGCTCACGGCTATTCTCATCGGCAACAATATCGTCAACCTCTCGGCATCCGCGCTCACTTCGGTGTTTGCTCAGCATCTCTGGGGTAAAATCTACCTCTCGGTTGCCACGGGCGTCTTAACGCTCGTCGTCATCATTTTCGGCGAGATTCTTCCGAAGACGATTGCCGCTTCCTACAGCGAGCGCATCGCCATGGTTTACGAGCCGGTGATTACGGCGTACACCTGGATTATGACGCCGTTCATTTTCTTAATCAACGGCTTCTCGAATCTCCTGCTTCGCATTTTCCGCATCGACCCGAACCGCCGTCAGGCCATCACCGAGGATGAGCTTCTGACCGTTGTCGAGGTCAGCCACGAGGACGGTGTTTTGGAGAACGATGAAAAAGAGATGATCAACAATGTGGTTGATTTCGGCGACTCTCTCGCCAAAGATGTCATGGTTCCCCGGATCGATGTCGATTTTGCATCGGTCGACATGACCTACGACGAGGTTGTCACGGCATTTCGCGCAAACAATTACTCCCGGCTTCCGGTCTATGAGACATCCCCGGACAATGTCGTGGGTATTCTCTTCTTAAAGGACCTCTTCCACTACGACGGAACCCGCAGGGCATTTGACATACGAAGCCTGATGCGCAAACCGTTCTTCACCTACGAGTTCAAGAAGACGGCCGATCTGCTCACGGAGCTCCGCAGAGAATCGGTGACCATCGCGGTCGTCTTGGATGAATACGGCTCCACCGCCGGTATCATCACGCTCGAGGATCTTTTGGAGGAGATTGTCGGTGAGATTCGCGATGAGTACGACGCCGATGAGCAGGACCCGATTGTCCGCATCTCCGACACCGAATTTCTCATCGACGGAACCGCCAAGCTCGACGAGGTCGGCGACGCCACCGGGCTTGTGCTTGCCTCCGACGATTACGATTCCATTGCCGGCCACATATACCAGCTGCTGGAACACATCCCGACGGAGGGCGAGTCGGTCACGGACGAAAACGGCGTAACCTATGTTGTGGAGGCTGTCGACAAAAACCGTATCGACAAGGTGCGCCTAACGCTTCCCGAACCGCCCGCGGCGGAACCGTCCCGCGAAATCCCGGAATAACCGGGAAACTCCGCGATACGCGGGATATCCCGAGACGCGGAGACTTCATAACGAACTGTACAGCGAACAGCATGACAAAAGCACCGGAGGCCCCCCTGTCTCCGGTGCTTTTATCTGTATATAATACCTTCCCCCCTGATTAACAAGCGCTTTTATTTTCCGGCAAACTGCTGCGTGAGTTCACGGTCGACCTTGATCAGGTAAATCGGCAACCCGGTCGCTTTGTCGGTAAGCTCCTTCTCCACTTCTCCGAGCGATTTCCAGGTGTCGATGTTCACATTGATCTTCTTGCACCGCTTGCCCTCAATGACCATGGTGTCCTCTGCGGCAATCGAACCGTTCTGTAATGCCTTGTCATCGACGGCGTAATATCCGTCCACGCGCTCGCACAAGCCGATGAACACATAGGAGACATCATACTTCTCCACGAGCTCGCTGACCGTCTTTTTGTCTGTCGAGGTGTACATCGTGATGACATCGTTGTGGCGATCCTGCACAACCTTCGGATACTCGGAAATGTCACTCGTGCTGTTCCAGAGCCACTCGTGCGTCTGCCATCCGAGAACCGTCGGCATACCGGTAAATGCGGAAACGCGGTTGAAGTATGTATAACTGAGACCGGGCATCTCCAGAATCGTGCATTGCCCGTCAATCTCATTGTTGATGCTGTCGATAAT
>CADBXF010000020.1 GCA_902798585.1 uncultured Lachnospiraceae bacterium
AAGGGCGGCAGACCGAGTATGCGGCAGCGGTCCCGCAAAAACGGAAGATCGAAGGTGGTACCGTTGAAATGCACCAGCCGGCGGTTGCATGGGAGGGACTCGAAAAATCCGGTAAGCACCGCGGTCTCCTCGCCGGGACCTTCGGCAAACCATTGGCGGAACAAAAAGCCGCGCGTCTCGTCGCGCTGCACCGCACCGATCATGTAGACCGGAGCGGAAAGGGCCTGAAGTCCGCAGGTTTCAATGTCAAAAAAACAGGGCTCGGCGCCGTCGCCCGGGAAAAAGCGCGGGTCGCCGAGCATATGGGAAAGCACTCGCAGCGTCTCATCCGGGAGAAGTTCCGCGAGGGGTTGCTCGATGTATCTCATGACAGCCTCCTTATACGACATAATAGTAACAGAGAATCTGCCGTAATTCAAACATTTTCCGTAAGAAAACAGGTGCTTTTCGTCGCGTAATATGGTATACTTTTTTCAGACTGGAAATCTTTCGCAGGTGAGGTGCAAAAGCAATGATCGGAATGCTCGACGGCACATTGGAATACAGGGACTCGACAAGCGCGTTGATTCTCGCGGGAGGCGTCGGCTTTGAAGTGATGATGCCCGCGTCGGAGCTTATGTCGCTGCCGCCGGTCGGCACACAGCTGCGGGTTTACACCCATTTGATTGTCAATGAAAATACCGGCGTTTCTCTTGTCGGTTTTCGCGAACGCGAGGCGCTTTCCATGTTTCGGATGCTGATTACCGTAAGCGGAATCGGGCCGAAGGCAGCGCTCGGAATTCTCGGCGTGATGGCGCCGAACGATCTGTCTCTTGCGATTATGACGGGGGACGAGGCGACGATTGCGAAAGCACCGGGAATCGGCAAGAAGACAGCGGCGAAGCTCGTTCTGGAGTTGAAGGACAAGATGGATTGGCAGTCGATGGCGGGCGGCGATATCGCTGTCGCATCGGTTGCGGCTCCGGTCACCGGCGGAAACCAGGCCGCCGCGGAGGCGATTGAAGCGCTGATGGCGCTCGGTTATTCCCGCTCCGATGCGTCGAAGGCAGTTTCCAAGGTGGAGCATGCGGAGCAGCTGGATGCGGATGATATTCTCTCACGAAGCCTGCGGTATCTGTAGGAATACATTTTTCGCGGAATCCGAAGAACGCCGTTTGGGCGGCGCGGCAGCTGCAATATGAGGAAATGACAGGGACGGGACTATGGCGAAACGAATCACGACAACGGAAGAGACGGCAGAAGACATCCGGCTGGAAGGATCGCTTCGACCGCAGTATTTATCGGAATATATCGGACAGACGAAGGTGAAGAGCACAATGAAGGTGTACATCGACGCGGCGAAGAAGCGCGGCGAGGCGCTGGACCATGTGCTGTTGTTCGGACCTCCGGGACTCGGCAAGACGACCCTTGCGAACATTATTGCCAATGAGATGGGGGTTAACCTTCGGCAGACCTCCGGACCGGCGATTGACAAGCCGGGCGATATGGCGGCGATTTTGAGCAAACTGCAGCCGAACGACATTCTCTTCATCGATGAGATTCACCGCCTGAACCGTCAGGTGGAGGAACTTCTCTACTCGGCGATGGAGGACTTCGGCGTCGATATTATCATCGGCTCCGGACCGGCGGCGAAGCCCGTGAGACTCAAGCTTCCGAAGTTTACGCTGGTCGGCGCGACGACGCGCGCGGGCATGCTTACGGCGCCTCTTCGGGACCGCTTCGGCGTTGTGGACCGCCTGGAGTTTTACTCGGTTGCGGATCTTTCGCTGATTGTGCGGCATTCGGCAAGAGTTCTGGGTGTGGAGATCGACGAGGAGGGCGCGGAGGAGATTGCGCGCCGTTCCCGCGGGACGCCGCGACTCGCCAACCGGCTGTTAAAGCGGGTGCGCGATTATGCGCAGGTTTTGGGCGACGGCACCATCCATACGGACATCGCGCGCAAAGCGCTTGACACGCTCGAGGTTGACCGCCTCGGACTCGATGCAATCGACCGGGCGATTCTCACGGCGATGATTACGAAGTTCCAGGGAAGACCGGTCGGAACCGCAGCGGTTGCAACTACCATCGGTGAGGATCAGGAGACGGTGGAGGAAGTATACGAGCCGTACCTCGTGCAGACCGGATTGATTGTGCGCACGCCGCGAGGCCGCATGGTGACCGCGGAGGCGTACGAGCATCTCGGAATACCGATGCCCGAAAAATGATTTGCTGACGATATGATGCGGACCGGACGGACGACCGAAGAACCGGTTCGGCGGAACGACAAGCATAACACCGCTGCCGGCGTGCAGCGCGTGTGATGATATATGAGGAGAAAGAGAGGGTTCTACGATGCAGAAGCGAACGGAAGCGGAAGTAATCATCAACGGAAAGCGGTATCGGATTGCCGGAATCGAGGAGGAAGAGTACCTTCAGAAGATTGCGACTTACCTAAACAGCAAGTACGCTGCGATGAAGGAAGCCAAGGGCTACAAGACCATGGATTTCGACATGAAGCAGGCGCTTGTGCTGATCAATGTCGCGGACGACTATCTCAAATGCCGGCAGCAGCTTGCGGACAAGCAGTCGGAGGTGGAAAACCGCGACACCGACATTTTCAACATGAAACACGACATGCTCTCCGACCGGTCGCGCATCAAGGAACTCGAGGATCGCATAGAGCAATTGAAGGAAGCGCAGCTGGAGGATCAGAAGAAGATTGTCCGGCTGGAGACAGAGCTTTCGACTTATCGTAAACATCGCAGCTGATACAGCGGGGTTATGCCGATTGCTGTACCGGAGGGCGCGTGCAAAGAAGCGGATACAGCGATATCCGCTTTTTTGAAACCTGTCTGCGACAAATTATACTGACACAAAGGACGAGGTCATGACGAAACGCGGAGGCACAATTGAACTGCTCGCACCGGCGGGATCCTACGAGGCTCTCGGCGCCGTTACGGAAGCCGGATGCGATGCCGTATATATCGGCGGCTCCCGCTTCGGCGCACGCGCTTATGCGGACAATCCCGAGGAGGAGTTGCTTCTGCGGGGAATTGACGAAGCGCACCTCCGCGGTGTCAAAGTATATCTCACGGTCAATACCGTATTGAAAAATGAGGAGCTTTCGGAGCTTCGAAGCTACCTGCTGCCGTATTACGAGGTCGGTCTGGACGCTGTGATTGTGCAGGATTACGGGGTGATGATGCGCATCGCGGAATGGTTTCCGGATCTCGCAATCCACGCCAGCACGCAGATGACGATTACGCACGCAAGCGCTGCGTCGATTCTGCCTCCGCAGGTCACGAGAATCGTCCCTGCGCGGGAATTGTCGCTTCGCGAGATTGCGGCGATGGCGAAGGGAACGGACCTTGAGCTGGAGGTGTTTGCGCATGGTGCGTTATGCTATTGTTATTCCGGCGCATGCCTGATGTCCTCACTGGCCGGCGGGCGAAGCGGTAATCGCGGACGGTGCGCCCAGCCGTGCAGGAAGCGCTACCGCTATGTCGAAACAATGCGAAACGGTGCGCTGGTGTCTGAGGCGGGGGAAGACGGCACACAGGGCTTTTTGCTCAGTCCGAAGGACCAGTGCCTCCTTCCGCACCTGCATGAGCTGCTCGATGTCGGAGTCGATTCGCTGAAGCTTGAGGGACGCATGAAGAAGCCGGAGTATGCGGCCGGCGTGACAGCGGTTTACCGGCGATGGCTCGACCGCTATGAGGAGCTCGGCCCGAAAGCGTACGCGGAGTATCTGGCGGTACATGCGAAGGAGTGTGCCGACGATGTCGGTTTGCTGGCGGAACTGTATAACCGCGGCGGATTTTGCGGCGGATATGTATTTGATACAAAGGGGCGCGGCATGTTGTGCACCGAGCGCCCGAATCATACCGGTGTTCTTGTCGGCAAGGCGGCCGTCACGGATCAGGGGCGTCTCGCTGCCGTCGTAAAATATCGTGAGGAAATCGGGCCGGAGGAAGTGCTTGAGCTTCGGACCGCGGAAAATACGGTGTGCGGCGAGATTACGACGCCGAAGGATATGACGAGGTTTGACCCGGCCCGGCCGGTCATGCTCCGACGGGAGGCATTTTCCGGGGCGATTCCGAAGACGGTCGATGTGTATCGCACGAAAAATGAAACCCTGCTTTCGGAGATACGCGACACCTTTTTGAAGACGCGGAAGGACATTCCGGTCATCGGGTCGCTTCGCGCGGTATTGGGAGAACCGCTGCAGCTCACCGTGACCGATGCTGTGGGGAAGGCCTGCGTGACCGTGACAGGAGACTGCCCGGATGCGGCACAGCTTGCACCGGTGACGCCGGAGCAGGTGATGCGGAGCCTCCGCAAGACCGGAGGTTCGGGGTATACCTGGGAGGAGCTCTCCGTCGATGTGGGAGACAATGTGTTCCTGCCGGTTTCCAAGCTTAACGAGCTGCGGCGGGAAGCGCTTGCGGCATATGAGAGAGCGGTTTTGATAAATTTCCGGAAAGCAACCCCCGAGTGGGCCGGACAATATGATTATGAAACCTTGTCGGAGAACGGGATGACCGTTCCTTTGGAGGAAACTGCAGAATACGGTTCCGCGGATATCGGCGACTGCAATCCGGTTTCGGAGGCGGGGGACAGAGCTTTCGCGGAATCCGGTCAAACCGGGAGCAACCGGACGGCGGTCGCAGAGGAACCGGGCGATACGGACAATGCGGATGCTGCCTTGGATTTGCTGCCGGAGGAGCCCGTCGAAGGGCTGCGCTGTGCAGTTACGGTTGCAACTCCGGAACAGACGGAGGCTGTGCTCCGGCATCGGCTTGTCACGGATCTGTGGATCGATATGGAAGGAATGTACGACGCCTGCCTTGCCATTGTGGGCGCGGAGCTCAGCTGCGGCTCGGGCCGGGAAGTTCCTATCGGACTTGTGCTGCCGCGCGTGAGCAAAGGCGACAATCACAGGGCTGGCGTCGCGGAGATTGACCGCATGCTTGCCGATACGACGGTTCGAACAATCGTTGTCAGAACACCGGACCAGCTTGCGGAGATTCCGCATTGGGAGAAGATCTGCGGGGAAGCGACATTTTACGCGGACGCAACGCTGTACATATGCAACGATACGGCAGCGGATTTTCTGCGCACGGCCGGAGTTGCGGCCGGGACTTTGTCTCCGGAGCTTCGCCGAAGCGAGGTTTCGCGGCATATGGCGGAAAATGCATGGGCTGTTGTGTATGAGCGCAGTGTGTTGATGGTTTCGGAACAGTGCCCGCATCGCACGGTGTATGGCTGTCGGAAGCGGGGAACGGAGCCGTTCGGGATGCTTACGGATGCGGAGGGCAATGCAATGCCGGTCCGCGGCGTATGCAGATATTGCCATTCGCTTATTTATAATGCACATGTGACATCGCTTCTCACGGTTCTTGCGGAAGTGATGCAGAAGGAACCCTGCGGAATCCGCGTGAACCTGACCTGCGAGACGAGACGGGAATCCGAGCTGATTCTTCGCACACTGGCGGCGGCAGTTGCCGGCAATCCGGTCGCGGAGCCGCTTGCGGGATACCGCTATACGAAGGGACATTGGAAGCGCGGCGTGATGTAAGGAAGGTCCTGCTTGAAAATGACGGCGGAAAGGAGCAATTATGGGCGAATTGTTGGAACGGGCCATTGCCATTGCGCGCGACGCGCACGAGGGACAGACGGACAAAGCGAACCGCCCGTATTTTCTGCATCCGGAGGCGGTGGCGGGCTTCGTCGACACCGAGGAGGAGAAGATTGTTGCTTATCTCCACGATGTGATGGAGGATCATCCGGACTACATGACGGTCGCCGAGTTCCGCGGGATTTTCGGTGACGCCGTGACCGACGCGCTCCTTCTTCTTCGCCATGACCGCGATGACTCCTACGCCGAATATATTGAAAAGATTCGCTGTTCCGGCAACCGTCTTGCCATCCGGGTCAAAATCGCAGACCTGCGGCACAACATGGATGTCTCCCGCGGCATCACGATTGCGGACGCCAGAGAGCGCGAGCTGTTTTATCTCCGCCGCAACGAGAAAGTACAGTCCTGCTACATGCCGGCATTTCACATTCTGAGTGAGCGATTGCGGGCCATCGACGAACGAGTGTGAGGTAAGCCGGGATTGCAGGATATATCCTGCGGATTCCCTGTTGACAACCCGGAAATATACAATATAATAGAGTTTGATATTCGTTTGTGTCGTCTGAATTACATGCGATTAAGCGATAATTTCATGGCTTATGTTATGCTCTTCGCGGGATACATTATAAAAGTCGGAAACTATTCGAGTATCCCGGTAATGTTTAAGCGGGGAAAAAAGTGAAAAAGTATATTTTACTCGGATGTCTGTCCGCAGTTGTCGTGACTGTCGTGATATTGGTGTTGACAACTTTTGCGTTTCCGGTTCGGTGGAGCGTAGACTCTGCGGAGAATTATAATGTGTATGATGGGTTAATTGATTGGTATATTTTTGAATGGAAGGCCGAAGAAGAAGAGGCACAGTATTTTTTTAAAAACGCAACAGGCTTTCCTGCGGATGGAGCGAAAAGTTCCGATTACAGACAAATCATACTCTCTTTTCGTTTGGACAGCAGGATTCCCGGGTTGATGGACCGCTTCTTTTTTCTGCACAGTCCCTGTGTTATGCTTTATGACAGAGAAGCCGTTCCGGACAGGCTGGTGTATTGCAATATTGGGACGAATTTCGGAGGTCAGTTCTCCGACTCCCTCGATATGTGCCGCATGACGATGCTGTTTTATGTCGGCGGGATGAGCAAGGAAGAGGCGGAAGAGTACATGAGGAACGGTATCTCCGAGATGGATTTCCTTCTGATGTATGAACAGGAAGGAGTCGGAAGTCGGGAAAAGAAACTTGAGTTTTCACTCGATGATCTGCCGGACTTTACCGAAAAATACAGATACTGATTGCGGCTTTCTGCGGCGGGGGATGTGATGGCTTTGTTTAAATTGGATGATGTCTGTTGTTTTCTCGGGAATCGAAACAACGGGAAGATGGTTCTTAAGAATGTAAATCTGTCAATCGAGGATGAGGCCGTTGTAGCTGTTACCGGTCCTTCCGGAGCCGGGAAGAGTACATTGCTGAATGTATTATGCGGGCTGGAAAAAATCCAATCCGGTACGATTTTGTTCGACGGAATCGACATCGGAGTATTGTCGGAAAATAAGCGTGCAGATTTGCGGCTGAAGCAATTCGGATTTGTATTTCAGGCATTTAACCTGATTCCGTCGCTGTCCGTGAAGGACAATATTGTCCTTCCGGCTGCGATGTGCCGGGCGAAGATTGAACCGGAGTATTATCGTTCAGTTCTTGAAATGCTCGGAATTAGCGATTTGACCGGGAAATTGCCGTCACAAATATCCGGCGGAGAGATGCAACGGGTTGCGATAGCGAGAGCAATTATCAATCATCCGAAAGTCGTTTTTGCAGATGAACCTACAGGCAATCTGGACAGCGAGAACGGGACCAGAGTGTTCGAATTGTTGCTCCGCTGCGCAAAAGAGTTTAAGCAGACTTTGATTTTTGCGACACATGATATAAGCAAGGCTCAATTGGCAAATGTTCATGTCGAAGTGTTCGATGGTGTGGTGAAGGTAGATGAAAACTGAGAAGGGTCCGCTTCGGACATTGTTCGGTGTGTTTGAGTTTGACAGGAAAAATGTCCTAACCATGTCGGTGTTAGGACTTTTTCTTATGTCCATAATTGCAGCGGTATTGTCTGCCGTGAATTATTATGTTGTTTCCGTTGAGAAGGAAATCGAGGAAAAATACGGAAAGAGTATAATCAATGTGCAGTCCGATGACAGGGAATTGCTTGCTGCGATTGAGGGAGAACCGTATGTGAAAAATGCGTATGAATGCTATGCGGATTTTTGCGACGGTGAGGCGCTTAATGAGTATTACAATGTGTACTGCGCTTCCGCAGAGTTGCTGACACAATCGGCGATTCAGCTTGTTGACGGAAAATACCCTCAGAACGAAGGGGAAATTGCTGTCGACGATCGATTGTGCAGCCGTTGCGGCGTGCCGACGGACCGGCCTGTCGGTTCGGAGATTATACTGCCGCTCGACGGGAAAACATACACGATTACCGGTGTAGTGAAGAGCAATGCAATTGAATATGACGGTCTGAGTGATGAATATCTGGTCTTGCTGCCGACAGTTGAAAAAGTAAATTGTGTGTTTCTGGAAATTACCGAACTGCGTAAGGTGTGGGATATCGTACGAGAGATTTCGGAGAAGTATCCCGACAGTTCGCTGCGCGGCACATTACAGGCATTTTCCATGCTGATGATAAATGATAAGCAGACAATCTATGATATTGCGGATATTATCGGGATGACAATGACGCTCATTACAATAGTGGTTGCCTCGGTGATGGTGTTGCTGTTCACGCGGCTTCTGCTGATTCGAAACGCAAGGAATATGGCAATTCTGCGGATGCTCGGGGTGCGGAACAAAGACATTTGCACTGCGCTGATTCTGTTTCAGATGGTTTTCTTCTCTTTCGGCGGAATTGTCGGAATTGCAGTAGGAGAAGTGTGCGGAGCAAGCCTTTACAGCGGCAGTGGATTCTCCTTCACAGGCTACCTGTTGCATACCCCCTGGCGAAGCATCATGCTTTGTTTCCTGCTTTGCATTGCATGTTCTGTTGTGATGCTCGTGTGGCGGGCGTTCAGACAATCCGGAATCTCGGCGAACGAAACAAACCGAAGAGTTGAGACATCGAAAATAAGAGATGTGTTCCGAAGAACAGGACATGGATATCGCGGGAGAATAATCCGAAAGCAATTGCATGTTCATCGGACATTGAATGTACTGGTTGTAACGGGCTTCTTTCTGGCTTCGACTTTGATGATACTGGTGTTTTACGGGGCTGATTTAAATTCGCAGGGGGCTTCCGCAATAAAAAACCGGCCGGATGTTATGCTGAGTAACGCCTCTCAATATGTTCCCGATGAGGACGAGGGAATTGCAAGTGACAGGATGAATTCCCTTTTGGATAATCTTCCTGAGAATATGCGTACGATTCGGTATTTTGAAACGGCTTGCCGGACTTTTCTAAGGGAGGAATCATTGGGGGACGATCTGGCCGATCATTACAGACAGCTGCCTTCTCACCGCATTTCTCTGAAGACCTCGCGAAAAATCGAAGTTGTTGTGTCCGTCGTGCCGTATACCGATGAGGTTCAGGGGGAGGCAATTCGCAACACGGGGCTGAAACCTTTAGGGGAAGGGGAGGCCTGGGTTTATCGATACGGCATGGTTTCGGAAGCTGTCAGATTGAAAAACAACATCCGTGTCGGTGATAAATATGAACTATTCCGGGACAATCACGGTGAAGAGGGAAAATTCAGCTTGGAAGTGAGGGGAATATTGTCCGATCCGCCCGTTGTTGCCGAGTACGGATATGGAGAATTGATGTTCATAATATCGCAGGAGTGGTTTGACCGATTATTTCCCGAAGAAAAACCGCTTGCCGTTTTCCTGTACTCCGACGATGAAATCCCGGATACATTGATAAGACAAATCGCCGCAGATGAAACCGTTGCCGTAACGAAACCGAAGGAAGACAATCGGGAGAGGCAGCATCAGATGTTGCAACTCCGGAAAATAACCGCCGCGATGAGCGGTGTCGTCGCGTTGATGAGTTTATTGTTGATTGCAGGAAATATGTTTATTAACGCGAATGCCGGAGAGAAGGAGTACTGCACCTACTATGCCATAGGGGAAACACCGTTTGGAATTGCAATCCTGATTGCAGGTCACGGGACAGTTCTGTGCGGTATCGGGGTTGTGCTGTCGCTGGTATCGTCCGCATATATCACAAGATTCATGTTTGTGAAGGCATTCGGACCGAAGTCGGCGATGTATTATCATTTTCCGGTCCGGACGGCGATGGTGTCCGTCGGAATGATTGTTTTATGCTTCGGCGTAACCGTAATCCCGGTATATCTCGCATATCGGCGCAAGAGAATCATTGATGTTCTGAAAGCCTGAAGAGGCTTTAGGTTTGCGGTATTCGCGAATGTGCTGACAAAAAAAGTTGCAAAACAGCGCCATCGGGAGTATACTGAGTACAATGTACAAACACCTATAGACAGGGGGTCCTTACGATGGTTGAGGCAACTAGCTGTGGTGGTGTTGTGATTTTCAGAGGGAAGATCCTTTTGCTTTACAAGAATTATAAGCGCAAGTACGAAGGATGGGTGCTTCCCAAGGGAACGGTAGAAGAGGGTGAGGAATTTCCCGAAACCGCTGTTCGTGAAGTTAAGGAGGAGAGCGGTTCCGACGCCCGCATCGTGAAGTATGTCGGGAAGAGCCGTTATACTTTTAATACTTCGCAGAACACGGTGCAGAAGGAAGTTCACTGGTACCTGATGATAGCGGACAGCTATTACAGCAAACCACAGACAGAGGAGTATTTTGCGGATTCCGGATTTTACAAGTATCATGAAGCCTACCATCTGTTAAAATTCTCGAACGAGAAGCAGATTTTGGAGAAGGCGTACAGTGAGTATCTGGACCTCAAGAAAAAGAACCTTTGGGGCAATCAAAAGTATTCCTGAGAGGAAACGGGCCGTTTCGCGACGGCTCGTTTTGTTCCGTAAAAACGCGGCGCGGCCGCAGAGAAGGAAAATGAGTAGCTATGAAGACGATTAAGAGACTGTTCGCCGAACATCGCGAGGTTGTGATGTATTTGATTTTCGGCGTAGCAACAACTTTGGTCAACTGGGTTGTGACGTTTTTGCTGCAGAAGGTGTTCGGCCTGGCGGCATACGGCTGGCAGTTCGTTCTGACCAACGCAATCGCGTGGGTGGCCGCGGTGTTGTTTGCGTTTTTTACCAACAAAAAATATGTCTTTGAGAGCAAAACAACGGGCAAGACCGCTTTTTTTGCCGAGCTTGTGAAGTTTGTCGGAGCGCGTCTTGCGACCGGCGCGATTGAGATTACACTCCCAACGATGCTTGTTTCGGCGGGCCTTAATCAATCGCTGTTCAGCTTCAAGGGCTTCTGGGCGAAGGCGGTTACGAGCGTCATCGTAATTGTACTGAACTATGTGTTCAGCAAGCTGTTTGTGTTCCGAAAGAAGAACCTTCCGGCGGCGGAAGGCGGCGAAGGACTTTCTGCAGAGGAGGATTCGCAGCCTTCGGAAGCTTCGGAGGAGTGACGATTTGGCGGCGCCGCAGGACGCCGCATGAGAGGGTAAAGTATGGAAGATCGCTATACGGTGACACGCACCGTGACTTTGAAAAAAGGAGAGGGGCGCAGCCTGAAGGCCGGCGGTCCGTGGGTCTATGACAATGAGATTGCATCGGTCGTAGGCGGAGGTCGAAACGGTGCGCTTGCCGCAGTCAGGGATTTCGACGGATATCCGATGGGAATCGGCGTATACAACGAGAATTCGACGATTCGCGTACGAATGCTGTGCCGTCGCCCGGAGACGGAGATCAATGAGGAATTTCTTCGCGCCCGGGTGCGCGATGCGTGGGAATACCGGAAGAAGGCCGTGGACACAGAGGCGTGCCGTATCATTTTCGGTGAGGCGGACTGGCTTCCCGGCATTGTGGCAGACAAATTTTCCGACATCCTTGTGATTCAGTCGCTCTCCCTCGGCATGGACGCGTTTAAGGATGTGATTCTTTCCGCGCTGCGGGAGGAGCTCTCAACCGACGGAATCGCGGTCCGCGGAATTTACGAGCGAAGCGACGCGAAGGTGCGCGAGCTCGAGGGAATGGAGCGGACGAAGGGCTTTCTGTCGGAGCCGTTTGACACACGCGTTGAGATTGTCGAGAACGGTGTGCGCTATGAGGTCGATGTCGAGGAGGGCCAGAAGACCGGCTTCTTCCTGGATCAAAAATACAACCGACTTGCGATTCGCAGGTTCTGTAAGGACGCGGCGGTGCTTGACTGCTTCACGCATACCGGCTCTTTTGCGCTCAATGCGGGGGCTGCAGGGGCAGCGGAGGTACTCGGCGTGGATGCGTCCGAAACGGCCGTCCGGCAGGCGATTCGCAACGCGGAGCTCAACAACCTCACGGACCGCGTGCGGTTTGAAACGGCGGATGTCTTTGACCTTCTCCCGAAGCTCGAGGCGGAGGGAAGAAAATTCGATGTCGTCATCCTCGATCCTCCGGCGTTTACGAAGTCGAGAACCGCAACAAAACAGGCGATTCGCGGCTATCGCGAGATCAATATGCGGGGGCTTCGCCTTGTGAAGGACGGCGGCTTTTTGGCGACATGCTCGTGCTCTCATTTTATGACTCCGCAGCTGTTTACGGAGACGATTGCGCAGGCGGCAAACAGCGTTCATCGAAGACTTCGCCAGGTGGAATACCGCACACAGGCGCCGGATCATCCGATTCTGTGGTCGGCGGAGGAATCGTACTATTTGAAGTTTTATATTTTCCAGGTTTGCGAAGAAAAATGAGCGAAATGTGCCCGGGGATCGGTTCCTCGGGCATAATTGTTACAAAGACAAACTACAGTCGTAGAACGAAAAATGCGCTTTTTTGCGTCGTAAAAACCTTGAAAAACGACCCGAAAACTTTGAAAAAACCTTGATTTTTCGGTGTTTTTGTCCGAAAAGGTTGATTTTTCGCATCGTGTATGCTATGATTTGAATTGTAACACTTATGTAACAATTGTGTGGTTTGTGGGTTTTGCTTGTAACATTTACGAAGATTCGTTTTCAGGGTATACGCAGGGATTTGAAGGATACGGACGCAGCTTCGGACAGTTTGCCCGGGCGGCGTTCGGACAGGGAGAGGATTCTTTCCCTTTGACAGAGGATAACAATGAAACTTTCCAGGATTTTTACCAGATTGACATCCATCGTGATGGCGTTCGCTCTGGCAATCAGCGTGACGATGATTCCGCATATGCAGCATTCGGTTTCTGCGGACATCGATTCGGTTGTATTGCCGGATTCCGCGGAACGCTCTCTTGCGGTGGATTCTTTTGTTTCTTCCGGTGACAAATCCGATCTTGCAACATCTTCCGAGCCCGTGAGACAGGTTCTTTCGGCCCCGGGCGTTCGCCTCACGGAGGCACAGGAGGCAGCGACCTCCCGGCTTCCCGGCGATCGAATGACGGTAACCTACGGCAAGAAGAATCTTCCAGCACTTCACACGGGCGCGGAGCCCGGTTCTTCGAAGCAAATAACGGTGAAGCAGGGGCTTCCGATTCTTCGGAAGACGGAGATGCTTTCCGAGACGACGGAGCTTCGCGAGATGATTGTGCGTCCGGAGAAGCGCATCGGCGGAAACGATGAGACGGTTTCCCTTGTGGGAGGCACCCGCGAGATTATTTATCGGGACAACGATGGCAGGAGCGGTGTGCACAATCCCGCAAGAGGCGGCAGCGACGGTGACGATGCACAATCCGGCGACGGTGATCCTGAGGATAACGGCGACGGCGGCGAAGGCAATGTCGGCGGCAACGGTGACGGCGATTCGGACGGTTCCGAGCCGACTCCGTCGGTAACGCCGACCCCTGCGGAGACGCCCGCTCCGACGAAGACGCCGGATCCGACTGCTGCACCTACGCCGACTCCGGTGGGATATACCTATCAAAGCTTCACGGCGGATATGGAAATCTACAATTCCAAGAAGGTCAATGTGCGCGACCTTCCGAGCACCGAAGGCGCGGTAATCGGAAGCCTGAATGAGGGCGACATGGTCCGCGTGACCGGATATTGCAAGGAGACCGGCTGGTATCGCATCGATTTCACGACTTCGTCGAAGACCATTGTCGCGTATGTCTGCAATCTGTATCTGAGAACCAAGCCGATGAATACGCCTACGCCTACGCCGACTCCGAAGCCGACGCAGACGCCTACACCGACGCCCACAAAGACGCCGGAGTACACCTATCGCGAGATGGATGCGACCTATGTCGTATACAATACGAACGACATTCTCAATGTTCGCTCGCAGCCTAATCAGAACGGCAATAAACTCGGCACGCTTCGCGTGAACGCCGAGGTTCATGTTACCGGTCAGTGTAACGAGACCAAATGGTATCGCTTCGATTTTGTGACGGCGAACGGCACTGTGACCGCATATGCAAGCAACAATTATCTTCGTGAGAAGTCTGCGGAGCCGACGCCTACCGCGACGCCTACCGTTACGCCGACACCGACGCTGACGGTAACGCCGACACCGGTCGATGACAATCCGCAAGGCACGCCGACCCCGATACCGACGCCTACGCCGGTGCAGGTTCCGACCGATTACACGGTTGAGCCGATGGATACCGATATGTATCTTAGCGGCAGCGGCGTGAATGTTCGCTCCGGTCCGTATGTTCCCAAGAACGGTGAAGCGGAAAATAAGGTCGGTGTTGCGAAGGAGTACGGCACGAAATACCATGTGACCGGCAAGGTTACATACCGGAATGACACCTGGTACCAGGTTGTATTTGACGGAAATACCGCATATATCAACGCAAACTATCTTGTCAAGGAGCTTCCTTCGGCAGGCGACGATTTGATTTACAAGCTGTTTGTTGTTTCTGCACAGCACAAGGATCTTCCGTACTGGAGCGGAGCGCCCTCGTGGAGCCATGCAGACTGCTGCGGGTACATTCAGATTTTGTACAAGGAAGTTCTGGGAATCGACCTCGGACGAACCGTACAGTCGCAGATGCAGCACGGAACGAAGATTTCGTGGGACGAGGCAAGACCGGGCGATCTGGTGTGCACGGAGCACGATCCGTATACGAACGGCAATCATGTCGGAATCTATATCGGCAAGGTTGTTGACGACAGAGGTCAGTCGCACTACTACTATATCTCACAGTCCGGAATGCACATTCATGTGGGATATATGGAAGGCAGCGACAAGTACGGCGCTTACCGCGAGCAGTATGCTCCGTACCGCGTGACGAACCTGCAGTCGTCGCATTCCGCACAGGAGATTTTCGATATGCTCCGGAATGCGGGAGTGAGAGTGAACACCTATTGATTTTCCGTCATTTTCCGCGAAAAAGCGATAAGCGAAAAGAGAACAGTACAAGAATTCAGGCGCCTGCGGCTATCAACCGCGGGCGCTTTGTGGTATACTGAGCGAAGGAAAAATGTTGTCCGGGAGGCAGATATGGACAGAGATACGATGAAACGAAGACTGTTGATTACCGGTGTTGTATTGATGGCAATCGTGATTGTCGGGCTGATTGTTGCGCTCGTTCGGTCGGAGCGAAAGAACCGCGGCGCAGGGGAGTCGACGACTGTCACGGTGACGCAGACGCCGGCAGCGAATCCGAGCGAAAGTCCGGATGTAAATGCATCGCCGACAGGCGGGGTGAGCCCGGTTGCGACTCCGACGGCAACGCTGACTCCGGGAGCGGGAACCCCCACGGTAACCGTCACGCCGGATGTGACCGGTACTCCCACCGTTACGGCGACACCGACGCCGAAGCCGGAGGAGATAGCGGGAATTCTGGTGGAATATGCAACGGGAAATGTGTGGAGTGACGGCGGCGTGACGATGCGCGGCATTGAGTTCGGAATCCGCAACAACACAAAGACCGCAATCAACGGCTGGAAGCTCGAGCTTACCATCGAGGGGCTCTCACGGGCCGGCGGGTGGAACGGAACCTATACATGCAAGGGCAATGTGCTGACCATCACGGACGCGGGCTACAACGGAAGCATCGCACCCGGAGCAACGGTTTATACGGGATGCAATATGGGAACCACGCAGGAGAAGCTTGTGATTACCAAGGCAGTTCTCAACGGCGTGGAATGCACGGTGCGAGCGGGAGTCGTCGACCAGAACAGCCAGAACGGGAAAGGCAACGGCAACGGTAACGGTAACGGGAATGGCAACGGCAACGGGGAGAAGACCCCGGAGAAGAAGGATATGCTGAAGCGGCCCGACGGTGCAGCACAGGGTGACGACTGGCTCCACACGGACGGGCGGAGAATTCTCGACAAGGACGGCCGTGAGGTTTGGATTACCGGCGTGAACTGGTTCGGCTACAACACGGGAACCAACACCTTTGACGGCCTGTGGAACTCGAAGCTGGAGCCGACGGTGAAGGCGATTGCGGACCACGGATTTAACCTGATTCGCGTGCCGATCTCGGCGCAGCTGATTAATCAGTGGGCTGCCGGGGAGTACCCGGATGCCAATTACAACCGCGCTTACAACCCGGCGCTCACCCAGTTGAACAGTCTGGAGATTTTCGACTATTTTCTGTCGCTCGCGGAGGCAAACGGCATCAAGGTTATGCCGGACATCCACAGCGCGGAGACCGACGCCGCGGGGCACAACGCCAACCTGTGGTACACCGATAAGGTGTCGGAGAAAGAGTGGCTTGCGGCGCTTGAGTGGATGGCAAAGCGATACAAGGACAATGACACAATCATAGCGTTCGACCTTAAAAACGAGCCGCACGGAAAGCCGGGAGAGGGCAATCGCGCGGCCATCTGGAACGACGACATGAACGCTGCCAACAACTGGAAGCGGGCAGCGGAGAAGGCTGCCGCGTGCATTTTGAGCGTCAATCCGAATGTGCTCATTATGATTGAGGGAACGGAGATTTATCCGAAGGATATCAAGACCAACAGGGATTATCATTCCACCGATGAGAAGCAGTACGATTTCAACTGGTGGGGCGGCAATCTGCGGGGCGTGAAGGATTTTCCGATTGACCTCGGCCAATATCAGAACAAGCTTGTGTATTCACCGCATGACTACGGTCCGACCGTATACCGCCAGCCGTGGTTTGAGGGTGACTATGATTATGACAGTCTGATGAGAGACTGCTGGCGCGACAACTGGTTCTTCATCTACGAGACGGGGAAGGCGCCGCTCCTGATCGGCGAGTGGGGAGGCTTCATGCGCGAGCCGAACCTCACCTGGATGACACATCTTCGCAAACTGATTAAGACCTACCGCCTGAATCATACCTTCTGGTGCCTGAATGCGAATTCGGGCGATACCGGCGGACTGCTGCTCGACGATTTTACGACCTGGGACAACGAAAAATACGAGTTCGTCAGGGAGGTGCTGTGGCAGGAGAACGGACACTTTGTCGGGCTTGACCACACCATTCCGCTCGGTGCAAACGGCATTCCGCTCACGCAAAGCAAAGGAAAATAGCCGAAAATAAAAGAAAATAAAAGAAATTAACGGTTTTCTCGATTTGTCTACACAAAATGTACATACTTGCGCTCTATTCTATATATGTCGGATGGGAGGAATCATCCGGTGTGGAAGAAGAGAGGCGAAGACAGTATGGACGAAAATGAGCAGAGAGTCGGGGAGACCGTTATTTTTCAACCGGAGACTGACGCTGCGCCGTTAGAAGCCGTGCAGACGGAAACAGAGCAGGCTGAGGCTGCGCTGACGGAGCCTGCGGCTGGCGCCGCGCAGATTGAGACGGTTGCTCCTGCCCCGCAGGACGAGTACATCAGCCGGCTGGAGATGATGGCTAAAGCCCGCGAGGAAGAGCGCAAACCGAAGAAGAAGCCGCTTTTGCTTCGATTGTTCGGATATTTGATGCTGGCGATTCTCATGGGAGCAATCGGCGGCGGGACATATTTTGCGCTGGATCGCTATCTGGTGCCCGAAACACCGGAGCAGCGGCCGGTATCGAAGACCGATATTCCGGATCCCGATGAGGAGAAAGGACCGGTCAATCTCGGGAAGACTGAGAATCTCGGTGAAATCGCCGCCAAGACGGTGTCGGCGGTGGATGTTTCCGCAGTGGCGGAGAGCGTGATGCCTGCGGTAGTTGCCATCAACAACTACGCGACCCAGACAGACTACGATTTCTGGTCCGGAAAGAGTGTGACTTCGGAGCAGCTCAAGGGCAGCGGTTCCGGCATCATCATCGGTCAGAATGAAAATGAAGTATTGATTGTCACCAACAACCATGTGATTTCGGGGGCCACGCGTCTGGAGATTCAGTTCTGCGACGGAACCACCTCGGAGGGCAGAGTCAAGGGAAGAGCCTCGTCGTCCGATCTCGCCGTGGTAGCGGTTTCCTTCACAAATCTTTCCCGGGCGACGGCTGAGACAATCCGCGTTGCCCGCATCGGCAATTCGGATGATGTGAAGGTCGGTCAGATGGCAATTGCCATCGGCAACGCGCTCGGCTACGGACAGTCGGTGACCGTCGGCTATATCAGCGCATTGAACCGTACGGTTACAATCGACGGACAGTCGTTCCGGCTGATTCAGACCGATGCGGCAATCAATCCCGGAAACAGCGGCGGCGCGCTCCTCAACCAGAAGGGCGAAGTGATTGCCATTAACTCCGCAAAATATTCGGACTATGCCGTGGAGGGCATGGGATTTGCCATTCCGATCAGCAATGTCCGTGAGATTATCGATGAGCTGAGCTCCCGCGAGATTCTTTCCGATGAGGACAGAGGATATCTCGGCCTTCTCGCCACGCAGGATGTAACTGCATCGATTTCTGCGTCCTACGGTATTCCGCAGGGTGTTTATGTACAGGAGATTGAGAAGGATTCCGCGGTGGACAAGGGCGGAATGCTGGTCGGCGATATCATCGTAAGAATCGGTAAGGACGCAGTGACATGCATCCAGGATATCCGGGATGTCATGAGCTATTCCAAGGCGGGTGAGAAGATTACCGTTACCGTTTCAAGGCGTGTCCGCAACGGAGAGTTTGAGGAAGTCGAGCTTTCGATTACACTCGGACATTACCCGGTGCAGCAGACGCAGTCCTGATTTGACAGAGCTTATAACCACAGCAGTGCAAGAAAATAACAAAAAGAGCGGGGTGTTCTTAACGGAACACCCCGCTTCTTCGTGCAGTCATATTATTTCTCTTCGAAGATATCCTCTTCGTCATCTTTCTCCTCGTTTTTGGCCTCTTCCTCAGGGTCCAAATCGATGTCGTCGAATTCTTCCATGTATTCCGGCGTGCAGAAGCGATATACCGCATACGCAATTCCGGCGATTACTGCGATGATTCCGATAATACCGAGAATAATACCGATAACGCTGCAGCTCTTGCATTCTTTACAATTGCATTCCATAGTCGTACCTCCCAATCATCAACTGTCCGTATGCGCCGCAATTCGGCGACAAAGTGATTATATCATGAAACTGCGGATTTGAAAAGGGCTTTTACAAAAGTGTCGCGGAAGCCGCCCTTCCGCCGGGAAAGTCGTCTCAGGATTCGACTTTTACGAGCTTGGCGAACGAGGCGAGCATCTGTTTGACGCCCGAAGGGAAATCCACCGTGACATGGTAATCGGTGGAACCGCGGACAATCTCCTTCACCGTGCCGACGCCGAATTTTACATGGCGCACGCGGTCTCCGACGGCGTAATCCGGGGCGCTGGCTGACGCGCCCGAGGCGGAAGAGGATGCCGCGGGTTTGGACGCATACGGGTTTTTGTAAGGCGCGGAGGGCTTTGACGACTTGCCTGTTGAGGCGCCGAGAATATCGAAAATGTCGTCGGAAAATCTGTCATCCCCTGAATTGCCGCCGTACGACGATCTGCCGGTATCGTAAGGATTTCCGTAATCATACCCGGAGCGTTTGGTCGAATAAGAGGCTCCGGCGGAACCGCTGCGGGCATCGGAATATCCGCGGGTTCTGCGGTAACTGTCGGATCCGGTTCTGCCGGACGAATAGTCCCCGAGAGAACCGCGGCGGACAGGGCTTTCGCCGTACCGTCCCGAGCTTTGCAGGGAGTTGCGGGAACCGAATGTCGTATGTTCAAACGACGAGGCCATACGCTTTTTAACGAGCTCACGCGGAAGCTCCGAGAGGAAGCGCGAGGGCTGGTTGAATTGCATTTCGCCGTGCTGCATACGCTGGTCGGCGTAGCTTAGGGAAATCTTCTTCCGTGCTCGGGTGATGCCGACATAACACAGGCGACGCTCCTCCTCGAGGTTTTCGCGATTGCGCTCCTCACTGTCGGCCTCGAGCGCCATATGGCTCGGGAAGAGACCCTCCTCCATGCCGCCGATATAAACATAATCGAATTCCAGACCCTTGGCGCTGTGAAGCGTCATCAAAACAACATAATCATCGCCGGAATCAACGGCATCGATATCGGCAACCAGAGCAACCTCCGCGAGAAAGCCCGCGAGATCGCCGTCGGGAGAGTTTTGCTCATACTGCGCCATTTTGCTCTTGAGCTCGCGAATGTTGTCCATACGCTCGTCCGCCTTCTCGGGATCCTGCTCGCGCAAATCCTCCTCATAGTTCGTCGCCTCGAGAATGTCGTCCACAAGCTGCGGAAGGCGGTAGCCCGGCGCGGCCATACCGGCGCGAAGCTCCTCGATAATTTCCGTAAAGCGGCGAACCAGCCCGGCTGCACGCGAATTGATTGTGGAAATTTCGTCGACATTCAGGAGCGCTCGGTACAGCGGGATATCTTTGATATACGCAAAATCATCCAGCCGTTCGACCGTCGTGTCGCCGATTCCCCGGCGCGGCACATTGATGACACGCTTGACGGACATCGCGTCGCCGTTGTCGACAATGCGGAGATAAGCTAAAATGTCGCGGACTTCCATGCGTTCGTAGAAGTTGGTTCCGCCGACCAGCTTGTAGGGAATGCCGCGCAGTACCATCTGCTCCTCGAACGCGCGGGATTGTGCGTTCGTGCGGTACAGAATCGCGTAATCGCGGTATGCGGCGCTTCCTCCTTCCGTCTCACGGGCAATCTCGGAGACGACATCCCTGGCTTCGTCGATGTCGCTCGGATATTCGGTGACGCGAATCAGTTCGCCGCCCTCATTGTCCGACCAGAGAGCTTTGGCCTTGCGCCCGAAATTGCGCGCGATGACGCTGTTGGCGCCCTCGAGGATACGCTTTGTGGAACGGTAGTTTTGCTCGAGCTTGATAACCTTCGCGTTCGGATAGGACTGCTCGAAATCGAGAATGTTGCGAATATTGGCGCCGCGAAACCGGTAGATGGACTGGTCGTCGTCACCGACGACACAGAGATTGTGCTCCGGCTCGCCCTCATCGTTGATATGTGTGGCAAGAAGGCGAATAAACGCGAACTGCGCGGTGTTCGTGTCCTGGTACTCGTCCACGAGAATATGCTCAAACCGGTTCTGGTAGTAGGCGAGCGCCTCGTGGTCGGTCTTTAACATCTCCACGGTGTTCATCAGCAGATCGTCAAAGTCCATCGCGTTATTTTTCTTAAGCTCCGCCTGATAAGCCTCGTAGGCACGCGCAATATCGCGGTCGGCGCGGGCGCAGGAATCACGGAATTCGTTCGGTCCGATCAGCTCGTTCTTCGCGGAGGAAATCGCGGCGAGAACCTGCTTCGGCGGGAGCTTCTTCGGGTCGATGTTCAGGTGCTTTAAGACATCGCGCATCGCGCGCTTCTGGTCGTCGGTGTCGTAGATGACGAAGTTCTGACCGAAACCGAGGGAAGCGCCGAAACGGCGCAGCATGCGGACGCAGGCGCTGTGGAAAGTGCTGATCCACACATCCGCAGCTTCCGCTTCGAGGAGGGTAGCGACGCGCTCCTGCATCTCCTTGGCCGCTTTGTTGGTAAATGTAATCGCCAGAATCCGATAAGGGCTGACACCGCATTCCCGGATGAGATAAGCAATCCGGTGCGTAATCACGCGGGTCTTGCCGGAGCCGGCGCCGGCGAGTATGAGAAGCGGTCCGGTCGTGTGTAAAACCGCCGCTTTTTGTTGTTCGTTAAGTTTGTCGAGCAGATCCATTCCGTCCATCCTTTGCATTCAGCGGCGTACAGCCGCAAATTCTTAAAAAGTATATCATACCGACGAAGGTAAAACAACGGATTTTCCGCGAAAAATGAACGGTTTTGCTTGCCAAGAGAATGCGGATTGTTTATAATTATTTTTATAATTCGGCTGTAGGAAAGCCACGAAAGAAGGATCGCCATATGGAACGGGAATGGAGAAAATATCTCAGAGAGTTGCTGGACAGTGTGCAGAACCCGGATTACATCCGTCCGCAGGACATTCCGAATATTGATCTTTATATGGACCAGGTGACGACCTTCATGGATGAGCACCTGGAGACCACGAAGCGGTTCGAGGATGATAAGCTGCTGACGAAGACCATGATCAACAACTATACCAAGAACAATCTGCTTCCGAATCCGAACAAGAAAAAATACAGCAGAGAACACATGTATTTGCTGGTGTTCATTTACTACCTGAAGAATTTCTTAAGCATCAGCGATGTAAAGCGTATTGTCGAGCCGATGCAGCAGTTGTTCTACGGAAGTGATTCCGATATCACGCTCGGGGAGATATATCATCGGATTGTGGAGACGGAGAAGGATGTCGCGCAGGATCTCGGCAAGGATGTCATGAACAAATTCCTTGTGTCGCGCGGGGCATTCGATGATGTGAAGGATCCGGATGAGAGGGAGTTCCTCAACATATTCAGTTTCATCGCCATGTTGAGTTTCGATGTTTATCTTAAGAAAGCCATGATTGAGAAGATTATCGACGAGCTTCTTGTGCCTGCGCAGGAGGAGCGGAAGACATCGAAGAAGGAGACTCCCAAAAAGAGCAAGGAGCCAAACGAGTAAAAGAAAAGGGACATCCGATTGATGTCCCTTTTGCAAAATCAGGATTCGTTTTTTTGAGCGAGCCGCTTCAAAACCAGAGCGTAGCCGTCGTTGCCGTAGGTGAGCGAACGGTTGACACGGCTGATAGTCGCGGTGGAAGCGCCGGTTTTTTCGGCGATGTCAAGATAAGTCTTTTTTTGCGTGAGCATACATGCAACTTCAAAGCGCTGCGAGATTGCAACGAGCTCCTGAATCGTGCAGACATCCTCGAAAAATGCGTAACACTCGTCGACGCTCTGCAGTGTAAGAATGGCGTCGAAGAGACGATTTACGGCGGGGGTGTGAATATCTTTGCCCATGAGTTACCTCCTTAAGCCTACGCTTATGTTTGTATTTTAGCACTGTAGCAAAGTAAAGTAAAGTAAATTTTTCGCGCTTCACAGAGGTAAAGCGCGACAGACAGGAGACCACGGAATGAAACGGGGAGATATCGTTACCGGAACCGTTGGGGAAACCACCTTTCCCAACCACGGAAGCATTTCATTCGACAATAGTAGAATCAAGGTAAAAGGCGTCTTGCCGGGGCAGACTGTCCAGGTGAGAATCAAGCGGTCCTCGCAGGAGAAGGCAGAGGGAACGCTTCTTGCGGTCACTGCGCCGTCCCCGCTGGAGACAGCTTCGCCGCGCTGTCCGCAATTCGGACGATGCGGGAGCTGTACGCTGCAGGCAATCCCGTACGAGGAGCAGCTGGCGCTCAAGGAGTCGCATATCCGCAGGCTTCTCTCACCGGTCGTGCGCAACGAAAACTGCCGATGGCTTCCGATTGCAGGCAGTCCATCCTCCTACGAGTACCGGAACAAGATGGAGTTTACCTTCGGCGATGAGTTCAAGGACGGACCGCTTGTTCTCGGTCAACACAAAAAGGGAAGCACCTACGACTTGGTGAGTGCGGAATGCTGCTGCCTGATCGATGAGGATGTGCGCAGCATCGTTCGCACAACCGTCGCCTATGTGACGGAGAAGGGGCTTCCGTTTTTTCATAAACTCAGGCATGAGGGGTATCTCAGACATCTGCTGGTGCGAAAAGCGAGAAAGACAGGAGAGATTCTTGTCGATATCGTGACGACAACGCAGGTCCAGTTTGACTGGAGCGAATGGGCTGCGAACATCGCATCGCTCCCGTTTGCAGGGCAGTTGCGGGGCGTGCTCCACACAGCGAACGATTCTCTGTCCGATACGATCAGGAACGACGGAACGAGAGTGCTGTACGGGGCGGAGAGCATCACCGAAGAGCTGCTCGGACTGCAGTTCCGAATCACACCGTTTTCCTTCTTCCAGACGAACTCGGAGGGAGCTGAAGTGCTGTACAGCGCGGTTCGAGACCGCGTCCTTGAGGTCACCGGCGCATCCGGCGGAGTCATTTTCGATCTCTACAGCGGAACCGGAACCATCGGCCAGCTGTTGGCGCCGGTGGCGCGCAAGGTTGTCGGAATCGAGATTGTCGAAGAGGCGGTGGTTGCCGCCCGCGCCAACGCGGAACTGAACGGGCTGTCGAACTGTGAATTTGTCGCCGGCGATGTTTTGAAGAAGCTCGACGAGGTAGCGGAGCGTCCGGATTTCATCGTGCTCGACCCGCCCCGCGAGGGTGTCAATCCGAAGGCGCTGTCCAAGATCCTCGCCTACGGAGTGAATCATATGGTGTACATTTCCTGCAAGCCGACATCGCTTGCAAATGACCTTGCGGCAATCCAGGATGCCGGCTACCGTGTCGTGAGCGTCCAGCCCGTTGATATGTTCCCGCAGACGCCTCATGTGGAGACGATTGCATTGATATCAAAGGAATAACTACGACCGGCCGCATCACCGTCGTTCGGGTTATTTGCGGCAATACAGGAGGGGGCTTATCGGAAGAGGCTCAACCGGAAAGGAATCAAAGGGGGGAGTATGGAATTTAAGAAAGGCGGCGAAGCGACGAACTTGCAATCGGCAGGGTCTCCGACAGCGGAAGAGCAACGGGAGCGCATGCGGGAATTGTTTCTCGAAGGTCTCTCGGAAAATGATACCGAAAAACTGTTGCGGGTTCCGAAGAGCGATCTGCACAACCATTCCACCAAAGGCTGCAGAAGGGCGTGGCTTTCCGAGCAGCTGAAGATTAAACTTCCGGAGCCGCCGGAAAGATTCGAGGGGCTTGCGGGAATGCAGGAGTGGTTTACGACCTTTGTCAAACCGTTCTGTGCAGGAAAGGAAGGCGGACTCATTCGATGGGAGGGAGCCTTCGCGGAAGCCGCACGGAACAACATCAAACGGCTTTCGATGAACTTCGGAGCGCAGGAGATTGAACTGTTCGGCGGGATGTCGGCGTTCCGGAGGATAATCGAAGGATTTCGTTCAAAACATTGCCCGGATACGGTTTTTGAACCGGAGCTGACATATGTTTCCTGCTGTGATACGGAGGTGGAAGCGGCCCGAATCGAAAAGTATATTTCCGACGGCTTCTTTCGTTCTGTTGATGTGTGCGGAGGCGAGGATGTGAAACCCGTCGAGGCGTTTGTTCCCCTCTACCGTAAAGCCGAGCAGTACGGCCTGATGAAGCGAATGCATGTCGGCGAAAGCGGTTCCGCGGAAGATGTAAGACGGGCTGTGGAGGTTCTGGGACTTTCGGAGGTTCATCACGGGATTCATGCTGCCGAATCGGACGAGGTTATGCGCTTCCTGGCGGATAACCGGATACAGCTGAATGTATGCCCGAGCAGCAATGTAAAACTCGGCTATGCGGATAGTTATAAAGACCATCCGATTAAGCTTCTTTACGAGAACGGAGTGAAGGTTACCGTCAACACCGATGACCTGCTGATTTTTGACAGCTCCGTCGAAAATGAATATCTGCTGTTGTATCAAGCGGGGACTCTGACGGCAAATCAGCTGAACGAGATTCGGGAATCGGCATTAACGGGGGAGATTTCATGCCTGAGATAATTGCAATTCTGATGGAATCGGTCATATTTATCGGTGTCGTTTGGTTATTGATCTTCGTCGCCGCGCTTTGGCATGAAATCGGTCATGCTCTCGGTTATATGCTTGCGACGCGGAATACGAAATGGCATATCAGGGTCGGATGGGGAAAACGCCTTTTGAACACCGGGAGGTTGACGGTAAGCCTGCTCCCGTTTGACGGCTATTTTACACCGGCGGAGGACAAAATCGATACGGTTGCCAAGCTGGTCGCAACGCTTTCGGGAGGCCCGGCGGCATCACTCGTTTCGGTTGCAGGACTGGCGTTTCTGAAATTCGGAGGCGTCTCCTTCTCTTCGGGAATCTTTGCCTCCGACGCTGTCGCTTTTTTTATCGACTGTGCGCTTTCCGTCAATTTGTTTATCCTCATTTTGTCCGTGATTCCGGCGCACTATTTCTGCGGAAAAATAAAGGGATTGGAAACCGACGGCCTGCAAATAATCAAAGCTGTAAAAAAATCGCGAAGCTAACCGATACGGGGTGATGGTTTTACGCGAAAGGAGACATCCATGAAGATCTATGATATTTCACAGGAAGTGTTCGGGTGTGCGGTATACCCCGGCGATCCGTCACCGGAGCGAATTGTGATGCTTAAAAAGAGCGACGGCGCGGTGTGTAACCTAACTGCGATTACGATGTGTGCACACAACGGAACGCATGTGGATGCGCCGTACCATTTTCTGGACGAGGGAAAGAAACTGGATGAGGTTGACCTCGGAAAATGGGTCGGTTACGCCTATGTTGCGGAGCACGACGGCGAGATTACGGCAGCGGACGCCGAGCGGATTCTTGCCGATGCGCATGCAGCTGAGACGGCATGGAACAGCGGTCATGCGACGGGAACCGGAAGCGCTGCCGGGGGCGGAGACACCCGCTCGGAAGGCTCGGACTGCGATGCCGCGAAGCGCATTCTTGTGAAGGGAAGAGCGGTCATGACCGAGGAGGCAGCAAGGGTTTTTGCCAACGCACAGACGCTTTTGTTCGGCAACGAATCGCAGACGGTCGGGCCGGAGGACGCTCCGATGGCGGTTCATATGATTATGCTCGGTGCCGACATGACGCTTCTTGAGGGAATTCGGCTTGCTGCGGTTCCGGAGGGAATCTATCTTCTGAACGCAGCGCCGATCAATTTGGGCGGCGCCGACGGAGCGCCCTGCAGGGCGATTTTGATTTCGATGTAATGTTGTTTTTCAGGGGGGAAGATTATGGCTTCGGGAATTGTACATCTTGCAATCACGAAAAAGATATGCGGGGACTATGCGTGCAGGAACAGGGAGCGGCTGAATTTCGGCGCGGTGCTTCCGGATTTTGCGGAGAATCGGCGGGCGGCACATCTGCTGGCCGTCGTCTGGGGGCGCAATAAGCGGACATATGATTTGAATGGATTTCGTGCGCGGTACGGAGAGCGCTTGCTGCAGGATGATTTGTATCTGGGATACTATCTGCATCTGGTGCAGGATGTGATTCACCGGCATTTTATGTATGACCGGTACCATTGGAATCCGATTCCGGAAAATGTGAAACGGCTGCACAATGATTACGCCATTCTCAACAGATATGTGCGGGAAAACTACGGACTTGTAAACGATTTGACCGTGCCCGACGGCTTTGCTGCCGAGGACCTCGCGGGGATTGCGAAGTTTTATTCGGACGGACTTCTTGATTCGATGGGAAATTATTTCCGCGAGACCGGGGAAGGCGACATCTTTTTCTTCACAAAGGAGATGGCGGACGCCTTGATTGCCGAGGCGGCGGAAACCTGCCTTAAGGAACTGGAGGCTTTGCGACACGGGACCTCCGTCATGGACAGTTATGACCTTGCATGGGATAATCCCCCGTACTCCCTGCTGGAGACAACCCGCAACACACGAGATCTCGGCGGTTATCGGATCGAGGATTCCGGGCGTGCCTCTTTGGAGAACTTCACGCGGGAGCTGCGAATTCTCCGAAGCGACGCCGCGTTGGAGCCGTCGGAGAAGGACCGCGAGTTTCTGCGCAGCATCGGCGTCACCACGGTCATAGACACAAGAGCCGAAGAGGAGACGGAGAGAAAACCGCACGGGCTTGCCGATGCGGAAGGCTTTACCTACCGCAATTTCCCTATCCCCGAGGGCGCTTCGATTCCGGAGAGCGTGGAGGCGGTTCCGGGAAGTTATTTTGCGATTGCACATGCGAAAAATATCGGGGACATTTTCCGCTGTATCGCGGAGGCCGGGGGCGGCGTGATTGAAAACTGCTCCGCGGGCAAGGACCGGACAGGCGTAATCAGCACTTTGCTGCTGTGGCTGTGCGGCGTGCGAAGGTCGGACATCGTGTACGATTATATGCGCACGAAGGAAAATAACAGAGAACGATTCGGTTTAATCCGGCTGTATAATCCCGATATCGACATGAATATCGTGATTCCGCGCGAGAGCTTTATCACGGATTTTATGGAGCGGATTGTTGAAGCGCACGGTACCGTCGAGGGGTATTTTGAGTCCGTCGGAATCGGACCGGAGCTGCAGGAGAAAATCAGAAAAAAACTGTGTGGCTGAGGGGGAAGCAGGATGGCTTTCAAAGAAGAGAAGGGGATTTCCGGCGGAACGCTGTATGTGACGGATCTGGACGGGACGCTGATGCGAAATGACGGTACTATCTCCGGGTACACGATTCGTACAATCAACGATTTGCTTGCTAAAGGTCTTGCGTTTACCTACGCTACGGCGCGGTCGATTGAGAGCGCACGGCCGATTGCGGGGGAGCTGCGGCTTACCCTGCCGGCGATTACGCGAAACGGTGCGGTGCTCGCCGACAACGCGACCGGAAGGCACCTTGAGAGAGCGATATTTTCCGGGAGCGAAGTGAAATTGATTAAGGAGCTGCTTCCGGAGCTTCCGCGGTATGGTTTTGTTTCATGCTTTCTCGGCGAAGAGATGCACCGCCTGTATATCGACGGACCGCGCTCCGCGGAACTGCAGGGCTATGTGGATTATTATGCGGATAACCCCACCGTTCGCCCGGTGGCGACCGTGGAGGAACTTTTCTGCGGGCAGCCGGGGTATGTGACCCTCGTCGGTTCAAAGGACGAGGTCGCGCCGCTGTATAATCGCGTGAAGGGGTATTCGGGGTGGGAGACCCTGTTCCAGAAGGACACTTACCGCGATGAGTACTGGCTGGAGATCTGCCCGCAAAACTGCACGAAGGCGAAGACCATCCGGAAGGTGAAGGAGCAGTACGGCTTTGAACGGCTGGTGGTGTTCGGCGACGGTCTCAACGATATTCCGATGTTTGATATCGCGGATGAGGCGTACGCCGTGGAAAATGCCCTCGACGAATTGAAGCGCCATGCGACCGGCAATATCGGAAAGAACGAGGAGGACGCCGTCGCGGAATTTTTGAAAAAACGGATGCAGGGATAACCGGATGACAACGGAAGAAACGGTTCCGATGCAGGAAGGTGGATTATTGTGGAAATCTGGGATTTGTACAATCTGAATTTCGAGGTCATCGGTGAGCATATCCGGGGCACGGAGATGCCGGAGAACGCGTATCATCTCGTGGTTCATGTCTGGATTCGGAACGCCGCCGGGCAATACCTGATGGCGCAGCGAAGTGCAAATAAGAAGACCTTCCCGTTTGCATGGGAATGTGTCGGCGGTTCGGTTCTGAAGGGAGAGGAGAGCCTTGCGGCTGCGCTGCGTGAGGTGCGTGAGGAGGTCGGAATCGTCCTTCGTCCGGAGGACGGGAGAAAAGTTTTGACGCAGATTCGCGACTCGGCCGGCGGGACCCGAGTGAATGATATCAACGATGTATATCTGTTTTCCTACGACGGACCGGTCGTGCTTTCGGAGGCGTCGACGGATGAGGTCGCGCAGGCCCGGTGGATGACGCGCGAAGAAATTCTTGCGCTGGATCGACAGGGGAAGACGGTTCGCGTCATCAAGGACCTTTCGTATTTTACCGACAATGCGGACGGAGTGTTTGCGTGAGCGCCTGATCGGCGAAGCGTCAAGGTCGGCGTTATGCGTGACACGGAGTGTATCAAAGGCGCTATACAACAACGGGAGGAAAAATGGAAACCGATGCGGAGAAAAGCGTTTTCCGTCACGGCGGAGCCAGAAGGGCTACCGCGGAGGAGCTCGCTTTCATAAAAAAGAAACTGATTCCCGATGCGAGAGCGTCGGTTGCAATCGGGATAACGCTCTCCGTCATGCTGCTTTGCATAATCGCGTGGTTTGTGTACGGCATCCTCCGACAGAAGGGCATTTGGCTTGTTGTGCTTTCGCTCGCCGTTCAGCTTCTGATGCTGGGCGGAGTCGTCTGTATTCTCTCGCTGGTCGCCGTGGAGCTCGCCAGAATCCGCTGCCTTCGCCGGGGGAAAATCACGGTGGAGGATTGCGTGGTGAAGTCGGTGAGGTCCGAAGTTGTCGGCAGGCATCCCCATACGAAGATAACAGTGATAACAAGCTCGGGACAGCGGGAAAGTCTGCCGGGAAGCGCTGCGGGGCATCACAGCGCCGGAATGAAGGCACTGCTTGTCCGGTATGACGGTAAACGCCGGATAAAGAATGATTTGGTATAGCGATTTGCCTTGAAAATAAAGAGATAACGGAGACGAAAAATGATTCAGAATTTGCGGGATTTAGGCGGAATTCGGACCGTCACGGGGGCGACAATCAGGAGCGGATGCTTTGTCCGCTCGGCAAACCTTTCCTCGGCGGAGAAAGAGGACCTTGCGGGAATCTCCGAGGTCATAGATTTGAGGACGACGAGGGAGCGAACGGAGATTCCGGACCGGTTGTTCGGAAGAACCGGGCTCTCGATTCCGATTTTTGACGAGGTGCGAACTGGCGTCAGCCATGAGCGCGAGACGGAGAGAAAAGGGCCGCCGGACATGAGTATTCTGTACCGGTGGATGGTGAAGGAGCATCAGGAATCTTTCGCGAAAGTGCTGACCGCAATCATGCAGCATGATTTTTCTGCAGGCGCGGTTTTGTGGCATTGCACGGAAGGGAAAGACCGCTGCGGTCTTACGACTGCCCTGTTGCTTGAGCTGCTCGGAGTCGATCGGCAGAGCATTATGGAGGATTACCTGAAGACCAATGCGGTCAATATTCCCAAGGCCGAGAAAATCAGGGAGAAGCTTCGGGCGGAGCACGGCGATGAGATTGCCGAGAGCGTGTATCGGGCATATATCGCGGATCGCGCTTATCTGGAAGGCGCCTGGAGCGTGATGGATGCGGACGCTCACTTTTTTGAGAGGTTCGGTTTTACGGAAGAGGAGCTTGCCTGCTTCCGCGCAAAAGTGACTGAGTGACGGAATCCGGATTATCGGTATAAGAAAAGACAATCCGGCGGCCTGGGACAAGCAGGTTATAAATCTCTATAACAGATGAAAATGTTGTGATTTATAAAACGCAAAAAACTTGCAGGAATCTTCGTAAAAAACTTGACATCCGCATGGTGTCGGGACTATACTATTTTCAATTACAGTGTGACGGAATTTATTCGTCGCCGGTGACGGGTTAGCAGTTGTATTTCACATCGGAGGGTTCTGCACTGCGACAGCATTGTTGATTGCGGGAACGCCGAAAGATGCTTTTCAATATTCAATATATTTGGGCACATCGTGCATGGGAGGAGGATATCCAATGACTTCGGATCAACAGCATCATCAGGACGAGTATTATGCAGCGAAAAGAAGGTATGAGAGTGCCTATTCCGATAAGAGGCACGCGGAGAATCAAATCAGCAGCATAATCAATCGCAGAAATCAGATCATCAATCAAATCAATGCCAAGACTGCTGAGAGAAAGAGAAACAACGATTCGCTCTCGAAACTGCAGAGCTCTTCCGCGAAGAACAGCGAAGTTGATTCGAGTGTAAGAGATACGGAAGCGAAGCTGGCGACAGCCTCCGAGGCGTTTCGAACCTTCGGCGAGGCTTCCCACTGCAAGCAGAAGAAGCTTACGGATGTGTTCAGTGAGAAGAATGCCAGATCCAAATCTTCCATTGCAACCGCGTTCAGCAAGATCAGTTCCGTGATAACCACCATTCAGCAAAAGATTCAGGAGCTGAACGGTCAGATAAGCGCGCTGGAGCGTGAGATGGAGGACGGCAAAAGCCGCGAGCGGTACTGGAACGGCGTCATCTCGAGCTGCAACAGCACCATGAACAGCGCTTCGTGGGATATGGCTTACCATCAGAGATGCATGAACAGCTGAGAATCAATTAAGGGGTTTTATCGTCGCATTAGCTTCCGGGGAGAGGGAATTTTATGGCTACGATTGCTTTATATAAAAGTAAAGTTAACGGTGTGGGGAGTCTCATTGACGACATTATCAAGTCGTCCAACAATCTCGACACGCAACTCGGGACACTCAAGAATACGCTTCAGGGTGTCGACAGTTCCACCTGCAACCTGCAGGACACCATCGACAGCATCAGCTCGTCTTCCAAGAGTGAGAACGAAAAAGTTGCGGATCTTAAGAAACTCAACAACAAACTCACAGAGTTCATTGAATTGACTGCGAACCGCGAGGCTGCTGCAAAGGCGGAAATCGAGCGCGCGAAAGAAGACTTCTACACCAAGTATTACTACTTGAAGCCGGAGTGTGAAAAGTCCGGC
>CADBXF010000021.1 GCA_902798585.1 uncultured Lachnospiraceae bacterium
AAACAAAGGCAATACTAAATGTACTACTTTGCAAAAGTAATTGCCAGTTTGCAGATGTAGTTGCAAGCAAAAACAAGCGTTTAAAAAAACATTTCTAGACCGTGGGCCCGAATCGTCGGGTGTATTTATTGGACACGAAAAAGATTACAATGAGGCCAATAGAAAGGGAGGAGGCGGCTTTTCAGACTATCAGGAGTTGGAGGAGACGCTCGCAAGAATCGAGCGGGAGCATGCTGCATCGGCTGAAATGATGCTACCAGCATACAGCAATACTGACGCAAATGATGTATCATTTAGGAGTATCGAGAGCTTTTTGTACCGCGTAAGCAAGGTGTTTGAAGAGAAGCGCCCGATTGGCGACCGAGGGCAGGTGATGGATCGGAAGATGTATGTGAGGGAGGCGGAACGGAAGAGGGAGTTAGGAATGAACTAAAGGATAAGAGTGTGCAGAAAGCATAATTGAAAACCATGTCGATATTCATGTGAAAAGTAAATACAATTTGTCATTTCGCGATCATGTATCTAGATTGGTGAAGAGCACTTACAGATGGTTGTTGAGATGATTATTGATTATTGATAGAATGGAAGCAGAAATCTAGAGGGTAGGTAATTGTATGTTCAAATCGTGCAAAACTAGACTGAGCTATCGTTGGGGAGTCATCTTCTTGGTGGCCCTTTTATGCCTCTTGGCAGCGCCGATGGTAAAAAAAGCTATGGCTGACGAGGACTCGTTTGTTCCGAAACAATACCCCCAGGGAAAAGTCTTTCAGCTTCACAAGAAAGGGTCGGGTTATTCCTATTCTGAATCTAATTTGCTGAAAGAAGGGGAAATGTTGCCTTTTGGTCGGAAATATGCGGGGGATTTTTATCTTACCGGAGACAATGTTCAGTCTAAGAAAAGGCTGAATGAGCAAGGCTATACGACGGATGGGAAAGTCATTTTCAATTACTCTTATAATGGGTCATTGAATGATAGAAACAAAAAAGAATGGCAACTATACGATGATGGCCAGGAAAAGGTAAACGGTTTCACTCTAAATAGGGATGTTGAAAAAGGCGCTGTTATTATAGACAAGTCCTATGACAATGTCACATGGATTAACGAAGATTACTACACAAACTTCCTTGAAAAGCACAAGGATGGGATGCAGGGAATCTATGAAACCAAGGAAGAAGATGTAGCACATGGAGTATACTATCGCGTAACCTTCGCATACACAGTTCGACAGTGTACGGATAGCAAAAAGTTTGATCCTACCGGTTTGTTAGATAATTATGATTATGAAGAATGCATTGAAGTCTATTACTTTTATGTCGGAACAGGGAAGAGTTCGCTGCATATCCACGACATTTTCACCGGTACCGATGTTACCAATCCGAGTATTACGGTAAAAGAAGGCTTCACGGTAAAAAGTGAGTCACCGTTTTCAAAGATATTCGTTAAAGTACCGAACGAACATGAGCAATCCTATCCGGAGTGTTCTGTGTTTACTACGCCGGGGACATATGATGTTCGGCTGAAAGATGCTTTTGGGGAGGATTTCAAGTATTCTGTAACGATTAGTAACGGAACTGATATGCAAGAAGTATATCCTTCTGTATACCAGACGAACGGTTCGTATGAATCGCCTGAAATCACTTTGGGTTCGCTTGGATCAAAAAACCTGTCAAGTTTGTATGTTGAGCAGGTTAATGGACACACAATAAAGAAGTCAGAGTATAACGGAAAGCAAGCCATAAGCGTTGATGGCGAAGGCGTCTCGTTATACTTGCAGCTTAACTATGGAAAAGAACTTGCAAATGGCTGGACATTGGCGAATGATTCCTATGGTGGGACTGACGGACAAAAACTGTACGGTTCCACAATCGGGAAAATTGAAAGTGGTGCATTAATCGTCCAGACATCCAGGGATGGTGAAAACTGGGAGGACATTGAAAAAGGCCGATATAAAGATGGTCTGTACACTACGGATTTCATGACTTGCTATGGTGGAGGGCACAGAGTCCAAATATACACTCCCAACGGCACAGAAGTCCTTAACGGAATGTATGTTAGGGTTATCTACGCCTACGAGATGACCAAGCAAAAAGAGACAAAGAACATTGTTGAAGAATACACTTTTTACCTGAGCAACAGTAATACCGGAGCAGTGGTGTTCCATAACAAATCTGTTGAGGGAGAACTGCAGGAAATCTTATCCGAAGAAGACCAAACTACAATCGATATCTATCGTAAGGCGGAGTCCCTTACAGATTATACACAAACATTAACCGGATTCTCTATCGATATATCGCAAAACCCCACCGTGAAATATGAGGTGCGCAGAAATGATCAGCTGCTGGTAGGAAGTACTACTACTTTCACTGAAAGCGGAAAGTACAGCATCACGCTGAATGCGGTTGGAGAAACCAAACAATTGACGATATTTGTCGATCGAGATTCATCCAAAGAATCACTTGAAAAATACTTTGGTGAAAGTTTTTTGAGTGGCAAGCGGATTTACGCAGAAACCGGATATCCGGTGTATGTGGCCAACCAGACAACATATAAAATTCTTTCTGTGCCGGACACAATGCTTCCTGTAAGCGGCGCGATTGTGAATCTCACTACAGGGAATGAGATTAATGTAAATGCAACCTGGCTCGAAAAGAGCGGAACAATCACAGAGCCTGGTGAATATGAAGCAAGGTTTTATACAAATAAGACATTTATCGATGATAATCCGGTTGGTGATACCAAGGTCTTCACCTTCCATTTCATTGTAATTGACGAAAAAGACGTTCCGGGACCGGTTGTTAATGAACGCTCGTTACTGGAATACGCAAAGACTAATATTTCAGATCTGTGTCCGAAGTATTACGGTATAACATATCCGAGTGCAGGCAAGGGATATATAACGTTGATCTTTGCAACACAGGAAGATGCAGTTAATTATGCCTATGAGCATGAGAAAGGTGAAGTAGAAAAGCAGCCGGATGGAACATACCGGTATAAAGGCTCATACCAGATGGCACAAAAGGAAAAGTATGAGTCAACTTGGGCATTGACTGATGCTATAACATACTTCGCGCGGCAGGCAGTCAAAGAATACTATTTTGATATGTCGGATGAGTTTTCATATATCACTTTGCCGCAAGAGGTACTTGACAATGAGGATAACTTGCGGAAGTTGGAACTTTCCAATAGTGTTATCGTATTTGCACCAGGACAAAAGGAAAAACTTTTGGCAACGGAAGGTTTACCTGTCATCAGTCCTAAGAAATATGCGACATTGGAGCCCGGAATAAACAGCCCCGTCAAGCGCGGAGATCCGAACGATTTTGAGTTTGTTCAGGATAAATACAACTATGATTCTCAAAAGGTTGTCATTCGTGACAGTAGTGAAGAATCATACCCGATCACTTACAAGGAAGGAGTGGGCAAGCAGCTGCAGGCGGCTGGGTGTAAGTCAGGAATTGTAAGTATTCTGGAACTGAACAAGTATGATGACAAAAATGAATACAAAGCAGTTTTCCTTCGCGAAGGTGACAACTTGGCGACAGTAACCTTTAAAACCTATCTCGGCGAGCAGGAAACGGATGTAACAATTAATAAGGATAGTGAGACAAGACACTTCCAGGCAGAGGCGTTCCGTCCGCTGACAATTGATGATGAGACCGATAAGTACTCCTATGTGAAGATTTCTCATAACGGTCAGTCGGAGTGCATGCTTGCGACATCCATGGGAGACAAGACGTTCTCTGAGCCTGGTGATTATACAATTCGTTGCATCAATAGACTGGGATACTCGTTTGAGTTTACTATTACCATTCAGGATGGATCCAGATTTACTGTTATTCGTTGCTTCGACGATAAAGGTGGTGTTCAGGAAGTGTATACATCAAAAGGAAGCCGAGATGTGCGTTTACCTGAATATATGAGAACCGGATACAAGATGATTGGTTACATTGATGCCAATGGCAATCACTATCCGCTAGTTCTTTCTGAAGTAAGTGCTTCCGGAAGCCTTTCGCTTGAAGCTGAGTGGCAGGCAAAAGATTGCACAGTAGTGATTGTTGACCAGAATGGCAGTCGGGTGCTGGATATTCCGGTGAAGTTCCATGATACGGTAAACTTGAAAGAGCAATGTGAAGCAAATGGTTATGTTACCACAACATGGTCAAAGGCAGGGACGCCGATTGAAGATGGAATGCTTGAGATTGATGCGGAGGGTGAGATAATAATCGTTGCTGTTGTAGAATCCAAGCACGGTTCGTCCAAGACTCTCTATTACGTACTTGCTGCAATGGCAGTCGTTGCAGCGGTCGGTATTGGCATCGTTGTCATGAAGAGTAAGAGAAAGAAGGTCGGCGATGATGAAGAAAACAAGTAAAAAAGTGCTATCGCTTTTCCTAGTTGTTGCGCTTCTGGTTACATTATTATCCGGATGTGCAACAAACGGAAATGAAACCTCGGAAAAACAAAATACTCCTCAGAGTAACACATCGCCTACGGCAGAACCTACTGGCAACCCGGTAACTCCTGCGGGAGGTATTGTCTCTGCCGGATATACAGTTTATCCCCATGGTTCAGAACTTCAGACATCTGATAACTGGGAGGACTTTGTCGGGCGGCTTGATGCCTTCGTCTACGGGTTGATTGCTACGGATTTGGGAAACAACTTTGATGTTTTCCCCGCCGAAGTTATTCTTCCGGACGGAAGAGAAGTATGCGGAATTGCCTACACGGATTACACAGAGTGCTATACCGATGAGGATGAGAGATCAGGCTATGTATCGGCAGGTTTCCTCTCAAGTATTGGTGATGACGGAATCACGCAAGAAGAGTTCGATTCAGGACTTGAGATAGAAAATCTTGAGGTCCCGGAAGAATCCTTCTCCCTGTTGATGGCGTATCGGAGTGAACCGTTCACATCTCATTGTGTTGTCTTTGGACAATACCTGACTTATGGAGTCGATGATACCGGATGCATATTCTATGAGAATCAACCATACCAGAAAGGACAGTGCGACGAATCCCTTGGGGCGCTGTATTCCTATGATGAGAGTAGGTTTTTGTTTGACCCGGATGTGGGGAACTTCCTTCCAATCACAGGCGATTCGCTCTTGGAGCAGGTTGATTTTTCGGAGATTGAAAAGGAAATCAATGATATCCTTGCAGAACAAGACAAGAACTTTGCTACGGTTGATACGGAACAATGCATAGCAATAGCCCAAGAGGCTGTCACTTCCTACTTGTTATCAATGCAGGAAGAAACATTCCTGGGCTATGATGTTAAGACGCTTGTCGAACTTGCAGAAGAATTAGATCCGAGAGATTGTTTCCGCATTACGGATGAAGGTCTTATTGTGATAACGGTAAAACCTGTTTTCCGTGAAGCATCGACACTGATGAAGTGGCTCGTGGGAGCCTCGACGGGAGTTGTATTTGTTGTCGCAAGCATAGGTTCTACGTGCGCAAAGACCTGCCCGGTTATTAGCGCTTCATTTGGAGCAATTGCCGGAACAGCGGTTGAAATTTTCATGCAGGTCGTGATAGAAAATGCGGATGTACGGGATATTAATTGGGATACTGTTGCATTGGCATCCGTTACAGGCGCAATCGCAGGCTTCCTGTATCCGCATTTCGGGGCATTTGATAAGTTTTCTTACCAGGCAATCGATACTCTTTTGGATGGCACACTTGGTGGGGCAGAACGTGTGCTAAGAGCAATACTGAATGGCTCTGATTGGAATTCGGCAATAGATCAATTTGGAACAGGTTTCTTGATTTCTGCCGGTCTGAGCGTAGGAGTTAAAGTTTTTGCAAAACTGGCAGGCGGAGCGATATCAAAAGCTGCATCAGGAAGATCGAGAGCTGCACAAGCAGGCAAGACCAGTACGTTAACAGGTAAAATTGCTGATAAGCTAAAGGCTTTACAAAAGAAGTTTGATGGATCTATTTTCCACAGCGAAAAACTTGCTCGCAAGCACATTCAAGGCCAGATAACTACGTCGGTGAGAGCGTTAAGTGGAACGTTTGAAGACATGGATGGAAATATGCTAACAAAAGACAATCTAGCGCAGCGAGCATTAAAGGCCAAGAACGGAGACCAAATAGGATTCATCTTCAAGGATGGGGAACAGCGGCCTTTGGTAGTTTGGAATAATACAGTTACAGCCGATTTTACTCAGGATGCTGTTGAAATAATCGCAGTGAGTAAAAAGTTGGTCAACAATCGAAACGCAAATTATAAGAATGCTGCCGAGGTCCTGTTGGAACAATACCAGAAGAATCAAAAGGCTGTTCCAGCCGAGATCCTGAAATTGGTAAACCAGGCCGGATATGATATTCAGGATATCGGGGTAAATGATTTTGTGGATATCATTAAGAAGAGTGAGTATGTGTTCCATGAATGTGCTGATATGACAACAGTAATGATTATCAATAGGGCTGTTCACGAACAATTACGACATGCAGGAGGATATTCGGTTGCAAAGGCATACGAAATCGCGGCAGGAAAGTTCTATTTCACGAAGCTTAGCGGCGCGGCTGCATTGGGCGGAGTGACGTACTAAAGGAGGTGGTAGCTTTGTTCGAATCCTTTCGGTTTCGAAAGTTTAGAAGGCAGCTTCGCAATCTAGAAAAGAGAAAAGAGAAAGCCTACGATCAACTTGAGTACACTACTGATTCCTTAGGATGCGGAAGTTGCGAATGTTATAATAGTGGCAATGTAAAATTGTTCGTGGACCGTTTTGCAGAATGTGATTGCAAAAGAAAAGATATCTTAATTACCTTAGCCGCTCAAGCTGATCAGACACAAGCGGATGCTTTATCGTATTTGGAAAATGAATATGCTGCAGAGGTTTTTCGTTACTATTCTGCTAAACAGCCGAATCTTATACGCAGAGCTACAGGCGATGTGGTGACATGGAAAGAGGCTTTCGGTGAAGATTTTGATAGCGTTTCGAGAACGCTAAAACACTCACTGGTAGGCTTAGTTGAAGATTCGGGACGATACCAATTAATGTAGGTTAAGGTATAACTGAATACAACTAAAGAAGGTTAAAAAGATATAGTGTCTCACGGATTCAATTGACGGACATGCACATGTTTATAATGAGAAAAATGCGGAGAAGATCGTGTCGACATTTACCGAATTGCACCGCATGGAACCGACGGGATCGCTCGGCGAAGGAACGGGATCCAGGGGGTGCGGCGGATGATCCGGAAAATGATAAGAAAATGATGGGAAGGATGCCTAACAAGGAGAACAAAGGATGAGAAACAGACCGGAATGGCTTTCAAACGCCGTATTTTACGAGATTTACCCGCAGTCCTTTCTGGACACGGACGGGGACGGGATCGGCAACATCAACGGGATCACGGAGAAATTGCCCTATATCCGCAACCTGGGGTGCAACGCCATTTGGCTGAATCCCTGCTTCGACTCCCCGTTCGGGGACGCGGGCTACGATGTCTCGGACTATTACAAGGTGGCGCCGCGGTACGGAACCAACGAGGACCTGGCGACGCTGTTCGCGGAGGCGCACAAGCTCGGAATGCATGTGCTTCTTGACTTTGTTCCCGGGCATACGTCCTGGAAGCATCCGTGGTTTACGGAGAGCATGAAAGCCTCGACAAATGAATTCACAGACCGCTATATCTGGACGGACAGCGTCTGGGAGGAGGCGCCGGGGTACGGTTCCCTTCGGGGAATCTCCGACCGGGACGGCAGCTGTATCGTGAACTTTTTCACGCACCAGCCGGCGCTCAACTACGGCTTCTACAAGCCTGACCGCCCGTGGCAGCAGCCCATGGATTCCGAGGGAGCAATGGCCACGAGAAATGCCATGAAGGACGTGATGGCGTTCTGGCTTTCCCTGGGGTGCGACGGATTCCGCGTGGATATGGCGGGGTCTTTGGTGAAGAACGATGAGGACTCCAAGGGGACCATCGCGCTGTGGCAGGATGTCCGGAGCTTTCTTGACGAGAGATTTCCGGAGGCTGTGCTTGTCTCGGAGTGGGGCGAGCCGGACAAGAGCATCGAGGGCGGATTCCATATGGATTTTCTGCTCCATTTCGGACCGTCCCACTATAACGACCTGTTTCGCTGCGAGAAACCGTTCTTCGGCGGAGAGGGCGATGCGGCTGCATTTGTCGGAAAATACCTGGAGAGCTACCGAAAGGCCGCCGGCAGGGGCCTGATCTGCATCCCGTCCGGCAACCACGATATGGACCGACTTGCCCGTCACATCCGCGGAGATCGCGCAAAGATGGCCTTCGCGTTTCTGCTTTCCATGCCGGGGGCACCGTTCCTCTATTACGGCGACGAAATCGGCATGCGGTATGTGGAAAACCTGACGTCCGTGGAGGGCGGATACGGCCGGACCGGTTCCCGCTCGCCGATGCAGTGGGACGCCTCCGAGGGTGCGGGGTTCTCAACGGGGCCGAAGGAAAATTACTATATCCCTCTGGATCCGGACAGCGGACGACCGAATGCAGCGGAGCAGCTTGCCGACGGGGATTCACTGCTAAACGAAGTGAAGAAACTGATCGGGATCCGGCAGGCACACAAAGCGCTCGGAAACGACGGCGCAATCACATTTGTCTGTGACGGTGCGAAGGGAAAACCGCTTGCATATTTCCGCACTTCCGGGGATGAGAAGATTTTGGTAGTGATCAATCCTGCGAAAGAGGAATGGACAGTGCCTTTCGAGGGGGCGACAGGAGAACTTCTGTACAGCCTCGGCGAGCAGCCTGTTTATGCCGCCGGAAGACTGTCGGTTCCCGGCGGGACTGCCTGCTTTTGGGAGGTAATGCATGAGTGAAAACACGAACGGCATTGTTATCTCGAAGAAAGGAACAAGATCCTTGATGAGATAATGGCATGGCAGCAGAGCATATGCAATAGAAATCTGTACGGGAAGTGATGAATGTTTCGCGAATAAGACAAAACAATTGCTGCTTAAAGTAGAGTTGATTTTCCCAAAATGTCAGGCTATTTGGGAGAAAACCGGAGGCAGCACTGAAAAAACTTGTGGAAGACGGAACGCTTCGGCGACTCGGAGCGGGCCGGAAGACCTTGTATGTGAGAGCGGAGGAAAAATGAAAATACTGATTGCATCGGACATCCACGGGTCCGCCAAATATTGCAGACTGCTGTTGGATGCATACGAGAAGGAAAATGCGGACCGGCTGTTTCTGCTGGGAGATATCCTGTACCACGGGCCGCGAAATGATTTGCCGGAGGAGTACAACCCGAAGCAGGTAATCGCGCTTCTCAATGCGAAGAAGGAGCAGATTTATTGCGTACGCGGAAATTGTGACGCAGAAGTTGACCAGCTGGTGCTGGATTTTCCGATAATGGCGGACTATGCGCTGATTCCGGCGGGCGAGCGGATGATCTATGCGACGCACGGCCATGTTTATAACGCGGAAAAGCTTCCGCCGATGAAGCCGGGCGACATCTTGCTCTGCGGGCATACGCATGTCCCCGCCTGTGAGGAGTTCGGGGAAAATGTGTACATGAATCCGGGGTCGGTCTCGCTTCCGAAGGGCGGCACGCCCCGGGGCTATATCGTGTTCGACGGCGCGCAGTTTGTCTGGAAGACCCTCGCCGGGGAAGAATACAAGAGATTTGTGCTGTCGTGAGGGAAGCGCGGTCCGGGGAGCCGGGACTCCTGCCGGAGTATCTGTTGTGCTACCTGGCGCTGTCGAATTTCGTCGGGGTGGATACATTTGCCGTCCACCTGCTCGGCTTCGGCACGGGAGCCCTTCTCGGGCTTGTGATTCGCCGGAAAATGCCGGATTGTTACGCATCGTAACAGCACCGTCACGGTTCGTCGCTTGCATGTCACGGGGGCGCAGCCCTATGATGAGACCGCAAAATAAAAGCGCCAAGCGCAAGGAGGTCTTACATATGACATTTGGAGAAAAACTCAAAGAAGCAAGAAAAAACGCAGGGTTGTCGCAGGAGCAGTTCGCGGAGAAGATGTGCGTATCCCGCTCGGCCATCGCAAAATGGGAGAGCGACAAGGGTATGCCCGACATAAACAATCTAAAGGCAATGTCGCAGCTGCTGGGCGTCAGCGTCGACTACCTGATCGCCGACGACGGACAGCTGTCCCTCGCTGAAATCAAGGAGCCCATCACGCTTGATTCCTACGCGAAAACCGGCCGCTGCCGCAGCAAAAAGGACGCCGCCTGCCTCGCAAAATACAGCACGGCGGACGCCATTTTCCCTTTGATTCGCTACAAGAAGATGACCGCGCTCACGCGGGTTATCGATTTCTTTATCCAGCCCGGCATCCACAATGTTCTTGATCAGATTGAAAATACAGCTGCCTACTATCTTGTCGAGACCGCCGGCAAGCAGCTCCTCGTCAAGGTCGACAAGGACTTCATGACCACGACCGAGCTCGCCGTCAAGGTCAATCCGAAGCGCTTTGAATTCGGCCAATACCTCTTCAAGAAGGCATTTTGCCAGCTGATTGAGGGGAAGTGAGGCAAACATGCGCCGAGGGACTGAAAGCTCGGGGAGGGTTCGCGGAGGCTTGAACAAGGCCTGAACCGGGCCGGAGTAGAGGCGCGGGCCGTGGGTTCGCGGGGGCTTGAACAAGGTCTGAACCGGGCCGGAATCAGGGCGCGGGCGGAGACATCGAAACCAAAGGGGGGGGAGATTTTATGATTAAATTACGCAACATGACCGAGGAGGACATTGAGGACTATGTGCGCTGGTTCACTACCGAGACGGAGTGGATGAAGACCGACGCGCCGTGGGAGTTTGAGGAAATCGTTGCTGCGTCAGCAGACGCAACGGCCGCGAAAGCCGCGAAGGCCTCGGAGGAAGCTTCCGACGAACCGGCAGACACAAATGCCTGCGCAAGCGCCGAATCGCCGGCTGCTGCCGCAGAGCGAGCCTCCTGGACGGAGTACTACGAGCAGGTGCGCAGCCTGTCCGAGGACGCCTTCCGCTGGAAATTCGAAATCGAAGTTGACGGCCGCCATGTCGGCTGGGTGAGCAGCTACGACGACCTCGAATATGTGGACAACCCGGACGAAATCCCGGCAATCGGCATCGACATCCCTGACACCACCGTTTGGAACAAGGGCGTCGCCACCGAGGCGCTCCGCCAATTTATCGACTACTTCCGCGCCCACGGCTACCGCCGCCTCTACACCCAAACCTGGTCCGGCAACTACGCGATGCTCCGCGTCGCCGCCAAGCTCGGCTTCACCGAGCACTACCGCAAGAAAAACCACCGCACCGTCCGCGGCCGCCAATATGACGCCGTCACGCTGGTGGTGGAGGTTTGAGGGATGTTTGGGTCATCGGAGGATGCAGGGCCAAACGATTGCGTAAGTGAAGCTGCACTGAACCTCAGAGTGGACCGCGCGAGGGATGCGAATGTTTGAAGGAATAGAAGAACAAAAGAATAAACTTGTTGGAAAAGCCCTAATCATACCAGGAGGCTAATACACCTATGAAAAGATACATACATACGCATCTGCAGCCATAAACAGTTTGGCGTGTTTTCCAGATACAAAGTATCGAAGGAAACTGGAAGAAATTATTCGATATCTTCTTGAGACTACCCCGAAAGTATAAGCCATAAGTGTCGATAATGAGAGGGCGACTGCCCTCTCATTTGTTTGTATCGAAAGTACAAATCCCCCCCCTGCTTCCTGTGAAATCTGATTGACTTTTCCCTCGAAAAATGGTATTGTGTCTGTGGGGTATTTGCTGATTTATGTGTGGGGAAAACAGAGACAAAGCCGGTTTGAGAAAGAGTATTGGCTGTATATGTATGACGGAAGCTTGAAGAAGCTTTCGTTCAGTTGTTTTACCGCAATAAGCATGCTTATTGCGGCTTTTTGTTTTCTACGGCAGCAATGCCCCGTAGCGGATAAGAAATAAAACATGTGTAGGAAGGGGGGCAATGGACAGAGTAATCTGACATACACGCATTTTTCGCTTCCGCAAAACATCTATCATAAAGGGGTTAAACATGAAAAGAAACAAGACAGCCAAAAAGATTATCAGTTTTATTATCACGCTTGCAATTGTGATAGCGTTGTTTCCTGCCAATATGGCAAAAGCAGCATGCTCCCACACTTTCAGATGGGAAGTGATAGAAGAAGAGACATGCACTAAAAACGGAACACAGGTGTACCGTTGCTCCAAATGTAAAGCACTCGGAATGGGTGCGAATAGTTATCAAGCGATTCCCAAAGGACATAAATATCAATGGACGGAAGTAACTCATGCGGGGTGGACCACGCCGGGGGAGCAGCAACAGAAGTGTACGAGATGTAATGCGGTTGGCTCGAAAAAAACCATTCCCTGTCTCGTTGATCAACTTAAAAGCGATCCCAGCTACGCATACAAGAACATCGTTTTTGCTACAACTACAAAAGTTGCCGACAGTGGGTCTAACCGACATGGATTCCTGAACGATATAGCGCCAGACGGAAAGCCCTATGATCCGGGCTATGGAGACATTCCCGGAGACCAGACGGGAACCGAGTATCAGGTTCGAGATTGGTATCAGGCGACTTCAAATGGAAAGGTTTTAATAGCTGTTTTCCGTTATAACGGAAATCCCGAAGTGGCATTAAAACTCGCTACACTTTCCATTGATGCGGCTAACAACAATCTGATTGGATATACTATGGGCGCCAAGAGAGGTGAGAGCGATCCTAATTACTCAACTTATTCCAGAGACTATAAGGGAAAACAAAGGAGATGGCAGTATTTAAAGACATTACGAAGCAGTGGATATAATCCCGCGGCAATTATTTCGGAAAGCGACCAAGATTGTTCTGCGGGTGTTGCTGCAAATATTATTGCCACGGGATGGCATATGGGTGATGGGTATCTGTTTTCCTTTGCCGGACATGATGGTTATAACGACACGAACGGAGTAACCACGAAAAATATCACACAATGGTTGGGAACAACCGGTCGATTTACATGTTACACAAATGCAGGCTATAAAGGAGTTCTAAAAAAATACTTCGCAAATGACTCTTTTTACAAAATCGATGCGACTATGCTTACGAGCTCTCAGAAATTGCTTCCCGGCGACATCCTGCTTTATGCCATTATAAAGAACGGTAAAATAGATGCCGGCCATGTAAATGTTTGTGTTACGGTGGGAAGCGGATATACAAAGTAATATGCCTGCTGATTTTTTTTCTCATCGGCATATTATGTAGTTTTATGAAGTCTAAATATCAATCAAAAACAGAAGAGCTTTAACAGGGGGCGCTTCCGGGTAACCGGAGGCGCTCTTCTTTGCGCAAATGTATTGCGGCTTACAGTGGCTCGTGGTGCAAGAAGGCCTCCCTGCTCACGCGGAGAGTAAATAATATTGACATTCCGTACAAACCATGCTACAATTTCCTCCAAGCATAATGTTGGCGCGCATCGGAGGGAGGCGCAAAATGGGGAAGATTGTCAGTGACGGCGTGAGGTCGGTTTACAAGGGCACGAATACGGTGTCTGAATTTTTCGGCTGGGCGTTTGTGCTGAGTTTGTTTTTGAATGTGATTGTCGGCGGCGGTGTTTTGGCGTTGCGGAATGCTTTGCGGCCGATGTGGTTGTATTGGGAGGCGCTTTTGCTCCTTTCGGGCGTGACGATTTACCTGCTGATTCAGTATGTTCACTACAAGCGGGTTGCCCTGACGAATGTCCAAAGCGTCGTTCCGAAAATCGCGAAAAACGGCTTCGCCCATACAGTTTCGTTCCGGATTGAGGTGACCAGAGACGGAGTGACCACAGAGGAGCGTACGCATGCAGTCTTCAGCGGAGATGTGAATGTTCTGACAAAATATGTCGACCGGACCGTGTTGGCCGGATATGACGGGAAACGCAAGCGCTGGGTGATTATCTGAGGCGCAGCGGGGCGGCGCCGGCCTTGCAGGGGAAGCAAGCACCGCAGAAAAATGATAACCAAATAAACAAATAATACCGGTCTGTTGTGTCAAACAACAGGCCGGTATTTTTTGTGCAAATCCAAAACTCACCCTTTCTGGACTTTGCCAAGAAGGCGGGCTTTCTCCTCGCGGGCAACCGTGAGGCCGGTGTCTTCAGTGAAGCCCCACTCATTTTCCAGGAGGGCGATGATGCGGTCCTGGGTGGCGGCAGCGCGGGTGTAGTCGCCCATGATTTCGCAGATGTCGGAGATGGCCATCAGCTCGTCGGTGTAGCGCGGGCGGCGCGTCTGGCTGACGAAGGATTGCTCGTAGAGGGCAATAGCGCGGTCGTAGTTGCATTTTGCGGCGTAATACTGCGCGGCCTCGAAGAGGCACGCGGGCTCGTCCGGGTGGGCGGCAATCAGCTCCTCCATGATGCTGTCGGCGGTCTGCGCATCGAAGCGCGCGAGCGCGATGTGGGCTCGGTAGACGCTGATCATGAAGGGGCGCGCGTCCGGAAGCCGGCTCGCCTGCGCGAGGTAACGCTCCGCCTCGTCGGCGCGGTGGTCGGCGAGCAAATTGTCAATCAGGTAGAGGTAAGGCAGGCGGACCGAAGGGTTGGCCGTGACGATTTCGCGCCAGAATTCGATAGCCTTCGTGTGATTGTTCAGGTTCCAGTCCCATGCAACATGGCCGGCCGCGCGGTTCAGAATCCACTGGCAGTCCTTCTCACCCGGCACCGCGCGGATTGCGTCCTTCGCGTAGCGGGCCGCCTTCTTCGCGCAGGCGTTCATGCGGTGCCAGTACAGGTAGGCGATAAGGCTGGTGGCGCGCTGCTTATTTTGCGTGTCATCGAGCTGCGCCTTCAGAAAATCCTCGTATTCCCGGAACAAATCCTGCGGCAAATCCTCGTTGATGTCGAGGCTGTTTTCGATGCGGTTCAGGCGCTGGTCGTTACTCAAATCGAAAAGGTCGTCGATGCTGATGCCAAATGTCTCCGCCAGCAGCGGAAGCAGCGTGATATCCGGCATCGAGGCAGCATTTTCCCACTTGGAGACGGACTGCCCGCCGATGCCGAGCTTCTCGGCGAGCTGCTCCTGCGTGAGGCCGGCCTTGCGGCGAAGCTGTCTGATTTTTTGTCCTAAATCCATATATTTGTCCTCCGTGCAGAGTAATTGTCGTATGATTACGGCTTTATTATACGGAAAATGCCCCCGATATTCAATAACGCATCCTGCGAGTCGGCTCGCCTGACAGGGGAGTTCCGGGAGGTAGGCCATTCCCATTTGACGGAATTGTTTGCAAAAACGCATCGGAAAAATTCCCCTCATTCGGGCGGCGCCCCTGCAAAATGAAAAAAGTTTCAAAAAGTGACATAAAATTCCCTCAACCGTCTTCAAATGTGTTATAATCAAGTATCTCGATACAATGGAGGTGCCGCTATGCCCAAGGGAGTCGGCCCGGAGAGTGTGGTTGAGGAGATGAAGGGGCAGTTGGAGAGCGTGAGGGGGTTGTATTGACACATACAAAGAGATATATGTATAACTAGTCAGCCAGAATGGAGGTGTTCCCATGAAGAAAACAGCACATTGGATTTGCCACACTCATGTCTTCCGCAGCGATGAGTACGAGTGCTCGAATTGCGGGGAGACGGTCGCGAAGCCGAAGAAGACCTGCCCGAACTGCGGGTGCACCATGCGCGGCAGCAAGGGTGACCTTGGCTGGGTGGACGAGATGGAAGCAATTGATGCGTTTTTTGAGGATTGAAAGGGGCACATTATGTGGTATAAGATGCATCCGTGGGCGATGCCTGCCGCTGTCGGTGCCATTGGGATTCTTTATCTGGTTCTCAATGTTTCGGCGGCTATCGCGACGAAGAAGATTCAGGCCAAAGGGGTGGATCACCACTATTCGGGAATACCGCTTCTCGGCGGAATTCATCTCCTGATTGCGGGGCTTATTTCGCCCTGCAAATGGCTTGCTTTGCTGTGTGTGCTTGACTATACCTTTTGGGACTTCCTCTATGTGGGGCTGTTTGACGGGCGAGGGGATGCTCCGGCGGAAGATGAGAAGGATGACGACGGCACGGCGTTGTGAGCATATCGCCGGAAGTGCGGCAAAACAGGAAAGGCGGCGGGAACATGACTTTTGAGGACAATTTTACAATCGATTCTTCGCAGGAGCTTGTCCGGTTCATCGATGAGGTGGGCTTTGTTCCGTTTTTTGCGAATGAGATTCCGGGCTTTTCACTGGAGGAGCATATTGCGCCGGGGTGCTGGTACAACGACGGCGACAACGGCTTCTGGCCCGCCTGGGAGTGGAAGGGGCCGGTCATTCGCGAGGCAGGCTGCGCCTACGGCAAATTTCTGCGCGGCAAGGCGATGTATATAAGCGCAAAATGGTTCGTCGATTTTGCGAATTTCCGGCGGGACGGCTACGATTTCGACGCCCGTTTTGACGACGGGCTGGCGTCGTATCAGGATCGGGATTTGTTTGAGTTTCTTTCGTCAAATGCTCCGATTGTTTCCAAGGTTGCCAAGAAACTCGGCGGCTATGGAAAGAACGGCCGCAAGGGCTTTGACACAATTTTGGCGCGCCTGCAGAAGCAGTGCTATGTGATTACTTCGGACTTCCGCTACGAGACGGACCGCTATGGTGAGCCCTACGGCTGGGGCGTCGCCGAGTACACGACGCCGGAGCTGTTCTTCGGCAAAAAGTTCACCGGAGCAGTGTACAGGCACACGCCGGAGGAATCCTACGCCCGCGTGGTCGGGCAGCTTCGCAAAATTCTTCCCGGTGCATCGAAGGGGCAGGTGGAGAAGATTTTGCGGTGATTGCAATTATTCTTTTTGACCAAGCGGCGCTGTTGCTGCGGATATGCGTTGACAATGCCGCGCACCGTGTGTTATAATTCAGTAAATAACATTTACGGTACGCGGCATATTTTGTTGCCGCGAAAGGAATGAGCGCGGCGCTCACGGTCGCCGCAGAAAGCGGGGGATTTTATGGCAAATGAAGTAGCAGGAGTTGTTGTCAAGGCGAGTAAGCAGTGGTGGCTGCGCGTGCGTAAGCCGATTAAATTCGGGATTTTCTCGATGGGAAAGCATCCGTACATCATCACCGTGAAGTATATTGTCGACGGTGTGATATACTCTAAGAAGAAGTGGATTCGCGCGGGCAATCCGGTTCCGGCCGTCGGGGAGAATGTTACGGTCCGGTATGAAACTGCGAGACCTTCCAAGGCAGAGATTGTATTGTAATCGGGACTTAGTACTGACCACGAGCGTATGAAAAACGGCGAGCCATCGATTCGGCTCGCCGTTTAATTGTTGTCATCCTTTTCGATAATTACGCCGGATATGGCGTGTGCAAGGACTTCCTCGGGGATTGAGGAAGGGTTAATCCAGTCCTCGATTTTGTCGGCGGGGAGCATGAGCGGCATTCGGTCGTGAATTTTGGAAAGCTCAACGGTCGGCTTCTTGGTAAGCACGACAAATGCCGGATAGCTGCCCTCCATGCGATACAGGCCGCAGAGCCAGGTCAGGGTGCAGCCGACCGGCTGAATGACGAAGCGGTCGCCGGTCTTCTCGCGGCCGTCGGGGCTCTTGAAATGCTGCCATTCGAGGTAGTAGGAGGCAGGAATGATGCAGCGGTGCGATTGCCAGGCCTCGCGAAAGGTCGGCTTCTCGCCGGCGGTTTCAACGCGGGCGTTAAAAAGCGTCCGCTTATTGTCTTTGGCAAGAAAGCCCCACTGCATGGGAAATACGGTCCGGCGTCCCCGCGCATTCGGCGCGATGACCGGGACGATGTCCGTGGGGCGAACCTCGCCGTGCGTTATAATCGGCCTTGCGTGGGTGTCGATAAATCTCTGCGCAAGGGCGGACCGCAGCGCGGCGTCGGCGATTTCTTTCAATTCGGGAAGATCCTTCTCGAGGGCATATCGGGTACACATATCATCACTCCTGCGGAGACTCTTGCCCCGCGTCCGCGCCGCAGCCGGTAAACCGCACAGCGGTGCCTCAAACCTCCTCCGCTGCCTCCGCTGCGAAGGTGTCACCGAGGAAACCGTCATCGGCAAAGCTGATGCCGTCAAAACTGTCGCCGACAAAATTGTCGTCGGTGAAGCTGCCGGCAACCTCTTCCTGAGTGCGCGAGAGCTCGTCGCCGAAACCCTTCAGGGCGTCGAAGGGACTGAATATTTTGGCGCGCTTCGCAAGCTCCATGGGAGGGTGCTTGGCGAAAAAACGGTCGCTTCTGTCATGTACGGGCTTCCCCTTCTCAAGAACATGCCGATAGCGGAAGTTCGGGGGAAGTACGGGGGTATTGTTGTTAACCATAATCGTCTTTCGTTATTCCGCGTGAAGCTTTCGCCGTCACGGAAGTTCGTTCAAATCAATCGGTCAGGGACGATGTCTGCAACGAATTCGCGGTTCTCCGGGCAGACATCGCATACTTACGCCCGGTGCCCGCCGATTTGTTCATTGCGCATCTTGGTTGTGGCGCCTTCGCGGAGGTTGAGGCCGCGGAGAAGGGCGTTGGCGCCGTATCGCGCGCGTACCTCGGAGAGGGCCGCGTGGAGCTGTCGCTCCCGGTCCTGCGCCTCGTAGTCGGTAAACATGTCCATCTGGTATATGCCGTCGTCGCTTGCGACATCGCAGGCGCAGACGCCGAGCCGCCGGAAGAGAATCCGGTGGTCGCTTTTCTTCTCTACATCCTGCATGATCTGTTCTGTCACCATCGTTGCGGTGTTGACGGCCATGGGCAGGCGAACGGTGCCGTTGGAATGCGCCGGGTGGAGCCTTCCGTACCAGTCAATGGAAAGCCGCCCGTCGTAATTCGGAAAATATTCGAGGCTCTTGTAATCGTAGCTGACCCACCAGGTGAAGCGCGAGGATACAAGGCCTTTTTTGTACATGTCGCAGCAGAGGACATCGATCATCTCGCGGAGGACGACGCAGGCCTCGTCGTATTTGTAAGGACGGGGAAGCACCTGACCGTTGGAGAGAGAGTGGCTGTCGCTCTTGTAATGCTTGATATGGGACATGGTGACCGGCTCCACACCCCAGGCGTGGTCAATCAGAATCTCCGCATCGATGCCGAAGGTCTTGTAAAACCATTCCTCGTCCCACTGCGAGCGCTCCGCGATATCGCCCATGGTATACATGTGGTTCCGCTCAAGCCTTGCGGCCTTGCCGCGGCCGATCTGCCAGAAATCGGTGAGGGGCCGGTGCTCCCACAGAAGGTATCGATAGGACTCCTCCGTGAGCGCGGCGATGCGGACGCCGTCTGCGTCGGCGGGCGCCTTCTTGGCCACGATATCCATCGCGACCTTGGCGAGGTAGAGGTTGGTCCCGATTCCGACGGTCGCGGTGATGCCGGTGTTTCGGAGGACATCGCGAATCATGGTGAGCGCCATGAGATGCGCGGAATCCTGGCCGGTCTGCGCCGCGGCGGTCTCGTAGAGGTGAAGATACGGGGTACAGTCGATGAAGCACTCATCGATGCTGTAGACATGGACATCCTCCGCGGAGACATACTTCAGGTAAATACCGTAGATTTGTGCGGAAATCTTCTCGTACACGGCCATGCGCGGCACCGCGGCGATATAATCGACGCGCGTATGGTGCGTCTGTTCATACCGCGCAATCGCCTGCTTTGCCTCGAAGAGCCGCGGGCGGCTCGGCACGCCGATTGCCTTCAGGGCGGGCGATACCGCGAGGCAGATGGTCTGGTCCGAGCGGCTGGAATCCGCCACCAGAAGATTGGCGCGCAGAGGGTCCAGCCCTCTGGCGACGCACTCCACAGAGGCGTAGAAGCTCTTCATATCGATGGCTATATAAGTTTTCGCTCTCTCGTTCATAAGTCGCAAACACGCCCTCCGGGCTTTACGCACGGTGTCAGCACGCCCGCACGGTGTCGGGCAGGACCGCCTTGTCGTCGATGTACCAGTCGCAGGTTATCTTGCGCGCGTTGTTGCCGTACAGCTCGACAACCTCCGGGAGATTGTCGTTGACGGCGTCAAATGTCAGATTCTGCTCGCGGCACCAGGAGACGGCTCTCTCCAGAGCTTCGCCGGCCCGGCAGGTCCAGAGGATGAGCTTGCTGCCGGAGCGCTGCTGCGCGCGCAGATATTCAATCAGGGGTTTGTTCGGTTCGCCGAGTTCCGGCCAGTTGCTGTAGCAAAGGGTTCCGTCAAAATCCACGGCGATGATTGTATAATCCATGAAATCATCTCCCTTCATCGGTTCGAAAAATCTCTGCACGGGGGCGGGGACGCACCCTCGCGAAGCGGAAACACCGCGGCGTCTTCCGGGGCGAAGGAGAGGGAAAACGGAGGGTGTACATAGACTATACCAAACATATGTTCGATTTTCAAGAGGAAAGTGAAAGAAAATCGGGATGAATTTTGCGGGGGCGGACGATGGAAGAAAATCTTGCAAAACCGGCGTTGCAAACGGTGCGCGCAAACGCTATTATTTTAAAGGGGAGAAATTTTTCGTCTTTTTTGAAACCGCGGCGGTTTTTTGTCGTGATATAGGGTAGCAGGGAGCGAAATAAAAACTTGCGGAGGTGGGAGCATGAGCGACGCGGAACTATTGAAAATGTATCATGACCGGGATGAGCGCGCGATTCAGGTGACGATGCGGCGATACCGGAGTTACCTGATGAAGATTGCCGTGCAGATTCTCGGCGACGAGCAGGATGCCGAGGAGTGTGTGAACGACACATATCACGCCGCGTGGAATACCGTCCCAGAGAAAAATCCGGAAGTGCTTTCCGCCTACCTCGGAAAGATTGTCCGGCAGAAGGCGATTGACCGGCTTCGGACGCGACAGAGAATCAAGCGGCAGGGGACAGAGTATGCCGCATCCCTTGAGGAACTCAGTGAAGTCGTCGCGGGGGGAACGATGCCGGAGCAGGAGGCGGAGGCGGCGCTTTTGCGCGAGGCGATTGCGAAGTTTGTGAAGACGCTGCCGGAGGAATCGCGGACGCTTTTCGTCGGAAGATATTTTTATTTCGATTCTCTGAAAGAGACGGCGTCGTACAGCGGAATGAGCGAATCGAAGGCCAAGAGCAAGCTGTTCCGCATTCGGTGCGATCTCAGAAAATATCTGGAAAAGGAGGGCTTTTTCGTATGAGCAGAGAGGAACTGTTGGCAGATGCAATCGGCAGCCTGGACGAGGAGATTTTGCTTTCGGTAAATCGCAGGAGAAGTGCGGCGGACAGTGATGCAAATACGGGGGGATTGGTTCTTATGAAAGACGGTACGGAGAAAAAGAAGAGAAGTTTTCGCAGGTTTTGGCTGCCGCTGTCGGCAGCGTTGGTGCTGGTTCTGGGGCTTGCGGTTGCAGGTGCGGCGACATTGATTCACGGGCTCAGAGTCACGGAAAATGAAGATGGGGAGAAGGTTGTCGGGTATGTTCCGGCGAACGCGGAATGCGCCGCTCTCTCCGAGATTTCGGGGGATGTCATGAATACGATTCCGTTTATGAAACAGCGTCTGCAGGCGTATCTCGCCGGCGAGCCCGTGTCGACGGACGGCATGAGCGGCATGACGACTTCGGATGAAAACGGAAACATTTTCTATGTCGACGGAGACTGCGACAAGATTGTTGCTTTCAATGTCGGATTCCCGGGAAATGTCTATAAGGAATTCGAGACCGTCGACGCCGCGGAGGCGTATATCGGGTATACGGGCGGAATCCGATTGCCGCGGCTGTCGCTGAATCCGGTGCAGATCGGAGTGTATACGGAGGCCATGCCGGACGGCGGGTACAAAAGCGCGACTGCAGATTCGGAGTTCGAAATGCTCGCGACGGGAATCTGCGTCGGATATACGGTTGACGAGGTGTTCCGGGCGTGCTCCAGCGCGTTTTTACAGTTCGGCGACAGCTATTCCTATGAGTCGTTTACGGTGAAGGACAGTCAGGACAGAACTTATACGACGGAAACCAGAACGGTCGGGACGAAAGAGTTCGAAATTCTGAAGAACGACATGATCGGAGGTTTTAAGGAAATTACGGTTTACTACTATGAAAACAAGGTGGCATACCGGTTCTGCGCATGGTTCCCGGCGACATCGGAGGCAAATGTCGAGGCGCTGGTCACGGAGTGGATGAATGCGCTTGCAAATTGAAAAACCGTAAAAATATCAAAAATTCAGACACTTTTGCGGGCCGTCGGTCGGATTTTTCGACCGACGGCCCTCTTTGTCGGGCATTGGACAGTCTGCCTAACCACATTTCCGCAAAGTAAATATAATTTAGTATTGTATAACTGAAATATATGTGTTATATTAAATGAAAGCCTTCCGAAAACGGCAGAAAACAGGCGAAAAATGCCCTTTTAATCCTGAAAACAGCTTGATTTGTACTGATTTTGCAGCAGACAGGCTTGTCTGCGGGATGGCTGTAAAGATTTATATAAAGCAGAAAAGTAATCCGGAATACGAAACCGAAAGGAGGAAGACAGAAGCGCGTTATAATGGGACGCGGCGCTGCCGATGCGCGGCGAGCCCCGTGTTTTCGGCATTTTTCAACGGATTGCATGCCGGAGCAAACAGGGAAGGTGTAAATATAGATATTCATTTCAAAGCTTTGGAGAAGGAGAGGTTTTTTATGGCAAACGAATTGGTAGTATTCCAGGGAAAAGCATTTTCGGTAGAGTTGCAATCAAGAGTTGCATCCACGAATTACGGATGGTGTCTGACCGGACTTCCGGAGGGGATTGCCCTTATCAGCAAGGAGGTCGTGCCGCCCTCGGGCAGACTTTCGATGACGACAGAGCGATTCTGGTTCGGCGCTGTCAGCTCGACGCAGCAGAAGGAGGAGATTGAGTTCACGCTGATCAGACTCGCGAACATGACCGCTTCGGAGCAGAAGCACACGGTGCTTGTGACCGTAGTTCCGAGCGATTCGGACGAGTTTGTCGGTTACTGCGAGAACAACGATCCGGCCGTGCGCAGCCTGCGCGGCGCCGGTGCGCCGGATGAGGCAGTTCTCAAGTACGGTTACCCCTGCGGCGTGCAGGATGTTGCCTACAAGTACGGCTATCCCTGCGGCGTGAACGATGTGTCCCTTAAGTACGGCTACGCCTGCGGCGCAAACGAGGCGGGACTCAAGTACGGTTATGCCTGCGGCGTACAGGATGTTGCTTACAAGTACGGTTATCCCTGCGGAGTAAATGATGCGGGCCTTAAATACGGTTATGCTTGCGGTGCGGATGATGCTGTTTTGAAGTACGGTTACCCCTGCCAGGGCGTGGCCGTGAAATACGGAATTCCCTGCGCGGACGAAGAAGAGGAACCCGGCAAGAAGGGGTCGGGTGCACCGTTGGTTTCCCTGATGTACGGCTTCCCGCTCAAGAAGACGGCTCCGGAAGGCGAGCCGGCAACGGAAGCGCCTGAGGCTTCGAAGCCCGTGAAGGCGACGAAGGAAGCAAAGACTGCGAAGAAAAAGAAATAATCGGCGGAGCCCGCGGGGTAAATCCCGCGGGCAGCCCTGGAGGGAAAGATGGTGAACAACGGTTATCAACCCGTAACCGCAGTCTGGGAAGTTACAATGGGATGCAACATGCGTTGCGGTCATTGCGGATCGTCCTGCGCGGGTCCGCTCCCCGGAGAACTGAGCACGGAGGAAGCGCTTGATTTGTGCGACCAGATTGCGGAACTCGGGTTGAAATGGATTACACTGTCCGGAGGAGAGCCTCTCACGAGGAAGGACACCCCGGATTTGATAAAGCGCCTCACGGCGAACGGCGTCTCGGTGAACATAATCACGAACGGATGGCTTCTCACCGAAGAGATGGCGCGCAAGATTAAGGAAAACGGGATTGCGACGGCGGCAATCAGTATCGACGGTACCCCGGAGATTCACGACAAAATCCGCAAGGAAGGTGCTTTTGAGCACGCCCGCAGGGCATTTGCCGCGATGAAGGAACAGGGGATTGACACCGGAGCGGTCACGACAATCACGAAGCAAAATATCGGAATCCTTCGGGAACTCAAGGAGGAGCTGATTGCCATGGGCGTCAACTCGTGGCAGGTGCAGCTCGGTCTGCCGATGGGCAACCTCAAGGAGCGCCCCGACTGGGTGCTGGAGCCGAAGCAGGTCCGGGATGTCATCGATTTTTGCTACGAGACGGCGGTCGAGGGAAGAATACGAATCTACCCCGCAGACTGCATCGGTTACTACACCGTGAAGGATCTTGAGACGAGACGCATCGCCTACCGGACCGGAACATATTCGCTGTGGAACGGCTGTAACGCGGGAGTGCGCGGCTTCGGAATACTGCATAACGGAGATATTCTCGGCTGCACCTCAATCCGCAACAGAGAATTTGTCGAGGGCAATATTCGCGAGAGGCGGCTGCGTGATATTTGGGAAGATGAAAATGCATTTGCGTGGCGCCGGCAGATGGCGAAGGAGAAGCTTTCGGGCTCCTGCAGAACCTGTACCTACGCGTCACGGTGTCTCGGAGGCTGTCCGAACACGCGTCTGACGATGAAGGGCAGCATCTATGCGGAAAATGAGTACTGCGCGTACAACCTCTCCCTCAAGGAGAAGGCGACGAAGTATTCCTCGTGCGACAATGCGGAAGCGCTGCGAAGGTTCGCGGAGTCTCTGATACCGCTCGGACAATACCAGGAGGCCTCGTTCGCGCTGATGCGCGCGCGGGAGCTTGAGCCTGACAACAAGGAAACCTACAGGGCGATGGGCTACACGGAATTCATGTGCGGAAACTATGAGTCCTGCCTTGCGGCGAACGATAAGGCTCTGGAGCTGGACGGCGGCGATACCTACGCCATGGGCGGTCGCGCGCTGGCGCTGTACCGCCTCGGAAAGACGGAGGAGGGGCTTCGCGTCATGAAGCGGGCGGTTGAACTGTCCGGCGGGCAGGATCCGAATCTGCTGCAGGATTACCGCTATATGACGGGCGCGGTTTGAGATTGAGAAAGTGTTGAAAGCGATGGGAGAGGTGCGAAGGCATCTCTCTCGTTTTTTGCGGCAAAACCTTGTCTTTTCCGGCGTCTCTGAGTAAAATTACAGGGGAGGCGCCCACGGCAGAAACAGGGAGCACGACGGAAAATGAGATCCGCGGAGGGCGCAGCGAAGGGAGAATAACGAAGATGACTTACAAACACACGGTGCAGTACTATGAGACCGACAAGATGGGCATTACGCACCACTCGAACTATATCCGCTGGATGGAGGAGGCGCGCGTCGACTTCCTTAAGCAAATCGGGTGGAGCTATGAGAAGCTCGAGGCGGACGGCGTCATCTCGCCGGTGACGGCAATCGACTGCCGCTACAAGGCGAGCACGACATTTCCCGACGAGATAACAATCGCGGTGTCGGTGGCGGAGTATCGCGGCGTGCGGCTTAAGTTTCGCTACGAGATGACCGACGCGGCCGGAAAGACCGTGTTTGAGGCGACCTCGGAGCACTGCTTCCTCGACCGGTCGGGGCGGATTGTCCGACCGGAACGCGAGCTTCCGAAGCTCCATGAGTGCCTTGTGTCGCTGGCTTCGGAGTGATTTTGCGGGGCGACCTTCTGTGATGTGAGCAGAAGCGGAAAATGCCTTCATTTTTTCTTTGGAAATCCGCTCATTTGTGGTACAATGAAGTATCAACCGAGGAGGATTGTGAGATGGCAGAGGGAATTACATTTGTGTTTTGTGCATTGATACTGTGCTTCGGCGTATTTTGCTTCTTTGCCCTGTGGTATTACAGGCGGTTTTTTACCGACATCCTCAACGAGGTGCGGGCCGCGCGCAGAGAGGTGTCTGCAGCCTCGCAGAAGCTCGGTTCGGAGGGTTCGTTTGAGGAGCGCATGACGGTTCTTACAACCTTCGACAACATCAAGCTCGAGCACGCGAGAAATGAGTACGACAGCAAATACTCGGTCTATGTGTTCTGGTCGCAGATGGTGCCGTTATTTTCCTCGCTGGGACTTCTCGGCACGGTGCTCGGCTTAATCTTAAGCAGCAGCGGCGACATCGAGATGGAGAGCCTGATGTCGAGCCTCGGACTGGCGATGTGGACGACATTTGTCGGACTGATCTGCACGATTGTTCTCAAGTTTGTGGATTCCATCGGCCCGGGCCGTGTGATTAACGATATCGACTCCGCGTTCACAAGACTGGATGAGAAGATGAGCAAGGAACTGTACAAGAAGGCCGGAAGCAACGGGAATGAGTAGCATTGCGGATTGCGAGGGGATATGATGAGACGAAGAAATCCTGCGACCGCGTCGTCGCCGAATCCGCAGTTCGAAATGACCTCGTTCATGGATATCATCTTCATTTTCCTGTTTGTGGTCATGGTCGGATATGCGCTTAAGTGCGCGGAAGTGAGAGATAACGCGGAAGACAAGATGGCGGAGGCGGAAGAGAAACTTGAGGAGGCCCGGCAGATGCGCTCGGAGGCGGGCGGTCTTGCCGCCGACCTTGCGGCGTACGAGAAGCAGCTTCAGAACCTGCAGGGCGCCGTGGTCGGAAGCCGCGTGCAGATAGTTACCCTTATCTGCACCTACGATACGGGGGATGCGAAGGAAGCGTCCGAATGGGCGCGCCACCTGCGTGTCATCGGCAGCGACGGCAAAATGCTGATGACGCGCGACTTCAAGGAGAGCACCGCGCAAAATGCCTACGAGAAGCTGCGCGAAGTTCTCGGTGATTATGTGAAGTCCGTGAAGAAACAGGACCGCGAGGAGCTTGGGGAGCGGTACGAATCCGCCAAGCAGGAGCGGACCGTGGTTATATTTTCCATAAGCCGGGAAGAGGGCGGAATATTGACACGCGACTACGAGGAAATCTCGGCGGTCATCCGCGATCTGGAGAAGGAATATGACGATGTATACTAAGCTGACGCTGCTTGCGGGAAAACTCACAATGCGCGCAACCATCCTCGAAGCATGGAAGAAGCGACTGGTCGGGTGGTTCAACATCGGGCTCATTTTTCTTGTCGCCTTCATCGCCCTGTTCTGGGTTCTGCCGCGGTTTCTCCCGAAGAAGAAAACGCGCAGCAAAAGATACGCAAAGCTTACGCTCGCGGCGCTTGCAATCGGGCTTTTGCTCATGCTCCTGAGCCTTCTTTCGGGCATCGGATTCGGCTTCGGAATCGGCAAGGGAAGCGGCTTCGGCAAGGGCAAGGGCTCAGCCGTCGGCATCGGCGAAGGAACCACGGACAAACAGCAGCAATACAAAAACGAAGGGGAGCTTGACATCGCAATCACCGGCTGTACGGTGTACATCGACGAGGAGGAAATCCCCATCGACAAAGTCAGCGACCATGTTTTAAAGAAATATAAGGACAGCCTCAAGGTGGTGTTGATTGACGCCTACTCGGACTACGCAATCTACACGCGCGTCGAGGCAATCCTCAACGATCTGTTGCCGAAAGGAAAATACGAAATCAGAAAGGAGAACTGATCACCATGAGCAACACGAACGAACAAGTCAAAGAGGAGAAGAAATCGAAAGGCAAGAAGCCCCTGGTAGCCCTTGTTCTGGCAGCGCTTCTCGGCCTCGGCGCCTACGGCGGCGCAAAGTACTACAACAACGAGGGTGAGCCGGCCAAGGAGAAGGTAACCATCCGCGTTTCCGCCGAGACCGTCACGGTCAACGATCAGGAGCAGAAGCTCGCTGAGGACCAGAACTGGAAGCAGTGGCTTGAGAGCTATTTTGCGAAGAAAGATCTCGCCAAGACCGAAGTCATCGTCGACTATTCCTTCGGCGACTACGACCTCGTCAAAGAGATTAAAGACGCACTGACCGACCTGAAGATTACCTCGACCGAAACCAAGGGCGGAGGTAACTAAAGAATGAAACACAAGCTCGACCGACGCGTACTCCTTTTTATCCTGGGTGCGCTCAATATCCTTCTGGTTGTCATTGTCCTGACCCTGCTTCTGCACCGGTTCGGAGATGATTCCGACAGAAGCAAAAGCCCGGCGAAGGACGGGCGCTATATCGACACGAAGGCGTTTAAACAATCCGCATATTCGCCCGAAGATGTCGTGGAGAAATATATCGAGATTCAATTGCTTACGGAATCCGTTTCCGACTGGGGAAAACTGCTTACGATAAAAAACAATCCCGAGGCTTTGCGCGCACTCGGCGGGAAAGAACCGGAGGATGATTACAGCTACGATTGGAAAATCAACGAAGTCAGATTCTATGAAGAAGACCACCCGGTGAACAAAGGAGCCCGTGATTATGTGTCGAATCTCGCATTGAACGCCTCCCGCATCGGACAAGTTGCACTCGTAGAGACTAAAGTCACAAGGGATGACAGGCCCGACAGACCCTACTTTTATACCTTTCTGGTGATTGAAGTTGGAGATTGTTGGTATTTCTGCAGACAAACGGGTTCTAACATTGACAAAGCCGAAGATAGGTTCAGCCCGACTCTGGAAAACAATGATTAGCGCTGAGCATGTCGGCAAACAACACAAGTATGTATTGTAAAGAGAAGTCTGATATGTACCCTCTTTACTGGACAACCAGTAAGGAGGGTATTTTCATGCGTTATAGCTACGAGTTTAAAAGAAAATGTGTTGAGTTGTATCGTCAAGGTCAGTGGCCTGAGACGCCGGAAGGGATTAAGGATCCCGAGAATTTTCACAGAATGGTGCGACGGTGGGTTCGTCTTGAGGACAGTAATGGCCCCGAAGTTCTCAAACATACAGGAACTAAAAAAGAATGGACTCCTGAAACAAAACTCGAGATAGTTTCACAGGTTTTAGCAGGACGAAGTCTTCAATCGGTAGCACTCGAGGCAGGAATTAGTTTAGGAATGCTCTATCAGTGGGTTCGCAATTATAAGGTTTTCGGTTATAATGGTCTTGTAGCAAAACAGAAAGGCCGTAAACCGAGGAACTCCAACATGAAAAAAGTAGGAACGAGAAAACCACCAAAACCTAACGAATCCGAGTATGAAGAACTAGTTCGATTAAGAGCTGAAAATGAATACATGCGGGCCGAGATTGAAGTGATAAAAAAAGAGATCGCCTTGAGAGAAGAAAAGGAAGCTGCGCGACTCAAGGCGAAAAAGCAGCGATCATCCAAGAACTCCGCAAAGAAGGACACTCCTTAAGAGACTTGTTGAAAGCGATTGGAATGGCCAGATCCACGTATTATTTCGAGATTGGAAAAACGGACAAGGTTGCTCTAAGAAATGAGCACCTGATGAACGATATCCGTGCAATCTTTGAGCACCATAAATGCCGGTATGGTGTCCGTCGCGTTTATCAGGAGCTGGTTCGTCGGGGGATCGTTGTGAATCATAAGCGAGTCCAGCGATTGATGCACCAGATGAATCTGTTAGGGAAGCGGCCGAAAGAGAAGTACCACTCCTACACGGGAACGGTCGGAAAAGTTGCAGACAACATCATTGACAGAAACTTCACTGCAAACGCGCCTCTGCAGAAATGGACAACGGATGTATCACAGTTCAGCTTCTCTTGGGGAAAATGCTATATCTCACCCATTCTGGACATGAACACAAACGAGATCATATCCTATGACCTCTCACAGAGCCCAAATCTGGAGCAAGTTCATCGCATGCTGAACCGCGCCTTTGCGAGGTTTCCAAGAGTTAAAGGCCTCATTTTTCATTCGGATCAGGGGTGGCAATACCAGCACACATCGTACCAGTGCGTGTTGAAAGAACACGGAATCATTCAGTCGATGTCTCGAAAAGGGAACTGTTATGATAACTGCATCATGGAGACATTCTTCGGACGGTTAAAGAACGAACTGTATTACGGCTACGAGAAGGAGTATCCGACTTTCGAAGCCTTTGCGAACTCCCTGAAAGAATACATAGATTACTACAATAACGAACGGATCCAAGCGAAAACAAAATGGATGCCCCCTGCAAGATACAGGGAAGCATCCATGTGTTTCGGTTGATCATAGATAATGTGTCCAGGATTCTGGGTACATATCA
>CADBXF010000022.1 GCA_902798585.1 uncultured Lachnospiraceae bacterium
GCCTTTGTATCCTGAAATTTACATTGTTTAAAGTTCGCTTCTGTTGCCAGAAACTTCTTAGAATTTCAAGGTTGTTTCACTGTTCGGTTTTCAAGGTTCATTCTCGCGTAAAGCCCTTATTTGTATAGGGTTTTAAGCAAGTCTGCAATCACGCTTTCTGCGTGAGTGCGAAGTTGATTGTATCACAGGGCACCGCCCGTGTCAACCTCTTTTTTCTACTTTTTTCTGCCGTGTTTTCCGTGATTTTCGATGCGTTTTTTGTGCAATTCGACGAGTATACAAGATATAGTATTTTTCGTGCTGTCTTGCCACAAGTTCAGGCGCCGCCCCCCTCGTTCCGCACAAAGCGCCGGATTGTTTGTCGCTGAAACATACGACGGGTTTTGTTAGAATAATAAGGAAGCATCGTATACCGAACCCGCGCCGGTAACACTTTTGTAAGTGTTTGTAACAAATATGTAAGCAGTTCAGCACTTGTTTTGTAACATTTCTATGCTAATATAACAACAGTTACATTCGGTGACGCAAAACTATCAATTCATTTTTCGGGGAGGTTACTATGAAAAAAGACGATTGCTTCTTTTCCGTAAATCGATTGCTTTTATTCCTTATGATTCTTGCCCTGGCTCTGATTACGGCCGGCTGCTCGAAGAAGAGCAATTCCGTCGAGCCGACGCAGGAGCCCGCCGGGGAGGCTACAGCCACTCCCACCGGCGAGACAACGCCGACCGCAGGACCGACGGCAGACCCCACGGCAGCGCCGACGGAAGTTCCGAGTCCCACGGCGACTCCGACACCGGTCGTCACAACTGCCTACGGAGATCTCTCGCAGTACATCGGCATGAACGCCGGGGATTTAATCAAAAAAATCGACAAGCCCTATGTCGTTCCCGACATGGTCTTCTACACCTATGAAAGCGGCTTCGGCCACGGCATGATTACCTTTGACAAGACTGTCTTCTTCGCCCTCAGCTCCAAAGCCGACGAGGTTACGGCTGACAAAGCTCCGGAGGGCTATGTAATTGCCGTTCGGATTGCCGAACCCTGGAAGGCCGGCTCTCTTTCGCTCGGAAACGGTTTTACCACCTCGATGAAATACTCCGAACTGCAGGCTGCGTCCGGTGACGCCCTGCTGTTCGCCCGGGAATCTTACCCGGGCGCTGATGCTCCGGTCGAATATATCGCACCGGTTTTCAAAAACCTCTGCAAATACACCTTCACCTGGCGTTCGGAAGATCCCGACAAGGAGGATGTGATTCCTGAGGTCATTCTCATCGAAGGTCGTGCCTGCAGACAGCTTGACAACACAGAGCTTTACAAGCTCGCCCTTGAGCACAATACGCAGTATCTCGCGGATCTCCGCTCTTCTTATAAGGATGTAACGGTCCGTAAGGGCGGATATCTCGGAAGCTTTAAGACCGACAGGGGAACCGTGGAGGTGTACGACTCGGCAGTCTACGGACGCCCGGCCGAGGTTGACCGCAATCCCGACAGCGAAACAGGGTTTACCGGAAAGGCTGACACAGCGCTGGAATGCTATGACTATTCCCTGTTCTTCCGCACCATGAGCAACGGCAAATGCATCGACACCACCTACTCGGCATTTCCCGCAGCCATCGGTTCCAACCCTTCGAAAACGGCAATCGAGATTACTAACCGGCTTTTCTGGTACGACGGCGGGGAGGGCTATTCCGAACTGCTCAAAAACAGCCGTATAACACTGAAAAAGACCGATGATTACTACGCCATGGCCGGCATCAGCCGTATGGATTCCATGGATTATCGGGACGCCGTTACGACTTCCTACTACAGCGGCAAAGACAACTCCTTGCTTCTCACATACAACCACATCGATGTTCACTCCAACAACGGCTATTCCGTCGATGTTGCTTACTACGGACCGGACGGAAAACAGGCGCATTTCGGCGCATGGGAGGACACAAGCCTTGAACTTCTGAAGAAACTCGACAGCGGAGAGTATCTGACGAACGACGACATTGACGGGCTCACATCCGCAGGTTGGACAAAATACCAGTTGAGCAAAAATCTTCTGATTCTGGATTATACCAGCTTCGGCATTTCGGATATCGATGCGGCGTACCTTGTAACAGACAACTTCCTCATTCCTCTGTATGAGCACGGCGAACCGGGCGGAGGCATTGAAAGCATTATCCGTCAAGCCCTCACGCAGAAAAATACGGACATCAGCAACGAAGCGCTGAAGAAGCGTTACGAGCAGTATCTCGCCGAGCTTCGCACCGAATACAAGGATGTTCCGGTTCACAAAAGCGGCCTCCTCGCGACTGCGACGGTGACCGGCGATACCACGGTGGAGGTTTACGAATCCGCAGTCTACGGACGCCCGATCAAAGGCAATCCGAAAAATGATGCCGCCAAGGGCTATACTTACACCGGCGTCGACGAGACTGTTGAATGCTACAACTACACTGTAACCGCCCGCATTCTGAAAAACGGCCGTTACACGGTGAACTACTCGTCTTCCTGCGTTTTGTATAACGACGGGTTCGTCACAGGCAACACCGATGACACTGAAATCACGATTGCCAACGAGCTGATTTGGTCATATAAGGAGGATCGCACTTCTGCGGTAACCTGCTCTGATTTTCCTTTCACGGATTCCCTTCCCTGGACGGAAAATGAGGTGATCGACGGCAGTCAGCCTTACATCGCCGTCGCCGGCATTACCCGCAGATTCAGCGACCAAACCGAGGGCTACAGCATGCACGCGTATTACTATTACTACAATACCGCGTACTATCTCGGCAGCGATACCAAGCCGATTCTCGGCCGGTGCTATACGCAGGAGATCTTCTCCTACTACAGCCTCGGCGAGCGCATCACCGATTCCGAGGGCAGAGTGATTTACACCGAAAGCGGCACCAATGTTACCGGCAACCGTCGGATTCAATCCTCGGGAGACGGCTTCGGCACCACCGGAAAGACCATGATTTCGATGAAGAAGACGGACGCAAACATCACCGAGACCTGGGAGAAACAGCCTCTGAATTCGAAAGTCAACCTGATTACGAGGACTCTCACGAATTCCGCCCTGGAAAAAACTTATGTTTACTCCTATCTCTCCTGCGGTGAGAGCAGTCTGGTGGCATTCGACCTGAACTCGCCCGAATAAGGCTCAACCGAATAGGAAAATAAAATGCCGGCCGCTGCCCGAAAGGGCAACGGCCGGTCTTATTGCTGTTTCATTTTCCGCAGTCTGCGCGCCTCATGCCGCGCCATTCCTGCGTCTGTCTGTCAGGCTCTGCGCACCGCAAGGTGCACATCGAAGCCGCCGAAATCCTGCTTCAGGTAAATGAATTCGGGCTTGCCCTTCGCGTCGAGGCGGAGCGTATCGTAGTCAAGCTCGATGCCGTTGCGCTCAAGGTAGGCCATGGCGCGCTCGACGGACCAGGTCATGATTGCGATGTGACCCATCCTGCCGCGGCCGACGGACTTCATTACTTCGATGCCCTGTCCGCAGAAGTAAGAGAGCGGAATCTCCATCTGCGGGAAACCGAACACTGCGGAGAAGAGGTCTGCCGTGCGCTTTGCCTCAGACTCATTCCCGCTGTTGATGCCGATGTGCTTGACGGCAAAGCCGAGCATTTTCGAAACCGCCTCGCGGGTCAGCTCCGCAATCCTGTCCCATGCGCCTGCGTTAATCAAATCGGAGGAAACCATCCAGCTGCCGCCGCAGGCGAGCACCTTATCGTTGGTAAGGTAGGGAATCATGTTGTCGGCGTTGATGCCGCCGGTCGGCATAAAGCGCATATTGCCGTAGGGAGCGGACATCGCCTTAATCTTGGCGAGGCCTCCCGAAGCTTCCGCGGGGAAGAATTTGACGACATCGAGTCCGAGTTCAATCGCCTGCTCGATCTCCGAGGGGCTGCTGACGCCGGGCGTAACCGGAATGCCGCGCTCCACGCAGTACGAAACCACCTTCGGGTTCAGGCCGGGGCTTACGATAAACCGAGCGCCTGCCGCAATCGCCTCGTCCACCTGCGCGGTCGTAAGAACCGTGCCGGCTCCGACAAGCATCTCGGGGCGCGCGGAAGCAATCGCCGCAATGGCGTCCTTCGCAGCCGCCGTGCGGAAGGTGATTTCCGCTGCCGGAAGCCCTCCGGCAATCAAAGCATCCGCAAGAGGAAGCGCATCCTCCGCGCGGTCAATCTTCACAACGGGCACAAGCCCGAGCGAACCGAGTTTCTTTAATACATCATTCATAGCATTTTTCGCCCGCAAAATGCAGGCATCCTCCGTATTTCTCTGCGTTATACCGATATGATTTCCGGGCTTTTATTTGATCTTGCCCGCCAGGTCAAAATAGACATCGCAAATGATATTGTTGTTGTACACGGTCTCGAGAACCTTGTTCTCCTCGATGGCGGTCTGGCACCGCTCGCCGAACTTCGTGTTCTGCAGCGCCGTCACTGCGGTGAAGAACATAAGAAGCAGCACGGCGGCCACGAACAGACCGACCAGCGCGCCCGACACCCGGTTCACCGTATTGAGAACCGGAAGCTTCGAAACAAGATTCAGACCGATGCCGATCAGGTAAATGATTGCGAGCAGCGAGAAGAACAAAATGACGAAGCAGGCCGCGCGAATGATGATGTTCGCTACGACGCCGGCCACATAATCCGCTGCGTCGGTCGCATCAAAGAGCGCGTATCCGCTCTCGGTGTTATTTTCCTTCAATTGCTTCTTAATCACTTCGGGAAGGCTCAGCTTATCGATATCGTCATTGGTCAATTTGGCTTTGTCCGCAAAGGCATCGAGCTGAAGTGTCTCCCGGACATTGTCCTTCACCGAGGTCATCACGCTCTCCTGTTTGCAGACCATCTTCGCGAGCGGCTGACACAGCATCGCAGCCAGTGCAAGCGCAAGCGCAACCGCCAAAAAATGAATCATCATCTTGATAAAGCCGGTGCAAAATCCCCAGATGACGCATGCCGCAATCACGGCGATGCACACAATTACCAACCAGTTCATAAATATCCTCCTCTCCCGTTTCCGCGCTCCGCGCTATCTCGTTTCCCCGCCGGTCAGCAGCTTCACCTCGTTATACTGGTTGTCGCTGATTACCGCAAAACGGTTCCGCCCGTCAATCGCGTATACATAGGAAATCGTCTTCGAAATACCGCCCTTGTATTTGTCGTTGCCTTTCACACGATAAATGTAGAGCGAAATGTCGTTGTAAAGAATCACATCCCGACCCTCAATGCGAAAACCGCTGTAGTAGCTGTCGAGCTCGCGCTGCTCCACCGCCTTCCCCTTGGTGTCATACAGGGAGACCGAGTAGGCGATGCGCCCGCCGTCCTGCTTTTCCGTGAGGAGTCCGAAGTAGTCGCTGCTGTAGGCAAAGCGTTTTACGCTGCCGCTGTAGGAGATTTCCACAGGCTTCATGCTCTGAATCTCCTCCATCTCGTACAGAAGAACGCTGCGGTCGCCGAACACCGCGACGCGGTTGTTCGTGAGAAACACGACATCCGCATAAAGATTGTCCGGGTGCGCCGTCTCCACGGATTCCGCCTTGCCGACGAGGCCGTCGATATAGCTCTTGCCGACATCGCCGAAGTTGAAGAAGGCGAGTCGGGAGCGAAGCTCGTCGCCGTCGAAATAGGCGTAGGAGACAACCACCTTGGCGCCGTTCTCCGAGATTGCGACATCGAGCGGAAAGCCGTTGACCGTCGACTTGGTGTTGACCTCGCTCGCGCACGTTCCGTCGATATGATAAATCGTCATGTAGTCATTTTCGTCGCCGCCGTCCATCAGAACCGCGGTTTCCCCGTTCGCAGAGACTGCCACCTTGACAATCTTGTGATCCGTCGTCACCTGGTTGACCTTGCCGGTGCCGTCCAAAAGGTAGAGCGAAACGCCGCCGGAATCACCGACCGCGGCAAACCGCCCGCGCGCATCCGCCACGGGGTTGGCCATATTGTATGCGACATTCCACATCGTCTCGCCCGCCGTGTTGACAGCCTCAACGCCGTCGCGGGCATACCGGAGCACGCCGTCCTTGATCGGAATCATGCCGTATACCGCGGAAAATGAAAGCTGCTTCGACTTTACCACATCGTACCCGGTGTAGGTGGTCGTGTTCCCCCTGCGGTGGATATACCATGCGATGAGTCCGATTGCCGCAATCACGACAATTGCCGCGACAGCGATGAAAATCCTGCGATCTCTCGGCTCGCCGGTGTATTCTCTTGTCACCTGCCTGTCTTCACTCACGAAGATTCTCCTCCCTGTCCGAACTTTCTTGTCCGAGCCGTAATATCCCGCGGTCTCCGGGCATTTTCCGGGGTTACAGTTCCTTGCGGTTCTCAAGCGCCTTCAGCAGCGTCACCTCATCGATATACTCGAGGTCGCCGCCCACGGGAACGCCGCTTGCGATGCGCGTTACGCGAATGCCCGTCGGCTTGAGAAGCTTGCTCAGATACATTGCGGTCGCCTCTCCCTCAACGGTCGGGTTCGTCGCAATAATCACCTCGTCCACATCGCCCTGAAGCCGAATCAACAGCTCCTTTAATCGGATGTCGTTCGGCCCGATGCCGAGCATCGGCGAGATTGCGCCCTGAAGCACATGGTAGACGCCTCTGTATTGTCCCGTCTTCTCGTACGCCGCGAGATCGCGCGAATTTTCCACCACCATGATGATGTGGTGGTCGCGCTTGTCGCTGCTGCAAATCGGGCACAGTTCGCGGTCGGTCAGCGTAAAACACTCCTTGCAGTAGCGCACATTCGTGCGCGCCGAAAGAATCGTGTCCGTCAGCTGACGCACCTGCTCCTCGGGCATGTTGATGATGTGAAATGCAAGCCGCTGCGCCGATTTGGTGCCGACCCCGGGCAGATGTCCGAGCTCGGCGATCAGTCTGCTGATTGTCTCGCTGTAGTAATCCAAGGCTGCTCTCCCCTGTGATGTAAAATGCGTTCATCCGCTGCCGCGGGCATCTTCCGACGCGGCATGTATACCGCCCCGAACGCCCCGGCGTCACAGAGTGTCTCAGAAGCCGAAGTCTCCGAAACCGCCGAGTCCGCCCAAGCCGCCCGCGATGTCGCCCATCATGGCGTTGGACTCCGCTTCCATGTTGCGAAGCGCCTCGTTGGCTGCCGCCAGAATCAGATCCTGAAGCATCTCAACATCATCGGGATCCACGACATCCTTCGAAATCTCGATTGCGGTGAGCTCACGCTGACCGGAGACGCGAACCTTCACGGCGCCGCCGCCTGCGGTTGCTTCCCACTCCTTGGTTTCAAGCTCCTTCTGCTTCTCCTCCATCTGACGCTGCATGCGCTGCGCCTGCTTCATCAGCTGGCTCATATTGCCCGGCATACCGCCGGAAAATCCCTTCTTGCCCATGTTTGTAACTCCTTTGCAAAATATACTTTATTCGGATTCTTCCTGAATCTTCATCTTCTTAAGCCGGCGATTGATCTCGTCGAGATCCACATAGCGCTTCGTCGAATCGCCCTGCTTCAACAGCTTCACCTCGACCTTGACGGCGCGGTGAATCGTCTTCTCAATCACGCCCTCGAGCTGCTCCGTCCGGCCGAGCGTCGTCATCACGCCGTAATCGACCTCCGAGCGCATCAAAAGCAGAAGCCTTCCGCCCTCACCGATGGATTTGCGGCAGTTTTGCACGCACATATACATCGGCTGCGTCAGGGGTCGGATGATGGACTCCCAGTTGTCAAGCACGGCCTGCAGATCCTCGGGCAGCGCCTGCGGCAGAGCCTCCTCGGGCGCCTCCGCGACTACCTCTTCCTCCGGCGCAATCGAAACGCCGGTGCGGCGAAGCTCCGTCAGTTCCTGCTCCAGTCTCCGGATGCGGTCGAGAACCGCATCGCTGTTGACATCGGTCTGCGGACGGCAGAGGCGAATCATCGACATCTCGATGAGCACGCGCTTCTGCGACTCAAAGCGAAGCCGGTTTGTCAGCTCGCACAATACCGATACATAGCGCATCAATTCCTCGGTCTGATAAACCCTGGCCTCGTGCGACAGCAGTTTCATCTGCTCGCCCGACATCTCGAGCGCATCGCTTAAGTCCTCTCCGGACTGAGCCAGAATCAGATTGCGGATATACCAGGTCAGATCGACGACGAACCGCGACAGTTCGCGCCCCGCGACGGTCATCCGGTCGAGAAGCGAAAGCACCTCGGTCACGCGCCCGTCGTGGATATAGCGAAGCGTCTGGGCAAAGGTCTCGACATCGACGGTGCCGAGCACCTCAAGTATGCGGTCGTAGGTGAGTTCCCGACCCGCATGGTACGAGACGCACCGCTCAAGAAGCGAGAGCGCGTCGCGCATGGAACCGTCAGCGAGCTTGGCGATATAGCGCATCGCCTTCTCCTCGGTCGGGATTTCCTCCCGCCCGCACAGCTCCAGAAGCCGGTCCGCGATGGTTTCCAGCCGGATGCGGCGGAAATCGTACCGCTGGCAACGCGACAGAATCGTAATCGGAATCGCGTGCACCTCGGTCGTCGCAAGGATAAATACGACATACGACGGCGGTTCCTCCAGTGTCTTCAGAAGCGCGTTAAATGCGCCCGTGGAGAGCATGTGAACCTCGTCGATGATATAGACCTTGTATTTGCCTTCCGTCGGATAATACCGGACTTCGTCGACAATCTCGCGAATGTTGGCAACGCCGTTGTTCGACGCCGCATCGAGCTCGACGACATTCATCGAGCTTCCGGCGTTGATGGCTTTGCACATCGCGCACTCATTGCACGGATTGCCGTCGACGGGATTCTCACAGTTGATAGCCTTCGCAAACAGCTTCGCCACCGAAGTCTTGCCGGTTCCCCGCGTCCCGTTGAAGCAGTACGCATGGCCGATGCGGCCGGTACGCAGTTGGTTTCGCAATGTCGTGACAACCGCGTCCTGCCCCTTCACTTCGTCAAATGTCGAAGGTCGGAACTTGCGATACAGCGCAATGTAAGCCATGCCGTCTCCTCTCTGTCCCCCGCCGGTCGTAAACGGGGTCCGTGCCTCATCCGGATTCGCCGCGGCCGCAGGGGCTTCCCGCGAACGGGCGAATCGTTGTCTTATCAGTATAGCATATTTTCCGTAAAATGTCCACTTTCGGTTGCGGATATGCCGCCCCCGCGAGCCGCAAAAACGACCCGCTCACGGGCCTCAGCGGTCCTCCTCAATCACATGTATTTCAAACCAGTCGAACTCCACCTGCTCGATGAACGAATCCTGCCCGAACCGCGTGCGCGAGCGAAGGCGAAAATCCTTCACATTGCTCTGCAGCCAGATCGGTTTCGGCAAATCCCACTCCGAGCAGACCGTCTCCACCGCGTCGAGAACCTTCTTCGTGCGGTTCACCTCGCGGCCGTCCTCAATCGTCCGGTCCCTAAGCATTCGATTGTCCTTCCAAAGCTTTGCCCAAAGCCGAAACATAGCCTGTCCTCCGGGATACCGATATCATCACGGGCATACCAGCCGGCGGCCCGCATCCGCCGAAAAATCCTCCGGCGCTCCGTCACTCCCACGACGGTCCGGAGTAATCTCTCCAGGCGAAGAACAGAATGATGGCAATCCCGGCGAGGAAACCGCCGAGATGCGCCGCGGTATCGACCATGACTTCCTTCGAGAAAATACCGATCAGCGCGTTGATCAGAAGGTAGCCTACAGCGATGCTTCCGATCGGAAGCTTCATGCGCTCGCCGACATTGTCCGCGTTGCGGTCCAACAAAAGCAGGAACAGAATCACCGCGCTCAAAAGCGCCGCGATGGCACCCGAAGCGCCGACGGACTTCACATCGTAAAGCTCCATCTTGTAATCGCCGAAAAATGTCCGGTACGAAATCGTCATCGGCACAAAGTGATTGAGCACCACGGATGTGAGCGAAGCAAACAATCCGCCGATGAAATACAGCAGAAGAAGACGCTTCCTCGAGATTCGCATCTCAAGCATCGCCGCGCAGATAAACAAAATGAGCATGTTGCCGATCAGATGGGACCAGCTGCCGTGCAGGAACATGCAGGTGAGCAGGCGGTAAACCTGTCCCTTCCCGAAAACCGCCGGCCACGAGCTGGCTCCGCCTTCGGCGATGACATCCACCGGCACAAGCCCGCGCTTTATATTCAGCTGCTGATACAAAAAGATGAGCACATTTGCAATAACAAGTGCAAAAGTGACATACGCCTGCTTCCATGTGTAAGCCGTCTCCTCGAGAAACGACCCCACCTTTCCGGTCGCAGTCGTCGGTGCCTTGATGCTCTTTAACTGCTTCTCGGAAACCTTGATTTCAATTACCGGCGGCTCGTCAAAAAACGGGTCGATCTCCGGCTTCTTCTCTTCTTCTCCCGGTGTCCACATAACATCTTCCTCCCTGAATATCGTCGTTTTATCTCCGGCGCGGACCGGTCCGCAGGGGATTCCGTTCTGCGCCCGCAAAGTCTTCCGCCCGGCTCAGCCGCGAAGCTTCCGACTCCAGTTCTTTTTCTTCTTCGGGACAACCCTGTCGAGAATCAAAAACAGAATCGACCCGCATACAAATCCGCCGGTGTGCGCCGCGACATTGATGTTCGCGCCGGACTTCATCGTGAGAACAGTCGTGTACACAAGGTAAATTACGAAGATTCCGACCCGGCGTCCGTACCCGCTGTTGCGCACCTCGGGATGCGTCAGCACAAGCATGAGAAACGCACCCATCAGACCGTAAATCGCACCCGACGCACCGACCGAGAAAGGATCCGAGCCCGCAATATAGTGATAAAACAGGCACGATACCACGGAGGAGCCGAGCCCGGCCGCGAGATAAAGAATCGCGTACCGCACCCTCGACATGTTCCGCTCCACGATATCGCCGAACGAGTACAAAGCAATCATGTTTCCGCCGATATGGTCGATTCCGTAGTGCAGAAACATGCAGGTAAACAGGCGGTAATACTCCTTCTCTTCAAACGCCGTGTGCCAGTTCAGCTCTCCCCTGACGAGGAGATTTTCCATCCGGAAAAAGTCCGTGAGAAGGAAAATGACGACATTCACAAGCACAAGCACGATGGTGACGACACACATGCCGCGGAACCGGCCTGTCCTCTGTGACCGCTGCAGCCGCTTCCTACGCGCAAGCTCCGCCGTATAGCTCTGTCGGCTTCCCTCCGCCACCGCATGCGCGGATGCCCGCGAAATCGGTGTGACGCGGCTTTCGCTTCGAAGATTGTCGTGCGAGAGATCGATCTGCACGCCGTCCGCATTGCGGCTGTGCCCGCCGAAGCGGAGATTGTTCTCAATCACGGAGCGCATCCCCAGAAAATCTTCGGGCTGGTTCTCATATACGACGAGCCTTCCGTAGGCCTCGTCCACAATCCAGAACGCTTCCCCTTCCGCAATTCCGCGGCACCGGTCCGTCTGCGAAGTCACAAACAGCGTCAGAACATTGACCGCGGAAAATCCCTGCTTTAAAAACATCGCCCGAATCGTCGCAAGGAACTGCAGGTACTGCTCACGGGTGAGGCTTTCCGCCGCCGCTCCGTCAATCATCCAAACCGGGTCGGCGCCGTCCGTACCGTCCGCATAAAAGAGGCACATTCCGTCGCGGTGAAGATTGACTTCCCGAAACCCGCGCCCCGCAAAATACTGTCGCAATTTATCCCACATGGCTTCCTCTCTTCTACTGCACAAGGCATGGTGACAACCGCCCGAAAACGACGGCTTTCCCGACCGCAGGCGAACTCCGCCGCAGCGCATGTGCACGGTCTCTATCATGATAATATACAACCGTCGAATGTGCAAGACAATTTCACCGCCCGGGCAGCCTTTCAGGCAAAAAAACGGCCGTACCGGGACGGGGGCTCTCCCACCCTCCCGACACGGCCCTTCTATGTATCATTTTACTTCACTTCGAGGTTCGCATAAGCATCATACAAGACCTCCTTCGGTTCCCATGACGACTTGTCCCTCAAAACAACCTGGTTTCCCGTGATTTCAATAAAATCGGTTTTTGTATCATCAACATAGTAGCGAATATATGTTAACCCGCTGTCTCCGTAATAATCCGGGGCAAACGCTATTTCGTCAAACCGCGTTTTTATCCAATCCGGAGCATACCAGTGACTGTATGTAAAGAACTCTTCATCCTTCATTTCCCGAAGAATCCTCTTTGCATCCTCTACTGTCAGCCTCGGCCAGTCTTCCGGTATCAAACCCGCCTTTTCCGCTTTTTCTCTGTCATAATCGCCGCTCTTATAAATCCGTTTTTGCGTCGGGTCTTCATAAACCATCGGCGTAGGCGTGTTTCTCGGAGTGATTGTCGGAGTGACTGTGGGTGCAAGAACAACCGTTGCCGCACTTTCCGGATGCTCAGCAATCCAATCGTACAAAACTTCCTTCGGGGCATTTGCCCCATGGTCCCAAAGCACAATTCTTCCGTCCGTGATTTCCACATATTCCGTCCGGGCATCGCCTGTGAAATATCGTATCGCGGCAATTCCCCTCGCCGCGTCAAAATCCGGCGCAAAGGCAATCTCATTGAACCGATTGCGGACCTGATATATGTCAAACGATTGGTTCGACACGAAGAAGCCCTCATCCTTCAACTCCCGAATCACGCGTCTTGCGTCTGCGGCTGTCAGTCTCGGCCAGTCTTCGGGAATCATTTCAAGAATCTCCGCCATTTTCCGGGTATAATCACAGTAATCGCCGTAAAACTCGCGATTATCAAACATACCAACCCACGCGGTATACTTGTCCTCCGATTCCATGGCAAGTTCTACCCCTTCCCGATACCAGCTGTGCGGATCCTTTGCCGCCAACTCCTGCAGCGCAGGATTCTCGAACACAATCGGCGTGGGCGTCTGACGAGGTGTAATTGTCGGAGCCGCTGTTTCGGTTGGTGTTGCACTTGTCCCCTCACTAATGGGCACAGATGTGTTGTTTGATTTATCCTCACAAGCGCACAGAATCGCAACTGTCACGATTAATAAAACAACAATCTTGAACCTTCTCATGCCAAACTCCTTTAATAACAACTGTAACTTCCTTCTCTCATCTTTCAACGCGCCTTGTTACACTACCATAATAGTGAATTCAGAGGAATTCTGCAAGATGATTCTCCTTGACTTTTCCCCTAAAATCCACTACACTTTCGTTTGTTATTGCATTACTATGCCGCAACGGCGGCACCGGAGGAACCATGATTTACAACAACATTCTCGAAGCGATGGGACACACCCCCGTCATTCGCTTACAGCACATGGTCGATGAGGACAGCGCGGAAGTGCTGGTGAAGTTCGAAGGACTTAACGTCGGCGGTTCGATCAAGACCCGCACGGCTTACAATATGATTCTTGCGGCGGAGCGGGACGGCCGCATCACGAAGGACACCGTCATCGTGGAGCCCACCAGCGGCAACCAGGGCATCGGCCTCGCCCTCGTCGGCGCGGTGCGGGGATACCGCACGATTATCATCATGCCCGACTCCGTGAGCGAGGAGCGCCGCAAGCTCGTGCACCACTACGGCGCCGAGGTCATTTTGATTCACGACGCGGGCGATATCGGCGCCTGCATCGCGGAGTGCTTAAACACGGCGCTTCGCATGGCGAAGGAGGATCCGAAGGTATTCGTTCCCGAGCAGTTCTCAAACCCGAACAATCCTCTCGTGCACAAGTACCATACCGGCATCGAGATTCTCGAGCAGGTGGCGGGCCCTATCCACGGCTTCTGCTCCGGCATCGGAACCGGCGGCACCATCTCCGGCATCGGCGAGGTTTTGAAGACGCAGAATCCCGACATCACCATCTGGGCGGTTGAGCCCGCGAACGCGGCCATCCTCTCCGGCGGCTCCATCGGAACCCACCTGCAGATGGGTATCGGCGACGGCCTGATTCCCGTCAACCTCAACACCGGAATCTACTCGGACATCTTCATCGTGGAGGACGAGGTTGCACTGCAGACATCCCGAGACCTTGCCGCAAAGGAGGGCATCCTCTGCGGAATCTCCAGCGGAACCAATGTTGCGGCGGCCATCGCGCTTGCAAAAAAACTCGGCCGCGGCAAGACGGTTGTCACCATCCTGCCCGACACGGCCGAGAGATATTTTTCGACTCCGTTGTTCGCGGGGGAATAAAACGGATTTATTCAAATTCCAGGCTGGCGAGTATCTTCGCCAGCTCTTTTTTATGACTCGCATCGTACGCCGCAGTGACCAGAAGCCCGCGCTCGGGCATAAAATAGTAGTCGACCCTGACCGCGGTGTCGCCCGAGGTGTCCGTATAGCTGAATTTGCGGGCGCTGTAATTGCCGACGCCGAAGGTCGCATCCGTCTGCTCCTCGAACTTATAGCTTCCGTCCGCCTGAAATGTCGTGATAATCTCGTCGATATCGGCGGAGGCATCCACGCCGGACACGCTCACATAATTCCCGTACGGACTGTTCTTAAAGAAGACGCGCTCCATGTAGGTCGGCCGCTCGTCGAGCCGCACCGTCTCAAAATCGTAACGGGTCTCGTCGTAGGTGATCAGATACCCGAACCGGTCCGACCGGGCTCTGCGTTCCTTCGTCCCGTACGCGTCCAAAACGAGCAAAAACAAAACGAGCACCGCAAGCACGGCTCCGAGCCCGATAAAAATCCATTTTACGGTTCCTTTTTTCAAGTGAATTCCTCCCTGCTTCGACATGACAAGCGTATCTTACCACAAAATCCCCGCTCTTTGAAGCGGATAATTTCGCAAAATCCCGAAAGTTCCGGACCTCCCGTCGAAAAACCGCCCGGTCCCGCGCAAATACGGGGGTCACGGCGCGGATCTGCGTCTTTCAAAAACGCGGTTTTTGTGGTATTCTGTAAGGGACAACTGCGCCCGGTCCGCGACGACCGACGGGCGCCGACCAAACGCACCGCTGCATCCGAAGGGAGGTCCCCATGAAAGAAAAATCCCGGCCCGTCGTGGCCCTCATGTACGATTTCGACAAAACGCTGTGCACGAAGGATATGCAGGAGTATACCTTCATTCCGGGCGTGGGCATGACCGCCGAGGAATTCTGGCGGGAGGCCGCCGCGCTCTCGACGGAGCAGAAGATGGACGGAGTTCTCACCTACATGTACCTGATGCTCGAGAAGGCGCACGCCGCGCGCAAGGGCATCCGCAGAAGCGATTTCGTAAAGCTCGGGCGCGACCTCGAATTTTTCCCCGGCGTCACGGAGTGGTTCGAGCGCATCCGCCGCTTCGGCGACGAGCTCGGCGTGACGGTCGAGCACTATATCATTTCCTCCGGTCTTCGCGAGATTATCGAGGGTTCGGAGATTCGCGACGCATTTCGCGAGATTTTCGCCTGCGAGTTTCTCTATGACGAAAACGAGGTGGCGTGCTGGCCGAAAAATGCGGTCAACTACACCACCAAGACACAGTTTCTCTTCCGGATTAACAAGGGCGTCCTCGACATCTCCGACGACAACAGCCTGAACACCTACACGCCCGAGGACGAGCGGCGCGTGCCGTTCCGAAACATGATTTATATAGGCGACGGCCTCACGGATGTCCCGTGTATGAAGCTTGTGAAGGTCGGCGGCGGCTACTCGATTGCCGTGTACCGCGAGGGTGCGAAGAGCAAGGTGCACCCGCTTCTTACGGACAACCGCGTCAACTTCATCGAACCCGCGGACTACCGCGAGGGAAGCCCGCTGGACACCACCGTCAAGACCATCCTTCGCAAAATGCTCCTCACCGACATTCTCACGGCTGATTCGGCAAATCAGCGGAAGGACGCTGCGGATCGGTAGCCGGCGGCAGAAGGTCGCGAAGCGTCTTGCCGTAGAAGAAATCGTGAACCATCCGGTCGAATTCCGTCCACAGCGGAAGCGTGATACAGCCGTCCTTGCGCGGGCACACCACTTCCTTCCCGAGAAGGCAGGCCACGGGCGCGAGCGGCCCTTCCACATGTTCCAGAATCTCACCGACGGTATACTCCTCCGGCCTGCGTACGAGCCGGTATCCGCCTCCCTTTCCGCTTGCGCCGACCAAAAATCCCGCGGCGACAATATCCTTGACAATAATCTCAAGATACTTCTTGGAAATCCCCTGGCGCTCCGCAATGTCTCTGAGGGCGACATAATTGCCGTCGGAGTGCTCCGCCAGATCCAGCATCACGCGAATCGCATATCTTCCTCTTGTGGAAATCATCGGTATTTTCCCCCTGACTTTCGACAATTTTTCCGCGCACATCCGTCTTCCGGTGCCATACGCGGTCGCTTTTCACCTATTATACCGCAAGGTAAATAGGCAAATCAAGCAATTTTTGTTTTATTTACCTATTGACATGGTGGGTAAATAGGTGTATAATTCGCGACGACTACGGAAAGGAGCATTTTCCTCATGATTTATGCTGACAACGCTGCCACAACCAAAATGAGCGAGGCGGCCGTTCATACGATGAGCGCACTGCTCGCGGACACCTGGGGCAACCCCTCAAGCCTCTATACCGCCGGCCAGAAGGCGAAGGAAGCCCTGGAGAAGGCGCGCGCGGAAGTCGCTGCCGCTATCGGCGCGGAGCCCCGCGAGATTCTTTTCACCTCCGGGGGAAGCGAGGCCGACAACCAGGCGATACGCTCCGCCGCCGAGCTCGGAAAAAAGGCGGGGAAGCTTCACCTGATCTCGACCGCGTTTGAGCATCATGCGGTGCTTCACACGCTCGCAAAGCTGGAAAAGGAGGGCTTCGAGGTGACGCTTCTGCCCGTACACGAGGACGGTCTCGTCCGCCCGCAGGAGGTTGCCGACGCCATCCGCGAGGACACCTGTCTGGTGAGCGTCATGTATGCGAACAACGAGATTGGAACGATTCAGCCGATCCGCGAAATCGGGGCAATCTGCCGGGCGCGCGGCGTGCTGTTCCACACCGATGCGGTGCAGGCTGTCGGCCACATCCCGGTCGATGTCCTTCTCGACAACATCGATCTGCTCTCCGCCTCCGCGCACAAGTTCCACGGCCCGAAGGGCGTCGGCTTCCTGTACGCAAAGAAGGGCATCCGCCTCACGAATCTGATTGAAGGCGGCGCGCAGGAGCGCGGCAGACGAGCAGGAACGGAAAATGTCCCGGGCATCGCAGCCATGGCCGCCGCCCTCACGGAGACAATCGCCGCCATGCCGGAAGTGTCCGCGCGACTCGCAATGCTTCGCGACCGGCTGATTGCAGGGCTCTCGAAAATTCCGCACGCGGCTCTCAACGGAGATGCGTCAAAGCGGCTTCCGAGCAATGTCAACTTCTGCTTCGAGGGCATTGAGGGCGAATCCCTCCTGCTCCTTCTCGACGACCGCGGAATCGCGGCCTCCTCGGGCAGCGCCTGTACCTCCGGCTCACTCGACCCCAGCCATGTGCTTCTGGCCATCGGCCGTGTGCACGATGTCGCGCACGGGTCGCTCCGCCTAAGCATCGGCGAGGACATCACCGAGGCGGATGTCGAATATATCATCCGCAATGTCGCGGAGGTGGTGGATTACCTGCGCGGATTCTCCCCGATCTGGCGCGACCTTGTCGCCGGCAAAAAGGAATTTATCCTGTAATCCCGGCGCCTCACGGCGCAGGGAACCCATTTTCCGAAATCCGCGGCAACCGCGGGGACGGTCTTACAGAGAAAGGACGGTATCGTACGATGGCTTTATACAGTGAAAAGGTGATGGATCATTTTCGGAATCCCCGCAATGTGGGTGTGATTGAGGACGCGGACGGCGTCGGCGAAGTCGGCAACGCCAAGTGCGGCGACATCATGAAGATGTATCTGAAGATTGATAACGATATTATCACGGATGTCAAATTCGAAACTTTCGGCTGCGGAAGCGCGATTGCATCGAGCTCCATGGCAACGGAACTCATCAAGGGAAAGCCCGTCGCGGAGGCGATGAAGCTGACGAACAAGGCGGTTGCCGAGGCGCTCGACGGCCTGCCGGATTACAAAATGCACTGCTCCGTGCTCGCCGAGGAAGCAATCCGTTCCGCGCTGGAGGATTACGAGAAAAAGCACGCGAACGGCTAAAAAAGGCTATTGTCATTTGGGGCAAAACATAGTATAGTTGTCGAAAGTCAGCGTCGGTCCGCGGGCCGGCGCTTTGTTTTATCGTTTGAAATTACAGTCAGGTGCCCCATGAACAATCAAAAGTCCGTCAAATCCTATACCATCGATATGTGCAGCGGTTCGCTTCCGAAGAAGATGCTTCTCTTCGCGCTTCCGCTGATTTTCTCAAGCATTTTACAGCTTCTCTTCAACGCCGCCGACCTCGTCGTCGTGGGGCGTTATGTCGGCGATGAAGCGCTCGCCGCCGTCGGTTCGACCGGCCCTCTGATCAACCTCCTCACGAACCTCTTCCTCGGGCTGTCCGTCGGCGCGAATGTTCTTGTTGCGCGCTATGTCGGCGCGAAGCAGGACCGCGATGTCTCGGAGACGGTTCACACCTCGATTCTTGTGAGCGTTCTGAGCGGCTTTTTGCTCATGGCGGTCGGCGTGACTTTCGCGCGCAATCTTCTCGCACTCATGGACACGCCTTCCGAAGTTCTCGGCCCGGCATCCACCTACATGCGTATCTATTTCCTCGGAATGCCGATTATGATGCTGTACAATTTCGGCAGCGCCATCCTGCGCGCCATCGGCGATACGAGAGGCCCTCTGTGCTATCTGGCCTTTTCCGGCTTTATCAATGTCGGACTGAACCTCGGCTTTGTCCGGATTTTCGGGATGGGCGTCGAGGGTGTCGCCTGGGCAACCGTAATCTCCCAGCTCGTCTCGGCGATTCTTGTGCTCAATAACCTCGCGCACCAGGACAACGCCTGCCGCTTCTGCTTCTCAAAGCTTCGCCTCCACGCGAAGAAGCTTGTTCTCATCGCGCGGATCGGTCTTCCCGCCGGACTGCAGGGCTGCATCTTCTCCATCTCCAATGTCCTGATTCAGTCGTCCATCAACTCGTTCGGCAAGCTGGCAATGTCGGGCAACTCCGCCGGCGTCAACATCGAGGGTTTCATCTACGTCTCGATGAACGCATGGCACCACACTACCCTCAGCTTCGTGAGCCAGAACAAAGGCGCCGGCCGCATCGACCGCGTCCGCAAATCTCTCGCCTGGGGTCTCTTCTTCGTGTTCCTATTCGGTGCGGGCCTTGACACAATCGCTCTCATTTTCCGCAAACCGCTGGTGGGCATCTACACCAACAGCCCCGTCTCCGTCGCGTACGGCTGCACGCGTCTCGGTGTCATCTGCCAGATGTATTTCCTCTGCGGCGTCATGGATGTCCTTGTCGGCGCGCTGCGCGGCATCGGCTTCTCGCTCCTGCCCACGCTCGTCTCCCTCATCGGCGTCTGCGGCTTCCGCATCGTCTGGATTTACACCTATTTCCAGACGCACCACACGCTCCGCGTTCTCTACACCTCCTACCCGATCAGCTGGGCCATCACCGGCGCGCTCCACCTGCTGGTATACCTTGTCTGGTCGCACAGACAGCGCAGCGTAAATCAACTATCGTGAGGTTGATTATCCTCGCGGATCTTCTCGTGATAATACAATCTTCAAAACGCAGTAACAGGCCGGCGTTCATCCGCCGGCTTTTGTTGTACCGCGCTATTATCAGCATTTCACCTCGTGCGGCGTCTGAAGCCAATTCGAATTATTGTTTATGATTTCGCTGTTTTCTTCACTGTCTCTTGACAACGATATCGCGTGCTTGTATAATTGATTTCAATCAGCACATCGCTGAAAGCAATCTGTATTCACATGCCGGGAACTGCTCTTGCGCTTCTCCGGCAAGGTGTCGGCTGCATGCCGGTTTTATTGTTCGGAGGTAAACTATGCAGAAACAAAAAAGGGGGATTCTGTCCTCGCTTATCCTTTCGATGCTCCTGCTGACAATCAGCCTGTGCGGATGCGCTCCTGTATCGCCGGGTAACTCCGATGACAGCTTCGAAGCGTATGGTTCCTACGGGCAGGACGCCCGGTTTGTCACGGAAAATGTTCCCACCAAAATCATGGTCTACGGCGAGGATTTGTATTTTCACCCATGCATCACCACATTCCATATCGATTCTCTTACGGAGGAGAACTGCCTTCCCCGCGATGACGACCGGTATTCGGAATATGCACTGATTATCAACGATACTGCAGGGGAACTCCCGCTGTCCGACGAGGATTACGCACTTCTCGACCGCCTGTTGGACACGGGGCATTACTCCCTGTTCTATTTCGGGCGCTCCAAAATCCCCGAATTTCGGGCGCGGAACTTCGGTCCTTCCGATGATATTCTCGGCGGAAAGGCAGCGCTTTGTCTGTCCACCGATGAGCACGGCGCGCGCACACAGCTTCTCCGTTTGATGGGAGAAGCGGAAGTATACCGTCCGGAGGAGTTTTCCAAAGGCATTCTTTCCGAGCTTACGCTGCTGGCGCTTGCCCGTTTTTACCGGGATCGGTATTAAACGAAAGCAAACTGAACAGAACATTCCCGACCCCGCGGACTTTCGCGGGGTCGGTTGCATTTTTCGGGGAATTGTGCTACGATATTACGGCAAATGTGGTTTTTGGGGCTTTGATTTTCGGCGGCTGCGCGTGGGGCGCGGTTCGCAGCGCGGAAAGCGCCTTATGTAAGGAGTAAAAAGTACTATGAGGAAATTGTTACAATCCGTAAACACGCGGCTTCACTCTGCCGCGGCAGCTGTTCAGAGGCTCTTCTCGAAGAAGCCCTTCAGCTACGCCATCGTTCAGGTTTTTCTGCTGTCCTTCCTGATGACGCTCATCACGGACAGCTTCTCAAGGTTTTCATTTTTCGCCGCGGTTGCGTTTTTGTTCACACACCCGCTGATTTTCGCGGTCAACATGCTGATCATCATGATCACTCTCGCGCCGGCCATCCTGTTCCGGCACCGGAGCTTTTTCTTCTTCCTCGGATGCATTTTATGGCTCGCGGTCGGAGTCATTGATTTTGTCGTGCTTCACAACCGCGTGACACCGTTCAATGCGCACGACTTCCGCATGCTCGACGACGCGAAAAATGTCCTTTTCAAATATTACAATCTCCTGCAGGTCATCGGGCTTTGCCTTTTGATTCTCTTCGGTGTGTTCCTGCTGTTGCTCGCGTTTCTCAAGTTCCCGAAGCAGAAGGAACCCGTGCAGTATCGCTATGCGCTTCCGCTCTCGCTGTGCATCATTTTCGGCTGCATTCTTCTTTGCATCGGAAGCCGCAAGGTCGGCGTCATGGCGAAGACCTTCCCGAATGTCGCGGACGCTTACCATGACTACGGACTTCCCTATTGCTTTGTCTACTCCATCATCGACAGCGGCATCGACAAGCCGACGGGGTACTCCTCGGAGCGCGTGCAGACTCTGATGGAGCATCTGAACCCTCCGAAGAAGGATCCGACGCCCACGCCGGGTGCAGATTCGGTTCGACCCGCGAAGTCCGACCCCAACATCATCTTCATCCAGCTGGAGTCCTTCTTTGACCCGAAACGAATCCGCGGCATCTCGTTTGCAACGGATCCGATTCCCACGCACACCTATCTCCGCAGAAATTACACCTCCGGTCTGCTCGGTGTCCCGAGCATCAGCGCCGGAACAGCCAACACGGAGTTCGAGGTCCTCACCGGCATGAACATGGAGGATTTCGGCACGGGCGAGTACCCGTTCAAGACGATTCTCAAGGAAAAGACCTGCGAAAGCATTGCGTACAATCTCAAGGAGCGCGGCTACTCGGCGCATGCGATTCACAACAACACCGCGACCTTCTACAGCCGCCATATCGTGTATTCCAACCTCGGTTTCGACGACTTTGACACCATCGAGCTGATGGAAAATGTGGAGCGCAACGAGCTCGGCTGGGCTCGCGACAGCATTTTGTACGATGAGATTCTGCAAGCGCTCAACTCGACGCCCGGCAGCGACCTTGTGTTCACCGTCTCGGTTCAGGGCCACGGCAAATACCCCGACGAGGATATCCTCGACAACTCGATTGAGCTTACCGACATTTCGGACGCCTACGACGACAACACCATCAACGGTCTCAAATACTACATCGCGCAGCTTCGCGAGATGGACGATCTGCTTGCGCGGCTGACGGCTTATTTTTCGGACTGGGACGAGGATGTCGTTCTGGTTCTGTACGGCGACCATCTGCCGGGATTTAACTTCACAAGCGACGACCTCGGGCTCGGCGGTCTCCTGCAGACGGAATACATCGTATGGTCCAATTTCGACCTTCCGATTCAGCACCACGACCTCGAGGCTTACCAGCTTTCGGCCTATGTCCTCAGCCGTCTCGGTATGGACAACGGCCTGCTTACCAAGCTGCACCAGCGCCACATGGAATACAACGATGTCGACTCGGCACAGTACATGGAAGAGTTGACGCTTCTGTCCTACGATATGCTCTATGGCCAGCAGTTCTGCTGGGACGGACAGTCGCCGCTGATTCGGACGAATCTCGTCTTCGGCTTCCGTGATATCGAGCTGACCTCCGTCCACGCAATCTACGATGCGGGAGAGAAGTCGTACTACCTGCAGGTGTTCGGCAATCATTTTACGCCGTACTCCGACATTTATATCAACGGCTCGCGCCGCAAAGATACCATCGTCGTGTCCGACGGAGAGCTGTTCCTTTCGGGCGTCTCCCTCTCTGACGGCGATGTCATCTCCGTCGCGATGCCCATCGACGACGACAACATTTTACGCGAATCGGCGCCGCTTGTGTTCCGCGCGACGGAGCAGAGCGAAACGCATTAATCTTTCTGTTGCGGGAGGCTATCTATGGACACTAAGAAAATCACCCGGATCGTCTTCACGGTCCTCACGATTCTGCTCGGCATTCTTCTGATTGTGCTGGGCTTCAAAGAGGCAGCCGTGGACACCTCCGTCCCGCAGGACGAAAACGCTTTCGACCACATGATTCTGACGATTCCCGGCATCGTGATTCTTCTCGACAGCGCGGTCTATTTCTTCCGCGACCGTCTGTTCCGATCCCCGGCGAAATTTATCTTCGGCAACGCCGGCATGGTTTTCTTAACCGGCGTCATTCTGGAGATTGTTTATTTTCAGTTCATTTACTACGGGCTTTCGCGCCCGCAGTACAAGCTGACCATCCCCGCGGTGTTGATCATTCTCGTGTACACCGCCGCGACGATGATTATCAGCGCAATCTTTGAAATAACGCGCCGCGCGACTTCCGCGTAGAGCGCCTGCAGCCACAAGGAGGCTTTCATGAAACGGATTCTCGCCCTCGGGGCGTTTCTTCTCCTGCTCTTCGCCGGTTTCACGGTGCTCATCGCAAAGGTCGATGTCGCGCCGATCGGTTGCGGAAGCACCGATGTCGGCTTCTCCTCCCTCAACGCGGAGGCAAATCAACTCTTCGGACAGCACGAGACAATCTACAAAATCACGGAGGCGCTTGGCTACGCAACCTGGGGCGTCGTGGCATTGTTCGGTCTTCTGGGGCTCTCCCAGTTGATTTCGCGCCGCTCGCTTCTCAAGGTCGACCGCGATATTCTCGCACTCGGCGGCGGCTACGCGGTGATGCTTGCCTGCTATGTTCTGTTTGAAAAGCTTGCAATCAATTACCGCCCCGTATTCTCCGCATTCACCGAGCCGGAGCCCTCGTATCCGTCCTCGCACACACTGATGCTTGTGTTCGTGATGGCCACGGCGATGATGCAGATTGCGCACCGCGTCAAATCAACCGGTCTGCGCCGCATCCTCATGCTTCTCTGCCTTCTGACCGCTCTCGCCGTCGTGTGCGGACGCCTCGTCTGCGGCGTGCACTGGCTCACCGACATCGTCGGCGCCCTGATTCTTGCGGAGGCGCTCGCGGTTCTGTATTACGGAGTTGCCTTTGCAGCTGACTCCGAACGATAAGACGCAATCAAAAAGTGAGGCCGGTGCCTCACTTTTTTGTCGGTTAATTTTCGATTACTGTGTCTTTCGGTTCCGGGCAATCACTCCCGGTTGCCGGCGCGAATCAGCTCATCCGGTTTCTTCCGAAGGAGCCCCCGAATCGGAATTATCGCCGCGACAATGCATATCAGGAAGCATACAACAGCCAGGCAAATCGTCTTCCACGGGCCGAAGACGAGCAGTTCGAAAGGATTTGCCGTAACAGCGGAAAGATAGTCCCTGTTCGCGTAGGCCTGCGCCCACAAAAACGCAACCGTCGACAGGAGCACCGGTATTGTGCTCACGAAAAATGCTTCCGTCAAGAACATGCGAAGGAAATCTTTTCCCGAGAATCCGACCGAACGCATGATTCCGAGCAGATACCATCTGTCCCGAATGCTGACGCTGATTGTCAAAAGCGCCATCAAAAAAGCGCAAAGCAAAACTGCCGCGAAGGCTGCGACAAAATAGAAGTCCAGCCTGTCCCTGCTGCGGTCGAAGTCGCTTATCAGCTTCACATTCGGCTCTGTAATCGTATACCCCGCCTCCGCCAGTCTTGCCAATGTGTCCTCTGTCACTGCCCCGTCCACCGGGATCACATATTTTCCGTAGCAATATTCTTCGTAATAATCTTTTCGAATTCTCTCGAAGACCGACGGGCAGACAAGAACATCCGGTTCATCATCCTGCGCGTACTCGTAATAGGTCTGCAGACCGTCATATACTCCGACGACAGTAATTCCGTTCGGAAAATATTCCGAGAGCGCGAGCGAATCCGAAAAAGCGTCGTTGAACCGCTCGTCCCAAGTGGAAATCACGCTTCGCTTTTTCCCGACGATTCCCTGCTCCCAAAGCATATTCTCGCTGACAATCACTTCGTCCTCTCTCTCGGGAAGCCGGCCCTCTACAAGCGAAATCCCGTATTCCTCCAGAGCTGCTCCGTAATAAGCCTCTCCGCCGGAGACAAGTGCGGTTTCCCAATCACAAAATGCCGGGTTTCCGTATCGAAACTCTACGGACCGGTCTGCCTCTCTCTGTCTGCTTATGTACGACGGGTTGATACAGGCCAGAAGAGTTGCCTCGATATCGTAGTAGCTCAACACATTATCGACTTCGCGTTTCGCCTGAACTAAGTACGGGTTCTCGCGAATCGGCATCTCATAACTCAGAAGCCCTGTAACCACAAATGTTTCATGGTTATAGACCAACTCCTGCCCGATAATTTCGCCGTCCAAATTCAACTCCCGTACAACCCGATTGGAAATCGCAATCTCATTCGGTTTTTCGGGATATTTTCCGTCGATTTTCAGATATTCCGGCAGCTGCTCCGTCACATAGATATCGACCCGACTGCTCACAAGACTGTCCGAAACCGTCAATTTCTGCTCTTTAAGGCGGGGAAGCAACCGGGATTCTCCGAGAATACTCTGCAGTCCCTCGCGAAATACCCTGCCGGAGGAAACCGTCTTTTCCTGCTCGTCACCGCGCGAATCCCGATAACTTGCGGTCTTCTCCGCCATAACATAATCTATGCCTGTCTCCGACAGATACCGATAAGCGGCCTTCTCCGGGCGATATGTGTGGAGGTTCCAAAGAATATACGCAAACAGCATCAGGACCGCCAGGACAATCATACCGCCTATGCTCTTTACCCACGCAACCGGAGTCTTTCGAAGCGCTGTTTTCGCCGCGCGCACCCACGATAATCCGCAACGGGCAAACGACTTTTCATCCGGCCCTTCCTTCGCATCAGCTGCGACCTCTCCCCGCGAAGCGCCATTCTCCCGGCGCTCCCGAAGCTCGACAACCGCGCGCCCCTCTCCCGTCACGACACTGCACACAGCCTCCGGAAGCCATCGGCGGAACTGTTCCAATGTCATAGGACCTTCCTGCAGCCCGGCGTCGTTCGCAGTTGTCGTGATTGTCACATCATACAGCGTCTGCTCCGACACATCCCGTTCCGTAACGACCCTGCCCTCGGATATCCGAAAGACAAAGTCTCCGTACTTATCAGCCGCCTCCATATCGTGACTCACAATACATACGAGACAGTTCTGGGAAATCTTCTTAAAGAGCTTTAATACATCCTGCGAAGTCGTGTTGTCGAGGTTACCGGTAGGCTCGTCGGCAAGCAAAATCTTCGGATGGTTAATCAGCGCTCTGGCAATCGCCACACGCTGCTTTTCCCCGCCGCTCAGCTGCGACACCCGCGCCTGCTTCAAGCCTTCCAGTCCGACATAATCGAGAAGCGTATGCGCTTCCGAGCGCGCTTCCTTCTCGTCCCGATTGGTCACAAGAACCGGAAGCAATACATTTTCGAGCACCGATTGATGCTCAAACAGTCCGTAGTGTTGAAAAACGATTCCGATTTCCCGATTGCGGTAATCGTTCCATTGTTCTTCCGAAAAACCGGACAGCTCTTTCCCGTCAACCACCACTTCGCCGGAATACCCGCCTGTGATTCCTCCGAGAACATTCAGAAAAGTGCTCTTTCCGCTTCCGCTCTTACCGACGAAAAAGCACATGCCCTTCCCCGGCAAAGACACCGATGCATCCCGAAGCACCTCGACTTTTCTATGCGAGCTGTCGTAACTCTTATTCAGGTCTTTGACGCGAATCAATTTACCCCTCCGTTATTCGGCAACAAGGTCGCACGCAGCTTTTCTGACCAGTTCCTCCCCGATAGCTCCGGGTTGTTCCTGTTCCCTTGCAACCGTTGCATCGTCCGCCACTTCAAAATACGAAAAGATGCCGTATTTGTCTAAGGTCACTCCTATCCCCGCTTTCTCGGGAACCGGATATTGATTGTCGAGAGTATCTCCTGGCTTCCCGGTGCAAATCCACATTCCGTTTTCTGCAAGCAGACTGTTATACCGCCGGCCTACATAAAAGACAGTGTATTGCATCGTGTTCATCAGCTGTCGTGTCAGTTTTACCTGCTCCACCGTCATCGGTGCATGTTCCCGGATGTCATTCACAACCAGAATATAATGCTCCGCTGTATCGTTCGGGAGCAAAGTCTCCTCGCTTAATTCATTGATTTTTCTGCAGGATACCTTCCCGCCATCGGAGGTCTCCGGAAACACAAGCTCGTCGCCGTATACATAGATGACCGTCGGAATATCTGCAGAAAGAATCCGTACCGCCTCCGCATAGGACAGCAGCCCGCCGTTATTTCCTCCGTTCGTGTCTCCGCCTTCTCCGCACCCGCTTGTTACAAGGACAAGCAACGCAATTACAAACCATACCTTTGCTGTTTTTAAAATATTCATAGTTACCCCCGTTTATCGACAGGATTTCACACAAGATACAACAATGTCGATAGCCGCTTCGCCCACCCGGTACGGGCTTGCGCCCGCTTCTGTAAAATCGAGATCTCTCAGCGGCCCGGTTCCGAAGCTACGAACCCGTTCGCTAAAACCGACGCTTATAGAGGCATCCTCCGTAGATTCAACGAACCCCTTCTCTCCCCACAGACCGTTTTCGACAAAATCGCTCACATATCGATGTCCGATATAGATAAAGGTATACTGCCTTGTCTCTATCAGCTCGTTAATCAGCTCGATATCCTCTTTGGTTATCGGAGCGTGCTCATAAAAATCATGAATGACAAGCGCATAGTGCTCCGCGCTCCCGTCGGGCATGAGCTTCTCTCTTGACAGCGTCGATACCCGACGCACATTAATTCTTCCCTTGACGCTTTCCGCATGCGGCTCGGGGAACGGAACCACATCTCCGTAGACATAAAAAACCGTCGGCACATCTTCGGTAAGATACTTAATTCTCTCGCTGTAGGTGTCCATCCCAGGTTCCGCCGGCTGCTTATTGTCCCGCAAAGCAAAGAAAAGTATCGCGGCCAAAACAACAGCTGCAACAATCAACACTTTTATTCCTATTTCTGTTTTCATTGCAACTCCTCTCTTAACACTTCCTCCACTATGTGGGTAAGGCTACCCGGGCTAGTAGCCTACCCTTCGGCAAATACTGTAAACAATCAATACATCGACAAATTAAATTGTCCGATGGCAGAATTTGTCCGCATTGATAAAGTACTGACAAACGACGCTTCGATGGTGATGCGCTTATTCACATCGGAAGGATTTGTATTTCCGTTGCGAAGATACGCTACATTGTATTCTGCAGTAAACGAATTCTCACTAAACTGATTAACTGCTTCCTGAAATTTTTTGCCGACTTCGTAATCACATGACATTTCATACGATATCATTCTTACCTTATCGGCACCTCTGGTATTCTTTACAGTCACCGCATTCTTGCCATAGCTTTCCTGACGTCCCAGCGATATATTACCGGAAACGACGAAGCTACTGTTCATCGACCCCCCGAGAGACCAGCTTGCGCTCGACGACCCAGTCGGTGAAACAGCCTGCGGACGCGAATCCATTTCGTCATGCCCTGAAAGGAACGGGAAATACAACTTTGCCAGTTTTACTCTTCCCGCATACAATGTATTAAACTGTCGACTGTACGGTCTGAACGGATTCACAATCTGCCGTATCATAGCGACCTTATACTTGCCCTCATCATAAGTAGCCTTGCTGGTGGCAATATACATCTTGCTCTCGGTTTCACCCAAAGTGGTAGTCTCATATTCTATCTTATTATATCCTGCGCTGCTAACCACATAAGGAATCGAATCGTACACCTTAAAATAGCATCTGTACATTGACGAATATGTATACTCATTCTTTTCATCCTTTACATTAAACCCCGGAACCGGCGAAGCCGCAGCGGCCTTGTGAATCGGCATAAGTCCGACTGCCAAAACCACGGCCATTACAGCCGCATACAACCGCAGTCTCCTGTGGCATAAGCATTTCTTCTGTCCCCATTTTGTTAACATATGTTTTCTCCTTATGAATTATTTCGGACGATACGGCCGCCTACGCCCGAAATATCGGCGAGCACATTATCTGATCCAGTGAAAAGTATACCACCCCCCCCTAAATAATTGTCAACCAAAACTAATTATTTATTCTAGCTCATATCTTTGCATTTTTCGTTTCCGCTACATTGTATCCCGTGACGCCTGATTCAATTCAATCTTCACATTGGCCTTCCGTTTGTCGCAGAGGGCGTTGAAGCCGGCGCAGGAGAGTTCCCCCGATGCGAGCTGTCTCACCCTTCTCCGCACCCGCTTGTTATAAAGGCAAGTAATGCAATTACAAACCATACCTTTGCTGTTTTAAAAATATACATAGTTACCCCCGTTTACCGACAGGATTTCACATAAGATACAACGGAACTGACAATTGATTCTCCTACCAGATAAGGACTTTGCCCGGCGCCTGTAAAATCGTCATCTCTCAGCGGCCCGGTTCCGAAGCAGCGAACCCGTTCGTCAAAACCGACGCTTATAGATGCGTCACTCGCGGATTCAACAACCCCCTTCTCTCCCCACAAACCGTTTTCGACAAAATCACTCACATACCTGTGTCCGATATAATAAAAAGTGTACTGCCTTGTCTCTATCAGCTCGTTAATCAGCTCGATGTCCTCTTTGGTTATCGGAGCGTGCTCATAAAAATCATGGATGACAAGCACATAGTGCTCTGCGCTCCCGTCAGGCATGAGATTCTCTCTTGACAGCGTCGAAATCCGGCGCGCATCAATTCTCCCCTTAACGCTTTCCGCATGCGGCTCATGAAACGGTATCGTATCTCCGTAGATGTAAAAAACCGTCGGCACATCTTCGGTAAGATACTTAACCATCTCGCTGTAGGTGTCCATCCCGGGTTCCGCCGGCAGCTTATTGTCCCGCAAAGCAAAGAAAAGTATCACCGCCCCGCCGAAACAATGCCTAAAACAATCAACACCTTTACTCCTGTTCTTCTCATGGCAACTCCTCTCTTAACATTTCCCCGTTTATCGACAGGATTTCACATAAGAAGCAACAAGATTGGCAACTGCTTCGCTTACCCGGTAAGGACTTGCTCCCGGGTCCGTAAAATCAAGATCGGTTATCGGACCTTCTCCGAAGCAGCGAACCCGTTCGTCAAAACCGACGCTTATAGATGCGTCACTCGCGGATTCAACAAACCCCTTCTCTCCCCACAGACCGTTCTCGACAAAATCGCTCACATACCGGTGTCCGATATAAATAAAAGTGTACTGCCTTGTCTCTATCAGCTCGTTAATCAGCTCAATATCCTCTTTGGTTATCGGAGCGTGCTCATAAAAATCATGGATGACAAGCGCATAGTGCTCTGCGCTCCCATCGGGCATGAGATTCTCTCTTGACAGCGACGAAATCCGGCGCACATCAATTCTTCCCTTAACACTTTCTGCATGCGGCTCGCGAAACGGAACCGTATCGCCGGAGATGTAAAAAACCGTCGGTACATCTTCGGTAAGATACTTAACCATCTCGCTGTAGGTGTCCATCCCGGGTTCCGCCGGCAGCTTATTGTCCCGCAAAGCAAAGAAAAGTATCACCGCC
>CADBXF010000023.1 GCA_902798585.1 uncultured Lachnospiraceae bacterium
ACTGCCCGGTGCACAAGACGGGCGGCGGCATGGCGATTGCCGTGGGCGTCTCGGACAAACCCGAGGGGCCGTTTATCGACATCGGCCACCCGCTGGTGGACGAGGGCGACTGGAACGACATCGACCCGACCGTATTTATCGATGATGACGGTCAGGCGTATCTTTATTTCGGCAACCCGGAGCTTCGTTATGTTCTTCTGAACGAGGACATGGTCTCCATCGACGAGTCCGTGGGCGTTCAGAAGATTCCGATGACCGTGGAGTCCTTCGGGAAGGGCAGCCACATGACCGGAACGACATACGGCGAGGGGCCGTGGTTCTATAAGAGGAACGGCCTCTATTACATGGTGTTCGCGGGCTTCGCCGAGGGCGAAAAGCGCAACGAGCACTTCGGCTATTCTACAGCTGTAGCACCTACGGGACCGTGGGTTTACCGCGGCGTGCTCATGGAGGAGGGGCCGTGTTTTACGAACCACCCCGGCCTCTGTGATTTCAAGGGGCACTCCTACCTGTTCTACCACACGGACGAGCTTCCGGGCGGCAGTCTGTTCCACCGAAGCGTCTGCGTCGCCGAGTTCACCTACAATGAGGACGGCACCATCGACACCATCGAAAAATGCGACGGCGTGGACAGTATTGAGTAATCGGCGAAGGCGCAGTTTCGCGTCGCAGCCGGCATGTCAGCGCAGGGGTTGGTTGTAGCAGTCGGTTCCGTTGCCGTAATCGCTGTAGTCGCCGCAGTTGTAGGTGAAATTGCTGCGGTAGCCGCAGTAATCGGTATAAACGGGCTCCTTGCTCATCAGAAGCGCTGCGATGATGTAAACCCAGATGCTCATGCCTGCGAAGAGAACGAGCAATACGGTGATGAGGCGCACGGTGGTGGAATCGAGGCCGAAGTATTCGGCGAGGCCGCCGCAGACGCCGCAGATTTTTCTGTCGTAACGGGACTTGTAAAGTTTCTTCATGGTTGTTCTCCTTTTCCTTCGATTGCTTTATCCTGACATTGTTCGGGGGCTTTGCCCTCCTGATGGTGTTATCATATCGCACGAAGATGAAAAGGTCTTTGAAAGAAAATTAAAGTTTGATTAATGTTTTGGGGGGCAAATTATGGTGAATCACGATGAGCTCGACGACATTTTGGCGGCTGAGGACCGAAAAATCGGCAATGTTGTGAGGGAACTCGGCTGGGAGGAGAACAGCGAGGCTGTTCCGGAGTTTTCCGAGAAGCTTCGCCGGGAGCTTTCCGCGAAACTGCAGCGCGAGATTGCCGAGAGGGGCGGCATTGTCACGCGGGAAATGGCGGAGTGGACCGCGAAGGCGGTTCGCGAGAAGCTTCAGCTGCAGATTGACGATGCGCACAGAGATATCGAGCATGTGGATCTCGCGCGCAGGAAAGACCATGAGGATATTGCGCAGAAATTAATGGTTTTCCTTGTGGCAATCGTCGTCTTTATCGGCGTTTTACTCTCCTGTACCGGCATGTACAAGGGCTTTCACGAGGTTATGTTCGTAATTTACGGCGCTGCGGGCGCTGTGGCTTTGTTCATCCTTCTGCGGGCGCTGCTGAATTCCTCCGCAATCTACGCCGTACGCAACGGGAACAAGCCGTACGAGGTTGTAGTAAACGGTCAGAAGGTTCTCACTTACGAGAAGGAAAAGGTTCTGTATGAGAGCCAGATTTTGCGTATAAGCAAGCTCATGAGCGAGGCCGACAAATATGTGCGCCGCGCGGAGAAAATCGACGGGCTTCCGCTCGCGGATTATGAGCGGCTTCAGGTGCTGCAGTATGCGCAGCGCCACGAGGTGCTCTCCGGGTACACGAAGCAGTTTACTTTTTGGGAGTACATTCGCGGCTGGTTCAAGAGCACATGATAGTCCGAAACGGTATGATATGAACCATTGTTTTCCGTCCTGCGCCGTACTATCATGAACAAAAACCGGAGCAGGAGGTTCGATTATGGAGCGGCGGAAGGTAAAATGGGGCATTTTGGGCACGGCGAACATCGCCCGCTGGGCGACGATTCCGGGCATGAAGAAGGCTGACAATTGCGAGCTTTACGCGATTGCGGGAAGAAGTCCTGCGAAGGCGCAGTCCTTCGCGGAGCAATACGGCATTGCGAAGGCGTACGGAAGCTACGACGAGCTTCTTGCGGACCCGCTGGTACAGGCGGTATACATTCCGCTTCCGAACGATTTGCATCTTCCGTGGGTTACGAAGGCGCTTGCCGCCGGCAAGCATGTGCTTTGCGAGAAGCCGCTTGCGTTAAATGCATCCGAAGCCCGAGAGATGTATCGCACCGCGCGCGAGAACGGCGTCATCCTCATGGAGGCGTATGCGTATCTGCACAGCCCCTATGTTGAGAGCCTGAAGCGCGATGTCGCAAGCGGTATCATCGGCGAGGTCGACTACATCGACACCTCGTTCGTTACGCAGGGCTACACGGAGGATTTCCGGCTTCATAAGGAGCACGGCGGCGGGGCGATGTACGATCTCGGCTGCTATTGCACGACGATGATTCTCTCGCTGGTTGATGATGAGGTTGCCTCGGTGAACGCTTCCGCAGAATTCACCGACCTCGGCGTCGATATGCTCACGACTGCGCAGATGCGTTTTAAGGGCGGAGCGAGAGCTGCATTTACCGTGGGAATGAATCTCGGAATCAGCTCGAACTCGCGGTTCGACCGGCTCTACATCCACGGCTCGAAGGGCTCGATTCGCTCGGATGTCGAGTACAATCAGGAGGGAACGCTTCGCTATACGATATACGCGCGCGAGGGACTTGCGGACGGAACGCCCGCCGGCGGGATTACGCGCGAAGTCTTCGCTCCGCAAAATTACGCTTTGGAGATTGAGCAGCTCGGGCGGTGCATTCTTGAGGGCGAGACGCCGCACATTACGGAGGAATTTTCCGTGAAAAATGCGGAGGTCATCGACCGCGTCCTGGCCGCCGTCGGGTATTGATTCCGGCGACAGCGCGGGGAAGCGACAGAGATTCCGGCGGCCCGCCGGGGTGATTTATATTTTTCGGGAGGTTACCATGAAAGCTTTGATTGTGATTGACATGCAAAATGACTTCATCGACGGAAGTCTCGGCACGAAGGAGGCGGTCGCGATTGTGCCCGCGGTTGCGGAGAAGATTCGCGCGCGCAGGGCGGACGGCTGGCAGGTGGTGTTCACAAGGGACACGCACGATGAGGGGTATATGGAATCCAACGAGGGAAAGCATCTTCCCGTGGTGCACTGCGTGGAGGATACGCCCGGCTGGGAGATTCGCGGGGGCCTTGACACGGCGGGCGCGCTCGTTGTGAACAAGCCATCTTTCGGTTTCACGGGCTGGACGGATGTCTTTGAGGAATTTCTCGGCGGCGATGTCGAAGAGATTGAACTTGTCGGTCTATGCACGGACATCTGCGTTGTCTCGAATGCGTTGATTTTGAAGGCGCTCTACCCGGAGATTCGCATCAGTGTGGATTCCGCATGCTGCGCCGGCGTGACGCCCGAGAGCCATGAGGCTGCGCTCACGACGATGAAGATGTGCCAGATTGAGATTGCTTAATTCGGGAATCCGGGCCGGAACGGAATTCGGGCATGGCAGGCGCCGCTTGATGCGGACGGCCGTGCCGGCGATACCGTTTCGGCTTTTGCGCTTTTAAACGGTCGGCGTGCGGTCTCTTCGGGCGGCGCGGACAGAATTTTGCGAAGAAAGACGGGGAGAACCCGGGAGGTTATTTTTTTATGAGATACAAAATCGGGAAGCTGTCGATTGCGGTTTTATGTACCGCGATGATGCTGCTTTGCGGGGCATGCGAGCCCTTTGCGAAAGATGTTTCGCCCACCCCGGCTCACGCGCCGACGGCGACCGTGACGCCGGAGATGCTTCTGAGCGCGATACCCACGCCCACCGAGGCGGGGACGCCCGAAAAGAGCGGGGATGTCGTCATTTTGTTTACGAGCGATGTGCACTGCGGAATCGACCGGGGCTTCGGATATGCCGGTCTCGCGCAGATTCGGGATTACCTTAAGGCGCAGGGCGACGAGGTGATTCTGGTCGACAACGGCGACAATATTCAGGGCGAGCCGATCGGCACGATGACGAAGGGGCAGGCGCCGGCCGATTTGATGAATGCGATGGGCTACAGCGTCGCTATCCCCGGAAACCACGAGTTTGACTACGGAATGCAGCAGTTTCTGGAGATTGCAGAGAACGCAAAATTCACCTACATCAGCTGCAATTTTCAGTACAAAGGGGAAAATGTCTTCCCCTCGTATGTGATTCGCGAGCTCGCCGGGAAGCAGGTGGCATTTGTCGGCGTGACCACACCGCGGACCATTCTGGACTCGGCTCCGGCCTACTTCATGGAGGACGGCGAATATGTCTACGGTTTTCTGCAGGATGCGACCGGCGAGGGCGTCTACGGGGCCGTGCAGAAGGCGACTGACGAGGCACGCGAGGAGGGCGCCGAATTCGTGATTGTCATGGCGCACACGGGCAATGAGGCGGAGTGCAGACCGTGGACCTACGCGGATATTCTCGCAAACACCGACGGCATCGATGTGCTCTTAGACGGACACAGCCACGATACCGACGAAATTGCCATGACGAACAAAAGCGGAAAGCGCGTCGTGCGCGTCGCCTGCGGAACGAAGCTTGAGGGAATCGGCTGGTGCCGCATCGCTGCGGACGGCAGGATTACGACCGGTCTTTACAAGTGGGAAAATGAGATTCCCGCGCCGGAGCTTCTCGGGCTCGACAACGAGATGTCGTGGGCTGTCGCGGCGGCTTCGGAGCAATTGAACTTCAAGCTCGACGAGGTTGTCGCATATTCTGAGGTGGAGCTCACCATCAACGACCCGGTGGCGAAGGATGCCGACGGTAAACCGATTCGCATGGTTCGCCGTGCGGAAACCAACCTCGGCGACCTGGTCGCGGATGCATACCGGTATGTGACCGATGCCGACATCGCATTTGTCAACGGCGGCGGAATCCGCGCGAACATTGCGGCGGGCGATATCACAAGGCGCGACATTTTGAGTGTGCATCCTTACGGAAATACGATTTGCGTCATCGAAGTCACCGGGCAGACGATTCTCGACGCTCTGGAGTGGGGCGCAAGCGCGGTACCGCTGGAAAACGGCGGCTTTCTGCAGGTTTCCGGCCTGAACTATTCGATTGACGCCTCGAAGGACTCGCCCTGTGTGAAGGACGCGAACGGATTTTTCGGCGGCATTTCGGGCGAGCGACGCGTATCGAATGTGCTCGTGAACGGGGAGCCGATTGACCCGGCGAAGAAATATTCGCTTGCGGGGCACAATTTCATGCTTCTCTCGGGCGGCGACGGCTTCACGATGTTCGCCGGCGCGCCGGTGCTTCAGAACAGCGTTAAGATTGACAACCAGGCGCTGATTGACTTTTTCACGGACGGTCTCTGCGGCGCGGTCGAAGGTGATTATGCGAAAATCATCGGGGACGGACGCATCCATATCACGGAGTAGGTGCATTTTCCGGCGGAGCGGGCGGCCCGGCCGGGGTTGGTTTTCCGGTGGGATCTGAGCGTCCGGCCGGGGTTGATAACGGAGGAGGGAACAAAATGAACGAGATGACGAAGAAGAGAAACCGTCTGCTTGCGGAGAAGGTAATCTCCGGGCTTGCGTCCCGCAACATGTCGGGGTATTATGCCGAGACGCGCGAGGAGGCGCTGCAGATGGCGCTTGAACTGATTCCGGAGGGCGCGAGCGTAGGCATGGGCGGCTGCATGAGCGCGCAGGAGATCGGGCTTACGGATGTCCTTCGCAACGGAAAATACGATTTCATCGACCGCGACCGCACGAGCAACAAGCGCGAGGCGATGCTTGCGACCTACGACGCGGACGCATTTATCGCGAGCGTGAACGCGATGACCGAGGACGGCGTTCTGATCAATGTCGACGGCAACGCAAACCGCGTCTCCGCGATTGCGCAGGGTCCGAAATGCGTCGTGTTCATCGTCGGAATGAACAAGGTTTGCCCCGATGTGGACAGCGCCATGAAGCGTGCGAGAAATGTCGCTGCGCCGATTAATGCGCAGCGCTTCGGACTCTCGACGCCATGCACGCGCACCGGCTCCTGCATGAACTGTAAATCGCCGGATTCCATCTGCTGCCAGATTTTGATTACGCGCCTTTCGCGCCATGAAGGGCGCATTCATGTGATTCTCGTAAACGACGATCTCGGCTTCTGATTTTGATTTCGTACCGAATCGCGTTTGAGAAAGGTGGGGATACCATGGGATGGCTGACTCGTAAGAATTTCAGGGGCATCAGCCCCGAGGAGTGGAAGCACCTCCGGGACGGGCTCGCCGCTTTTTTGGATGCCAATTATCGCCCCGAAGCTGCGGAACCGGCTTTGCCGTGCGACGCGGATAATGTTGCCGGCGCTGCGCCTCAAAGCGCGAAACCGGCCGCTTCGTCGGCGAATGCCGCGATAACAAATGCTTCGATGCTCGGGGCCGCGATGAGCTCTGCGCCGCAGAAAAAAGAATCGTCCGCGCTTGAGGCTGCCTCGTATCTGTGTGAGGACGCGGAGGTTTCCTCTGCACCTGCGGCGTTCGAGAGAAAGCGCAGGAAATCCCTCAGCGATGTCGTGGCGCAGGTAGGGGAGACCTGGCAGGAGAGTCTGCTGCGGATGATTGACGAGCGCGGCTACACGGACGCGGAGGTATACAAGCGCGCCGGTGCGGACCGGAAGCTTTTCTCGAAGATTCGAAGCAATGCGGACTATCGGCCGAAGAAGCCGACGGCGGTGGCATTTGCCCTGGCGCTTCGGTTGTCCTTGGACGAAACCAAGGACATGCTCGCCCGCGCGGGCTACGCGCTTTCGCCCAGCAGCCGTTTCGATTTGATTGTGGAATATTTCATCGACAACGGCGTGTATGATATCAGCGTCATCAACGAGGCGCTGTACGACCACGGGGAGCCTCTGCTGGCTTCGTGAAACATAGATTTCAAGCAAGATGAACAAAAATGCCGGATAAGTTTTCCAAGGAGGAAGAGTTTATGGGAGAGATGCAGTCCGTAAAGAAAGTGTTGGTCGAAAAGACGAAAGGACGCCTCAGAAAATATGCAAAGATAGCCTTCGGAATCCTTATTGCCGCAGCGTTTGTGAACTATCTGATTCTCTGGAAAGGCGGCTACCGGTTCACGCTGAAATCGCTTCTTCGGGATGATTTGGCGAAAGGGGAGAGGAGCCTTCAGCTGAAGGGGGATGAATTTATCTTCGACTGCACTGTGAAAAAAAGTATTGAGGCAGGCGACAAGGAAATCATCGCAGATGTCAATGTGATTCGAAAGAGCGGTCTCCTCTATAAACAAATGTCGGTGAACAGCGCCTGTGTGGACCGATATTTGCTTCGAAACAGCAGGAATGACGATGTCGGCTCCGTAACGGTTGTACAGGGAAAAGAGAGATATTTCCTGTTCTTTTCCCCGTTGTGCTATTATGTCGTCGAGGAGGATCGGAGTAAGGGCGATTTAAGCAATGGTCCGCTCGTTCGGACCCGGGTGTACACGGATCATGTTACGGTAAACGGGAACCTGTTGAAACTGGAAAATCTGTCGTTTGTCACAATTGAGGACGAGATTCAATCGGTTGTAATCAACGGCGAGGAAGTGACAATGATACCGCGATAAACGCTTGAGGAGGTTCGATAAATGCAACCGGATGTCTATCTTTTCGGCCAGATTTTGGGAACGCACTCGTTTCTTCTGCGGGACGGCTTTCTTCAGCCGGACGAGTATGCGGAGATTGAGGCGAAGTATTTTCTGCCCGGCGGCGGCAGGGCTTCGAAATGCGCATGGCGAAAGCCTTTATTTTGCGCGGATGAAATGTCGCCTGCGGGGCGACCACGCGGGCCCGAAGGTTTGATATAGTTGCCTCAGAAAGAAAAAAGCAGGCCGCAGCGCGGCGGAAAGAGAGGCAACTTATGAAAAAGGGTTTAACGGAAATTATCTACATTTTGGACAGAAGCGGTTCCATGGGAGGCCTTGAGGCCGACACCATCGGCGGTTACAATTCGATGCTTGCGAAGCAGAAGAAGGAAGAGGGCGAGGCGCTCTTCTCGACGGTGCTCTTCGACGACCGCATCGATGTGCTGCACGACCGCAAGCCGATTGCGGAAATCGCGCCCATCACGGAGAAGGAATACTTCGTGCGCGGCTGCACGGCGCTTCTGGACGCGGTGGGCGGAGCCATCCACCACATTCGCAATGTCCACAAATACATCCGTGAGGAGGACGTGCCGGAGAAGACCTTGTTCATCATCACCACCGACGGCATGGAAAATGCCAGCAAAGAGTATGACTACGCCAAGGTCAAGAAGATGGTGGAGCAGCAGAAGGAAGCAGGCTGGGAGTTCATTTTCCTCGGTGCCAACATCGACGCAGTGGAGGTGGCCGGCCGGTTCGGCGTCGCCGCCAACCGTGCGGTGCGCTACGAGTGCGACAGCGCCGGTACGATGCTCAACTTTACGGCAATGTCCAAGATGGTCAGCCGCGCCCGCAAATGCGAAAGCGCCGCTGCCATGAGCGCAGCCTTCGACTGCGAGGACGCGCTCGAAGAGATCCGCGAGGACTACAACAAGAGAGGAAAGAAATAAGTCCGTATGACCGGGGAGGGGCTGTCGTGAAGAAAACCCCGATACGATTCCGGGAAGCCGATGCGATTTCGGGAGCTGATGCGGTTCCGGGAGCCGATGCGATTCAAAGAACCACGATGCAATTCAGAAGGCATAATGCTTGTTCCCGGGAGATGAGAAGGTTAATGGTAATTGAACAGAGCTGACAGGGCCGGCGCACCGACAAACGGTGCGCCGGCCCATTCTTTTTGTGTTTCGGTGTGTGGACACTGAAATAAGAATCAGTGTTGACTCAATTCTGAGAATCTTGAATTGCAGTCAACGAGAACTCCTTCAGGTGTTGACTCAATTCTGAGAATCTTGAATTGCAGTCAACGAGAATTCCGGCAGGTGTTGACTCATTTCTACGAAACTTGAATTGCAGTCAACAGAATCCCCTGAAGATGTTGACTCAATTCTGAAAATCTTGAATTGCAGTCAACAGAATTCCCTGCAGGTGTTGACTCATTTCTGAGAAACTTGAATTGCAGTCAACGAGAGCTCCTTCAGGTGTTGACTCAATTCTGAGAATCTTGAATTGCAGTCAACAAGAGCTTCTTCAGGTGTTGACTCAATTCTGAGAATCTTGAATTGCAGTCAACAAGAACCTCTGTAGGTGTTGACTCATTTCTGAGAATCTTGAATTGCAGTCAACAGAATCTCCGGCAGGTGTTGACTCATTTCTGAGAATCTTGAATTGCAGTCAACAAGAACCTCTGTAGGTGTTGACTCAATTCTGAGAATCTTGAATTGCAGTCAACAGAATCCCCTGCAGGTGTTGACTCATTTTAAGAAGTTTTAATGCAATTCTAATGTTGCGTAAAGTACCGTTTAAGATTGCCGCGGTATACTTGCGACTGTCAGATGAACGAAGAAAACCAAACGAACGAGAGAAAAAGGAGGTATTGCGAATCCGCTGTGCGGCTTCGCAATCGCCCGATTGTGCTGCGGTATCCTCGCGCAATCGCCCGCCTTTCGGGTCACTCCGTTCCCAAAAGGAGGTATTGCGAATCCGCTGTGCGGCTTCGCAATCGCCCGCCTGCGCTGCGTAATCCTCGCGCAGGCGACCTCCTTTTTGTTCACTATCGTTCCAAAAAGGAGGTTGCAAAAAAACAATGGGTATCTTGCTACGGTATATCCGAAAAAACATGATGGAGAAGAAGAGCCGGTTGATTCTGGTCGTGCTCTCCATCGCAATCAGCGCAGGGCTTCTGGTTACCTGCATGGGGCTGATGAACACAATCTCGGACAGTTTTACGGAGCCCGGGAAAAAGGCAGCGGAGGGACGCGATGTCGCCCTGAGCGCTGTGGACGGTTTTTGGTTTACGGAAGATGATTTCAACGGCGACGGCCTGACGCAGGTCATAGGGGAGATCGCCGGAACCGGAGTCATCTCGAAAGATGAAAAATTGACATATGTCTCCATTCACGGTCGGAAGAGCTTCGATTTGAAGATGGTGAGCGGAAAGTTCGAAAACACGAACGAGGCCGCCTGCGTAATCTCGGAGCGGACCGCGAAGGACAACAACCTGAAGGTAGGCGATACGCTCTCGATGAATGTCTACGGAATCCCGGTAGAGTTCAAGGTGAGCGGCATCGCGGTTACGGACGGACTGCTGTACACCGACACGAAGGAAAGCTACAGCGTCATAGTTCCGTACGAATGGATGAACGAACAGACCGGCGCGGACGGCGCGTACAATGCGATGTACGCAAAAGTCGTTTCCGCGAAGGTCGGCAAGGATGCCACCGAAGACGAGATTAAGGATGCGGTGAAGAAATTCAATGAGGAAAATACCGCAGTGAAGGCATCCGTCATGAACACACTGGCAATTTTCGGAGATTTCTCCTCGCTGTACATGTCGGTCGGCTGCATGCTCGCGATTGTTGTCATCGTAAGCGCGCTGATTATCAGCGGCGTATTTAAACTGATTATCACGGAGCGCCTTCCGGTGTTCGGAACATTCTTAAGCCAGGGCTCCACGAAGGGCCAGGTGAAGCGCATCGTGCTTCTCGAAAGCGTCGTGTACGCGCTGATTGCCGGTATTGTCGGATGTATCCTCGGCGAGGGAATTCTCTACGCGGTGAGCCGCTATGTATCGCCTCTTAAGGACTACGGAATTTATCTTCCCTTCTCCATTGACTGGGGCTGCATCGCACTCGGAATGGCATTTGCCGTTGTGATGTCGCTTGTATCGGCATGGAAGCCGGTAAGCAAAATCGGCAAGCTGGAGACGAAGGATGTCATCTTAAACCGCGTGGAGCATGCACATAAGAAGCATGTTGTGAAAGCGGTTGTGGGAGTGCTTCTCCTGATCGGCGCCGGTGTTGCAAGCGCCTTCACCCACAAGGATTACACGCCCATCAGTATCCTGGAGACGACAGCCTCCTATGTGGGAATCATCCTGTTTACGCCGGCTTTGGTGAAGGGCTTTATGAATGTGCTTTGCAAGGCATTCCGCGGTAACACCAACATGTGGCTCGCCTGCAACAACATCCGTTCCTCGAAGCTTCTCATAAGCAACATCGTGCTTCTGGTCATTTCCCTGAACGGCATCCTGTGCTGCGCTTCGACGGGCGTGACCATGACGAAGGTGGTTGTCGAGGCCTACGAGGAGATGGAGTACGACTTCGATATCGAAAATATTCTGCCGGCGACCTCGGATGTGAACACTACCGAGCAGATTATTGCGGAGCTTGAGAAAAATGAGCATGTGGACGCGGCAAGCATCAACCCGGTGTCCTTCTGCATCGGCCGGAACGAGGACCGCGATCTCATGATTATGGGCGTTCAGCCCAAGGCTTACGCCGACTGGAACATTTACATGCACCTGAAGGAAGATCCTTACCGTGCGGATTACGAAGATTTTACGAACACTGCGGATTCAATTGTGATGACGACGACGCTCGCAAGAGAGTGGAAGCTTGCGAAGGGCGACAATCTCACGGTAGAGCTGAACGGCACAAAGCACACCTTCCGAATCGCGGCGATTGCGGACGGCAAGCTTTATAACGGCGGCAAATTCATCCTCATCAAGTGGGACGAGATGAAGAACATTTACCATTCCGCCGATGCGGGCAGCATCACCTTTAATGTCAAGGGCGATCCGAAGGCTGCCGAGGAGTCCTTTAAATCGATGGTCGCCGGATACGGTGCGACATATCAGGACCGCGATACGGAGATGAAGAACAATGTGGATCAGAACGCGATGATCGTCGACCTGATTTCCATCTTCTCCTACATCGCCATCGCAATCTCGGCCATCGGAATCTTCAACAACATCGTCATTTGCTTCCACCAGCGCCGCAAGGAGTTTGCGGTCATGGCCTCGGTGGGAATGAACGCAGGCAAGAGAAAGCGCCTGATTCTGACGGAGAGCATGCTTTGCGTGGCCATCGCGGTCGCCATCGCGATTCCGTTCTCGCTCCTGGTGAACCGCTTAGTCACCGGAATGCTGTATTACATGGGCGTACCGTTTGACATTCTCTTCGACTGGAAGAGCACGCCGGTATACCTTGCGGCATTTGTCATCATCGTCTTCGTCGCATCGCTTTCGACGATGCGCAAGAGCAGAAAACTCAGCGTTGTCACGGAGCTGAAGTACGAGTAGGAAACACATCGTCGGTACAGAATTAAAGCACAAGTAAAACAGCAAACCATTTTTCATAGATTTACATCATCGGAGGATATAACAATGAGCGCTATCGCAATTAAGGATCTTAACAAATCGTTCGTTAACGGCAAGGAGATTGCCCATGTTTTGAAAAATATCAATCTTACGGTGGAGGACGGCGAGTTCGTCTCCATCATGGGCCCGTCGGGCTGCGGCAAATCCACGCTTCTCTATCTTCTTGGCGGCCTTGACCGCCCGACCTCGGGAAGTGTGAGCATCGAGGGCAGAGACCTGAAAACCCTGAAGGAAAAGGAACTGTGCGACATGCGCAGCGACAAAATCGGCTTCGTGTTCCAGTTCTACAACCTGGTTCCGAACTTAAATGTCGAGGACAACATCGCGCTGCCTCTGATGATTGCAGGCCGCAAGCGCTCCTCCTACAAGGCGAAGATTGACGAGGTTCTGGAAATCATCGGCATGAGCGACAAGAGAAAGCTCACGCCCCGCGAGCTCTCCGGCGGCCAGCAGCAGAGAGTCGCAATCGCGAGAGCCCTGGTGTTCGACCCGGAGATTCTCTTCCTCGACGAGCCTATCGGTAACCTCGATTCCAAGACCGGTATGAAGATTATGGAGCTCTTCCGCGAGATCAACAGAAGATACGGCAAGACCATCGTGCAGGTTACGCACTCCGAGGAGGCTGCCCGCTACGGCACGAAGCTTGTGCGCGTTCGCGACGGCGAGATTGAGACGGTCGAGGAGCTCGACGAAAACGGCGATACCGTGAGCTCGGTTGTCGGAAGCAATCCCGGCTCGTCCGCGGAGCACAGAACCTCCGGAAGAAGAGCCGGCTGAGAGAAAACAGACAGGTCGTTCTACATGAGTAGAACGCAGACGATAAGCAACCTTCATATCCTGACGGTCCGGCGCTTTGCACTTTTGTGCAGGCGCCGGGCTTTTCTGTCTTATCAATTGCCGTGTTCTGTGGTACAATAGTATGAGGCCTCGGAAAATGAGGCTGTTTCGGGGAAACATTTTACGGCGCCGGGGAGGTATTTTTTCATGGATACGATTTTGATTGTCGATGACGATGTTGCAATCAGCAAGCTGCTTTCGGACGCATTGACGGAGGAGGGCTTTGCCGTGCGCAAGGCGTACTCGGGAACCGAGGCGCTGATGGCGGTTGCGGCCGGGCAGCCGGACCTGATTTTGCTTGACCGCATGCTTCCGGGCCTTTCCGGGGAAGAAGTACTTCCGAGTCTGCAGGGGATTCCGGTGATTATCGTGAGCGCCCGCGCGGACACGATGGAGAAGGTGGACCTTCTGCTCGGCGGCGCCGCGGATTACATCACGAAGCCCTTCCGGGTGGAGGAGCTTATTGCGCGGGTTCGCGTGGCGCTTCGCGACCGCAGGCAGCCGCAGGAGGAGACGCGGCTGTCCGTAGGCGGAATCGTGCTTGACCGCAATCTCCACACAGTCTCCTTCGGGGAGAAGTCGGCGAAACTGACGCGCACGGAAAGCGCGATTGCCGGGATTTTGATGAACAACAGAGACCGCGTGATGGCGAAGCTGACGCTTCTTGAGCTGATCGCGCAGGATACGCCGGACTGCACGGAGGACTCCCTCAAGGTGCATGTGCATAACCTGCGGCGCAAGCTCCGCGAAATCACCGGCCGCGACTGCATTGTCGCAGTATGGGGCATCGGTTTTCGCTTTGTCTCGGCGGAAAATGCGGAATGATTTCGAATTGCCCGAACGGGTCTGCCCGGTCGGGCGATTTTACGAAGGGAAACGCAAATCTTTACGGAATCTTAACGGTTGTCTTAATCGGTTTCTTAACACTGCTGTGATATTCTGAGGCCGAAAGGGGGGATGCAAGATGGCAGAGGTTGCTATCGAAACAAAAAAACTGACCAAACGGTTCGGACTTGTCACGGCGGTTGACAAAGCGGATATGCATGTGATACGCGGTGCGATTTACGGTCTGATCGGAAAGAAGGGCGCCGGCAAATCGACAATGCTTCGCATGCTGGCCGGTCTGCAGAAGCCTACGGCAGGCTCGTACGAGGTGTTCGGCACGGAAATGAACGGGAAATGCGCAGGCGGCGCACGGCGCAGAGTCGGAATCGTGACGGAGGGGTGGTTTACGGTTCCCGGATGGAAGCTTGAGGACGCCGTAAAGCGGCAGTGCCGGCTTCTCGGCATTCCGGGGAAGGAGAAGGCAGAGGAAGTGCTCGGCATCACGGGGCTTAAAAAGTATGCGGGCACGAGGATTGAGAAGCTTCCGGAGGAAAAGCGCATTTCCGCAAGAATTGCTTTTGCGCTCTGCGGGTCGCCCGATTTGCTGCTGCTCGACGATGTTTTCGCCGGCGGAAATCTGCAGCAGAAGGCGGAGACCGAGGAGCTTTTGAAACGGCTGAACCGGGATTTCAACATCACGATTGTTGTGACGGCGGAGGAGCCGGAGGCGCTTGAGGAAATTGCCGACAGCTTCGGAATTATGGATCACGGGGAGCTTCGCAAAGAGCTTTCCGCCGACGAGATGAGAGCGCTTCATGAGACCGCGCTTCGCGTCCGCGTCTCCGATGTAAATGCGCTCGCCCGCGTCCTTGTGGAGCAGTCGCTGCGGCATCGGATTCTGGACGGGGAGACTGCGGAGATTTACGGCAAACCGCACATTACGGGGCTGGTTACGGCACTTGCGAAGGAGGCCTGTGAGGTTATTTCGATGGAGGAGCGAACCGTTCAGACGGAGAGCCTTCTCGCGGCACTTGGGGGTGAAGTATGAATCGTTTATTGCAAAATGATTTCGGAAGATTAATCCGAAGCAAAATATTACCTTTGGCCGTGGCGGCAGCGGTTGTCGGCGGGCTGGCGGCGGTTCCGCTCTGCCCGGGCTATCAGGCCGTGATGACCTATGCGCAGGCATATCTTTTCCTGATTCCGGTGATCAGCATCGTGACAATCGTTTTTGTCACGCAGGAGTATCGCTTCGGAATCGTTCGCAACAAAGCGGCATCCGGCTTTTCCAGAGTACGCATCCTGTGTTCCTGGGCAATCGTGATGGCGGCTGTGAGCGTGCTCTTACTGCTCGTGTTTACGCTGACGGTAAGAATTCGTCTTTCGGCGACAGCTCCGGCGGTACAGGAGAATCTCACGGCGGAGACATTTTTCGTCAACAGCGGTATGGCGCTTGTATTGATGCTTGTTTTCGTCGGCATCTCGCTGGCAGTCGGCATAATCGGAGCCGGGTATGAGGACATCGTCATCGTGCTCTTGCTGTTCTTCGGTGCGGCGGAGGCGGGAACCCGTGCTGCGGGACGCGGCGGCCTGCTCCGCAGGTTGCTCGCGGTTGTTCCGACGACACATCTGGGGGACAGCGTCGTCGAAGTTCCGGAAACGGCCGGCGCGACATTTTTCGGCGGGGTGATTTTAATCGTCCTGTTCTCGCTGCTTGCGCTGGTTGCGTTCCGCAGGAAAAATCTGGAATGAGTTGAGGGGAATATCCCTGTAGATGCAGCTTGCATGGGGATTTTTGTTAACTTCTGAGGAAATGCCATGAAAAAAACTTTAGGAATAAAACAGTGGATATCGCTCCTCGTGCTGTCGCCGGCGGTGTTGGCGATGGCTGCGATATTCATAATCAATCGATATTTTACATACGATATCGCAACGACTTTTCCGGACCCGTCAGTGGCTGCGGAAATCTCGCGGCGATTCGATTCCGACCGCGACGGCAAACTCAGCTGGAGTGAGGCGGGACAGGCGGAAACACTGTATCTTTACGGACCGGAGAAGGCGGAATCTCTCCGGGGCATTGAGTGCCTTCGGAATCTTTCGGAACTGCGCTGCGAGGGAAATGCCCTGCGGGAAATCGACCTGAGCGGCAACCGGAAGCTGAAGGCTCTGTATTGCAGCTCCAACAAACTGCAGGAGCTCGATCTGCGCGCTAACCGGCTGCTCGAAACAGTGTTCTGCGAGAACAACGAGCTGTCGGAATTAAAGCTTTGCAAGGGAGGCAACATCGCTTTCATCTATTGCCGGGATAACTTTCTTCGAAAGCTCGACCTTCGGAAGCTGGACAACATAGCGGAGGTGGATTGCAGAAGCAATCAACTGACGGAGCTGCAGCTTTGGACCGATGAAAACAGAGAGGAGGATGACTGCTATTCCCTGTACTGCGGCAGCAACCGTCTCGCAAAACTGGACCTGAGCAATACACGGAAATTTTATAGCCTCGATTGCAGCGACAACAGCCTGACGGAGTTGGATGTCAGCGGGATGCGGGCCATGGAACACCTGAATTGCATGCGCAATCAGATTGAGAAGCTGGATGTGACCGGAAGTCCTGAGCTCGAGCGCCTTTTTGCAATGGACAACCGGATAACTTCGATGGATCTTCACGCCAATCCGGAACTTGAGCTTTTGAACATCGGGGGGAATCCGATGGAGTGTCCCGATCTGAGCGGCAATCGGAAGCTTAAGTTGATTTATATCAACGGTCTCCGGAATGCTTCGATGGATTTCTCCGAATTCAAGAATCTGTCACAACTGTCCTGCAGCGGGGTGGGGCTTACGAGCCTGAATATCAACGGTCTTTCCAGGCTGCGGATACTGGATTGCTCGGACAATGCGCTGGAGAGTATAGACACGGGAAGTAACCCCGAGCTGGTCGACATCGATTGCTCCGGCAATCGGATAGCGCAGCTGGATCTCAGCCGCAATCCGAACCTGATTTGTGTTTTTTGCACCGATAACAGCCTTACGGGGTTGGATCTTCGGAATTGTCCGAATACCGTCTGTATCGAATGCGCGCATAACCGGCTGACGCAATTGCAGTTGAATCCGGATGCGAGACTGCTGAAACTGAATTGTTCGGACAACCGCCTGACGGAGCTTGAGGTTTGTTTCATAGGGGATCCGTATTATTATCGTACGACGCCGGAAGCGGTGGGGTTACAGTGTGACAAGAACTGGATTGCGGAGATTCGCGTGATGGGTCGACCGCCGGAAGTGATTGCAGACGACGGAACCGTGATTACGGATATCGAACCGGAGCCCGAGGAGGACGAATGGGATTATTATACGGGGGAATGATATGAAGAGCAGACATAAGAAGGTCGCAGCGCTCCTGTACCTTGCCGCGGCGATTGTCACCGCTGTTTTTGCGGGACGTTTTCTCCTGGGAAGCGGCGTGCTTAACCCGGATTCAAAGCCCTTTGCGAGAGCATTTTCCGGGGCTTTCCTTGAGTATGCGAAGGAGTGTGTCGACGAAAACAAAGACGGAGTTTTCAGCAGGAAAGAGTACGATGCGGTGAAAACCATGGATCTGGCGGAGTATAAGGAGAAGCTTGCAAAGAGCGCATGGAATCCGCAATGGCTCAGCTGCTTTCCGAACCTTGCGGTGTTGGATTGCCGTGAGTGCGGAATTCCGGCGCTTGATCTTAACAGCAACCTTGCGCTGGAGCAGCTGCTCTGCAGCGGCAATCCGCTTACGCAGCTGGATGTCAGCATGCTTCCCGAGCTGACGACGCTGATTTGCGAAGGGCGGAACGAGGAAGAAAACTATTTGGAGAGCACGCGGGAGACGAAAGGTCTTACCCGGTTGGTCTTGGGGAACCAGCCGAAGCTTACGGAGCTGATTTGCAGACAAAACCGTCTGGAGATATTGGATGTTCGCGGGCTGACGGGGTTGGAGGTTCTGGATTGTTCGGACAACCGGATTTCCGAACTTCCGGTCGGCGGGCTGAAGGAGCTCCGTACGCTCGTCTGCGGTCGGAATCCGTATCTGAAGGAACTGGTTTTGGAGAACCTCCCGAAACTTCAGGAGACAGAGTGCGATCTCGGCGGTCTGTTATCGATTCGCGTAGAGGACTGCCCGGCGTTGACGAAACTTTCCTTCTCGGGAAATGCGGTGGAGCAGTTCCTTCGCAAAGGGACTCCTCTTCTGCAGAAAATCGACTGCAGTTACAACCAACTGACGGAATTGGATGTCCGCGGATTGACGGAGTTGCGGGAGCTCATCTGCAGCAACAATGAACTTCAGACTCTGGACATCACGGACAACCACAAATTGACGGAGTTGGATTGCGGCGGCAACTTCTTCAAGAGCGTTGATGCGAGCGGATGCCCGGATTTGTATCTGTTTCCGTGGGAAACGAGAGAGGATTACCTTGGTACGATTGACTACTACCTGAATCGATTTTATAACTCAAAGGAGCAGAAGTGAGTATGATTTACGGAATTCTCGGAGCGGTGAGCGTTGCGCTGGTTTTGTGCATCGGTAAGATTGTTGCGATGCGCAGAGCCGCGCGGGCGATCGGCGACCAGCTGGCGGAAAAACTGAATACGGACACGAATACGACAATTGCGCTTGACAGTACGGACAGTGCCATGTGTCGTCTCGCCGCAGACATCAACCGGGAATTGCAAAACCTTCGCGAGGCGTACCTTCGGTATCAATCCGGTGACCGCGAGGTGAAGGAGGCGGTGACGAACATTTCCCATGACCTTCGTACGCCGCTGACGGCGATTTGCGGGTATCTGGATCTGCTCCACAGGACGGCGGACCCCGAGAAACAGAAGGAGTATCTCGGCATTATCGAGGAGCGGGCGGAAATTATGCGGCAGCTCACGGAAGAGCTGTTCCGGTATTCGGTGATGCTCACGAACGAGGCGATGCCGACCGGGGACGAGGTTCTTGTAAACCAGGTGCTCGAGGAGAGTATCGCGGCGGCTTACCCGACGCTTTCCGCGCGCGGAATCGAGCCGCAGGTGGAGATTACGGATACACATGTCGTGCGCACTTCCAACCGCGCTGCGGTTGTGAGAATCTTCAACAATCTTCTGAACAATGCCGTCAAATACAGCGAGGGCGATCTGACCGTCTCCCTGACAGAGGACGGCACCGTCCGGTTTTTCAACAAGGCGTCGGAGTTATCGGCTGACGCAGTGGAGCATCTGTTCGACCGGTTCTACACGCGCAAGGCATCCCGGGATTCGGCCGGACTCGGGCTTTCCATTGCCAAGACTCTGGTTGAGCGGCTCGGCGGAAGCATCGGCGCCGAGTATGCGAAAGGAATTCTGACGATTATCGTGAAGCTCTGAGACGCTGCGCAGGGTGAGAGCGGGAGCGGAAGAGCGTTGAAATGTACGGGATATTCTGCGGTATGCAGGCTGAGGGGGAGCCTGCATGCCGCTTCCTTTTTTTGTATGACATTTTCCGCGGAAAAAATCGATTGAATCGGGTGCATGTTATACTTTCGCATTTCCGCGGTTTGTGTTATACTGTAATGCGATACGGGGCGCCGTGAGCGTGCCGACGAGAGGGGGGAAAGGATGAAACACGGTCTTGTTCTGGAAGGCGGCGGAATGCGCGGGCTTTTCACCACCGGAATTCTGGATGTCTGGATGGAGCACGGGGGAATCACCGTCGACGGCGCGGTCGGCGTGAGTGCAGGCGCGGTATTCGGATGCAATTTCAAATCCGGCCAGATCGGGCGCGGAATCCGGTACAATGTAAAATACGCCGGAGGCTGGCGTTACAAGAGCTATCGCTCGCTGCTTCTGACGGGGGACATTTTCGGCGCCAGGTTTTGCTATGACACGCTTCCGCGGGAGCTGGATGTGTTTGACACGAAGGCGTTTGCGAACAATCCGATGGAATTTTACGCGACGGTAACGAATCTGGAGACCGGCCGGGCGATGTACAAGCGCATGCGCGACGGCGGTGAGAGCGATATGCAGTGGTTTCGCGCTTCGGCCTCGCTGCCGATTGTTTCGAAGATTGTAAAAATCGGACCGTACCGGCTTCTGGACGGCGGCATCGCGGACTCGATTCCGCTTCGGTTCATGGAGAGCCGCGGATATGAGCGAAATATCGTAATTCTCACACAGCCGGCGGGCTTTGTGAAGGAGAAAAACGGCATGCTTCCGCTGATTCGCGTGGCTTTGCGCAAGTATCCGAAGGCGGTGGAGGCGATGGAGAACCGACATATCATGTACAACCGTGAGACCGCCTATGTCGCGGAGCGGGAGGCGGCGGGAGATGTGCTTGTTCTGAGGCCGGATGCGCCGCTTGCCATCGACAACATGGAGACCCGCGAGGAGGAGCTCATGCGCGTATATAATCACGGCCGGGAGGTCGGAGAGCGTACGCTTGCGGCGGTTTCGGAGTTTCTTGCGCAGGGGGAGTGACTGCGCGGAACGATATTTTTCGGAGAGAAAATAACAAAGGGGTAATCGAGATGGGGCATTTTGAACAGGAGATTGCATTGTCTGCGAAGGAAACTACGGTGCTGCGATGGAAGGGGGAGCGTTCCAAGACGAGATTCGGCGCCATCGGCATGATTTTTCTCGGATTGTTCGGCACTGTGCTGACCACTGAGGCGGATCGGACGCTCCGGATTATCCTGTGGATTATCTGTATCGTGGCGATTATCGCGCTCGCTGTTGTCGAGTATACGCTCAATCGGATGATTGCGCAGGGCGAGAAGGAGATTTATGCCGAATCGCTCGAGGTGATTAAGAGCAAGAAGAAACTGGAGGAACTCGGAATCGCCTCCTTTAACGCGGATTTCGACCGGCAGCAGCTGATTCTCGCGGAGCCGGAGGGGAAGGAGCCGTTTGCCCTCGCGCTGTACCTGATTGTTCTCGGCATCTGCTTCGGTTTTCTGATTTATCTGCTCCTGCCGTAGGGAAGTTTTGACGGCGTCTAAGCCGCTTGTTTTACGGGAAATGTTACGGAAGTTCGGTCGATGACCGGACTTTTCGTGTATATGTAACTCTTTTGTAACAAAAATGTAGCACATTTGTAGGGTTTCGGGAGTTGTTTCGTAATATTTCTCTGTTATGATATAAACAAATCACGGGACGAAGGGAAGGTATAACCATGAAGAACAGACTCCGACTCATGATGGCTTTATGCGGCATGCTGGTAATCGCCGTTATGATTCTGCTTGCCGGTTGCGGGAGCAGCAAAAAGAAATCCGTGTCGCCGACCGGGAACGAGACGCGGGATATGACTCCGACGGCGGCTGCTCCGACGGCAGTTTCGTCGCCTGCAGCTACAGCCACGGCTACGCCGATGCCGACGGAAGCGCCGACACCGACGGCGGCGCCCACCAAAGCGCAGAAACCGGAGGCGACGCCTACGATAGAGCCTACGGTTGCGCTGTCGTGTCGCCTTGAGGAGAAGGCTTATGCCGAAGAATCGGATTATTTTCCGTATTGCGATAATCTGTACGACAGCACAGTTCCGAGAAAGCTGGATCGTGTGAAATTGTCGTATGTTACCAAGAGCGGAGAGACCGTCGTGTTCGATTCCGGGAAGGCTGCGGAATCCTATCGGAGTTCCTTTTCCGACCGGGCGGAGGAAGTCTATGAAGAGTTGAAGTCCCGATTCGACGGCAATCTTGCCACGCATACGAAGCTTCTCGAGTCGGTTGTATGCGATACGGGGGATTATCCGAGCCGGCTTGATATTTATGAGCGGGCGGTATACGGATATGCCGAGGTTGTATATGAAAGCGACCGGAGCAGCGTGAAGCTGTCGCCGGTGTTCAACTTCCGGATTGAATACTGTCTCGGTTATCCTCCGCGGGAAGATGAGCCCTATGAGCCCGATTATGTCGAACAGTACACCGGCGTCCTGTGCGATGAGACCAGAAGCGATGACAAATCCGGAAAGATATCCGTGACATATATGCAGTTTTATGACCACGTGTATCAGAGCGCCTGGAACCCGAGCGCCGTGGGGACTTGTGTTTTGCGCGAGACGGAAGTGAAGGAAGCGGATACTCCGATGTGTCGCGAGGGAATCCGCAGAGATTTTGAAATGGTGGTTTCCGCTGTCGACGGGTCGCCGATTGTATATCTGGAACAGTCGATTATGAACTCGGGTGTTCTTGAGATTCCGCTTGAGGGACTCCTGTACACGGCGGACGGAACCGTCATCTTCTCGGCGAAGGAGGATGACTGGAAGATTTTGGACAACACGGTGTCGGAATATCAGCGCTGTTACGATTTGCTACAGCAGGGTGTCCTGGACGGCGCGAAGTATCCGGTGAAGCATTACCTTCTTCTGACGGATGAGGAAGGAAGGCAGTATCACAATGTCGTCCCGATTCAAAAAGGGGTGACAATGGATGTCTTTGTGGAGAGAATCGGGATGGCGGGAAGCCCGACCTTACGCTGCCTGCTGAATATTCAGGAAGATGACTTTTCTGAATGTGTCGAAGTGGGTGAAGTTCAACTGCTTGAAACCCGGACATTGTCCGGTGACACCAAGAGCCTGCTGCTGGATGTCCGAGAAGAGGAGGTTTCCTGGGATTCGGTTCCGCACTCCGGCCTTTCGTTTTTGAAAATTGCGGAGCAGGCAGCCAATTCGTCGCAGAAGACAGTGAAGTTCGACAGTGACCGGTACCGCGCGGAGCACATTTCCCAGTTCCGAAAGAGCGCCGAAGCGTACGAAAAGGCTTTGCGTGCGGAGTACAATGGGAAAATACTGTTCCGCGAAAAGAAGCTTGAGACGATTTCCTTCGGTCAATCCGGAAAACTGGAGATTTACGAGACGGCGGCTATCGGAGACACCTCGCAACTCGGGAAAAACGAGACCCTGTACTGCTATCGCATTTCGTTCCGATTCTCCGGACAGAACGATAAGGATCAGATTGACGGAATTTTGTATGAGTCGAACAACTATGACGGAAATCCTTCCCCGTACATCCACAGTGTTCGAATGTCCACTACGCTTTTCGGAGAACCGATTGCCACAGTTCGGATTCGCCGAACCAAACCGAGCGACGGCCCCTGGTCCTATTCGCAGGATAATTATGATACAGTCGCATATTTCGATGAGAACGGGAAGGCAGTAATGTACGCTCTGGATTGCTGGGGAGAGGCTACGGATTACTACAGAACCCCGGGTGAACAGAAACTGAGCGGTCTCGACGGAAAGGTGTACAGTTCCTACAAGGACGATAAGATCTTCGGGTACAAGCTCTCTCATATCGGCGAGGTTCTTTCACATCTGTCGGATTCGGAATACTCCGGAACAGTGAACTATCACGGGATTCCGCAGTCAGCCATCACCGTGGCGGTTGACGACGGATACAAAACGGCGTCGATGAATGCGGAGCAGGTGGTGAACAAAGATCTCAAGATTGTGTTTGAGGCCTATTCCAGCGGATGGTGGACCTATTATCAGATATCTTTTGTGTACAAGGGAGAAAAGATTGAGTTCGTGGAAAACAGAATCTATCCGTAAAAATATTGAAATACTTGCGAAATAATGGTAAAATGACTCTTAACGACGGCGCCGTCTTCGGACGGCGCCGTTACACGCAGAAGAAGATAAGGGGTTAATGGTATGTATCGGATTGTTCGGAAGAAGAGCCTGAATCCCACGGTTACCCAGATGGAGATTGAGGCCCCCCTGGTTGCGCGCAAGGCGAAGCCGGGGCAGTTTATCATCCTTCGCGTTGATGAGGAGGGTGAGCGCATTCCGCTGACGGTTGCCGGCGTGAATGCAGAGGAAGGCACTGTGAAGATTATCTTCCAGATTGTCGGAGCAACGACAGAGCTGCTCAACCACAAGGAGGAAGGCGAGAGCATTCAGGATTTTGCGGGACCTCTCGGAAGAGCGACGGAGACGGAGGGCATTCGTAAGGTATGCATCGTCGGCGGCGGTGTCGGCTGTGCGATTGCGATGCCGGTGGCACAGGAGTTTCACCGTCTCGGCGCGGAGGTGACGAGCATTATCGGCTTCCGCAGCAAGGATCTGCTGATTTTGGAGGACGAATTTGCCGCATGCTCCGACCGGCTGATTGTCATGACCGACGACGGCTCGTACGCGCGCCACGGCAATGTGACGGTGCCGCTCAAGGAGATGCTCGATGCGGGCGAGCGCTTTGACATGATTATCACAATCGGTCCGCTGATTATGATGAAGTTCGTCACGCTGACCGCGAAGCCGTACGGCGTTCCGGTGACGGTTTCGATGAACCCGATCATGATTGACGGTACGGGCATGTGCGGCGGTTGCCGGATTACGCTCGTCAAGGAGGACGGAACCCGCGAGACGCGTTTCGCATGCGTGGACGGTCCGGATTTCAACGGCTACGAGATTGATTTCGACGAAGCGATGTCGCGCGGACGGATGTATTTTGACTTCGAGCGTCATGCCCATGAGGAGGTTTGCAACCTCTTTCGTCAGACGGAAGGGGGAGTGTAATCATGGCTGTCGATCCTAAGAAACATGAGATGCCGACGCAGGACCCGAAGGTCCGCGCGCATAATTTTTCGGAGGTAGCGCTGGGCTACACCGCGGAGATTGCGGCGGCGGAGGCTTCGCGCTGCTTAAATTGCAAGAACCGTCCCTGCGTGAGCGGGTGTCCGGTTAATGTCAACATTCCCGATTTTATCGCCCAGATTGCGAAGGGCGATTTCGAGGGCGCTTATCAGACGATTCAGCAGACCTCTTCCCTGCCTGCCGTATGCGGCCGTGTATGTCCGCAGGAGACGCAGTGTGAGAGCAAATGTACGCTCGGAATTCGCTTCGAGCCCGTAGGTATCGGTCGTCTGGAGAGATTTGTCGCGGATTATCACAATGCAAATGTCACCGAGCTTCCACAGGCGCCGGCTGCAAACGGTCATCGCGTTGCAATTGTCGGCTCCGGCCCGTCCGGTCTGACCTGCGCGGGTGATCTCGCAAAGAAGGGCTACGCCGTGACGGTATACGAGGCCCTGCATACAGCCGGCGGCGTGCTTGTCTACGGCATTCCGGAGTTCCGTCTTCCGAAGTCTATCGTGGCGAAGGAGGTCGACTCGCTGAAAGCGCTCGGCGTCACTTTCGAAACCAATGTCATCATCGGCAAGACGCTCACGGTCGACGAGCTCTTTGACATGGGCTATGAGGCGGTATTTATCGGCTCCGGCGCCGGTCTGCCGAACTTTATGAACATTCCGGGCGAGGCTTACAAGGGTGTGTATTCCGCCAACGAATTCCTGACCCGCAGCAACCTCATGAAAGCGTACCGCGACGATCCCCGCACGCCGATTCAAAAAGGCGGCCGCGTGGCAGTTGTCGGCGGCGGCAATGTAGCGATGGACGCGGCCCGCACGGCGCTTCGCCTCGGGGCGGAGAAGGTGTACATTGTATACCGTCGCTCCATGGAGGAGCTTCCCGCGAGACGCGAGGAGGTCGAGCATGCGCAGGAAGAGGGCATCGAGTTCCGCCTTCTGTGCAATCCGACCGAGATTCTCGGCTATCGCAACCCCGACGATCCGCGCGATGCGAAGAACGGCTTTGTCACGGGCATGCGCTGCGTTCGCATGGAGCTCGGCGAGCCCGATGCCGGCGGAAGACGCCGCCCGGTTGTGATTGAGGGAAGCGATTTTACGCTCGATGTCGACACGGTCATCATGGCAATCGGCACGAGCCCGAATCCGCTCATCAAATCGACGACGGAAGGCCTTGAGGTCAACAAAAAGGGCGGTATCATCGTAAATGAGGACGGCCTGACGACGCGCGAGAGCGTATACGCAGGCGGCGATGCCGTCACCGGCGCGGCGACGGTTATCAGCGCCATGGGCGCAGGCAAGACCGCGGCAGCGGCGATTGACAGGGCAATTTGCGGAAGCGCCGAATAACGGAGCCGTCGCGTGCGACGCGATTGCGGTAGCTGTCGGCGGAATCGTCGAGAGCCCGAAGACGCAGGCGTGACAGCGCTTGCTTTTGTGCAGGAATCGAATCAGCCGGTGGGCTTCGGCTCACCGGCTTTTTGCAAACAATAAAGAAGGGGTGACAAAGCTATGAGTTCGGAACCAAAAAACAATCGGGGGAAGATTGATCCGGCGAAGACAGAGGAAGTCAGAAAATACTACGAGACGGAGATGTACGGACGCTGGCGTGACGGAGAGACCGTGAGCTATGAGCTTCTCGGGCCGGATCCGGCGGAGAGCGCAGCGGACGGGAAACCGCGAAATCCCTTTGAAATTATCGGCGGTGAGCTTGTCCGGATTCGCGTGGAGAAGGACGGCCGCAGCACGGAGTTCGTCATTCATGCATATCTCCCGACAGCAGAGGCGCGCGAGAGCAATTATCCGAACGGTTCGCCTTATATCGTGGCGCTTCATCCGCTCTTCCCGCAGAAGGAGCTGCTCGCACGCGGAGTTGCGGTGCTGGTGTTCAACTGCTTTGCGATGGCCTCGGACAACACGGAGCGCAAGGGCAATTTCTACGATATCTACCCTTACGGGGACGACCCTTCGGAGCAGACCGGCGTGCTCATGGGCTGGGCCTGGGGCGCTGCGAAGATTCTCGACGCCGTGTACGGCGGTCTTGCGAAGGAATTCTGTCTGGATGCCGACGCCTCGATGGTCACCGGCGTGTCGCGCTGCGGCAAATCGGCGGCAGTCTGCGGCGCCTTTGAGAAGCGTTTCTTCATGACGATTCCGGCATGCTCCGGCGCAGGCGGACTCGCCCTGTACAACTATTTCTCGGAGGGAAAGACCTACGACCTCACGGAAGTCGGCGGACCGTCTGAATACACTTATTCGCAAAATGAACCCCTCAGCTGTCTGCAGTCCGACGCGGAGCGCGGCTGGTTCAACGACCGGTTTCTTGCATATCGCAGTCCGGAGGATTTTCCGTATGACCAGGAGTGGCTCCCGGTGCTTGCGATGGCGCCGAACCGCTGTTATTTCGTGATTGCGGCCTGCATGAGCGAGGACTGGGTCAATGCGCCGTCCATGTGGGAATGCTGCAGGAAGGCGATGGAAGCCTACGCGGAGGCCGGGCTTTCGGACCGCATCGCAATGCATTTTCACCGCGAGGGACATGCGGTGCTTGCCGAGGATGCAGAGCTGTTCATGGATTATTTTGACAGGATGTATTACGGCAAGGACAACGCCCTCGATATCGGCAGCCTTCAGACCACGGTGTTTGCGGGGCAGGAGTGAGCGAACACGCCCGGAGCGCCCGGAGGTTATACTGAGCCGGGTGCGCGGATATCGGAATGAAGGACGGAGCGGAAATCCGCTTCGATACAGAAAGAGAGATACAGCCCGGAGGCTTTGCTGCATCCGGGCTGCTTTATTTGTGCCGGTTGGTTGTTTCACCGGTTGTTCGGCCTGCGTCACGGTTGTGCTTTAAGCAATCGGAGCCGCGGTCTACTCCGCGGATGCCGGCTTGACGGTCGGCAGCACCACGGAAAATGTGCTTCCCGCTCCGGGCTTTGAGGTGACCTCGCAATGTCCGCCGTGCAGCGTGGCAATCTGCTTTACGATGGCCAGCCCGAGACCGGAAATCCCCTTGCCGTCCCGCTGCCTTGCGGTGTAGTAGCGGTCCCAGATGTGCGCAAGCTCATCGGCCGGAATTCCCTCGCCGCGGTCGGTGACGGACAGTTTGGCGGTGTCGTCTGCGACGGTCAGCGATACGAGAATCGTCTTGTCGGCGCCGACATGGCGCGCGGCATTTTCAAGGAGGTTGAAAAGCATGCGCCCGAGGTGACTCCGGCTGCCTGCAACGAAGACATTTTCCGCAATCTCCGAAGTCACCGTAATTCCCTCCGCCTTCGCGAGAACAGCGAAATCGTCAGATGAGGAAATCGTTAGTTTACTAAGGTCTACAACCGTAGAACAATCAATCTTTTCCACGGATTGCAACTCGGAATACGCGAGGATTTCGTTGACAAGGGCGGTCAATCGGTCGGACTCTCTGGCAATAACCTGCATGTCTTCGCGGCATTGTTCACGGTCCTCGAAGGAGATGTCGTTAATCATCTCCGCATAGCCCTTAATCATCGTAATCGGAGTCCGCAAATCATGGGAGACATTGGCAAGCAATTCGTTTTGGTACTGTTTTGCGGCCAGAAGCTTTTCGTTGGTTTGATCGAGGGTGTCACTCAATTCGTCAAGCTCCTTCGAGAAGCCTTTCGGATATTCCGCGGAATAATCGGATTCCCCGAGTCTTCCGGCTTTTTCGGAGAGGCGCTTTACGGGAAACGCAAAGCGTCTTGCCAAAAACCAGGAGAGGATGAATGCAAAAACCAGCGACAGCCCGGTGACCCAGATTAACATTGTGCGGATGACCATCACCGAAGAACCGACCGGCTCGAGATTCGTCCGGACGAGAAGATATCTTGTGGTTTGTTCGGGCGTCCAGTCGTAGCCTGTAAACCAGGGGTCCGTATATTTCACACCGTACTCGAAAAATGTCTTTTCCCTGACTCCCGCCCGTCCGGTTTTGCTCTCTGCAACAGCCTTGAGAAAGGCTTGTTTGTCCTCGTCAAGTCGGTTGATGAAATCAATCATAACCCCGTACGGCGGTTCATAATCTTCCGGGAACTTATCCTTCGGTTTCATCTCGTGACGGCCGTCCGGAAGCACCATCGGGTACCGCAGTTTATCGCCGTGCTCGTCCGCCAAAAAATCCAGGTTCGCCTTTTCGTCGCAGACGGCGATGAGAAGAGAGTTTTCTCTGCAGAATTGATTCAGAACCTCACTGTCGAGGCGTTCTTTACTCAGAATTTCAACGAGTTCATCCGCGATTTTTCGGGTGTTTCGGATGACCATGAAGTCATACAGACTCTGCAGAAACACCGTCTGCAGAAGCCACAGCACAAGAAAAATAAAAACCGCAAACAGCGAAAAATACAGCAGGAGTTTCGTTCGGAACGAACGGGCTCTTTTTTGTTTCATTGCAATACCCCCGATTTTTCATGCCGCAAAAGCACTAACCTTCGTACTTGTAGCCCGACCCGCGGATGGTTTTGATATTGTTCCGCCGGTTTCCGAGCTTTCCGCGGAGAAGCTTCACCTGCCAGTCGACCGTCCGGTCCTCGCCGAACCAGTCGTATCCCCAGACTTCGTTCATGATGCGGTCCCGGGAGAGCACGATGCCTTTGTTGGTCATAAGGCACAGAAGAAGCGAGTATTCCTTGGCGGTCAGTTCAACCGGTTCGCCGTCCACACGCACCGTATGACCGAGGGTGTCAAGCTCAACGCCCCCGGCGCACAGCACTGCCGATTCGGGACCGGTTTTGTCCGAAGGTGCGGCGTTCCTTCGCAGGATAACGCGGATTCGCGCCATCAACTCCTTCGGGGAAAACGGCTTTGTCACATAGTCGTCGACGCCGACCTCGAAACCGAAGAGCTTGTCGTACTCCGTGCCGCGGGCGGAGAGCATCAAAACCGGAATGTCCTTGAATTCCCGGATTTTCTTGCAGGCCGTGAATCCGTCGGTGTCCGGCATCATGACATC
>CADBXF010000024.1:0-48389 GCA_902798585.1 uncultured Lachnospiraceae bacterium
TGCCAACGCTCCCGAGACCGAGAGTAAGCTCGACTGGAAGGAGCAAAAGGAAGCGCAGGCCCAGAAGCGAAAGCTTCAAAACCGCATCGCCGCTTTGGAACAGACCATTGAGCGCTGCGAAACCCGCATCTCAGAAATCGACGACCTCATGGCCTCACCCGAGGTTTGCACCAATTCGTTTCGCCTTAACGAACTTGGCATGGAGCGCGAAGCCCTCGAGGAGGAACTTCTATCGGCAATGACCGAGTGGGAGGAACTGAGTGAATAACAACGCGCCCTGCGCTAGAGCACAACAAACGCCCCCGGAACCGCATCGCGGCCCGGGGGCATTTTTCGTCTTTAAAAGTCTTTTGTTATGCTCTCGCATTCTTTCTGCGGTACAAAACAACTCCCGACATCACGAGTGCTGCAAGAACAAGGAACAACAGAATTACCGCAGGCATTGTGTCGCCGGTCTTCGGTGCCTCAACAACTTCACTCGCTCCGGCATCGTTCGAAACCGCAACCTTCGTTGTCACCGAAGTATCGCCGATCAACACCGTGATCTCATGATTGCCGTCCTCGATTGCCTTAAAGAGCTCACTGCTTACGGTCAGGTCGATACTTCCCTTAACCGCCTTGTAGTATTTGCCGTCAACAGGCTTTCCGTCGAGAAGGATTCCGCCGAACATACCGAAGAGAATATCATCATTGCGGCTGCGTGTGATATGGATATGGAAATCCTTGCCGCTCTTCACATCCCAGGAAGTATCGCCGGTAACGATGAAGAACACTTCCTCCCAACCGGCATAGAACTTGCAGTCATCCGTAATCGGCGCCGTGAAATCCGCCTTCTTCGTGCATGCGGCATCGGTGAACCATCCGATAAAGTCAAATCCCTTGCGCACCGGTTCGGCGACATTTTCCAACTTACTGCCGTACTCTACGGTCTTGGCGGCGACCTCGGAGCCTCCGTTGGAGTCAAATACCACCTGATACGAATTGAGCTTGCTGTCGTACTGCGCCGTATAGGTAGCGTCACCCGCGACTGCGATTACCTCGTTATCCCATCCTGCGAATGTATATGTATACTGCTTCGTCGCCGCCTTGACAGGCGTCTTTCCGTTGTAAACCGGATTGGTACCGAGTTCAAGCACTTCGCTCTGAAGTTCCGTGCCATCTCCATCGACAAACCGAATTGTGAACTTCTTCTTTCGGAAGTTCGCTACCAGCGTACGCTCATCCTGAAGCGAGAACTCATATGCCGCTTTATCGCTTACGACCTGATTGCCCTCCGTCCAATTCTCAAACTCATATCCCTCGTTCGGAATTGCCTTCAGTTTTACTGTAGTACCGGCGCTCGGGGCGTAACAACCGGCTCCCTCAACGGTTCCGGCCTCCTTGGACGATGCAGTTGCATTGATTGTGATACCCTTCGTAAGAGTGAGCTCTCTTGCAACATTTCCGTCTGCATCGACGATTCTTGTTCCTTTATCGGAGATTTTTCCTCCCGCGGGCGTAGCTATCGCTATGCCATTGCCGAGTGTTATCTTGTCTTCCGCATCAATTGCGCAATTCAGGGCTGAAACAGACATTTCCGAACTGAGAATCATCGCTTCTCTATCCGTATCGATTCCGTTCCCGGAATGGCCTTTTATCGTAAGCTTACAACCATCATTTACTACCAAATCGTCACCAGTATGCAAACAATATTTCGATTCACTTTTTTCACCTGTCGTAGTAAGGTTCAATTTGCTTCCATCAGAAACAAATAATGACGAGAAACAATATAAAGCAATAAAGTCCGCCAAAATTGTGACATTGCTATTCTCGGAAATACGAGTATCTCCACCGATATTTAATCCGAAAGAATTCTTTATATCTGAAGAAATCTCTATGGTTGATCCATTTACAGTAAGCGGTCCATCTGTCCAAACTCCGAATTTTGCACCTGCAATTGTCAGTTTCCCGTTTCCTGTTATCGTCAGTGGTTCAAGGGTTCTCATTTCCTTGTATATTCCTGAGAGATTGTTTTCTTTGGAAGTATTTATTATAATATTATTTACACCAACAAGGCGAATTGTTAATTCAAGCCCTCCTTCGCAAACGATGCAATCCCTGTTGCATATGAGTGTTGCATAGTTTAGAGTCAAAGTTCCCTTCTTCGAATCGCCTTCATAAGAAACCGGTGTGGTTAGGTTGCTACCGCTGATACCGGTACCCGTGATGTTGTCCTTGTTCTTGTTGGTAATCCGGATGCCGTTTACCTTCAGCGGATACTCTACCGGGTTTGGATCTTCTATGAATACGGCAGCCAAAGCGACAATGCCGTTCACCTCAAAGGAATAAGTTGACGGAGCGCTTACATTTTTCCCATTCATAATCCAGTGATTGAAAAGGTATCCCTCGTTAGGCGTAGCAGTTACCGTAGCAGTTTGCCCCTTGGTAAACTCACCTCCGCCGGAAACGCTGCCGTAGGAATCGTAGTTTGCCTGCACCTGAACCAAGTATGTTTTTTCTTTGAAGTTTGCAACAAGCTTTCTGTCGTTCTCAACCTTAAACGAATACGTAGATTCAGTCCAAACTACGGTTCCGTTCTCAGTCCAGTTTTCAAATATTCCTTCGTCTCCGGCCTTTGCGATCAAATTGACCGTTGCGCCGACTTCATAGCTGCCGCCGCCGGTAACAGAGCCTGCCTTATCATTGCTCGAAACTGCTTCCACAGTACGCTTTTCAATCTTTGCGAAGTGAGCAACAAGCGTGATATTATCTTTCAGCGGGAAAGTATACTTCGCTGAAGTACTTACAACTGCACCATCCTCTGTCCAGTTGACAAAACGATGATCATCGTCCGCCGCTGTCGCATTCACCGTGACATCCGAGCCCTTTTGGAACTCTCCGCCGCCGCTCACGCTTCCGATCGCAGCATTCTCGGATGTGACGTTCACTGTAACCATATCCTTGGAAAATTCAGCCAAAATGGTGCAATCCTTTTCCGGCGTAAACTCATAGGTTGCAGCCGTGCTGACGATCTTTCCGTCCATTTTCCATCCGTCAAACAAGCAATATTTCTTTGCGGTGGCCGTTACAGTTACAGTCTTTCCCTCATAAACCGAGCCGCCTCCGGAAACCCATCCAAGCGTCGAATCATTGGAAGACACGGTAACCGTAAACTTCGGAATCGCTTCGAAGACCGCGACAAGATCTCTGCCGGTCTTACACTCAAACGAATATTCTGCGCTTGAGGCGACAGGCTTACCGTCCTCGGTCCATTTCACAAAGCGATAACCTTCCGAAGCGGTCGCCGTCAAATTGACGGTCACACCCTGCTGATAATCACCGGCGCCCGTAACCGTACCGTAAGTACTGTCATTTGCCTCAACCGTTATCTTATGCGTAATCGTTTCGAAATTCGCGACAAGGCTTCTGGTCTGCTCTGCAGTGAATGTATACTCCACTGAACTCCAAACCACCTCACCGTTCTCGGTCCAGCTGACAAACCGGCAGTTTTTAAATGCCGTAGCCACAAGCTTTACCGGAGAGCCAACATAATGAGTTCCGCCACCGGACACAGACCCGAGCTTACTGTCCGAAGAAACCGCATTAATCGTAACCTTACCGATTTCTTCGAAAACAGCCACAAGGTTCCGCTCTTTTTCAACGTTAAAATCAAAAGTTGCATCCGTGCTTACCGGTACACCATTTTCCGTCCAGTTGACAAAACGGCAATTCTGATTGGCCGTAGCAATCACCGTTGCTGTCTTGCCGACCTGAATTCTACCTCCGCCGCTGACAGAACCTAAGGTTGCATCTGCGGTAGACACTTTGATTTCACGATAGTCGACATCGAAATGTGCAACCAGAGTTCTGTTTGCGGAAGCCGTAAATGTGTACTTTACTTTCTCGCTTACAACCGTACCGTTTTCGGTCCAGTTAGTGAAAATGAAGCCCGCCTTCGGTATTGCTTCTACATCTACAGGAGTCTTCGCTTCGTATCGTCCGCCACCTGTAACCGTTCCGCAATTCAAAGGTGCCGGGGAGACGCCAATATTATAGTAAACAATCTTTTCAAAAATCGCTGTCAGCGCACGATCCTTGCTTACCGTAAAGGAGAACTCAGCATTTGTGCTGACCGGGTTTCCTCCTTCCGACCAATTCAGGAAGCGGTACCCCTCCGCCGGAGTTGCCTTGACATTCACCTCTGTATCATACTCGCAGGTGCCGCTCTTTTCTACGGTACCGCCTTCCAAAGGCGAACCGGATACCGTTACGCTAAATGTCTTCGGCTTGAAATTGGCAACAAGCGTTCTCGCATTTGCCATCAGGAACGAGTATGTTGCATCCGTACTCACAACACTTCCGTTCTCCGTCCAGTTGACAAATATATAGCCGTTATTGGCCGTTGCCGTCAGAATAACGCTTTTACCCTTTTGATATGTACCGCCGCCGCTGACCGAACCGTACTTGTCGTTATTGGCTGAAACAGCAATCGTATCTTCATCGATAACAAAATCAGCAGTCAGGGTAATGTCCTTCGTCGCCTTAAATGTGTAGGTTGCGTCGCTGCTTACGACACTGCCCCCTTCCTTCCAGCTGACGAAACGATACCCGGTCTTAGCCGTCGCAGTCAAGGTAACACCTGCACCCTTGTCATATACACCGGCTCCGCTGACATTGCCGAAAGCGATGTTGTTTGCCGATGCGGAAACAGTGACTGTCACCGGCTTGAACACAGCGGTTAAGGTACGGTCTTTGTCTACCGTAAACAAGTATGTCGCATCCGTACTCACTGCTTTTCCGTTCTCGGTCCAGCCTTCAAAATAACAGTTTTCCTTGGGCGTAGCAATTACCGTAACCGTCGAGCCCTTTACATACTCTCCGCCGCCGGTTACAGAACCGTAAGCGCTGTCGGATTTCGCAGTAATCGTATACTTGGGAAGTGCGCGGAATACGGCAACCAGACTGATTATTGCGCCGTTTACAGTATCCCCGAAGGTATGCTCAAATGTCGATTCGTTCGAAGCAGGGTTACCGCTGTCCTTGTTTTTCCACATTACAAACTCATAGCCTTCATTGGGTATCGCGGAAATTGTCAAGGTTTCCCCGGGTTTGTAATATCCGCTTCCGGTTACGGTTCCTGCCTGGAGATTGCTTTCATCAACTTCAACTTCCACTATATTATATCTCTTAAAATCGGCGACGACCGCTAAGTGCTTATCTCCGAATGTAATGGTATCGCCTTCGACGTCAAAGTATTTTCCAAAGGCTCCGGCTTCCACATCATACTCCGCCATCGTATATTTGTTAAGATAATTGCCACTGGGAGGTGTTGCAATCAGTTTTACCGTATCGCCGGGCAGATAACAATCCTTCTGCGGCAGTACAGTGATATTACTCGTTTGGGCATTCGAAAGGACAAGTTGATATCCCGGAGTAACCCTGGCTTTCAGCTTAATGTCTCTTGTTGCTCTGAAAGCATATACCGGCTCATCGGTCACAAATATTTCTTTGTCTCCGACAACCTCATACCAGCCTCCGAAAACAAGGGACTTCTTATACTTGTCCGGTATAACGCAGGAATACTGAACCAGGAAATTGGCTTTGTCAATCAGTTCCAGTTTTTCGCCGGTATAAGCCTCATAACCACTGTATTCCATCAATATCTCATACTGATTCTCGTCATATTCAAAAGTAAAGGTGAGATCTGTGTCAATATCCTCCATTTTAAAGGAACTCGTTTTAAAATCAAAATTCGAGTAAAGGCCTCTGATCTCACTCAGTCTGTGATGGATTTCCGGGGTAATCGTCACTTCTACAATATCACCCTCTTGAAACTCCTTCTGGGTATTGTTCGTCCCTTTAAAGGTTACTTTTCCATTACCTACGGATGTAAGAGTCACCGTGTGTTTAGCGGTCGAGTAGAAAATACCTCTGACCCAAATGTCATTTGCCGGCATCGTCAATGTCGCGGTGTCGCCGGAGGTTAATTTCTTCCACTCTACTTCCTTCTCCTTCTCGTTGGCAAGCCGAGAAACATATGCATATTCTATACCTGCGACCTTATATCCATCCTTTGCAACGACAGAAATTGTCAAATTTGTCTCGGGATAAAAACCCGTCGGGTCGGAATTACCATTAAAAAAGATTGTACCTTTTTCGTTGCAGTCATTATTATTCCAGGTATAATACACTCCCTCTCTTATGAAATAAGCATAAAGTTCACGCCCGGTTGTATTTACAGTCCACTGATAAATCGGATAATATGGATTTACACCCGCATCCTGGATGAGTCGGATTCTGTTCTCTCCCTTACTGTCAACATACTCTTCTGCCCAACAATAGAACTTGCATCCGGAATAGGGCTGCGCCGTTAATGTCGATTTACGAGTCACCGGATTATAGGCATTATCCACCGTACCGCATTCCGGGTGAAAAAGATAGAGATAATACGGATCCTCGACTCCGTTAGCTCCAAGCGCATTGCTGCTTTTAACGGGAGTCCGCTGCAGCAAATCATCCTGCAACATCAGGCTCTCCGAAAACAAATCTGCAGATTGTTCCGATACAACGCTTTGCTCCACGGCAACCGGCACAGAAAGCAGACTGCTGTCCGTAGCTGCAGCCACCGATACAATCTGTTCCGTCACGGACGAAGCGCTCTTTACGCCTTTCGCGTCTGCCGCGATGTCGACAAACAGACTGAGGACCATGCCAACACACAACAATACGGCAAGAACACGCCGCATCGTCTGGGTTGACAAACCGATTCTTCTCAACCGATTTTTGAATGCATCCATCATATTCTCCACTCTCCTTAAGTGTTTCGACTCCGCCCTGTCGTTGCACAAAAAAGCAACCGAAACCAGCGCAGTTTCCAAGTCGGGCATTTTAATACAGTATATCCTGTTTTTCTTTATCATCATACATCCTTACAAATTTGTAAGTACCTGTTATTGAAATAATTATCATGGGAAATCATAAATTCAAAAAGTCGCGAATCACAACCAAATGCCCTGCTGCAAAAAGCGGCAGGGCGGTCGTGTTACATACTTCTTCTGACAGTTTCAAAAAGCTTTGTCAAACCAGCTTGTGATTGTTGATATTGTAAATTGTCTGGATGATGTGCTCGTGCGCAAGCTTCTCAGCGTTGTCGGCGTCGCGTTTGCGAATTGCTTCGAGAATCGCTGAATGCTCTGCGTTTGAATTTTGCGCACGGGCCGGATCCGACAGAGTAATCTTGCGGATGCTGTGCACATACTGATGATAGTCTCGAAGCAGGTGGCCCAGAATCTTGCTGCCGCAGGAAGCATACAAAAGCTCGTGGAACTTCGAATCGAGCTCGACAATCTGCTCAAAATGCTGCTTCTTTACATGGAACTCGGAGAGATAAATGACCTCCTCGATGGCGTCAATCTGCTCCTGCGTGATGTTCTCGCAGGCCCAGCGAGCGCACAGGCCTTCGAGGTAGGAACGAATCATATAAATGTCGTGGACATCCTTGTTGCTGATGCCGGCCACATACGCGCCCTTGTTGGGGATGATCTTCACGAGCCCCTCAAGCTCCAGCTGCCGCAGCGCCTCACGAACCGGCGTTCTCGAGACGCCCAGCTCCTGGCCGATGGAAATTTCCTTGAGCTCTTCATTTTCCGTGTATTTGCCGGACAGAATGTCCTCGCGGATTTTGGTAAAAACCATCCCGCGCAGCGAATACTTGTCCGTCGATTCCTGGTTAAAAACCTTGTCTTCCATAGTGCCTCCCGGCTCCTCTCTTCGTTGTATACAATACCTCTTCGGCACGCGCAGAAACACATCCGTTCGCACATGTACCATTGTATACAATTTCCGGAAAAAGTCAAGCAAATGTCATCTCACCACATTCCTGGGACTGCCTGCAAGGAATGCGCAGACATTGGCCGCGGTCTCCTCCACGCACCGCGTCCGGGCCTCCACCGTCGCCCAGGCGATGTGGGGCGTGATCACCAGCTTCGTCGAATCCTTAATCGGCAACAGCGGACTCGCAGGATCCATGGGCTCCTTCACCAAAACATCAAGCCCCGCTCCGGCGATCTCACCTTCCGTGAGCGCCCGCGCAAGCGCCTCCTCGTCCACGATGGGGCCGCGCCCGAGGTTCAGAAGAATCGCCTCCTTCTTCATCTGACGGAACTGCTCCTCTCCCATCAGCTTCATCGTGGCGGGCGTCAGCGGACAATGAATGGAGACGATGTCCGACTCCGAGAGAAGCTCCGGCAGACTCCGCTCAGGAAAGCGGTCCGTATGGTGCGCGCCGCTGGTGCTAAAGTAGATCACGCGGCACCCGAAGGCTTCCGCGATCTCGCCCACCTTCGAGCCGATGGCGCCCAGGCCGATGATGCCCCAGGTCTTCCCCGCCAGCTCGCGGAAAGGAATCGTATAATGACTGAAGATATCATTTTTCGCATACTCGCCGCTCTTGACGAAACAATCGTAGTATGCGAGCTTCTCGTAGACATAAAACAACAGCGCAAAGGTGTGCTGCACCACGCTGTCCGTGGAGTAGCCCTTCACATTGCAAACCGTGATCCCGCGGGCGTTCGTGTACGCAAAATCCACATTGTTCGTGCCGGTGGCCGTCAGGCATATAAGCTTCAGGTGCGACGCCTTCCCGAGCGTCTCCTCATTCATCGGAATCTTGTTGACGATCAAAATGTCCCCCTCCGCTGCGCGGAGCGCATTTTCCGCGGGCTCGGACTTATGGTAGCACACCACCTCCCCGAACTCCTCGAACGCCTCCAGCGACACATCATCGCCCAGGGTGTCACGCTCCATTACTACTATCTTTAATCGATTGTTCATAGGTGTCCTTTCTATACGCGGTTGGTTCCTGCCGCCACGGCTCGTCCTTCATGGCGCGGCTTTTCACGGCACGGCCTTTCATGGTCCGGCTTTCACGGCGCGGCCTTCGTGCGATTCCGCCTGTCTACAGAGTACTGCGTTCTATGGAAATCGTCAAGATTTTCCGCCACTGACATTATAAAATAACGCAAAGAATTTCGTTGCAATCTTGCCACCTTGCGGGTATACTGTAGAGGCGCAGAAATGCAGCATCAGGAAACGGAGCAAACCATGAAAACAATCACAAGTTTTACTGTTGACCATACGAAACTCCTGCCCGGCGTCTATGTCTCCCGCAAGGACACCGCAGGCGACACTGTTGTCACAACCTTCGACATCCGCATGACGGCCCCCAACCGCGAGCCGGTCATGAACACCGCCGAGATCCACACCATCGAGCACCTGGGCGCCACCTTCCTTCGCAACCACAAGGACTGGTCCGACCGCATCCTCTACTTCGGCCCCATGGGCTGCCGCACGGGCTTCTATTTCCTACTGGCCGGCGACTACACTTCCCTTGACATCCTTCCTTTGTTACGGGAGTGCTTCTCGTTCATCGCGACCTACAAGGGCGAAATCCCCGGCGCCGCCCCCGAGCAGTGCGGCAACTATTTAGATCAAAACCTTCCTATGGCGAACTACCTGGCGAAGCGGTTCCTGGAGGATGCGTTGATGCATCTGTCGGAGGAGAGGTATACGTATTCGAGTTTGTAAGAAGCATGTAAAGAGGCGCAACCATTGATGTGGCTGCGCCTCTTTTAGTCCAAATGACAGTTTTTCAAAATACTCTTTATAACCATTATAAGACCGACTCTCATCAATTAAACTATCCGTCATTACTTGACCTTCCCTTTCTTCTTCCCCATCAATCCAAGCGGTCTATTTTTGCTTTTCAAACCTTAATGTACGATATTTACCTCCCGTGCGCTGTACCATTTCTTTCATACCAATAATGGCGGTAAGGTTTATTATTTGACTGTTTAAAGAAGTCTCCCCGTGATAAAAAACCATGGTTTCCATAAGAGGTGCCTTAATAAACGACTGAATAATATCTTTATCCGTTATTCCTAACGAGTGACCAAATACATACAACCTACTTTCAATCGTCTTTTCTTCCTCTAACCAATCTATATATCTACTATCAGTCGACTTAAGAATTCGCTGGAAATACTTTCTAAAAGGTGCAAATCCAATAAGATTCTTGATACCCTCTTCATTCAAGTGTTCGTCAATACCTAGGACCATGTCATTATTTGTACTCGGATCAACTTTACCATGGATATAACAAAATTCAGCCTTAATCCTCGCAGCTGTTATCATGCGTTCAAAAGTTTTTGTATAATTGAACGATATTACATAGCCCCTCTTAGCCGACTTCAATTTATTCATAAGAAATAGTATATTTGCACTTGGGGTTACCGGTATTGTTTCAACATACTCATCGAGATACTTTTCCAACCCAAGAATAAACGCATCAAGCTGTTGCAGAAGTCTGTTTCTAAGGTCCTCGTGCAGGATATTATATTCAATGTAATCACTTCCATTGGGATTCTTCTCAGTTTTTCTTCTTTTTACATGTAGTAATTTAAGGAGATGATTCATCTCTGTATCAGATTCATATCCTGCTACATAGTCCTCCATCGTAAAGCGATGAAACCTTGTCAAATCTGTATTGTTCTCCACCATAGTTATAACTCTAGCTATCTCTTTCTCAAAGTCGACCCAGTTTTGCTTAATACTTGCCTCAATAAAATACTTATACCAAAAGTTTTCAAATACCGGACGCCACTGCCTCCGGAAATTTTTACTAGTAAACTTCTTCTTAAGCAAATTGCCATATACTTTATCATTAAGACTAATGGCGCCCTTCTGTCCTTTGGAAATCACCTCCAAAAACCGCAAAAAATCACCATAAGTGGTGGGCAATCCGCATTCCAAATCAAATCCATTTCCTATGATCACGAAAACAACATCTCTATCTTTCTCAAACCCTAACATTTTATCCATTGCAGTTTCTCCAACTTCTGGTTCATCTTCCTGCTTTGAAAGCAAGGCTTTTAGTGCATCATCTCCATTATACACACGTTGTGCGAATCCGCTAGAGTCATAGACAACGGCCATCATCCACCTCCATAAATGATACTTTTAATCAACAAACACTTATTGCTTAATCATACTAATACCACTGTGTGCAGAGAAAATTACAGCATCATTTCTGGCATTATTGATTCTAAAATTCTCAATAACCTTGTGCATTGTCTCTGGACTCCAATAAATTTTCAAGTACTTTTTCGATCGTGTTATCGCTGTATAGAAAACATTATGAGTTATCATCTCATCAACATCCCTTGTGATTATAACTTTAACCGATTCATACTCCAAGCCTTGTGCTTTATGAATCGATACTGCATACGCAATCTGAAATGGAACATCGGTATCATCTACATAATCTTTATCCTCATCGTCTTCTCGTTTCTTTTTAACCCTAAATCTAACAACAGTTTTACCGCGCGCCGGCGACCCCAAAAGTTCCAAACCAACTTTATCGGCTTCCATTGCCATTATTGATTTATCAACTTCAACCGAAAAATATAATTCCTCGTTTTCTAAATCCTCTTCTATGTTGACAATCGAGCCTTTCAAATTGTTATACAAAACCGGAGCAAATCTTTCAGATTCGTTAAACAGTATTGGATCTCCGATTTTATAAGTCCACAACCCCCAATGTACCTCCTTATTTGGATTATTGTTTTGAAGGAATCGGTTTATATTATTAATTCCATACATTCCATCGTAATTAAGACATAATATTATCTCATCTTCATCCATTTTATCAAAAACAGAGGAATCTAGATTTGTTGAGTATCTATGATTTACAATATGTTCCGAGAGATCAGCCTCTAACAATCTAACTTTTCTCCATAGTTCAAGAAGTCCCTCATCTTTTGTACGATATGGTTTTTCCAACTCCCACCATGCCTTTTTAGGCAAGAAATAGCGAGCAAGCGAAAACCAGTTTCCAAAGGATATTGCTTCTATTTGATATGTATCTCCAACAAGAATTAGTAATCTATACTCTGTCTTGGAAAGGACATCCTTCATATCAGCATTGCTAACCATGCTGCACTCATCCATTATTAGAACATCGTACTTTATTGGAACACTTCCCGACATAAGATATTTTCTAATAGTCATGAACCTACAGTTTTTAGCATGAACTTTTCTTCTCAGATTTTCAACTGCTGGATTCGTATTAGCTAAATATATTTTTTCATATTCATCAAAGAACTGAGAAACATGATTTATCAAATATGTTTTTCCTGTTCCAGCCGCACCATAAATCAGAGCTACTTGAGTGTTCGAAAACATATTCTCTAGTATTTCTGTCTTTTCCTGACTATCTACCTCTGCCTCAAATATCAACCATGATGTTATCGCATCATCATATCCAATCTCCCCATTATGGGCACGCTCTTGAAGTTTTTCTATTATCGCTTTTGTGTTTTCATATGCCTCCGCAACATATAAATTCTTCCCAAATCTATCAATTCTCCTCCCCCAATGCTTTGGCTTATATAGATTATCATTGAACACTTTTATTAGAAAATCTGTGTTGGGATATCTTTCAATAATATCTGATTCTTTTGTATACAAACAAGAATTCTGATTCATGTTCGTTTGTAGGTAATTAGCCAAGAATTCGTGTTCTCTACCTTTGGTTTCAATGCTTGCGTATAGAGCTCCTCTTTCTGGTATATGTTGAATTAATGAGGATGCAAATGGCATGGTATCGAAGGGGATACACCCATAATCCAACCTTAATCTAGATAAATAGCCATTTTCCACATCCCTGCGTTGATTTTTTATAATCTTATTATTTTGCGTATGAAGCAGATATCTAATCGTTGTTGATCCTGGACCGCCTTTCAAAATCAAAGATCTACTCTTATCCAATACTTTCTCTAAATAGTGCGTTTGGCTTCTTGCGAACATCTCTTGTTTAATTAACAAGTATTCTTTTTCCGAGGAAAGTACGATATCCAACAAGCTGGCTCCTGACTTGGAGAGGTACGCCATCATTCCGCGATATTCTACATGATTGGACTTTACTTCAATATTTTCCCCAAAAAGACTCGCATAATTGTTCAATTCGCATGGTCTTATAGACACCTGATAAGCTGTAAGAATGTCAATGGGCATTTTCCGCTCATTAATCAGAATGTCTTCCCGACAAATGTCTGCCCTGAGTGCATAGTACGGCGGTATCCAGTTCGTTGAATAGCATACAAATCGGTCATATTTACTTGTCGTATCATAAGCAGGTGTCAGAGTAACTTCATAATACACATTTCCCAAAGCAACAAATGGTATTACTTTATGAACATATAACCGTTGTTCCCGACTCAGATCATGAGCAGGCCTTGAAACATCCAGTCTCTCAGCTATTTTCTCATGATACTCCTGTACAGTCTTGTCTGTATCCAGCGGAAACTTCTCAAGATTATGAAGCAAATCCATTTTAAATTGCTTCTTCATAAAGTCCCTAATTTGCAGATAAAACTGGTAATACTTAAGAACGAGTCTATCAGCACCGTCGTCGTATGGAGTATAGTGCGATTCAGACTCTTGAAGGAAGGAATGAAAACTCCGCAAAAACTGATATTTGTTATCACGTTTAAGGAAATCCATTGCAGGCTTAAGCGTTTGTTTTCCTACAACAATATCCTTTCCACCCCCATATATTTTAATAGCAATATGTTCAACCAAATTACGAGAATAACTAAGAAGATTATGAGCAACTAAGGTTCTTGTAACTGTTTTAAAATCCAACAAATCGATATTAGAGCAAATCAAGCCATCAATGTTCATAATCAATTCGTCTATCTGCAACATAGTTTTCCTCCCCCCTCCGCAGGAAGACCCCCTTACATCGAAGAAACACATTTACATAAACAGCCAACGCCGTATTTACACCGAACCCATTTTCAATAGACAACCGACATTACTATCTAATTGCCCTTTTATTGTTGAGAACTCCTCCCCCAAATCCAAAGTCCTCACCGCTATCCGATTCCCGCTCATTTGGTATTCGTGCTCCGGATAAACATCCTCATCTGTCTTTGCATACAGAAGCATTCCGGACACTTCGTGAGGCTCGTTTTTCGCCGTTAACTCAGCTTCCTTGTTCTTCACGTAAGTGAAGATTTGGTACAAATTGTTGGAATGGAGAGTATGTTTATCATACTGAACCTGAGTGGTGCGCGAATAGTATTTCGCATCGATGATCAACGTCTTCTCCTTATACTGCAACATGATGTCCGATTGCATCACTGGTAGCATTTCATCGAAGCCATCATCGAGCTGCCACTTGATTTGCGAGGCGGTTACGGTCAGCTGCGGGAACTCTCTGCGATAGTATTCCAGAATGAATTTCTCATACAGGCGACTCATACGCTGCTCGTCAAGGAAGTCCATTAGTTTTGTTGTGCCATCGATTTGCGTCTGAAGCAATCCCTTAACTGTCAGATAACAAACAGCAATCATCATGCGATAGCTTTGATTGTTCCTGTCAAAGCGGAAGTTCCATGTGACCGAATGAAGGTCAATCACATCCACATCACTCATAAAGCACAGAAGTTTTCGAAGTTCACGTCTTCGCCCTGCGGAAATCTTCTTGAGCAGAAGCATAATCGTCGACTTGATGATTTGATTGAGCCGTGAATTGACGGAAAATTCATCGTATGTACATATCAACTGTCGCTTAGCGATTGAATTGGTTTTCACAGATTCCGAGATGTCAATCTTGCCTCGAATGGCTGATAACGCCTCTGTCTTCAGAACATACTCCTGCCCCAGACCGCGTTTTATTTGCGTTCTGAGTCCCCGGATAAGAATCTCAGCAAATAACTCTGCGGTATTCTCAAAGCTCTCTGTTTCAACACATTTCATGCCATTTTCATTCAAGGCCTGAAGGGCGTACGCGAGCATGTAGTAGATGTTCTGAATTCGTATCACTTAATGGCCTCCCGCAATCTGTTCGACCAGTCTTTTGCTTTTGAGGTCTCATCAAACCAATATTCCTTGAGAAGCGGAATCAACTCATATTCTACGATTCTTTCAAGATCCTGACCCGTTACATTCTGTAGTTCGCAGAAGAAGCTATGACCTATGCAGAATCCCTCTCCAAGCGATTCATCCTGCGCAATAGTCTCATTAAGGCTCTCAACGCAACTGATTAGCTTATTGAACTTCTCATTGTCAAGCTTCTCACGATACTTGACAAATCCATCCACGCGGAATCCCGGTTTCATTTCGTAAAACGCAAATCTTCTTCGCAGTGCATAGTCCATCATTGCAAGGCTTCGGTCGGCAGTGTTCATCATACCAATGATGTACACATTTTTCGGAACGGAAAATCTTTCGCCGGAATACAGCAAACGAAGTTCAGCCCCACGCTTATCGCCCTCGATAAGCATGAACAGTTCACCGAAAATCTTGCTCAGATTTCCTCGATTAATCTCGTCGATGATAAAAAAATATTCGTTTTCACTGTCGATTTCAGCTTCTTTGCAGAAATCATAGAACACGCCTGTCTTCAACTCGAAACCGCTCTCGTTAGGGCGGAATCCCATAATGAAATCCTCATACGAATAGCTTTGATGGAATTGTACCATCACCACACGATTTAGATTTTTCTCGCCCATCATCGAATATGCAAGGCGCTTGGCAACAAAAGTCTTGCCGACTCCCGGCGCTCCCTGAAGGATGACATTTTTCTTCGTGCGAATCAAGTTAACCAAGGATTCGTAACTGCTCTCATCCATGAACACTTCGTCAAGGAACATCTCCGCATCATATGCCGGGTAATCATATTCCTGCTCAACATCATCTAAATCAAAATCATCATCGAAAATAGCATTCAGCTGATTTACATAATAAGTGTACGAAGTGATGTCCGTAAGCGTTTTCATTACCGCCTGACCAGGATGCTGCCATTCGCCCTTGTGAGTCCATCTAACCTTCCGAGTATTCTTATAGTGATTTCGTTGCTCGTCAAATTGATAATCCGATTCAACAACGCCACGGCCGATTATAACATGCATCCCTTTTTTAACGAAAACAACATCACCCGGCTTCATCTCATGTACGAACTGCCATGTGGCATGCGCTGCATTCTTGTAGGATTTGGTGGCGTCAATTTTCTCCTTCATGGCAGCCTTCATAGCTTCCTTGCTATCATAAAACCTCAAATCGCCTATCGCATCCCAACCAATCGCCATGAAACCGTTTTTATAACACTCCTCCCAAATTGCGGCATTGTCACCGGGAGAGTAAATCCAGTAACGAACAGCCTCTATTTCTTCATCTTCAGATGTCACACCTTTTGCTGCTTTATCGGCATTATTCTTCTCAATCGCAGGCTCTTTGTTGACCCAAATAATGGTTTGCGCCAACAAATGGAGTGCCGGGTCTTCGTAAGCATCCGGATTCGATTTTACTATATCCTGCTGCATTTTCTGCAGTTCAGGATCTGTCTTAATGACCTTGAGAATCTCGTCACAGAGCTGCGCGAAATTCTCGTACTTTCGCACATCCTCGTTTTCTGCAGTACTCTTCTCCTGAAAACCAACTGCCTTCTTAAACTCGTAATACTCCCTGTGTTTGAACATGAAATACTTATCCGGATAATTGAACGAGAGATACACACAGATTGCCCGCAAATCCTGATAAGCATTCTTATTCTCATATCCGGGAACCGTTTCTCGGAGTTGTTTCATGATCTCATCACAACCCTTTCGGTATGTCGTGATACGCTCGTCCAAAGGACGCTCTTCATCATACAAGATTCGGAACAACTCACGCATTTTTTCAGGATAACGCTGCGAGAAGTCACAGAGCATCTTATAGGCATAATACATGCCTCCCTGAAGCAAATTGAACGCTTTTGAGAACGCTTCGGACACCATCTTCCCAAAATCCTTAGCTTCAATGACCCACTTGCTTTGGAAGTGCTTAACAGCAATCCACTTGTAGTTTTCTTGTTTCCAAAACTTTGCGATATCTTGTTTGTAGTACAATACTGCTTGATGGATAGTCATAGGTGAGCTCCTCCTTCATAAACATCCGTAGCGTAACATGCACTTCCCAATCCCAAATCTCAAACTCCTGTCGTCTCCGCATCTTCCCCCGGCAAATCCATCCCCGCCTAACTTACTAGTAACCAAGCTCGAGTTTCATTCGAATATACATATACGTGCTTTCGCACACATCCTCCTCCGTCCCACGGAACTCAAAGGTGTGCTGCATGTCGTCGATATGCAACTCCACCCATTCGTCGCCGTCCCGATAGAGGCTCATGGAGTCAATCAAGTTTGACCTCATCCCCAGAAAAACACGCAGTTTCTCCAGGTCGATGTCTTTGGTTTTTTCGAGTAGTTGCTGGTAGGTCATGTTGTACTTGTATGATAATTACGAAGCAGTAAATCATACCTTCCTTTCATTTTTGTACTGTGCCATAATACATTCAGATGCTATGGACTTTTTATTTTCCCCTGTACTCAAGAATTCCAGAACATCATTTTCTTTATTGTCAAAATAGGCCTTATACCCCAAGATATCAAAGTAAAGTATATACCTTTTCACAGGCTTAATATCTATACTCTGCTCGCTACCTTTTTCCCTCTCGCTGGAGGCATTCCAAAGAAGAACACCGTTATATACTCCTTAAAATGTTATATCATATCCACAATTCATACCCCTGCCGTCTCACCGAATCGTACACAGGCCGCATATTCTTCTGCAGGATGGCGTAGAATTCCTCCTTGGAGTTCCCTACACGATACAACTCTTGTCCAGCCAAAATCGAGTGCAGATTATCGCGGAAGCAGGCTTCAAATCGCTTATGAATCTCCTGCCGCTCGTTAATCAAACCGTACATCTGGTATTGATTCCTCGCAAACTGCTCGAAGAACGGTTCCCACTTTGGCAACTTGTTGCTCTTTTGGCCGTTCAAAGACGAGTCCATTGGGCTTAAATTCCAAAGCTCATCATTCATCACGAACGACCACGGAATGAAATGGTCGACATCATATTCCCTTGCGACAACCGGCTCGTCCGTGAACACATCCCGCACTTCAGTATCCATCTTGGCTATTGGTTGTCAGTCTCAATACCATTTCTCGTCCCAAATCAAATCAGATGCGCCGCATTTGCTACACTCATACTTGCGGAAACGTCCGCCCTCTGAAATAAGAAACTGGTTGCCAGACTCATAGCTGTATTCTGCCTCAACCTCACCGCTCTCAACAAGCACCCAATCATGTTCGCACGGCTTCTTTGTTTTCTCGGTCTCGCCGCATGCCTTGCAACGTTTTGTTATGAATTCGACGTTGTCTTCGATTACTTCCCATTCGTGCTGTACACGGCCGCAGCGGGTGCACTTACAGCCGACAAATTCATGTCTGGTCTCTTTACATCTTTGACAATGGCAGGGTGTGTATTTTCCCCATTTGTGTCCCAACATCTTACATCGCAAAGTCATACGGTTACCTCCTTTTCGCGCAGGGTTGTTTTGCGGTCTTTCTCCGCGTTTGTTTATATCTTTTACTCTGCCTCCCGACGTCTCCTCACGCGCTTCATCATCGCCTTAAGATTCGCTCGCATTTTTCGTCTCATTATCTTAAACCTCCCGGGCAGAATACTTCGATTTGAGCATAACATAAAAGCCGCCGGAATACAACCCCGGCGGCTTACAGAATAAGTAATTATGAAACGGCTTGAGTAACTACGGCTTGACCACGATGGTGAAGATCTTGCCCTTGACATAAATCTTCTTCACGATAGTTCCTACTAAGAACTTCGCTGCGTCGGATTCCTGTACCTTCGCGAGTACGCTGTCCTCGTCGTCCTCCATGGTGACGTTGACCTTGCCGCGAACCTTGCCGTTGACCTGAACCGCGATCTCGATGGTGTCCTCTTTGGTCTTGTCCTCCTCGAACGACGGCCATGCCTCGAAGGCGATGGTTCCCTCGTGTCCGAGTTCGCTCCAAAGCTCCTCGCCGATGTGCGGGCAGATGCAGGAAAGCATCTTTACAAGTCCCTCCGCATAGGACTTCGTGCAGCGTCCCTCCTTGTAGCAGGCGTTGACGAAAATCATCATCTGGCTGATTGCGGTGTTAAATGCAAGCTTCTCGAAGTCGCTCGTCACCTTCTTGACAGTCTGGTGATATACCTTCTCAAGGGACGGCATCTCCTCCTCGGTGATATTTTCCGGGTTCGTGATGAAATTCCAGACGCGGTTAAGGAACTTGCGCGCGCCCTCAACACCGGAGTTGCTCCACGGCTTGCTGACCTCGAGAGGTCCCATGAACATCAGGTACAGGCGAAGCGTATCGGCGCCGTAATCGCGCACGATATCGCTGGGATTCACAACATACTCAGGGAAGCGCTTGCCCATCTTGATTCCGTTCGAGCCGAGAATCATGCCCTGATGAACCAGCTTCTTGAAAGGCTCCTTCGTGGGCGCAATGCCCTTGTCGTACAGGAAGCGGTTCCAGATGCGGCTGTACATCAGATGTCCTACCGCATGCTCCGGTCCGCCGATGTAAAGGTCAACCGGCATCCAGTGCTTAAGAAGCTCCGGATCTGCAAGCTGCTTATCGTTGTCCGGGTCGATATAACGAAGGAAATACCAGCTCGAGCCTGCGGAGCCGGGCATGGTCGAAGTCTCCCTCGTACCCTTGATTCCGTTGCGGTCGTATTTCTTCCACTCGGTTGCATTTTCAAGAGGCGCCTTACCGTTATGTCCCTTGTAATCGTCCAACTCCGGCAACACAAGCGGCAGCTCGTCATCGTCAAGCACATGAATCCTGCCGTCCTCGGTGTGAACTACCGGCACCGGCTCGCCCCAGTATCTCTGGCGTGCGAAAATCCACTCGCGGAAGTGGTAGTTGACCGTTCTCTTGGCAACGCCCATCTTCTCAAGCTTCGCGGTGATGGCTTCCTTGGCCTCCTCCACGGTAAGCCCCGTAAACTCCTCGGAGTTCACCAGAATATAGCCCTTTCCGAGATAATCGCCCTTCTCGAAGGCATGTTCGCTAACGTCCACATGGCCGAGCTTCTCCGTGCCGTCGATTACCTGAATCATATCGATATTGTGGGCAATCGCGTACTCGAAGTCACGCTGGTCGTGGGACGGCACCGCCATAACGGCGCCGGTTCCGTAGCTGGCAAGTACGAAATCGCCGATGAACATGCGAACTTCTCTGCCGTTTACGGGGTTTATACAGGTAACGCCCTTGAGCTCACAGCCGGACTTCGTCTTGTTGAGCTCGGTGCGGTCCATATCATTTTTCTTGAGCGTCTCGGCGATGTACGCTTCCACTTCCTCGCGGTTCTGTACGCGGTCAAGAAGCGTCTTAACGATGTCGCCGTCCGGTGCAAGCACCATAAAGGTGATGCCGTAGATGGTCTCGATACATGTCGTGAAGATGGAGAAATCGCCTCCGCCGACAATATCAAATTTCACCTCGACACCGGTGGAACGGCCGATCCAGTTCTGCTGCATCAGCTTCGTGGACTCGGGCCAGTCTACGGTCTCCAGACCTTCCAGCAATGCTTCCGCAAATGCGGGCTGGTCGATGACCCACTGCTTCATATTCTTGCGTACCACAGGGTAGCCGCCGCGCTCGCTCTTGCCGTCGATGACCTCGTCGTTCGAAAGCACGGTGCCCAGCTCCTCACACCAGTTCACCGGCATGTCGATGTATTTTGCGTAGCCGGCCAGATAGAGCTGCTTGAAAATCCACTGCGTCCACTTATAAAACTTCGGATCGGAGGTCGCGACCATCTTCGACCAGTCATAGTCGAAGCCAAGCTCGCGAAGCTGCTTTCCGAAGGTCTTGATATTCTCCTGTGTAAAACCGTTCGGGTGATGTCCCGTGGTCACAGCGTACTGCTCCGCCGGCAGACCGAAGGAATCGTATCCCATGGGATGCAATACATTGTAGCCCTGCATGCGCTTCATGCGGGACATAATGTCGGTCGCGGTGTAGCCTTCCGGATGTCCGGCATGAAGGCCGACGCCCGACGGATAGGGGAACATGTCTAGGACATAGTACTTCGGCTTCGAAAAATCCCACACATCCGTATGGAATGTATCGTGTTCCTCCCAATACTTCTGCCACTTCGGTTCGATTTTCCCGGGCTCGTAATTCTTCATGACTGACTCCTTCCGCCGCCGGCTCATTGTCCGGCAACTGCTGTAATGATACAGGATTTCGTATTATCCCGAAAATATATAGGACTAAATTTAGCACCGCGCGCGGAAAATGTCAACCATTTTCCGCAGATGGCTGCATCCGGCCTCACAATACGGTTTTTCCCGCGGTTTACCGGCAAAAAACCGCGCCGTTGATATCCTCACGCATATCGATGACAGCCTGGCGCGAAGCGTCTGCAAAATTCTCCGACGCGAACTTCTCCGCATACTTCGCCTGCTTGTACGCAGCGATGATTCCGCGGGAGGAATTCACGATTGCGCCGAGGCCGTCCGCGTTAAAGTACGGCTTCAGACCTTCCGCCGTGCCGCCCTGCGCACCGTAGCCGGGCACGAGGATGTACGACTTGGGCATGATTTTGCGAAGGATTTTGCCCATCTCAGGGTAAGTTGCACCGACCACACAGCCGACATTGCTGTACGCGCCGTCCATGCTGGCTTCGCCCCACTCCGCAACCATCTCGCCGACCCACTCGTAGAGCGGTCTGCCGTCAATCAGGCGGTCCTGAAACTCACCGCTTGAGGGGTTCGAAGTCTTCACCAAAAGGAAGATTCCGCGGTCATCGCTGTTGCATGCCTCAAGGAAGGGCTTCACGCCGTCCGAGCCGAGGTACGGATTGACCGTCGCAAAGTCTTCGTCAAATGCAGCATAACTCTTGCCGCCCACTGCGGTCTTTCCGAGGTGTGCCACCGCATACGCCGCTGAGGTCGAACCGATGTCGCCGCGCTTTACATCGCCGATGACGAGAAGGCCTTTCTCGTGGCAGTAATCCACGGTCTTTTTAAAGGCAATCAGTCCCGGCACGCCGAACTGCTCATACATGGCAATCTGCGGCTTCACGCAGGGAATCAGGTCATATGTCGCATCGACTATCGCCTTGTTGTACTGCCATACTGCCTCCGCAGCGCCCTCGAGCGTCTCGCCGTACTGCGCAAACGCTGCCTTCGTGATGTGCTCCGGAATGTAGTTAAGCATCGGGTCGAGGCCCACTACAATCGGTGCATTGGTCTTCTGAATTTTGTCAATCAACTTGCTGATCATTTTTTACTTCCTCGTTTTTCTTATTTTCCGTTTTGTCGAGCGATTTTGCAATCCTGTTCAAAGACTTCTCGATTCCGAAAAGCTCAAGCAATACAAAAACCACCAAAAACAGCATAATCAACATCATTACATCCATTTTGCTACCTCCCTTTGCATTTAAACCAATCAGTAAACCCTTCTCCCGTCCACATAGGTGGCGAGCACTTTTCCGTAAACCCTGCGACCGTCAAACGGCGTGTTCTTTCCTTTGCTCTTAAACTCCGAGACATCGATGGTGCATTCCTCTCCGGTGACGACGGCGATATCCGCGGGAGCTCCGACCGACAGCGTTCCTCCCGTGTGGCCGACAATCTTCGAAGGGTTCGTGCTCATCATTCGGACAAGCGTCGGCATGTCGATGCAGCCGCCCTTCACAAGCGTCGTATAGGACAGTGCAAACGCGGTCTCCGAACCGACGATTCCGAACGGCGCCTTTGCAAACCCGCGGCTTTTCTCCTCCGCCGTGTGAGGCGCATGGTCCGTGGAAATGCAGTCGAACACGCCGTCCCCGATGGCTTTTCGAAGCGCTTCCATGTCCGCGCGGCTGCGAAGCGGCGGATTCATCTTGTAGTTCGCATCATCCGATGGAATTTCGTCGTCGCACATCGCAAAATGATGCGGGCAGACCTCGCCGGACACCGGATAACCGGCCTCCTTCGCAATCCGCAACAGCTCTGCTGCAAATGCGGTGGACACATGGCACAGATGCACATGGCACCCTGTCTCTCCCGCCAGAATAAGATCTCTTGCGGTAATCACATCCTCAACGGCGTCGGTGATTCCCGGAAGTCCGAGCTTTTCGGAAGCGACTCCGGCGTTAATCACACCGCCTGCCACAAGGCTTCTGTCCTCGCAGTGGGCAAACATCGGAAGCCCGAGTTTCGCTGCCTCCCGTAGCGCCTCGCGGTATACGGTGATGTCCATGACGGATTTGCCGTCCTCCGACATCGCAACCGCCCCCGCGGCCTTCGCCGCGGCGAGGTCCGCCATCGTCGTTCCCTCCTGCCCGATGGTCACCGCCGTAACCGGCAACAGCTTTACGCAGCACTCATCCTTTGCCCGGCGCACAAGCTCCGCAATCTTTTCTGCGCTGTCGGTCGCGGGCGTTGTGTTCGGCATCGGCGCAACCGCGGTAAATCCTCCGGCTGCAGCCGCCGCAGTTCCGGTTCGCAGCGTCTCCTTCGCCGTCTGTCCCGGATCGCGCAAATGCACATGCAAATCGACAAGCCCCGGAATGACATACGCCCCGCGGCAGTCCAAAACCGCTTCCCCTTCGGCGTCCAAATCATGTCCGACGGCTGCGATTAAGCTTCCGGTGATTTTAACATCGCAGACCTCGTTGATTCCGTTTTCCGGATCAATCACATGTCCGTTTCGAAGTATCATGGATTTCCTCCTGTTCAAATTATTCTTGACAAATCCAAATGCCTCGGATATAGTACACTCAAACAAAACGCTAGGGGTGCTTTGCTGAGATGAACCATTGGTTCGGTCCCTCACTACTTGATCCGGGTAATACCGGCGTAAGGAAGCGAAACGATATCTATCCCGTGCTTCGCACGGCAGCAATCAGCCCTCCGGTAATCGTTTCCCACCAGGAGGTTTTTTTATGCTTTCATTTCTCGTAGAGTTCGTCAAAAAGGACGACGGTGCTTATTTGCTCGGCAAGGGCGGCTATTTTGCTTTCGCTGCTTTCATTCTGCTGCTTGTGATTGCAGCGGCGGTTATCACGACCCGCAAGGACAAAAACAATGACCTGCGCACGGTCCGCCTCACCGTATCCGCAATCTCGCTCGCGCTCGCCTTTATTACCTCGTTCATCAAGTTCGAGCTTCCGTTCGGCGGATCAATCACCTTATTCAGCATGTTCTTCATCTGCTTCATCGGCTACCTGTACGGTCCCGCAACCGGATTGACTGCCGCATTTGCGTACAGCTTCCTGCAGTTTATTCAGTCTGGCGGCACTTATTTTCTGTCGATTCCGCAGGTTCTCTTCGATTACATTCTCGCGTTTACGGCGCTCGGCATCGCCGGCTTCTGGTACCGCAGGAAGCACGGTCTTGTCGTCGGTTACATCGCGGGCTGTATCGCACGCGGTGTATTCGCTTCGATTGCCGGATATCTCTACTGGATGGATTATATGCCGGAATCGTTCCCGAAGGCCATTGCCTTCCTGTACCCGATTGTATACAACTACTTCTACATCCTTGCGGAGATGGTTATCACCTTAATCATTCTTGCGATTCCCGCCGTTCGCAGAGCAATCCGTCGAATCAGCTACGAGGCTACGCAAAATATCCGCGGATAATCTAATCGGTCGTGTCGGTTTCCGGCGAACTTCTTCACGGAAATCATGCGAAAATCAAATCACAGTCTTTCGGAAGGAACTCTCCCGTAATCAGGAGGGTTCCTTTTTTGCAGGAAATCCGCGTCCCGACGATTGCTCCCTCTTCCGCCTTCAAGCCGATCTCCTTCGCCGCGAATGAATTGCTCACGCCGAGCGCAAAATCGTCTTTGAGTGTGCCTTCGGAGAGCTCGTATTTTGCGCCGTAGATTGACACGCCGGTCACGGTGCCTCCCGCGGAAAATACGCCGAAGCTCTTTCCTTCCGCACCGCGAATCACCATGGCCTTCTGCGACGCATCGACGGCGCATGTGCAGCCGTCGCGACCGACCAGATATCCTGCAATACCGCATCTTGCCAGATGCGTAAGCAATTGCAGGTTGGCAATCGTATGATCAAACCGGTTTCCGCCGGTTCCTCCGTAAATCACAATGCGGCGATACCCGAGTTTCCCCGCAAGCTCCGCCGCCGCGCCGGTATCGGTATCGTCCTTTACGACCGGCAGCTCCGTCAATTCCGTTCCGAATTCCGCAAGGCGTCTGCGAAGTGCGGAAATCTCCTCTGAAACCGAATCGAAATCACCCACAAACCGGTTTGGAAGAAAGGCCGGCTCCGTCTGCGAAAGCTGCGAGAGCCATGCGATGCCGCCGTCCGCGGCGATTGTGAGGTCCCCCGGCTGCGGTCGCTCGAGCAGACTTCCGTCCACCCGCTCTCCGGCGCCGAAGATTCTGCAGGTTTTCATACGCTCCTCCTCACGCATTTTCCGGAAAATGATATGCGCCGATCTGTATCTGCAAATACTCCTCGCCGTTATATCGGTTCACATCCGGGTAATAGCACAAATCGACATATGCCTCGCCGCGGCCGCTCCGCAGCTGTGCTTCAATGCCGTTTCCGTAGCGCTCCGCAAGCCCGTCGAGAAACTCCGATGCATCTCCGAAATACACGGCCTGCATGTCGGTTCCCTCCGCGTCGCGAAGCCGCAGAGACAGAAACTGTCCGTTTTTTCCCATCGTGCGCAGGGAAACAATCCGCACATTCTTCTGTGCGAAAACCGGCTTGCTGTTGCCGCTTCCGAACGGTTCGAGGAGGGAAAGCTCCTGTACCAGCTCGCGTGTCACATAGCGAAGCGGCATGACCAGATCGATTGTTGTCTTCCCGACCGTCGTCGCTCCCTGCATGCGGAATGACGACTCCATCGACTCGCGAAATGCAGCGAGATTTTCCGCGGGAAGCGTAACTCCGGCTGCCATCGCGTGGCCGCCGAATTTCAAAAAAAGTTCGCGGCAATCCATCAGGCCCTCGAACATCGAGAAACTCTCGGTGCTTCGCCCCGATCCCTTGAGAACCCCCGGCTCCCCGGCCGCGTCGGTCAGTATGAACGAGGGTCTTGCAAAGGCCTCGCGGACCTTGCCGGCCACAATCCCCGCAAGGCTCTCATGGCACTCCGGAAGATACAATACAAGCACGGAAGTATCCGGCGTTTCGGCGATTACCGAATCGGCGAGCGCTATCGCTGCCTCCGTGCAGCGCCGCGTCTGTTCCTTGCGATTTTCGTTGACCATGACCATCCGCGTCGCACATTCGCGCATCGTGCGGGCATCATCCCCGAGGAGAAGCTCCACCCCGTAATCGGCGGTCTCGAGTCTTCCGAGAGCGTTGATGCAGGGTCCCAGAACAAATCCGAGATGATAACACCGGCACTCTCCCTCGAGATGATTGGCCGCAGCAAGCGCCTGAAGTCCCTCATTCCACCGGTCCGTCGGCTTTCTGAGCCCGCGGCGGACGATATTTCTCGCAATCCCCGTAAGCGGCATTACATCGCATACGGTCGCGAGTGCAAGAACTTCAACATTGCTCTCCGCGTAGCCCGGTCTTCCGGCGTTCGCAAGCAGACGGTCCGCCAGTATTCCCGCGACCACGGCTCCGCACAGATTGGTAATCTGCTCTTCCTCCGGAGCAACCTTCGGATCGATGTACGAACACCGTCTCTTGCCGCCTCCTCAGCCATCTCCGCAGAGATTCCGTAGCCGTCGGCCACTCGGTCGGGAATCCGGTAATCGACCTCTGCCCCGAGAAGCCGAAGCGCGCGGCACATCAGATATGTCGCCGTGACGCCGTCGACATCGTAATCGCCGATGATGCGTATTTTATCGCCGTCCGAGAGCGCCTGTGCCGCCTGGAAAAGGAATTCCTCCTCCCCGGGCAGCTTCGGCCATACAATCGGCTCGTCGTGTCCGTACAGAAACGAAGAGACATCACTGACGCTCTGATACCCGCGGTTCCATATAATCCGCGCGCATACATCGCTCAGGCCGAATGCCCGCATCAGTTCCGATACATTTCCCGGTCGGTTTCGAACGACCCATGTCTCGCGATATCTTTTCATGTCCACTCCGTTAACGCAACAACTGCCGGACGATTAGGTCCGGCAGTTGTAATCCGAACCTGTCGTCCGGTATCAAGCTTACGCCTGTTCCGATTTTTTAGATACTCTCGTCTTAAGGAAATACCATACCGTGCCTGCGATACATACCGAGGAGTAACCGCCGCAGAGGATACCGACAGCCATCGGAATCGCGAAGATTCGTACGGATTCCACCCCGAGGATGATCAGCATGATTACCGTGATGAGCGTCGTAACCGAGGTATGAATACTTCTCGTAAATGTCTCGCTGATGCTTCGGTTTACGACATCCGCAAGACTGTCCTTCGACTTCATCTCGGCGAGGTTCTCGCGGAGACGGTCGAAAATGACAATCGTAGCGTTGATACTGTAACCGACAATCGTCAGCATGCAGGCGATGAAGTTCGTATCCACCGTGATTCGCGTCACCGCGTATACACAGAGGAGAACCAGAATATCATGCAAAAGAGCCGTGACCGAACTCGTCGCAAAGGCAACATTCTTAAAACGAATCCAGATGTAGATGAGCATGCAGACTGTCGCGATAACCACCGCAATCACCGCATCTCTCTTCATCTCTCCGGAAACGGTACCGCTGATGGTCTCAGTCTCAATATCGGACTCGGCTACGCCGTACTGCTCCATCAAAGCTTTCTTCAGCTTGTTGAGCGTCTCCTCCGCTTGCTGTCGCGGACAAACGACTCAATCTCGGAGTTCGAAGGTACCGTTCCGTTGAAGGTTACCTGCATCGAGGTACCGCCCACGAAATCAAGACCGTAATTCAGGGCATTGCCTGTCGAAGCGCGGTTGGCAATCAGCATCGTGATGCAGAGAGCAATCAAAGCGCCCGAGATAACCACATATTTTTTCCAGTTCTGAACCACGCGGAGCATTCTCGGCTTCTTTGCCACGCCGTATGCCTTGACATTGGTCACGCCGACATAGTAGAAGGCGCGCAAAATGAAGTTCGACACAACAAGTGCGGTGAACATGGAAACGAGAATACCGATTCCGAGCGTTGTCGCAAAGCCCTTGATAACGCCGGTTCCCATCGCATAGAGGACAACTGCCGCAATCAATGTCGTGACATTGCCGTCGACAATTGCAGAAACCGCCTTGCGGAAACCGATTTTAATCGAGGAGCGAACGGTCTTGCCGGTCGCAAGCTCCTCCTTGACTCGCGTGAATATGATGACATTCGCATCCACCGCCATACCGACGGAAAGGACGATACCCGCGATACCGGGAAGCGTCAGCGTCACATTGCATACCAGCAGCAGGAACAGCATCAGGCCGAGGTAAATCACGAGGCTGAGCGTCGCCGCAACACCGGGCACGCGATAGAAAATGATCATGTAAACACAGACGAGAATGAAACCGATGAGACCTGCAAGAAGACCTGTCTGCAGTGCATGGCTTCCGAGCGTGGCGCCGACCACATTGGAACGGAGCACCGAAAGCTCGAGAGGCAACGCACCGATACGAATGATGGTCGCGAGGTTGCGGGCCTCTTCAATCGTCCGCGAACCGGTGATAACCGCCTCGCCGCCCTCAATCTTCTCATTGACATTCGGCGCGCTGTATACGATGCCGTCGTAGATGATGCCAATCTTACGCTGCAGCGAACCGCTTACATACTTGACACACTCTCCGGTGCCTTCGGCAAACTTTTTCGCACCGTCGGCATCCAGCGTCAGCTGAACCAAATACTGAAGCGCTCCGGTGTTCTGCTGCTGTCTCGCAACTTCCTGAGCGTCAGTAACATTGGAACCGTCGAGGATGACACATCCGGCCTCGATGATTTCGCTCATGGGACGCGCAAGCACATATCCGGACTCGGCATCGCTGCTCTCGCGGATATTGGCGTTTCCGTCCTTATCGAGCGTGTAGATGAAATAAATATTACCGGCATTGCCGAGCGTCTCAAACACGGCTTCGGCATCGTCGACACCGGGGATGTCGACATTGACCCGGTTCTTACCCTCGATGTAAACATGCGACTCCGTACTGAGAGCCGTAGCACGCTTTTCAAGCTTGGTCTGGATGTCTTCCATCTCCGTGCGGGAAGGGTCTTCCTTGACCGTGCGGTATGTCACGCTGACACCGCCGGCGAGATCCAATCCGAGATGAATGTCCTGTGCACCGGGAATCTTCGGGTTCGTATATCCGAAATAGCCCCACAGACCGATCGCCGCAATCACAACCGCAATCACAACGAACATCCATATTCCTTTGTTCCTGTCTTTCATGAGTTTCCTTCCTCTTCCGCACATTTTGCGCGGAAAATGCTCCTTCGTATTCTTGTGCTGCGTATCACGCGCACACTGAGTAACAGTATAGCACATCTTTGCGAAATTGAAAACATATAAGACACGGAAAATGCACAAAAATACAGTTGCGTTTCACCTTCAACTATGATAAAATCAATCTGGTTTTTAATTCTACATCATCTGTTTTTCAGAGTTGCGTGCTGTTACCCCGATAAAATACGGCACGGGAATATCATTTTTCGTCTGGAGGGAGTTATGAGCGAGTTTGTCATCTGCACGGATTCCACGTGCGATCTTCCGTATTCTTTCATCACCGAGAACGGCGTAGTCATTCAACCGCTTGAGTATACCAACGGTCAGGACACATTCAAGGACGGCCCCACAACGGATTTAAAGCAGTTTTACGATAATATGCGCAACGGTGTCACCTACAAGACCAACGCATCGAATCCGACGGATATCGAAGAGACCTTCCGCATGGTTCTGAATGAAGGCAAGGATATCCTTCACATCGGTTTCTCCTCGGGTCTGAGCAGCTCGTTTGCGAACACGCAGCTCGTGGCCAACGAACTTTCCGAGGAATATCCCGACCGCAGAATCATCGCACTCGACTCTCTTGCGGCATCCATGGGACAGGGACTTTTGGTCTACTACGCCTGCAAGATGAAGCGCGAGGGCGCTTCCATGGATGAGATTGCCGACTGGCTGCGCGAGAACACTTTGCATGCCTGCCACCAATTCACCGTCGACGATTTGAAGTATCTCATGCGCGGCGGTCGTGTGAGCAAGGTATCCTGGCTTCTCGGAACATTGATTAATATCAAACCCGTGCTGCATGTCGACGATGAAGGTCATCTGATTCCTCTCGCGAAGGTTCGCGGCCGCAAGAAATCGCTGATTTCCCTTGTGGACAACATGGAGCAGACGATGGGCAGCTACAAGGACAGAAACGAGATTGTACTCATCTCCCACGCTGACTGCATCGAGGACGCCGAATTCGTCGGCAATCTCGTGAAGGAGCGCTTCGGAATCACGAATATCGTATACAACTACATCAATACCGTCATCGGATCGCACAGCGGTCCGGGAACCGTCGCCCTGTTCTTCCTCGGCGAGACGCGTTAATAATTGAAAACAAAAGCAGCCGTTTCCCCGGTAGATTCCGGAAAAGCGGCTGCTTTCTTTTTTTGTCATTAATCCTTATGCCCAGGGATTCTGTTCCGCGGGAACGCGGATGTCCGCAAGAAGTCCGTAGAACGAATCGGAGAAGACAAACCACTCACCCGTATATTTCTTCTGCCGAAGCGTAATCGGGCGAACCGAGTCCGCACCGCCCGATTTCAGGTAGACCGTCAGATAGCCGTCCGCAAAATTGGTGCGGCTGTACGGATTTTCGGAAACCGTGATGACATACGGCATCGAAGGCGTATAATTGTTCTCCGGCGTCGCACCGTGAAAATACGAACGCACCTTGTAGGTGTTGTTGTCGCGGAAGCGGTCGCGAATAAACTCAATATCGCGGGGCGAAAGCGGGTCCGGCCCCTTTAAGTAATTCATCATCGCAATTCCGGCCTCTGCGTCGGTTACGAAAACATTCAGCGCGCATACACACAGCGCGGCCGTTCCGTAAGGGCTCTGCAGATTTCCGAAAGGCAGCGCTTTCATTGCTTCGGCCGACTCGGGCAGAGCGACAAAAGCGATGTCCTGCGTGACATTTTGCGCCGCAGGCGCTGCGTTACCGCCCTCCTTCCTACCGCCGAGAGCGTCGGTGATTGTCTTCTTCAAATCATCGAAAAATCCCATGTCAATTCTCCTTCCTCGTACCGTTTCTGGTACATTGAAAGTGTACCACAATCCCCGGTCCGATTCAAGAAAAATGCATCATGTCCCACTCCGCAACCTCCTTCGGAAGAACCTTTCTGCGGCGCATCCTCTCCGCAATCAGCACACAATCCCCCTGTGCGTCGGGATACTCGTACTGCATCAGCCATTCGGCGATATAACGGATGCTGCGGACGGACTCCGACTCGCGCAGGGCAGGCTCATCATTCCCGCAACCTTCCTCAGAATCCGCTTCCGCAAACATCTCCGCCCCCCGCTCCTGCCTCCATTCGCGATACTCCGGTATGTCGTCCGGGCGATACGGCGACATCTCCTCATGCTCTCTGAATTCCGCATCCCCCGCAAGCTCCTCATAGACCCCCGTCTCCTCGGCAACCGACTGCTCCGCGGCAATCGACGAGTCGTAGTTTCCGCCGAACCGGTCGAGGTAATCAAGCACACGCCCCTCCTCCATGTACTTTCGCATCAACCTTGTGATCTCGACATAGCAACATCGCATCGTATGTTTCGGCAGCAGCTTCTGCATCGTGAACAGCATCGGTTCGGGCGAGCGCGTCGCCCCGTAAAAGACGAAGAAGCATTTGCCGAGCATGGAGCGGTATCGGTCGTAAAATGCCGAAAAAGCGGCGAGCGTTGCCGGCAGACACACAACAACGATATCCGCTCTGTCCAAAAGCTCTATCGTAGTATCGTTTCCGTTCGGCTCCAAATGAACGACGACATCGTCAAACTGTTCGAGAAGGTCGTCGACTTTCGTGTCGATGGCGGCATGCATTCCGAACCGGTAGGCGCTCTCGGACAGGCTCTGGTTCATCGGCAGAAACAGCAGTCCGTTCCCGTCGATCTGCAGAAGCGTCCGGTGTCGGATTGCGCGGTTCGTCTCATTGGCTATGTGGCGCAAAAATACTTCGCCCGGCAGATAGGAGCCGCTGAAATCCGGGTTGAGCGTGCTGCGCACGGTGTCGTACCGGTTTCCGAGCAGATGATATCCGAGGTTGCCTGCGTGAACATAGTTCTCCAGCATGGCTATCGTACAGGGAAATCTCCGGCAGCACATCCCTGCAATCATCACGGCGAGCGGTGCGGTTTCCGATCGATATGACGGTGACCAAACTGCAACCAGCATCGTCTTCCTCCTCTCTCCCCGCACTTCGCGGGGAAACTCATTTTCTCCCGCGCGTTTATTTTCACGGGAGTAATTGGTTCGATTATAGCAACGGCGATTCCGGCGTTGCAATGGTCAATTAATCGGCCATGCTGCGAACGAATTATTATTTTCCTGTCCAAGGTGCACAAAAAGCACCGGAATCTTGTCGCAAAATGCCCTTGCGGGGGTACATTTTCCTATAAAAGACCGGTGCCTTTGTGATTATTACACAAAAAATGCATTACATTTTCGTCAGTACGACGGACTCTCAGCCGTTTTACAAAGCTATACTGTCAGCTTGAAAAATGCAAAAAAATCTTGCATATTTTCAATTATGACAGCGGGAGCGACTCGACGGAAGTGAGTTTGGCGAGCGCCGAATTGCGATACTCGCGCTCGTTTGTCACCTCTCTGCCGAACCATTCCGGAAGCGGAGACGCCGCTGCCGCCTCGACACTCTCGTACTCGATTTCCGCCGTTGCAAGCCCCTCGAGCACCCCGTGATACACATCCAGTTCCACTGTATACCCGCAAAACGGAATCCGGTACCTGGTCTTCTTCACGACGGCGGACTCCGCATAGCGAAGCAGACGCTCGTAGAGATCCCCCGGAATCTCCTCCTCGATCTCCTCATTGACATTGGCTACGGTCGAATCCTCGGAGGGCCTCGGCTTTTTCTTGACGGTCAGGACATACGAGTCGTCGATTTTGCGAACCCGGACCGTCGTCCCGCTGCTGGCCAGATACGCCTGCTCCAGCTCGTTGTGCGGATACAATTCCAGATTTTCGGGAAACTCGGTGACCAAAAATTTGCGTTCGATTTCCATTGCGATTTCTTCCTTTCCGTGTTACGATTTTCGTGTCCGGGCAAGGTCGATGTTCAGACTTACCCGCGAAAGAAGGATTTCGTATGACCCGCATTTTGTTTGTCTCTGAAAACGGCGAGCCCTTTCCCCTTCCGGAGAGTCTCTGTTCCGAGGCCTCTTCGGAAGATATTTGCGTGTCTTTTGAATCCGAAGCGGCTTTCTCCGACAGCATCCGCACGCTTCCGCCGCGCGGCACTTTGGCGGTTACCGACTCCGACCGGACGGTGTTAAGCTGTCTTGCCGCAAAGCTTCCCGTCGTCGGATACGAGCACGACGGCCGCCGTCTCTCTGCGCCTGAGATTATCCAGTCGCTTGCGGAGTTCACCGTCGGCGATTACCGCGAGCTGTATGACGCATTGACGGGGCAGAGCGTGTATTACCAAACGAATCGTTTCCTCTTCCGGGGCATCCCCGAGGAAGAGTTTGTCGAGGTTTATCATATGCTCTACGAATCCCCGTACGGACTGGCCGAAACCGATCGCGATATGTCGGATTCGCAGATTCGCGAGATGTACAAAACCCGCAGAACGGTCTCCGGGATGATCGGCGGCTTCGGCCCCGCCTGCCTGATTGACAAAGCAAAAAACAATCTCCGCATCGGCTATGCCGCAGCGTATCCCGAACAGCTCCCCGCGGATTCGTCGGAAGCCGGGAGCGGTCTGTTTCTCGAATATGCCGTCTATCCCGAACTTCGCGGACTCGGACACGGCACGATGCTCGTCTCCGCGCTCTGCGATGCGCTTCGCGCGCTGTTCCCCGGGGAGACTCTGTATGCCCGTGTTCATCCGGACAACACTCCCTCCGCGGCGATTCTCAAAAAGCTCGGCTTTCTTCCTCTTCCGCCGAACCTGTATTATCTTCCGAAATTCCGATAAAGACGCGTTTCGATGCTCTCCCGCATCGCCGTAATCGGCATTTTCCCTCGAAAAATGCCGGCTGCTGGGAACCCGAACAGCCGGCGCTTCTTTCAACTTTATCTTCGAAAATCAATTCGGCAGTTTGACATTCTTCATCTCTTCGCGAAGAAGACCGTACGCGATTCCCGTGAATACGATGCCGACGATTGCCGCCACAATTCCCATCGCCATACAAATCCATTTCTGCTTCTGGTAGGAGCGATAAGCGACATAGCTGCCCATGACAATCGCAATCACCTGGAAAATGAACCAGTCCTTAAAGAGGAAACCGAGCCCGGCAAACAACAGAGCAAAGATGGCAAATGTGCTCTCCAGACCGAGGTCCTCGGTCTCGTGCTTCATGAGGTCGACATCCAGAACCATCGTAGGATCCCGGCGAAGCTCTTCCGGAGTCTTCTTCTTCTGAACATCGCTGATGACTTCCTCCAGCCAGTTGCTGAATTCGCCCTTCAGGCTCTTATGAATCATATCGAGTTCGAGAGGATCTTCTATGGGGAGAATGTCCTTCACCATGAGAATGAATCTCATGTTGGTCTGCAGCGGATCGCTGTCGTCCCATTCCTTAAGATCGCCGAAAGAAATCAGCATATCATGTACATCATCGTCCGGCCACATAAAATATTTCTCGACAATCGCACGGAGTCTCTCCGACAGCGACTGGAGATATAATTTGACATTATCCTTCTTCATGTCGGCATTCAAATCGTGGAAGGTGAGAACCTCCTTGTTCCACATTGCCGCCATATGAATCTGCACAGCATTCTTGCGCTGTGAAAGCGGGCTCACGCAGATATCGAGAGTATCCTCTCCGATGATACACTGCTCGTGCTCCCATGCGGTGCCGAAAAACATGTCTCTCGGCATCACGCAATGACTCATAACCGCCTTAACACTCATATTTTCACTCTCCTCTGTCGGCCCGTTCCGAGAACGGTTTTTGCCGTACCATGTATGTATCCATTCTATCGAATAACACGCAAAAAAGCAAGCAAAAAATGATATTTCCGATGATTGTTCCGACACCTTGTTCCGCGCCGGGTCGGCCGGTGTAATTCCGCCCGGAATCCGCACGCTCCGTCCCGAAAAAGGGTTGACATACAGCGACGGTTTAGGTATATTTATTTCGTATGTCTATATGTACTGACAAAGGAGATTTACTATGAGTGAAACCACATGTGTAACCCTGCATGAAGGCGGTGTTTACCTTACGAACGGCGTCCCGCAGGCACAGGGCTCCGTATCACCGGAGGAAGGACGCAGGCAGACCATTGCCTACAGCATTCTCTCCGCGCATAATACTTCCGGTAACGAGGAGAAACTGAAGATAAAATTCGATGCGATGGTGTCGCATGACATCACCTATGTCGGCATCATTCAGACGGCGCGCGCCAGCGGACTTACCGAGTTTCCGCTTCCCTACGCCATGACGAACTGCCATAACAGCCTCTGCGCTGTCGGCGGAACCATCAACGAGGACGACCATGTCTTCGGTCTGTCCGCTGCCAAGCGCTTCGGCGGTATCTATGTTCCGGCGAACCAGTCGGTTATCCACTCTTATGCCCGCGAGGAGCTCACGGCCTGCGGCAATATGATTCTCGGCTCCGACTCTCACACCCGCTACGGTGCTCTGGGCACCATGGGCGTCGGCGAAGGCGGCCCCGAGCTTGTAAAACAGCTTCTTAAGAACACCTGGGATCTCAACATGCCCGAGGTTGTTCTTGTTTATGTCACCGGTACGCCGAAGCGCGGTATCGGACCTCACGACATCGCACTTGCGCTTGTTAAAGAGACTTTCGCCAACGGTTTCGTAAAGAACCGCGTGCTCGAGTTTACCGGCCCCGGTCTTGCCAATCTCCCGATTGACTTCCGCAATGGTATCGATGTCATGACCACGGAGACCACCTGTCTCTCCTCCATCTGGGAGACCGACGAGATCACAAAAGGTCATTACATTGCACATGAGCGTCCCGAGTGCTATCGCAAGCTCACTCCCGGCAACAACGCATACTACGATCGTTTCATCACAATCGACCTCGACAGGGCCGAGAGCATGATTGCTCTTCCGTTCCATCCGTCGAATGCATACACGATTCACGAGTTCGTTGCCAACGCCGACGAGATTCTCGCCGGTGTCGAGGCGGAGGCTGCTGCCAAATTCAAGGGCCACAAATACAACCTTCGCAGCAAAGTGAAGGACGGCAAGGTGTACGCCGACCAGGGCGTGATTGCCGGTTGCTCGGGCGGATTGTTCGACAATATCGACGAGGCTGCTGCCATTTTGGCCGGCAAGGATTGCGGCAACGGTTATTTTACGCTGAATGTATATCCCACCAGCGTTCCGGTAAGCCTCGAGCTTACGAAGGTCGGCGCTACGGCTGAGCTTCTCAAGGCAGGCGCAGTAATCAAGCCTTCTTTCTGCGGCCCGTGCTTCGGTGCCGGAGATGTACCCGCCAACGACGGTCTCTCCATCCGCCACACCACACGCAACTTCCCCAACCGCGAGGGCAGCAAGCCCGCGGAGGGTCAGCTCTGCGGCGTCGCTCTGATGGATGCGAGAAGCATTGCTGCTACAGCGATGAACGGCGGTGTGATTACCGCGGCAACCGATATCGATTACGAGGTACCGAACCACGAGTACCATTTTGATAAGACCGTATACAGAAACCGCATCTACTACGGCTACGGCAAGGCTGATAAGAATGCGGAGCTCATCCTCGGCCCGAACATTACCGACTGGCCGTCGATGGAAGCCCTCACCGACAATATGCTCGTCAAGCTTGCCGCTGTCATTCGCGACCCGGTAACGACAACGGACGAGTTGATTCCCTCCGGCGAGACGAGCTCCTATCGAAGCAACCCGCTTCGTCTCTCCGAGTTCGCACTCTCCCGCCGTGTTCCGGAATATGTGGGAAGAAGCAAAGCCATCCACGCGCTTGACCTCGAGAGACGCGACGGCGGCGCTCCCGCAGAGCTTGTCGACGTGCTCGGCCGATTCGGAGATGCCGATATGCTTCTTCGCAACACGCAGTTCGGTTCCTGCGTCTTCGCAAACCGTCCCGGCGACGGTTCCGCAAGAGAGCAGGCGGCATCCTGCCAGAAGGTGCTTGGCGGTTATGCGAACATTTGCTATGAATATGCCACCAAGCGCTACAGAAGCAACTGCATCAACTGGGGCATCTTGCCCTTCACCCTTCCCGAGGGTGCGGATTTCCCGTATGAGGACGGCGATTACATCTTCATCCCCGATGTGCGCGCGAAGATTGCCCGCGGCGATGAGGAATTTGCCGCTAAGGCTCTCACGAAGGACGGCAAAATCACCGATCTTACGCTGCAGATCCGCGGTCTTACGCCGGAGGAAAAGACAATCATCCTCGACGGCTGCCTGATTAACTACTATGCGGAGCAACACAAAAACGCCTGATTGCCCGATGCGTGCGGTGCATTTTGCGCCGGATGCGACTTTTGATTGAATACCCTAATGTCAATTCAAACAGGAGGATTTCCCATGAACAAGATTGCCATGACCACCCCTCTCGTCGAGATGGACGGCGATGAGATGACGCGCATTCTCTGGAAAATGATTAAAGACGAGCTCATTCTCCCCTTCGTCGATTTAAAGACCGAATACTATGACCTCGGCCTTGTAAAGCGCGAGGAAACGAAGGATCAGATTACGCTTGACGCGAGCTATGCTGCCAAGAAGTACGGCGTTGCCGTCAAATGTGCTACCATCACACCGAACGCACAGCGTGTCACGGAATACAACCTTTCCCAGATGTGGAAGAGCCCGAACGGCACAATCCGTGCGATTCTCGACGGTACCGTATTCCGCGCCCCGATTATGATTGAATCGATCAAGCCCAATGTGCGCACCTGGAAGAAGCCGATTACAATCGCCCGTCATGCTTACGGCGATGTTTACAAGAACACCGAGTTCCGCATTCCGGGACCGGGCAAGGCAGAGCTTCTCTTTACCGGCGAGGACGGAACGACGATGCGCGAGACCGTCTATGATTTTGAATGCCCCGGCGTTTTGCAGGGCATGTACAACAAGGACACCTCGATTGAGTCCTTCGCGAGAAGCTGCTTCGAATATGCTCTCTCGGTTAAGCAGGATCTCTGGTTCTCCTCGAAGGACACCATCAGCAAGAAATACGACCATCGTTTCAAGGACATTTTCCAGGAGATTTTCGACAACGAGTACAAGGAAAAGTTTGAAGCCGCAGGCATCACCTACTTCTACACTCTCATCGACGACGCGGTAGCCCGTGTTATCCGCTCGGAGGGCGGTTTTATCTGGGCCTGCAAGAACTACGACGGCGATGTCATGAGCGATATGGTTTCGACAGCCTTCGGCTCCCTTGCGATGATGACAAGCGTTCTTGTAAGCCCCGACGGGAATTTCGAGTACGAGGCTGCGCACGGCACCGTTACGCGTCACTACTACCGCTACCTGAAGGGCGAGGAGACCTCGACCAACCCCGTTGCAACCATCTTTGCATGGTCCGGCGCTCTTCGCAAGCGCGGCGAAAAAGACGGTCTTGCCGACCTCGTCCGCTATGCCGACTGTCTTGAGGGCGCTGTTCTTCAGACGCTCAACGACGGTATCATGACGAAGGACCTCGCAGGTCTTGTGAGCGAAGGCTACACCGCCAAGGCGGTTAATTCCGCGGATTTCATCGCTGCTATCCGCGAGCGTCTCGCCGCGAAGCTTGCTTAAACGCTGCGGGATCTGCTTAGTCACGGCGACTTTTCTTATCAATCTTTTCAAACGCAAACAGCACGAAGCCCTTCGGGACTCCGTGCTGTTTTTCTCATGTCTGTCTTTATTCGGTTTCCGCTCTTCGTTCGGAGCATCACAGTCCGCACCTGCCGGCCTGCGATTCCGTAGCTGCCGTCAAATGTCGTACTTCGCCAGAATCTCGCTCGGTGTCTTTTTCACCAGACCGAGAATCGGTATGATTCCGCATATGATGCAGATTGCATACAGGAAGACGAATACGATAAGCGCCATCCACCACGGATAGTACAGAATATCCTTGACAAATCCGCCCTTGCTCTGCAGATACGCCATTCCGGCGCTCGCAATCAGATAGCCTACGAGCACGCTGAGCGTCGCTACGACACCGGACTCCACAGCAAATTTGTAGATGACATTTTTCTTTGTCACACCGATTGCCCGGTAAATACCGATCTCACGAATCCGATTCATCGTCGCCGACTTCATGATAAAGAACATACATACGCACATGAGAATCAGCACGACCGCTTCCGATGTGAGCGAACGGACAATCTTGGATTGCGCCGCATTGTAAATATTGTCATAAAAATAGGTCGGAGAAAGGATGACCGGAAGTGTCTCCGGGTTATTCCTGTTCGGATGCAGATCCGAAAAATGCGCCTGCAGGTACCGTTCGGTTGCCTCAGGATTATCCGACAATACCCGGTAAATCATATCCGAGTAAGCAGTATTATCGGTCAGCTCTTTGCCCGTGTCTCCGTCCGGATTATTTCTCGGATTAGCGTAATAATCATACGAAGCTCCGAAATATAAGCAGGATGTCGTAGGGCCGAGGTATTTTCCGATGTTTACATAATCCTCCGGGTTGACAATCACAAGTAAACGGCTCGCCTGCGGATTGTAACCGCGAATCTTGACAAGCTTTTCCTCTGTCTTCTCCCGAAGCTTGAGCCGCTCGAGATCCTCCTGGGAAAACATCTGCGTATCCGGTTCGTCCGGTTCATCCGGCTCATCGGTTTCGGTTTGATAAGTTCCGATCAGTCTGCCGTTCTCATCATACAACCCGATTGTCGAGGGCTCCTGTTTCGGCTGTTTACCGTACTTGTCGTAGATATCTATCCACTCCGAAATCGACAGTTCCGTACCGTTTATGGTGATATCATCCCCGGCTCCGATTACTTCCCGGAAAGAGGTCTCGTTCCGGTCAAAAGCACAGCGAATCACCGTACATTTGCCCTTCTCCACACCGAATTCTCCGTTCTCATCCATCAAAACCGTATTGTTTAATCTGCTCACTCCGATTGCTCCGAATGCCATCGCGCGATCCGTCACATATACCGCAGGATCTTCGGACTCAACAATTGCCCGCACGCGGAATGCATACCCGCTCAAGTGACACAGATAGTCCGGAGTAATCATCATTCCGAGAACATTGTTGTATTCCTTGAGGTAAGTGTAACTGCCGCTTTCGATAATTTTCTTCGCCACTGCCGAAGTTATAACAATATCGTCATCGTTTATGTTGGTCAGCGAACCCGCGACAACCTTCATCCCGTTGTCAAGATCGGGAAGAGCAAGAATCGAAGCATTAACCGCGGACTCCGTGAAGAGGAAGAAGTCATCGCCGTCGGTCTGATACGATTCAAATCCGAAGGCAAAAAAGCTCAGGGAATCATCTCCGCCCTTCGCTGTTGCTCTGGACTGTACCGGCCATATGCTCCGGATGCCCGAGGAGGAATCTGCGGCAGCCGCCTTGATTCTATCGTAAATATCCTGATCCGTCGCGGTGATATAGAACACGCTGTTATGGTATTTTTCCTTAATCTCAAGAAGCGTACGAATACCGGTGCCGAATACCGCCGTCATAAACACAATCACGATGGCAAACAAAACCATACAGTTTCTGAGCATCTTTCCGGACTTCTTCTGCATGCCGACCTTGTAGTTCGAGCGATAACCGCTGCGAACAGAGGACCCGAACCGGAACAACCGTCCGAATCTCGTCCCTTCAACGGGCGGAAGCTTGCTCATATCGATTTCGCTTTCCTTCTCGTCTCTTCTTGCTTCCTCGGTATAGACGCCCTCACGGATGGTGACTTCGCTGTAGGAATCGACAATCTGAACTCTTTCGGAGTCGACGCGAAGCAAAATTCTTCCGTTCTTGTTGATGACCGTCAGCTGAATGGGCTCCTCCGGCGCATCGCCGAAGTACCGCGAGCTCACATACGGGTCCTTCGTGTCATGCTCCTCGTACTCGCCGAGATAAATCGTATTCTTATCTCTGGTTACATAACCGTTCGCTGCGTCGTTGTTGCGAACATGGAGCACCCGGCCGTCCGAAAGCTCAATCACCATGTCGCAGTAAAAATCGACGAGATTGGCCTCATGGGTTACAAGAAGAATCAGATGATCCTTGGAAAGCTTCTTCAAAATATCCATGACAAGGATGGTGTTCGCCTCGTCGAGGTTTCCTGTCGGCTCATCTGCAAGAATCACCTTAGGATTTTTCACAAGCGCTCTTGCGATGGCGACACGCTGCTGCTGTCCGCCCGAGAGCGTATCGGGGGTTCTCTTGGAAAACTTCTCCATCCCTACATTGGCGAGCGCCGCGTTCACGCGCTCGCGGATGATTTCCTCATCCTCCATGCCGCACAGCCGAAGCGCTGCCGCGACGTTTTCGAAAACAGTCTCCTCTTTGTTGAGGTTATAGTTCTGGAAAATAAACCCGGTATACTGGTTTCGGATGGTGTCCGTGTTCTCCGCAAGCGATTTGCCTTCAAACTCGACAGCGCCTTCCGCATATTTGTCCAAACCGCCGATTACATTGAGAAGTGTCGTTTTTCCGCACCCGCTCGGGCCGAAAATCGCACACATCCCGCTCTCGGGAAACTCGAGTGTGATGTCGTTTATCACATGAATTTCGTTTTGTTTTCCTTTGTTGAAATACTTTTGCAAACCACGCAATGAAATCATACGGCGTCACCTCCGCGAAGCGATTTTTTAACACTCTCCCCGAACAAAACGCGAATCTGCTTTCGCGTCACTCTCCATGTAATCCAGAGCATCGCTCCGAAAATGAAGACATACTGCCAGGGCTGGAGGTACCGGAGAATACCGTCGTATCTCGGCGAATTAAACAAACAAAAGGCAATAATCGGAAGCAGGATAATCGACGGCAGCAACGCCAGGAGCATTCTCACATAAATACCGCATCGAATGACGCGTACCGGAATACCCATGGAGCGCATGATTGCCATATCCTCCTTGAAGGCAAGCACCGTGCGGTTGGAGCAAAGGCGTACGAAAAATGCGATAAACAAAATCGCAAGTCCCCATACAACCGCAAGGAAACCGCCGGTGAGCAAAAGCTCTAAGGTTTCGAAGAAATCCGGTTTGTATTCCGTATCGGTCGTCACCGCGATATAGCCGTTTTTATTGAGCTCCTCCGCCGCCTTTTTCGCGGCGCCCTCCGACGAAAAACGCAGACTTGTCTGCGCATATACGCCGTCCGCATATGCATCATAAATCTGTTTTGCAATACCGCTTCCAAACACAATCTCACCGTCTCCGGAGGTGTTCTCAGCAACCGTCTGCACCGTAATCGGATTATCGATAAGGATATCGAGCACGGTTACTTCCGGGTTGACTTCCCTTCCGTAACCACCGTAACTGTTGTGACGATTCCAACGGAAAGAGTCTCCGAATCGCTCGTCATCCCTCGTCTTCTTCACCGTTACATGCAGCTTTAATTTGTCCGTCGGAATATCGCTCCCGACACGGGAAGTATATACAACAATCTCATTTTCCTTAAGGTCCGGATTCATAAACCCGTAGAACGAATCCGATAAGTCCGCGCCGTCCAGACTGAGGTCTACGGAAAAAGGAATCGCCTGACATGTCGTCGCCGCTTTAAAGCCATCCTCCGTCAGAACACCGACCGCTCCCCGGGTATTGTCGAGATAGTATTTCACACCGACAATGCGGAATTCGCCCTTTGCGAGCTTAAGCGGCGTGTCGAGACCTCTGTCCCAGGTCGGTTTCGTATACTTCGGGACATAGAGCAATACCTCGTTTGCGCTCTGCGGATACCTCCCGAGATCGGGCTTGCCGTAATCGACATCGTAATCAAAGGAGAGGCTCACGGGGTCGAGTGTCACTTCGGACAAATCGACTGAAGCAAATCGTTGTATTCCGTCCTTGATATCAAACAGATAATCGACGCGCACCGCTTTCTCCGCACCGTATTTCTCGCGAAGAGCCTCGACATCCGCATTCGTGAAGCCCGACCCGTCCTGGTGAATTATGACAAGACGCCCCTTCTCTTTGCGGAACATGTAGTTCTTCTTAAACAGCATCTGGAAATCTCCGAAAAATGCCGTCACAAGGAAAATGGCCATGGAGCCGAGGAAAAGCAAAAGGCAGAGAAACAAACTGAGCTTCGGCTTCGACAGAAAGATGGATCTTCCGAGCAGAAAGCCGTTGGAAAGCGTGGAGACGCGGGCGTTTTCATCCTTCTTCCCGGTCTCGGGCACCTCAGCTGCATCGGATGTCGATTCAGCCGGAACCGCCGGCGCAATCATGGTCTGGTCCGACTCCACCGCTCCGTCGAAAACGCGAATATGTCTCGTCGCGACATGCTCCACCTGGTCGAAGTTGTGCGTAACCATGATGAGAAGCTTGTCCTTCGAAACTTCGCGCAAAAGTTCCACAATCTCCTTCGAAGTCTCGGAGTCGAGATTGCCCGTAGGCTCGTCAGCAAGGATGATCGGGCTGTCCTTGGCGAGAGCGCGCGCAATAACGGTACGCTGCTTCTGCCCACCGGACAGCTGACTTCCCTTGTGCTTCATGTGACTCTTTAGACCGACTCTCTCGATCAGTTCAATCGCGCGCCGTCTGCGCTCAATCGGATCGGAGATTGTCATGAGCGCAAGCTCTACATTCTGAAGCACGGTAAAGCTGTCGATGATATTGTAATCCTGGAAAATGAAGGAAATATATTTTGCGCGATACTCCTCCCAATCCGGCTGCAGGTAGTGCGAGGTGGGCTGCCCCTCGATGAAGAGCTCGCCCTCCTCGTAAGTGTCCATACCGCTCAAGACATTGAGAAGCGTTGACTTGCCCGACCCCGAAGCGCCGGTAATCGCAACAAACTCCCCGAGCTCGAAAGAGAGATTGACTCCGCGGATACCGACCGCGACATTCCCTTCCGAGACATAGATTTTGCCGATATTGGCTAACGACAAAAAGGCCATTTTAGATCCCCCTGAATGTATAAATTTATACTTCTGCACTGTGTACTTTCGTATTCCCCTGTCATACTGGCGTCTCGACTGCCTTTCCGACCGGGCACCGAAAGAACCGGTGCATCAGATATCGTATTTTGCAAGAATCTCACTCGGCGTCTTTCTGTTGAGGCGAAGCACCGGAAGAATTCCGCACAAAATACATATACCATACAAAAGCAAAAGCGTCAAGCCTGCAAGCCACCATGGATAATAAAGAATCGAGCTTGCGTAAGTGCTGCTTGCAGTGAGTGCGCCGATAGCCACGGATGCGATTATATATCCGATAATGACGCTCAGCGTAACCACGACTCCGGTCTCCACCGCAAAACGGAATGCCACATTTTTCCCTGAGACACCGATCGCACGATAGATGCCGATCTCCCGTACCTTGCCGAGAATCGCCGAGCGCATGATAAAGTACATGCACACGCACATCAGCACAAACACGGCCAGCCAGACGGAAAACAGCCAAACCATCCGCCCCCATACCTTCTCAAGCGATTTTTCGTAGCGGTCCTGCGGAGTGTACACAGCGGCAGCATCGCGCTCGCCCCCGGTCTGATCCACTAAGAAGGCCGGCACTTCGGTCGATGCCAGGACATCCCGCAAATACGCTTCCGTCGTCTTCGGATCCTTCGTGTACACCTGATAATAAATATAATCGCGGTTGCTGCAATATGAAAACCGGGTCAGCTCATCGATTGTCATATCATGATAATCCCAGTTGCCGACAAACCGTGTGCTGGTTTCTCCCGCGACGCGCGATCCCGAATGGAAATCCGCGGGGTTCAGCACGACAATAATATTCATATTTTCAAACAATCCCACGCCGGAATACCGATCCGTAAGGCCGGAACATCCGGTAAAATGGGCGGCCAAATCAAACTTCTGCTTCATAAAATCCGAATACCCGTCGCCGAAATACTCAACCGGAATCTCCTCGCCGATGACAAATTCTCCCGGATAATACACAGTTCCGGCTCCTTCTTCCGCTTTGGACCAGTCATAGTATGCGTCAATCCGCTTGGAAACCGTCAGTTCAATGCCGTTGAACTGCAGCTTTGAGCCTTCCTCAACCATCGTTTCACCGTCACGGGGCATCGTCGTATAAATCATCGTGCACTCGCCCGGTTTAACGCCGAAATAGCCGTCATAATCATCGATGATTCCGTCAAATGCATCCGTCATCATGGTTCTCGAAAGGTAATCCATCGTACGGTCGCTGACATACATAAATGCTTCTTCGGTATCCACTATGCCCTTGACATAGCCGACAAAAACAGACTTACCGACTTCGTACTCGCACTGCATACCGAGCAGGTTTGAATACGAACGGATGTATGCATATGCGGATTCCTTTAATAACTGTTCCGCTGCGGCTTTTGAAAGAACTACGCCGTCACCGCCTAGGTCTGCCGCTGTCCCGGCCAAAACCTTCGCATCTCCGAACACCTTTTCCGAGATTACCGGGATTTCCAGATTTACTCCGCTCTTTTCCGCCTTCGCAGTCTCAAAGCGGCCGATGGTTTCAAAGCGTGTGGGATAAAAAGAAACCATCTTGTCCTGCATCGCATTCGGATCCACCTGATCAACGACGCTGATATCGATGATGCCCGATGCAGGATCGAGCAGTGCAGCTCTCTTCTCCTTCTCGGAAGCGCTGTGACCGACAATACCCCACAGAATGTTCGATTTCTGACGGCTCGCAGCCCTGCTCCAGTCGCGCAGTGCTGTTCCGCACACTGCCGTCGCCATGACAAGCAGTGCACCAAAGAGCAAAAGACAACGGCGAAGACGTTTCTTTCCCTTTTGCTTTACATTGGCCACAAAATTCGCTCGGTAGCCGGTTTTAATACTCTGCAGAAGACGGAACAACCGTCCGTAATCCTTTCCTTCCACCGAGGGAAGTTCGCTCATATCGATACTGTCCTCGCGCTTTGCCTGCTCCGTTTTGGCGGCGTATACTCCCTCGCGCAAAGTCACTTCGCTGCTCTCATCGAGGATTGTCACCTTCGGCGTATCCAGTTTGAGGAACAAACGGCCGTTATAATTCACAAGCGTCATCTTAACCGGTTGATCGGGGCTCTCCCCGTAGAAGGAAATCTCTGCGTTTCCGTCCGAGAGTTCGCACTTCTCCATCTCGCCGAGGAAAATGTCGTTGCGGTTGCGAGCCACATACCCGCCGGTCTCCTCGTTGTAACGAACGCCCGCGATGCTTCCGTCGCGAAGCTCTATGACCATGTCGCAATAGCAGTCCACGAGGTTCGTCTCATGCGTGACAAGCAACACGAGATGCTCACGGGAAATGGCCCTGAGAATATCCATCACAAGGATGGTGTTGGCTTCGTCCAGATTACCGGTCGGCTCGTCCGCCAGAATAATGCTCGGATTTTTTACGATTGCGCGGGCAATCGCGACTCTCTGCTGCTGACCGCCCGAGAGCGTATCCGGAAAACGCTTGTCAAACCGCTCCATTCCCACATTGCGAAGCGCCGCATATACGCGCTTTGCAATCACCTTCTCATCGGTAATGCCGCACAGTCGAAGCGCATTGGCGACATTATCAAACACGGTCTCTTCTCTGTTCAGATTGTAATTTTGGAAAATGATGCCGATATCACGGTTTCGTGCAACATAATTCCGGGGCGACATTTCGGTATCGCACACAAGGACTTCACCGGACTTCGGTTTGTCCAGACCGCCGATTACGGAGAGAAGCGTTGTCTTTCCGCATCCGCTCTGACCGAACACCGCCACCATTCCTTTTTCCGGAAGCTCGAGCGTAACATCGTTGATAACATGGATTTCATTTTGCTTTCCGCGGTTAAAAAACTTCTCCAAATGATTCAGTTTAATCATGCTTCGTCACCCCCCCGCAACGATTTCTTCACACTGTTCTCAAACACCTTTCTGCACTGCCGTTTGGAAATGCGATAAGTAAGGAAAAGCATGCCGGCATAAATCAGCACATAATGCCAGGTGTGCAGATAAAGCACACGGATATTGACCTCCGGAATCTGATACAGGTAGTACGCCGCAATCGGCAGCAGAACGAATGCGGGAACCAGCGAAAGGAACATGCGAACATAAAGCCCGATGCGAATCACCTTCGTCGGGATTCCCATAGAGCGCATGATTGACATGTCATCGCGGAATGTCTCAATCGAACGATGACTGCACAGATTGATGAAGAACATCAAAAACAATACCGCAAACACCCACAGAACAGCTTTGACCGACGCCGTCAGAAAACGATTGAAAAACTCATTCGACAAATCCACGGACTTGCTCTTCTCCGAAGTCGTAACCGCTACATACTCACCCTCGCGAAGTTTTTCCGCAACCTCCTCCGCCTCGTCGTCCGAATCGAAGAACAGGCTTGCCTGATGATAGCAGGCTTTGACTACGGTATCCAGCATTTTCTCTGCAATATCCTGGCTGATGTAAAGGGTTGCATCCTGCGAAAAAATCGGGAAATATCTCATTCCGTCATAGGAATCAATCATATTTTCCTTCTTTATTGGGACTCCGGCAATCAAATTCCGATCGTCAATCGTCCATGAGACCACACTCTCAAAATCCAATCCGCGCACGTCGCTGGAAAGATTGGCCCAAATCCACATTTCAAAATACGGAGCCTCCTTCACGCCGTCGCGAAATGCCTTGTCCGGAATAAACATCGTTTTTTCCGGCATGGATTCTCCGATTACGAAAGTCTTTCTGGAGCCCATACCGCCGTAATAGCTGTCCCCCAGGAACATATTGTCGGTATAAATATCAAGGCCGTAGGCAAGCGTCGCCCTGCGGAAGCCGCCTTCGGTAAACACCGCTAACGGTACCTGACTGTTATCCGCATAAAAGCGCACTCCGACAATATGGAACAACGCAATCGCCGAGTTGCCGATCACAAGCGGATTTTCGTTCGAAAAGCTCTCCGTATACTGGTCTCTGTAATACAGCGGCAGATTCAGAAACACCTCGTTATCACTCTCAGGGTATCGTCCGAACTCCGGTTTTCCCACATTTTTGTCGAAAGTGCATGTCACGGTGTTGATTTTGTTATATTCCTCCGACTGCACTTCCTCTTCGCCGAGCGGAAGCTTCGCCGTTGAAAGGCACGGCACACGGCAATCGAACATATAATCCTCCCGAAGATATTTTGCCTTGACATAGTTCGCAAGCTCAAACAACTCATCCGAGTCAATCACCGCGCCGTCACGCCTGGTCAGAACAAGGCGTCCCTCCGTCGGACGGAACATATAATTCTTCCGGAAAATATTGGAAAAATCACCGCAGTAAATCGTCACGAGGAACAATGCCGCCGTGCCGATTATCATCAAAATGCACAGAAATGTGCTCAGA
>CADBXF010000024.1:48417-51908 GCA_902798585.1 uncultured Lachnospiraceae bacterium
AGAAATGTGCTCAGACGCGGCTTGGCAAAGAAAAGCGACCGCCCGAGAAGCAAACCGTTCGAGCATGCGGCAACCGGCTTGTCCGACGCCTTCGACGACTTCTCTTCGTCGCTCTCTTCTGAAGACACGGTCTCCGTCGGAACCAGCACACGGTCAGACTCGATAGCTCCGTCATACACGCGGATATGTCTCGTCGCAACATGCTCCACCTGGTCGAAATTATGCGTGACCATGATGAGAAGCTTGTTCTTGGACACTTCGCGCAAAAGCTCCACGATCTCCTTCGAAGTCTCCGAGTCGAGATTGCCCGTAGGCTCGTCGGCAAGAATAATCGGACTGTCCTTTGCAAGGGCACGCGCAATAACGGTGCGCTGCTTCTGCCCACCGGACAACTGGCTTCCCTTGTGCTTCATGTGACTCTTGAGACCGACTCTCTCAATCAGTTCGATTGCGCGCCGTCTGCGTTCCACCGGATCGGCGATGGTCATGAGCGCGAGCTCCACATTTTGAAGCACGGTAAAGCTGTCGATGATATTGTAATCCTGAAAAATGAAAGAGATATACTTCTGCCGGTATTCTTCCCAATCCGGCTGCAGATAGTGCGATGTGGTCTTTCCCTCGATGAAGAGTTCACCCTCCTCGTAGGTGTCCATACCGCTTAAGACATTGAGAAGCGTCGACTTGCCCGACCCCGAAGCGCCGGTAATCGCGACAAATTCGCCGAGCTCGAAGGACAGATTGACGCCGCGGATACCGACCGCAACATTGCCCTCCGAAACATAGATCTTGCCAATGTTGTTGAGTTTTAAGAATTCCATTTTACTCCCCCATACATTGAATTCCGGACATATTTCCCCGGAAGCCCCCCGGTTCCCGTTTTCGGAACCGACCTCTTAGTTACAACTTGCCTGAATACCTTCCTGCTTTGTTTATTTTGCGCTGTATATAATACTACGGACTCTCCCGTCCCCCCTTCCTTTTTCACAGTCGTTTTATAACAGTTCGCGAAGCTTATCGGCGATTGCCGCGGCTGCACGCTCATGCGACAGATGCCCCGGGTGCCAGCGGGAACCGAATCCTTCCGGCGTTGTATCCGGCAGGCGAAGATACGAAATCTTCTCATCCCCGCTCAGCGATTGATATCTCCGAATCGCCGCGAGAATCGCCTCCTCCATGTCCGCGCCGAGCATCCCGTATACCCAGAGAAACCGGGCGCCTCCGTGCAGGGAGCGAAGCTTTGTCAGGAAATCGACTGCGGCTGTAGTAAACCGCTCCAGACTTTCCCCGTCAAGCGAACCGTCCTCGTTCTTCTTCATGCGGTACACCGCCCCTGTTTCGGAATCGGTGTATGCCTCGGAACCGCAGGCGCCGCCGTCGTTTGTGCCGAGATTGATAATCACGGCATCCGGCACGAAGGAACTCGCGTCATACAGCTCCATGGAACCGCAGACACTCTTTCCGCCGTCCGTTACAAGCGCGCATACACGGTCGTAAATTCCGGGAATATTCATGTGGATATCGTTGTTGTATCCGCAGTAAACTCCCCATCCGCTCTGCGATACAACCTGATACTCCGCAGAGAGCGCCTCTGCGGTCTTATATGCGTAGTTGTCCACGGCCGTGAACAATTGCGCTACCCAGTCACTCTCGCCGTGAGCCCCGATGCCGCCCTCGCCGGAGGTAATCGAATCCCCGATGAAGATAAGTCGGTGTTTCGGCTCGTCAACCGGCACCAGTTCGCCGTCCGTCTCGATTCCGACAAGGCGGATGTAATTCGGCCCGTCGCCGCCCATCGGCTGGACCTCCTTCACAATGCGGACATTTTTCACCTCCGCGGCATTGCGGTTTCGGAAGACAAGCACCTTGTTCTCCCCGTTCAAAAGAGGCATCCGGCACAGCATCGCGCCGTTCACCAAAACGGCAATCCACTGCTCCTGTCCGCCGTATACCGCCTCAATCGTAACCGTGAGGAAGGACGCCTTCACATTCATCTCATAGCGGCTTCCGGTCCAGAACAAAACATCCGGAGCCTCCTTCGAGGTTCGTCCGAGAATTCTGACATTGGTAAGCATATCTTGCATCGGTTCTCCCTGTTTCTGTCGTTATTACGAAAAATAAATCAACGGATCCGCGGGCTCCTTGGCGGGAACCATGCTCGTGATATAAAGCACGACCCCTTTGCCCTTGTACTCACGCATGCTCTGTACATGTATATCCGCCGTCACATCAAACCACATACGGCTCTTAAGCGATGCCGGGTCAACGGCCGCCGGAAGCTTCGCGAGGAAGCCGGAGAACTGCGTATCTTCGGCGCAGCAGGTCATAACCATGCGCCCGGGAACGACAAATCCCTTCGGAAGTCTCGGCGAAACATACAGCATCGCCAGGAAATGAATCGATTTGCCCTCATAGTTCTTCGCATTTTCCGTGGCGTCCATAAACCAGATGCCGTAGTCCGCATCCGAAATCTCCAGCCTGTCGGCCGACATATCATACGGGAGCTCTTCCTCGAACTCACCGGCCTCTTTGCCGTCCGCACGCTCGTACGAAATCATCGCCTTGCGATTGACTGCCTTGATGTTTCTCCGGATTGTCGAGCGGTCTGTCGCATCATCGCAGCGATTCACAATCACGACATCGGAGTAGCGCACCTCGTCGAGAATCATGGCGCGCATGTTGTTGATATACATGGGAAATGTCGTCGAGTCGAGCATCGTGATAATCTGCGTCACCGCCCATTCCTTCGGCATATCGAGATCCAGCAGATCGACGAGCTTCCACACGCCGTTCCACTCAATCATAATCATATTCGGCTTATAATATTTCTCAAGCCCGTTTAAAAATTCCGTCGTCAGCTGCTCCTGCTCCTCAACGGAGATGATGCTCACGCCCTTCTTTGCAAGCTCGACCTCGTCATATTCCTCTTCCCCCTCTTCGCAGAGAATCAGAAGAACCTTGCCCGAGGCCAAAAACTGCGGGTCATTGAGCGTGTCCCGTATGAACGAGGTCTTGCCGCTGTCCAAAAAGCCATTGATGACAAATACCGGCTTTTCCATAGTCTCTTAACCTTTCTTAATCCGACTTTATAGTCCTCTGCCGGGGTATTTTGCGGAACCCTGCGACAGAACACATTCTCATAACCTGCGCATCAGTCAAGCTCAAACAATTCGCGGATTGCATCCTCGTTCATCTTGCTTCCGATGACGCAAACACGGCCGATAATATCAGGCTGTCCCTCGCGAATCTCATACTCGCCGGGTGTCAGATCAAAGTAGTGCCATACGCCCTCCGCATCGGGAAGCATGCCCTTCGCACGCAAAATCATGCCGTACTCCTCCGAGTTTGCAAGCTTCTCCAAAATGTCGCGGAGCGTATCCTCCTCATACTTCTTGACGGTCTCGCGGCCGAAGCTCGTGAACACCTCGTCGGCATGGTGGTGATGATGGTGATGGTGATGCCCGTCCTCATCATGGTGATGGTGGCACTCGCAT
>CADBXF010000025.1 GCA_902798585.1 uncultured Lachnospiraceae bacterium
TAAGGGAACAGCGGCAGTAACCAAAGTCATGAGTACAGCCATGGGTGCATTTGATACCATCGCAATGCTCGACGGTATGTTCGGTTCGGGTCATATCGCAGCCCTCAATGCAAAACTTCATCAAAGCACAGCTTACAATGTATTCCAGTTCGGCGTTTCTGCAATTGCCACCTTCACCGGTGGTATGGCATCGACGATGAAATGCTTCGTTGCAGGCACCTTTATTATGACCATGAACGGCTTGAAAGCAATTGAGGGAATCAAAGCCGGCGATATGGTGTATTCCGCGGACGAGAAGGATCCGACCAAGAGGGGATTCCGTCCTGTCCTTGAGACATATATTCGCGAGACAGAAAAACTGGTTCATTTGATTGTCGGAGGAAGAGAGATTATCTCCACTTATGACCATCCGTTCTATGTAAACGGGCAGGGCTTCGTGACCGCAGTTAATCTGTGCATTGGCTCGGAATTGCTCGATGCCGAAGGAAAGATTCTCCGGGTTGAAGGAATATACCGTGAAGAGTTGCAAGACGGGGATACCAGAACGGTATACAACTTCCGTGTTGAAGATTTCCATACTTATTTTGTCGGAGAAAACGAGGTTTTGGCTCATAATGCCTCAAGTGGATACAGCAATGTTCCCGTTCCTGAAAAGAAAAGGGCATCAAACGGAATGGATTATGAATCTAATACCAAGCATACGCCAGGGGGATCAGGAAACAGACCAGATGCCGGGATTGAACCAAGAAACTCTTTTGAGTTATTCGAGCAGTCTCAACCTTCGATAGAGAAGCCTAGACAGCGGTATACTTATGATCAATCGACTGATACATTGCACCGTTTCTCGAATTCAGGTGGCGATGGCAACACTTGGCATTGGAGCGGCTCGACGAATCAGGGATCTAATTCCTTGCCTGCATCTAAGGTTCCTACAGATATCAAGAGAATGTTTAATCTTCCAGGAAAGGGATGGTAAAAGATGATTATCGGAGATCCTTACAAATTTGCAGTAATGTTCGATGAGGTGAAAAGCTGGAATTATGAGAGCGACTGCCATGAAAACGGACATGTTGCACTCTGCCTTGACGGGAAAATGTTTCCGAACCATATCGTGAACGGCATCATCAGCACTTCACTTTCCCATGTGGCGGAGAAGTTACAGAATATCCCGGAAGACGCGGAGTTGTTTTCCATGGATTCTGCGGCTGCCTTTGAGAGGATGTATGATCTGGTTTATTTGTATGAACCGGATTTTGAGAACGATTACAGATTTGAACTCTCCCCGGAAATCGTTTCCGATGCAGAATGTTTTGCGTTTGTTGTAAAATGCGGCAGTGAAGTGAGAATACTCGGGTCGAAATTGGAATATGACAGAGAAAATTCAAGACATATTTTTGACGGAATCGAAGTGACGGAGATTCGGCTGGGTGATTCGGAGATTTCCGATGTCGTGAAACAGATCAAAGAGTATTTGCCGACTGCATATGAGTGGTGCCGGAGGGGAAACGAATAGGCAGCTTCGTATTGCGGAGCATTTTCGCGGGCGAAGGCGAGATAAGCGATGGATATTAAAGATTTCGAGTATGGGTTCAGGTTCACAGATGAAAATTATGCCTTGTTTTCGGAAGAAGAGTTATCCGAAATGGAGGTATTGTCCGATGAAGAAGCCGAGTCTCTTTGGAGCAAATATTGCGATAACGAGGTAATACCTTTGTGCTCGTTCGCAGTAGAAGGGGAAGGATTGGGAGATCTTTCCATGGTAATCCCCGATTGTGGATGGGGAGATGAAGAGGCAGAGCCCAAAACGACTCGTTTGTTTCAATCGGTATTGGAGCCGGATCCTGATGGGTGTGTTTATGTCTGTTACCGCAAGAATAAGGCATTAAAAGTGTCTGCAGAGTTGTTTTGCAACAAATGGTCGGATTTTTGCTATCCTTCGGACTATTTGATTGTTCACTTCGGTGAAAGTGCACTTCTGTATTATGAGGATTGCGTGTTTTTCCTTGAACAAAGAAATAAAGGGGCGTAATTCGCAAGATGATTATCGGAGATTTCCGATGTCGTGAAACAGATCAAAGAGTATTTGCCGACTGCATATGAGTGGTGCCGGAGGGGAAACGAATAGGCAGCTTCGTATTGCGGACGTATTGCGGAACGGCAGCCTTTGCTTTCCGGTGTCCTTCTTGCGGGAAAACCGTTGTTGTCTGCAGGGACTACTGATTGAAGATACCGTCTCCCTCTGTGAAATCGTATCGTTATACCGCATACCGGAATTTCCGGTGTGCGGTGTTTTTTATCTGTCGTTCAGCCTGATGGTAAGGCGCGTCGGAAGTATTTGTGCAATCAGCGAAAAATAACGGGAATTGTGACGGGAACGAATTGCATTTGCCGCATTTCCTTGGTATACTTTTCCTATGCGCCATGAGTAATATGCGCTGAAAATCAAGCAGGGGGGGAGTATGGCTAAACAGAACATCTACGACAATGATGCATTTTTCGCGGAGTTCAAAAACAATCGCGGGAAGGAGCTCAATTTCAATGATGTGATTGAAGCTCCGATTATCACGGCGATGTTGCCGGAGCTTACGGGCAGGAAGGTTTTGGACATCGGATGCGGAATGGGACAGCATGCGGTGCAGTACGCAAAGCTGGGGGCGGCTTCAGTGCTCGGAACCGATATTTCCGAGAAGATGCTGGCTTACGCGGCGGAACACAATACCGCGGAAAATATCACTTACCGCAAGCTGGCGTTTGAGGAGCTGGAAGAGATTGCGGATCGGTTCGATGTGATTACAAGCTCGCTTGCATTTGATTATGCGCAGGATTTTGAGGGATTGATGAAGAAAATAAACGCGTTGCTTGCGGACGACGGAGTTTTGGTATTTTCCATGTCGCATCCGATGGCAACCGCATGGGACGGAGTCTACGACCGGTTTACGAGAACGGAGACGGGCGAACGGTTGTATGCAAACATCCGTAATTACGGCGTCGAGGGAGTCCGGCATGTGCGCTGGGTGGTCGATGACTACGAGGTATACCACCGCAGGATTTCGACTTTGATTAACGAGATTACAGCCGGCGGATTCAATATCGAGGAGTGCCGGGAATCGGAATTGCCGACGGAGATTATCAGGGAGCACTCCGATTTGTTCGGAGGCGTCATACACCGGCCCGATTTCATCTTCTTCCGGTGCAGTAAGAAGCGCAGATAACGGACGGTTGAGAGATAACAGGATGAAGAATTACTTTCGCGCAGGGGAATTGCAGAATATCGACTTTGTCGTGATTCATGCGAAATATAAGGGACAATGGGTATACTGTTTTCACAGAGGAAGACAGAGCTTTGAGCATCCCGGCGGGCATGTAGAGCCCGGGGAGACCGCGATTGCAGCAGCTTTTCGCGAGCTTTGGGAAGAGAGCGGTATCACGGATTGCTATCTGATTCCGGTCTGGGATTATGAGCAGATTTGGGAGGATGGCATCGGGAGAAACAACGGGCGTGCGTATTTTGCGATTGTGCATTCGCTCGGGGTGCTTCCGAAGAGCGAGATGGAACGCGTGGAGCTATTCGATGATGTTCCGGACAATTACACATATAATCGCGAGGAGGATCGCGCTAATTTAGCGAGAATCGAAGAGGCGCTTAAGAGCAATCCCCGCGGGTATAAGCGCGTGGTTGTATGTCCGTATGACGAGGGCTGGGCGCAGGATTTTTCGAGGATTCGGGACGAACTCTCCGAAGCGCTCGGCGGACTTGCGCTGCGCATCGAGCATGTCGGAAGCACTTCGGTCAGGGGGCTTTCCGCGAAACCGATCATCGATATCGATGTGGTGATTGCGGATGCGACGAAGCTTGAGCCTACGGTTGCCGCACTTGCGAATATCGGCTATGTGCATGAGGGCAACGGTGGAATCGCGGGCAGGGAGGTGTTTGGCTATGACGGAAAAGAACACCTTCGGAAGCACCATCTGTATGTATGTACGGAGGATTCGCCGGAGCTTCGAAGACACCTGACATTTCGCGATTATCTCCGGGCGCATCCGGAGGCGGTTGCGGAGTACAGCCGCGTGAAGGAGGAGGGCGCCGCAAGATTTCCCTTCGACATTGACGGTTATATAGCGTACAAGTCGCCCTGCATCGAGACGCTGTACCGAAGGCTCGGAATCTGAGCCTTTTGCGCCTTTGCAGATGCGAAAAAAAGCAGGGCGGAGGAGAGCATGGCCCGGAGGGCAGGCCGTAAAAAAAGAAGGTACGGGAGGAAAATGAATGGAGACCGAGCGTTTGATTCTTCGCCCATGGGAGGAGACTGATGCGGAAGAAATCTACCGGTATGCCAAGAATCCGAGAGTCGGTCCGGCAGCGGGATGGCCGCCGCATACAAGCATCGAGGATACCCGGAAAGTACTCCGCGAGATTCTGATGGTTCCGGAGACTTACGCGATTGTGCTGAAGGAGACAGGACTGCCCATCGGCAGCATCGGACTGCATTTTCACAGTGACCTCGTGTCGAAGGACGACGAGGCGGAGCTCGGGTATTGGATCGGCGTTCCCTGTCACACAGATGGGGGAAACCCGCGTCGGTTATGTAAATCTGATGACGAGGGAAGACTGGGAAGAGAGTAGGCGCGGATGAGAACAAGAGAAGAGGCATTGCGGTACGGGCTGTCATTTCCGGATACCTATCAGGAAGCACCGTTTCATGACGCCAACTGGCAGCTTGTGCGATACCGCGGAAACCGGAAGGCATTTTTGTGGACCTACGAGAAGGACGGTTATGTGAATCTGAACCTCAAGGCGGAACCGCTCAGAGCGTTGTTCTGGCGGAAAATTCACAAGTCCGTATTGCCCGGCTATCATCAAAACAAAGAGCACTGGAACACGGTTGTGCTCGACGGAAGCATCCCCGAGGAGGATATTCGGATGATGATCGGCGAGAGCTATGATCTCATCAGCGACTGTCCCGCAAAGCGTATCTATGAGGCGGTTAAGAAGATTCCGTACGGAAAAGTGGCCACCTATGCGCAGATTGCGGAGTTGGCCGGAGATCGGAAAATGGCCCGTGCTGTCGGCAACGCGTTGCATAAGAATCCGGATCCGGCAGGGATTCCCTGTTATCGGGTTGTGAATGCGAAAGGCGAATGCTCCGGAAGTTTTGCATTCGGCGGAGCCGGCGTGCAGGAGAGATTGCTTTCAGAGGAGGGAATCACTGTCGCAGACGGCAGAGTGGACATGGAGAGATATCAATGGAGACCGCAGCCGACGGCGTCGCAGGAGACGGTCGAAGGCGCAGAGAAGTAACCTTACGGAGTGAACTATGGACAATCGTTACGAATGGCTTCGCGCGAGGGACGGGCTTGCGACAGCGCTTGCGGAGCTTGGTCATCCGGCGGAGATGAGCGAGCCGCTTGCGAGGCAGCTGGGGAGCCCGAAGGCAATCGCCCGTATGACCGCGTATCTTCGTCAGGCGAAGCCGCGAAGCATCGAGGAGGTCGTTGATGAGATGCTTGCGATATGCTCGGACATCGAAGCGTGGCGAAACAAGAAAGCCGCGGAGCAGGCCAACGCAAAATACAACGGGATGCTGAACTATGGTCTCGACGGGGACGAAGAGTGACACAGCGCAGGGAGGAATCCGCCGACATTTTGCGGGCGGAAGAGAGTGAGGTGTGCCGGAAAAATGATAAAGAACATTGTGCTCGATATGGGAAATGTCCTTCTGGATTACAATCCCGACATCAGCTTGAATCGGTATTGCACATCGGAGGAAGAGAAGGCGGTAATCCGGAGGGAACTGTTCGACGGTCCCGAATGGGCGCTCGGTGACCGCGGAGATATCAAGGATGCCGACCGCTTTGATCTTGTGAAGGTGAGAGTTCCCGCGGCGTATCACGCGGCGCTTCGCAACTGTGCGGAGAACTGGGACATCTGCATGAATCCGCTTGCGGGCGCAAGAGAATTTTGCGAGCTTGTGAAGAAACGCGGGTACGGAATCTATGTGCTCTCCAACGCCAGCGACGCGTTTTACCGGTATTTTCCGAAGTTTCTGCCGCTTGATTTCTTCGACGGCGTGTTTGTGTCTTCGGATTACCGGATGTTAAAGCCGGATGCGGAGATTTATGAAGCGTTTCTTGCGCGATATGGGCTTTCGGCTGAGGAGTGTCTGTTCATTGATGACAGGGCGGAAAATGTTGAAGGTGCAGAAAAGGTCGGGATGCAGACCTTCCGTTTCTGCGGCGATTACGGGGAAGTTGTGAGGAGGTTTGAAAATGAATAACAAAGATGTCAGCAGACGGGTTTTATGGATGTTTATCGCTTTTGCGGTGACCTTTTTGAGAACAATCGCCTGGAAGATTCTGCTGTTTCTCGCCACCCCTTATGAAGTCGACGGCGAGAGGGAAGTCAGGGCCGAGTGGGCCTATAAGTTGGTTGTGAATCACGGAAAGGCACTGGATTGTATCACATTGATTTGTGCCCTGCTGTTGACGATTTGCTTGATTCTTTTCGGCAAATACTCCCAGGGAGTTTTCAAGACCGGCTTACTGTATGCGGTGTATGTGTTGGTTCTGGGATGTAATATTCTGACTTCCGGGAATCGCAATCTTGCGACAGGGGTAAAGAATCTTCTGGATACTGCCGGCATTTTGGCTTTGTTTGTGTATCTGGCGAGCTTTCTTCTGTATACGCATTCGATGAAGAAGCATGTCGCAGCGGTGCGGGAGAAGCAGAAGGTCCTCTGGAAATGCGCTTTTCTCCTGGCAGTTGTGTTTGTTGTTTTCAACATGGCGTACAGAATTCTCTTTATCGTAAGGGCTGTTGTTGTGAGCAACTATCGTGTACAGACGACCAGCCTGCTTGTATATGAGGAGACCGTGAACACCGGAGGAAGAAAAGTACTGACTACCGTCACCCGGGTCGCCGGTATTGCCGAAACCGTTGCGTCCTTGTGTCTGATTCTTTGGATTCTCATCTGTCTGTGGCTTCTTTACAGGGGTTGGAAGAAACGCTCGTCGGAATCGAATGGGAAGAAGGAGACGGAGCCTGCTCTGCTTCATCTGGAGCTCACCGATACGGAGTGGCCGGCAGCGGAGATTACCCACGATCGTAACATCGCGAGAGGCATTGTTTACGACGGGGAAGGCTTCTTCTATTTTGTTCATGTCGACAGGGATGACGCCTTCGGAAAGGCAACCGTCATCGAGACGCCGGGCGGCGGGGTTGAGGAAGGGGAAGATCTGGCTGCGGCGATTCGCCGCGAGCTTTCGGAGGAGCTCGGCGCGGATGTCGATGTTATCGGAAAGATTGCGCTGATCAGCGATTACTACAATGTCATCGGCCGTCACAACCTGAGCAATTACTTCCTCTGCAAGGTTCGTTCCTTCGGCGAAAAGCACCTGACGAAGGATGAAATTGAGGACTTCCACCTGCAGACATTGCGTCTTACTTACGAACAGGCGCTTGCGGAGTACGAAAAGAACCGCGAGTATCCCTTCGGAAGACTGGTTGCCAACCGTGAAGTACCGGTGCTTCAGTGGGCGAAACAATGGATTGAAAAAGATTGAAAAAAGGTGTTGACAAATCCGGGATGTCGGAGTATCCTAAGCACAATATTTCGGAAAGGAATCACGATTATGATTCAGTTTGTGACCCGAATTGAATACATCTCTACTAAGACCATGACCAATAAGTACGACCATGGTTTTGTTGTCGTTACCTTCAATTCGGACCACAGAGCAGAATAGATAACCGGAATATCATACTACTGAAAATGATGACCGCCTATCCTGTTTTGGGTAGGCGGTCTTTTCGTTTATACGCGGAAAGTGAGAGGGCGAATCCCTCGAACCTGCATCGCACTGCGAGAGCAACGCCAAACCCCGACAGAAAGCGGCCGGAAAAGGAGAAAAACATGGATCTGCACGATTACAAGGATGTGGCGGAAAATTACGACCGGTATCTCGAGGTAATGTACGCCGATGGGCAGGATAATCACGAGGGATTTCAGGAGTTTTATTACGACCTGGCGAAGAAATACGGCGACGGCGGCGTCGTCGATGTCGCCTGCGGAACGGGCGCGGTTTTGCTGTATCTCGCGGAGCGCGGGATTATGGCGGACGGCACGGACCTCTCGGAGGAGATGTGCAGAGTCGCTGACGCAAAGGCGCGGAAAATGGGGCTTTCCCTCAACATTTTCCCTGCGGACATGACAAAATTCAGCTCCGGCAGAAAATACTCGCTGGCGATTATCGCCAGAAGCGGTTTTATGCATTTGCCGACGCAGCAGTTGCAGAAAGATGCTCTGCGGAACCTCCGCGAGCAGCTCCTCCCGGGCGGAATTCTTACGCTCAACACCTTCGATCCCTGGCCGCCGGTACAGGCGCAGCAGATGATGACGACGCCTGACGATTATTCTTTCCGGCTTGAGTACATAAATGCCGACGGAAACCGGGAGAAGATTTACAACGCGATTACCTATAACCCCTACACGCAGCAGATGTACGGCAATTGGAAATTCGAAGAGTACAACGAGGCCGGTGAGGTCTGTGCAACGCGCATACGGCCGCTTCTGATGCGACAGACGAACCGCCATGAAATGTTTCTCCTGGCAGAGCTCTGCGGCTTTGAGGTTCTGGATATTTACCGCGGTTACAAGGGCGACAAAGAGGATTTGAACGATCCTTCCACGGCCGCATTATACCGCAGCAATCTGATTTGGATTTTGCGAAGAAAAGACTGAGCGCCCCTGTGGGGTGAAAATACAAGGCGCCCCGGGCGGGCGCGGAAATGTGAGGAACATGCCGTGAAACTTCGATTGGTTAAGGCAAATGGCCGAAACAAAGAATTAATCTGCGATATGCTCGATGAGTGGTATGCAACCGGGGAAAAGATTGTCCCCTATGCAATCCGGCGGCTCGATTACCGCGATTACGAAAACTATTGCAAAAACATCGATACGGACAACAATCACGGGCATGTAGCAACCACCACATGGTTCGCGCTCGATGAGGAGCGAAACATCATTGTCGGGGCGGTCAACCTTCGCCACTATCTGGATGAGCGGTTGCTTCTCGACGGCGGCCATATCGGCGACGGCATCCGACCTTCCGAGCGGCGCAAAGGGTATGCGACGGAGATGATTCGACTGGCGCTCGAAAAATGCCGGGAGCTCGGCATTTTCCGTGTGTTGATGGTGTGTGACAAGGACAACATCGGCAGCGCCCGAAGCATTCAGAAAAACGGGGGCGTGCTGGAGAACGAGCCGGAGGTCGACGGCGTGGTACAGCAGCGTTACTGGATTACCCTTCCGGAGACGGCCGAAGAGGCAGAAGATTCCGAGAACAAGCCGGAATTTCTTCGCCGTATGTCCATCGATGAGGTTCCGGAGTGCGCGGAGGTTGTCCGGAAATCCTTCCGAACCGTGGCTGACGAGTTCGGATTTACCGCGGAAAATGCACCCCGCTTCACCGCATTTGCTACGGATGCGAACCGGCTGTACTACCAGTTCTGCATGGAGCGGCGGCCGATGTTTGCATATCTCGTGGGAAGGAAAATCGTCGGGTACTACTCGTTAGCTCTTTCGGAGGATGAAACCGCTGAGCTGAGCAACCTCTCGGTGCTTCCGGAGTACCGCCACAGGGGCATCGGAGCCAAGCTGCTGACCGATGCGATGATTCAGGCGAAAAGCCTCGGAAAGACGATGCTGAAAATGGGTATCGTGGAGGAGAACAAGAGGCTTCGCAAATGGTACGAAAGCTTCGGCTTTATCCACACCGGAACGCAGAAGTTCGACTTCTTTCCGTTCACCTGCGGATACCTCGAAAGAGAGCTTCCGAAGACGAAATACTACCGCGTGCACACCGCCGATATGGCTTGGATTACAAAGCAGCCCCGCGGCATCTTCACCGCCGTCGGCAAGCTGATTGATGCGGAGATTCCCACCAAAGAGGAAATCGCGGAGTATTGGAGAAACCGCGAGTACTTTGAGGAGGTGCTGCCGGTTCCGCCGTACTATGAAGCAGGCAATCCCGACGGCGCCGTGACCTGGTTTAAGGATACGCCGGAAGGCAATGAAATCTGGCAACAGATGACATTTTACCGGGATATGGGCGAGAAATACGGCGTACGGTTTTACATCTCGGAATGCATCGAAATTCCCGGTGAGGTCGTCTATGAGGATGATTTCCAGATTGCCGTGAAGGGCAAAAAGGAGAGCGTCACGGTCATTGCGAGACCGATTGTTTAACGGCTTTACAGAGAAACGAGACACAGAGAAAACGGCATTTTCCGAAGGGAGAAGCCGGAGAACGGGAGGACAACAATGAAATTCGCAGAACGCAGGATTACTTTAAAGGACGGCAGAACCTGCATCCTCAGGCCGAACGGGCCGGAGTACGCAGAGGAGATGATTGCGTATATGGAGAAGACCGCAGGTGAGACGGAGTTTTTGCTTCGCTATCCCGACGAGGTCAGCTATACCGTGGAGAAGGAGCGGGAACTTCTCGAAAATATCCTTGAGGATCCGTACCATATCATGATGGTCGCGGTGGTGGACGGCAAGCCCGCAGGCAACGGCAGTGTGAGCGGCATCGGAACGAAGCGGAAGATCCGGCATCGCTGCAGTCTGGCAATCGCCCTTTACGAGGAATACTGGGGACTCGGCATCGGCTCGGCGATGATTGACTATCTGTCAGAGCTTGCCGCAGGCATCGGCTGGACGCAGCTCGATCTGGAGGTCGTCGCGGAAAATGAACGCGCACAGGCGCTTTACAAAAAGTGCGGTTTCGTTGAGAGCGGCCGCAGACACAATGCACTTCTCTTCGATGACGGGACATACCATGACGAAATCCTGATGTACAGGGATTTGACCTGAGAAAACGGTCGTCATCCCGGGTTTGAAGCGTGGGTGGCGGAACGGCCTGCAATGATGAAAGGGGATTCGAAATGAGCACAAGACAGGAGATTATCGGAAGCTTTTACGGCGATGTCTGCGAAGACCGGAGGCTTATCAAGTCGCGCCACGGACAGCTGGAATACGCGGTGACGATGGAGTACATTCATAAGTTTGCGAAGAAGGGCTCGAAGGTTTTGGAGATCGGCGCAGGTACCGGGCGATATTCCGTCGCTCTTGCGAAGGAGGGAATGGATGTAACCGCCGTGGAGCTCGTGGAGAGCAACCTTGCGATTCTTCGGGAAAACGGGCGGGGTGTTGCGGGCCTGCATGTCCTTCAGGGCGACGCGACGGATCTCTCGCGCTTTGCGGACAGCGCCTTCGATGTGACGCTTTCCCTCGGACCGATGTACCATCTCTACGATAAGGACGAGATTGACAGGGCCATCGATGAAGCGCTCCGCGTCACAAAACCCGGCGGCGTAGTTCTCTTCGCATTTATCTCGGTCTACGGTATTATGTACGCAAACTACCTGCAGGGCAACTGGGCCGCAGGCGAGGAGGAGAATTTTACGGCGGATTACCGGATTCGACATTTCAAGGAGCAGCTTTTCACCGGCTACGAGGTGCCGGAGTTCGAGGCTTTATTTTCCGAAAAACCGGTCAGATACATCACAACCGCGGGCGTCGACGGAATGCTCGAGACGGCCGAGGAACGGAGCGATTTTGCAATCGGTGACGAAGATTTCAGGGCCTTCACGCGCTGGTATTTAGCAATTTGTGAGAAGCGTGAATTGCTCGGAATGACGAACCATCTCCTATATATCTGCGAAAAACTGTAGCGCGGGAACGCGCTTGTTGCCTGCCGAACCGCCGTTATTGTTGCGGCATGCTGCGGTTCATGGTATGATGGAAGAAAACCGTACGGAGGTGTCGGAGATGGAATTTGACGCAAGAGCAATGGTGGAAAAGTATCACAGATTGTGCGAGCAGTATGTGAACGACTATGTGCCGGATGTAAACATCGCGCGGGGCGAAACCCGGTTTGCAAAGGAACCGGATGCGAGCGGGCTGGATGCTCTGTACAGCAGGTTCCTGTATCCGCATATCCGTGAGAAGAAGTATTTGTTCTCAAAAGAGCACAAATCGCTTCCGAAAAATGCACTAAAAGGCGCGTACAGCGAACTCGTTTATGACACGGAAGGAAGACTTCACCACGCCGAGTTTGATCTGGGACAGCCCGGGTCCATGGCGGACTATCTGCTGGATTCCGTCGGATCGTTTATGGCATACTTTTATGTCTCCGATAATCTGCGCATTGATTATAATGTGCAGCGCAGGGCAAACGGCGAGCTGTTCTTTTCGAGGTGCAATTTCGAGTGGAGTGAATATGACGGGGACGGCCGCCTTGTGAGCGTGGAATCGTTCCAGCGAAACGGGACGCTTCACGACGGTGTGATTATCGACGCAGAATATTATTCCTATGAGAACGGGGTGCTGCGGCACATCACCCGGTTTGAGGAGTTTGACACCGATCCGATGCCGCGGATGCTTACATTAATGCAGCGCATGGTGCCGGACCTCATCTTTAACCCCAAACACAGTGAATTTGAATTATGCCCCGCGGAATCCGGCGTTGTCATGAAATGGACGAACTTTTACCGAAAATCGCAGAATATTACCGGAGAGTTTTTAATCCCCGCGGAAAATGCAGGGAAACTTACGGAGCACGGAATTCCGCTCCTATAGTTTTCGGCGAAGCGTTCGTGCGGGGAAGAAAGGGAAATCGGAACATGAATCGGAAAATCGTATATCCGGATTATAAAAACTGTATTGCGAACCTGCCGAACTCGATTCTTAAGAAGTTCGGCGCAGAGCCTGTGGGGGAGCCGCTGGCGATGGCGGAGCCGTATCTGGCGAGACCGTATCGCAATGTCGTCGTATTTCTTCTGGACGGCATGGGGAAGGCCATCCTTGAGCGGCACCTTCCGAAGGACGGACCGTTTCGCACAAACCTCAAGGGTATTTATACCTCGACATTTCTCTCGACGACGGTTGCGGCGACGACCTCGATGATGTCGGGGCTGCAGCCGTGCGAGCACAGCTGGCTCGGCTGGGATTGCTACTATCCGCAGATCGATAAGAATGTGACCTGCTTTTACAACTTTGTGCAGGGAACCGAGGAGAAGGCTGCGGAATTCAATGTGCCGTGGACATTTACCCCGTATGAGAGCGTGGTTGAAAAGATTGGAAAGCTCGGCAAGAACGCCGTGATGTACGCGCCGTTCTGGGAACCGAAGACCGACAGCATCCGGGAGATGTGCGAGCGCGTGAAGACAACGCTTCGCGAGCCCGGCGAACACTATATCTATGTGTACTGGAATCAACCGGACGGACTTTTGCACCGAAACGGCTGCGGAGCGGAAGTTGTGCATGAGACGATGCTGGAACTCGAGGAGGCCGTGAGTGATTTTGCGGCACAGACAGACCGGGACACCCTTGTGATGGTCACCGCAGACCACGGTCATATGGATACGGAAAATGTCGATATCCGCGACTATCCGTCGATTGTCGACTGCCTCGTGAGAATGCCGTCCCTGGAGCCCCGTGTGCTCAATCTGTTTGTGAAGGAAGAGAAAAAGGATTTCTTCGTGAGCGAGTGGAATCAAGCCTTCGGCGACCGGTTCCTCCTGCTGCCGATGGAGGAAGTCATCGAGAGGAAGCTGATGGGAACCGGCAGGCCGCATGCGCTGTTCCGGCAGATGCTCGGCGACTATCTGGCGATTGCCACGGGGAATCTCTCGATATTCTATACGGGAGAGCACAAGTGGACATCGAACCACGGAAGCCTCGTCGAGGACGAAATGCTGATTCCGTTTATTGTATTTGACTGAAACTGAATGACCGATACTGCCGGGGCGCGTCGGGAAGAACGGCGCCGGAAAGCCCGGACGGGTAACGGGAAAGGATTTGCGCAATGGATTTGATAGTAATATGCGGCAGCGGTGCTGTCGGCAAGATGACGGTCGGTCAGGAGCTGATGAAAATCACCGATTTCCGGCTGTTTCATAATCACCTGGCGATTGAGCCCGTGATTGAGCTTATGGGAGGCTTTGATCACGCTTTGGTGGAGAAGATTCGGGAGGATTGCTTTGAGGCGTTCCTGAAGACCGATTATCAGGGGATGATTTTCACTTATATGTGGGCATTTGACATGCCGTCGGATTGGGATTATATTAAAAATGTTGCCGCCCGCTTCGAGGCGACCGGCGGAACCGTGTATTATGTCGAGCTGGTGGCGGACCGTGAGGTCAGGCTTGCCCGCAATAAGACCGAGAACCGACTGCTGCACAAGGCGTCCAAGCGCGATACGATGATCTCCGACGACCGGCTGCTCCGGGAGGAGACGAAGTATCGTGTGGTGAGCCGGGAAGGCGAGATTCCGTTCGAAAACTACCTTCGGATTGACAACACGACGCTCGCACCGAAGACGGTTGCGGAGACAATCAAGGCGTATTTTTCGCTGCCGGGGCCCAAGGAGAAGCGGAAGATTCAGAGTGTGTATTTCGACCCCGTCCGGGACGATGAGCTTGAGATTCTTCACCGGATGCAGGTGGAAGCCTTTATGCCGCTCTATGAGGTTTACCGGGACGACGGTTCGCCGGCGCTTGAGTCGATTGACCGTATTCGCGCGAGGGCGGCGGTTGCAAACCGGAACTACTATTTTATCTGCGTCGCGGGGGCGCGGGTAGGGGTCATCAATATCGGTCACAACGACCCGAATGAGCATGAGATTTCATATGTCAGCCCGCTCTTTATCCTGCCGCGTTACCAGAATCGCGGGTACGGATACGCCGCTCTTAAGAAGGCATTTTCCATGCACCCCGAGGTGAAGACCTGGAGACTCTCCACGATCAAGGAGGAGCCGCGCAATTGTCATCTCTACGAAAAATGCGGCTTTGTCCGGACCGGCGAGGAGGAGATTATAAACGATAAAATGACGATAGTGATGTATGAAAGGACTGTGTGATGACGCCGGAAGAAATACGGGAATCGGAGGGGATTCGGGGCGCTTTCTATGTGATTCGCCACGGAAGAACCGACTGGAATGATCAGAAGCGTCTGCAGGGGCAGACGGACATCCCTCTCAACGAAACGGGCCGGCAGATGGCGCGGGAGGCTGCCGCGGAATATGCGGATATCCCGTTCGATATCTGCTTTTGTTCGCCGCTTTCCCGGGCGAGGGAGACGGCGGAGATTCTGCTGAAGGACCGCGAGGTGCCGGTTTTCTTCGACAATCGCTTAAAGGAGATGGCGTTCGGTGAGTATGAGGGCGTCGCGGAGAGTTTTCGCACGCCGGACTGCCCGGTGAATTTCTTCTTCTATCATCCCGAGGAGTACATCGAGGCTGTACCGGGCGGGGAAAATGTGAATGAGCTGCTCGGGCGCACACGCGCATTTTACGAGGAGAAGGTGCTGCCGCTTCTAAAGGAGGGCAGAAGGGTTCTGGTTGTCGGCCACGGCGCCATGAATCTGAGCCTGATCTGCAATGTGTGGAGGCTTCCGACGAAGGATTTCTGGAAGACCGAATTCGAAAACTGTAAACTGATTCGCCTGTTTTGAGAAGACGAATGCCGGTATCAAAATCAAACAATAAGGGAGAATACAAGATGGAAGTGTTATGTTCCACGGGGGCTTTGATCGGACGCCCGAATGGTCGGGATCCGCGGTTGATGGAAGAGCTTACCCCGAAGCTTGACTGCGACGGCTATGAGATGATGATGTACAGCACATGGTATGAAAATGTGCCTGAGGTTACGGAGTATTTCCGAAGCCTTTCCCTGAATATCCCGGTGTACCATTGCCAGAAGACGGTCGGGGAGGAGGCGACGAAGGGGAATTTTGCGTATGCCGAGTCGCAATTCGCAATCAATGCGGAGATGGCAGCGGCGCTCGGGGCGAAGATGATGGTGTTCCACCTCTGGAACGGCGAGATTTCCGACTTCGCTATCGAGAACAACCTGAAGGCGTACGGGAATTTCCGGAAGATTGCCGCGGACCGCGGCGTCGATCTTCTGGTGGAAAATGTTGTCTGCGTCAGGGAAGACCCCATGCTCTACTGGCGCAGGCTTGCCGATATGTACGAGGAGCCGCATTTTATATTCGATACGAAAATGGCGGCGTTCCACGGACAGATTGAGGCCTATTGCGAAGGGGACGCTGCGTGGGCGTGGAAGGACGGTCTGGTGAAGCACTATCATATCAACGACTATGCCGGCGGCTTCAAGGACTGGACGGCGCTTCGAACGCTTCCCATCGGCGCGGGACATATCGATTTCGAAAAATTCTTCCGGTTTGTGAAGAGCACCGGATACGACGGAACCTTCACGCTGGAATCGACCGCTTTTGACAAGACCGGAGCGGTGAATACGCAGATGCTTAACGACGAAACCGCATTTATTCGTGCACACATGCAGTGAATCCCTGCGGCTTTGCAGGGCGCTTCGGCGCCGGGGTTCGACGCTGTCTGCGGGAATCTATCAGAAACGACGGAAAAGGCCTCGCAAGGGGCCTTTTTCTTGTGTGGAATGGCAATTGACTTCGCAATTTCCGAAGGCTATAATAGATGCGGTATGTGTAACGGGGAAAACAGTTACGAAAGGACAGACAGGATGAAGAATTTGTTTGATCTGACAGGACAGGTTGCTGTTGTCACCGGAGCTTCCACAGGACTCGGAGTGCAGATGGCGAAGGCACTCGCAAGCCAGGGGGCGAATCTTGTGCTTATGGCACGCCGCCAGAATCTTTTGGATGAGAACAAGGCGGAGATTGAGAAGGAGTTCGGCGTGAAGGTTCTTGCATACGCCTGCGACATCACCGACACCGAGAAGGTGAAGGGAGCGGTCGCTGCGACGATGGCGGAGTTCGGACGCGTGGATATCCTTATTAACAACGCAGGAACCGGAGCGGTTGCACCGGCTGCGGAAATCACAGATGAGCAGTTTAACAACGAGCTCCAAATCGACCTCTTCGGCAGCTTCGTATGCGCGAGAGAGTTCGGCAAGGAGATGCTTAAGGCACACTACGGCCGCATTATCAACATCGCTTCGATGTACGGCCTGGTCGGCAATATGGCTGCTACCTGCGCACCGTATCATGCGGCGAAGGGCGGTGTTGTCAATCTGACACGCGCGCTTGCTGCGGAATGGGGCAAGGAGGGCATTACGGTCAATTCGATTTGCCCGGGATACTTCTGGACGCCTCTGACACAGTCGACTTTGGAGACGGACTGGTTCAAGTCCTATGCGCAGGGTGCAATTCCGGTCGGCCGTTACGGTATGGAGGGAGAGCTTGATACCTGCACATTGTTCCTCGCTTCCCCGGCTTCGGCTTACGTGAACGGGCAGAACATTGCAGTGGACGGTGGATATACCTGCATTTAACGGGGTGTTTCCTGACGAATCCGGCTTGAAAAAATTATACAGGAATCGCGGCGGGAGACTTGAGTTTCCCGCCCTTTTCTGTTATCTTTGGGGAGTATACAAACAAGAGCCGCGCCCGTCTTTCGGGGACGCGCTCCGACGCGGAGGTTACGATGAATACGAAACGATTGAAGGATTATCTGGATTCCCTTCCGGCGGCGGGACTGCCGTCGTTTGACTGCAGCGTTATGCAGAATCACCGGGAGATTTTCCGGCACATGGGCGGCTTTGTCGACGCCGGCCGGACGGTGCCGGTGAGCGCCGATGCGCGGTATTTGATGTTTTCCATGACGAAGCTGCAGACGATGGTCTGCGTGATGCAGCTGGTCGAGCAGGGGAAGCTGTCGCTCGACGACGAGGTCTCGCGGTATCTTCCCGCATTTGCGGACATCCTCGTGAAGGAGGAGAAGGACGGCGTAATCCGGCTTGTGCCGCCGAGGACGCCGCTTACGCTCCGGCATCTGGTGTCGATGCGGTCCGGGCTCGATTACGATTTGAACCGGCCCGGCGTTGCGCATGTCCTGGCGGAGCGCGGCAGCCTTGCGACGACCCGCGAGCTTGTGGATGCGATGGCGCAGTCGCCGCTTGCATTTCACCCGGGGGAGCATTTTATGTACAGCCTGAGTCACGATGTCGCTGCGGCGATTGTCGAGGTTGTTTCCGGGAAGAAGTTCTCGGAGTATCTCACGGAAAATATATGGAATCCGCTGGAAATGAAGGCAACGCAGTTTGCAAAACCGCTGAATGAGGGGTTCCCGGGGCTTGCGCAGCAGTTCTGCTGTGACGACGGCGATATTGCGCATATCCGTCCGATGGAGGCTTCGTGCAATTATCAGCTTTCGGAGGCCTATGAGAGCGGCGGCGCGGGATTGATCAGCTGCACGGAGGACTATGCGCTCTTTGCGGACGCGCTGGCCTGCGGCGGTGTCGGAAGAAACGGAAACCGGATTCTTCGGGAGGAGACGGTACGGGAGTTCCGCACAAATCTGCTTTCCGACGCCCTGCGGAAGGAGATTGCGGACAATATGGGACGCCTCGGGTATGGCTACGGCATCGGCATGCAGGTTTTGATGGAGCCCGAGTTCCTCGGCACGAAGGCGCCGGCGGGCATCTTCGGATGGGACGGCGCTGCGGGAAGCCTTGCAATTATGGATACGGACAATAAACTGTCGCTCGTATTCACGATGCATGTGCGTAACTGCGGATATGCATACGGCGTTATTCATCCGACCCTTCGCGATTTGCTTTACGAAGATTGACACAACCCGGAGAACAGCATGAAATATCGTATGATTGCCGTCGACCTGGACGGCACCCTGCTGACGGACGACAAGAGAATCAGCAGGGGCAATTCGGAGGCGCTTCGCAGAGCGAACGACGCCGGAATCCACATCGTGATTTCCACCGGGCGGGCATGGCCCGGTGTGCGGGAATTTGCCGGTCAGCTCGGTATTTCCGCGCCTGTCATCACAAGCAACGGAGCAATGATTATCGACGCAAACAGCGGGGAAATACTGCTGAAACGCGATCTGGAGGAAGAGGACGCGCGCGTGATTGCGGCGGAGGGGCGAAAGCGCCTGACAAGCCAGATTGTCTGGAGCAATAAACGCCTGTTCGGCTTGCCTGTGGATGAGCGCCTTGCGGATTACAGCCGCCGGTTCGGTAAGATTCCGGCGAAGCCGTTGCCGCCGCTTTCGGATGTGCTGCGCGACGGAATCTCCAAGTTTCTGTGGTACGATGAACCGGAGCGAATCGACCGGTTTCAGAGGGAGATGCGGGAACTTCTGCCGCCCTCCGTCACGGTGTGCAAATCGCTTCCGGAGTTTTTGGAGTTCTTCCACGGGGAAGTGTCCAAAGCGCGCGGGCTTGCGCGCGTCGCGGAGTATTTCGGCGTCTCCATGGACGAGGTGATTGCCGTAGGCGATGCGGACAACGACCTTCCGATGCTCACGGAGGCCGGTCTCGCGGTTGCGATGGGGAACGCGACGGAATCCGTCAAGTCGGTTGCTGACTTTGTCACGGAAACCAATGAAAATGACGGAGTTGCCCATGTAATTGCGCGATTTCTTTCGCAAAATGCGTGATTTTTTGTGCAATTTTCAGTTTGCATTTGCATTTTTCGATGTGCTATAATAATACTGTAGTCTGACGGTCTTGTTGAACAGAACAGGAGTGATAGCATGTTTGAGAAAGGAGCATATGTAGTCCATGGCAGCAACGGCGTATGCCGTGTTGAAAGTGTCGGACCGCTTGTGGGCATGGGGGCCGGCGGCAAGGATTATTATACTTTGACACCGCTGTATTCGAACGGCGGTAAGATTTTCAGTCCCGTTGACAATATGCGGATTGTGATGCGCCCGGTTTTGACGAAGAAGGAAGCACAGGAGCTGCTTTCCCGCTTAAGTGATTTGACGGAGCTTGAGGTTCCGGACGAAAAGAAGAGAGAGGACGCCTACAAGCAGGCGTTTTACTCCGGACAGTGCGAGAATCTCGTGCGGATGCTCAAGGCGATTCATGCGCGCGGGGAGCTTCGCTCGGCGCAGGGAAAGCGTGCGACGGCAAGCGATGAGCGCTATATGCATATGGCGGAGGATTGTCTGTTCGGGGAGCTGGCGGTCTCGTTCGGAATCAGCCGCGAGGAGGCGAAGGAGGAGTTCGTACGCCGCTTCGGTGATGAGAAGGACAGCCTCGATTGAAAGAAACAACGAAAGACGGAGATGCCGGGAGAGATTCCGGCATCTTTTTTTGTTCATTTGTTACGGATTCCGAGTCTAAATACATGTATACACGCATTAAAACGACGAAAACACAAATTGTGTCCCTTTCGGTGATAAAAATGCTGGAAAAATACATCAATTTGTGGTACTATGTTTCCTTGGGGATTGGGGAGCATTCGCCCAATCGGTTATCACCCTAAAAGGAGGATTATTAATGGCCACAAACAAGAGTACCGTGCCTTTCAAAGGGACGGAAGAGCAAAAGCAGAAGCTTCTGCAGGTGATCAGTGAGCTGAAGGATGAGCGGGGCGCGCTGATGCCGATTCTGCAGAAGGCTCAGGATATTTACGGCTATCTGCCGATCGAAGTCCAGACGATGATTTCGGACGAGACCGGCATTCCGTTGGAGAAGATTTACGGCGTTGTTACATTTTACGCGCAATTCTCCCTGTATCCGAAGGGAAAATATGCGATCTCCGTATGCTTGGGAACCGCATGCTACGTCAAGGGCTCGGGCGACATCTACAACAAGTTGTGTGAAAAGCTCGGCATCGAGGGCGGGCAGTGCACGCCGGACGGCAAGTTCTCGCTGGACGCATGCCGCTGCATCGGCGCCTGCGGTCTTGCACCGGTTATGACGATCAACGGCGAGGTTTACGGTAAGCTGACCGTAGATAAGCTCGACGAGATCCTTGCAAAATACGAGTAACAGGAGGACGCAAATGATATCCATTACGGAACTTAACAAGATTAAGGCGGAGCAGGAAGGCATCATTTCGATGCGCCGCGAGGGCGAAGCCAAGATCGCCGAATTGAACGCGCAGGGCAAGAGCTACAAGCATCATGTCCTTGTGTGCGGCGGTACCGGCTGTACTTCCTCCCACAGTGAAGACATCATCGTTGCATTTAACGATGAGATTAAGAAGAACGGTCTGGAGAATGAGGTTTGCGTTGTACGCACCGGTTGCCACGGTCTCTGCGCACTCGGCCCGATCGTTATCATCTATCCGGAGGCTGCTTTCTACGCGAACATGGCGATTGAGCATGTTCCGGAGATTGTTACCGAGCACCTTGTAAACGGTAACATCGTGACCAAGTATCTCTATGAGAAGACGGTTACCCCGAACGGCATCATCTCGATGCATGAGACGGATTTCTACAAGAAGCAGAACCGTGTTGCTCTTCGCAACTGCGGTGTTATCGATCCCGAGAACATCGACGAGTACATCGGTACCGGCGGTTATCAGGCTCTTGCAAAGGTTCTTACCGAGAAGACGCCTGACGATGTTATCCAGATTCTCCTGGATTCCGGCCTCCGCGGCCGCGGCGGTGCAGGTTTCCCGACCGGACGCAAGTGGATGTTCGCTAAGGCCAACAAGGCTGACCAGAAGTATGTTTGCTGTAACGCCGACGAGGGCGACCCGGGTGCATTCATGGATCGTTCCGTTCTCGAGGGCGACCCGCATGTAGTTCTTGAGGCAATGGCAATTGCCGGCTACACCATCGGTTCCTCCCAGGGTTACATTTATGTTCGTGCTGAGTACCCGATTGCCGTTCAGCGTCTCGAGATCGCCATCAAGCAGGCGAGAGAGTACGGCCTGCTCGGTGACAACATCCTCGGTACCGGATTTAAGTTCGATATCGGTCTTCGCCTCGGTGCAGGCGCATTCGTCTGCGGTGAGGAGACCGCTCTGATGACCTCCATCGAGGGCCACAGAGGCGAGCCCAGACCGAGACCGCCGTTCCCGGCTGTCAAGGGTCTGTTCGAGCGTCCTACCATTCTCAACAATGTTGAGACCTGGGCTAACATTCCGCAGATCATTATGAGAGGACCGGAGTGGTTCGCAGCAATGGGAACCGAGAAGTCCAAGGGTACGAAGGTATTCGCACTCGGCGGTAAGATTCAGAACACCGGTCTTGTGGAAATCCCGATGGGTACCACGCTCCGTGAAGTTGTCGAGGAAATCGGCGGCGGCGTTCCGAACGGTAAGAAGTTCAAGGCTGCTCAGACCGGTGGCCCGTCCGGCGGCTGCATCCCTGCTTCGCAGATGGATGTTCCGATGGATTACGACAACCTGATCGCAATCGGTTCCATGATGGGATCCGGCGGTTTGATTGTTATGGACGAAGACAACTGTATGGTTGATATCGCCAAGTTCTTCCTTGAGTTCACGGTAGACGAGTCCTGCGGTAAGTGCGCACCGTGCCGTATCGGTACGAGACGTATGCTCGAGATTCTCGAGAAGATTACCAAGGGTCAGGCTACGATGGACGATTTGGATCGCCTTGAGAAACTGGCAGCGCATCTGCAGAAGAGCTCCCTGTGCGCTCTCGGCCAGACCGCTCCGAACCCGATTATCTCCACGCTTCGTTACTTCCGTGACGAGTACATTGCTCATATCGTAGACAAGAAGTGTCCTGCCGGTGTCTGCAAGGATCTGCTTCAGTTCTCTATCGACAAGGATAAGTGTATCGGCTGCGGCCTTTGCGCTAAGAACTGTCCTGCAGATGCAATCACCAGAACCGACTACATCGCTCCCGGCCACAAGCTGGCATCGATGGCAATCGACGCTTCGAAGTGCGTGAAGTGCGGCGCCTGCATGGCGAACTGCAAGTTCAAGGCTATTAGTAAACAGTAAGGAAGGAAACGATTATGGCAGATGAAATTAAGATGGTTAATGTGAAAGTTAACGGAATCCCCGTATCGGTTCCGGAAGGAACAACGATTCTGGACGCTGCTCATAAGGCCGGCGTAAAGATTCCGACACTGTGCTTCCTTCGTGACACCAACGAGGTCGGCGACTGCCGTATCTGTCTTGTCGAGTCTACTAAGGCCCGCGGACTGGTAGCTGCCTGCATGTATCCTCTTGCTGCATCCGATGAGGGCGCAGAGATCAAGACGAACAGCGCGAAGGTTCTGGATTCCAGAAGAAAGACGCTGCAGCTCATTCTCTCCACGCACGATCGCAAGTGTCTGTCCTGCGTACGCAGCGGCAAGTGCGAGCTCCAGAAGCTCTGCAACGAGCTCGGCGTTGAGGATGAGAAGTTGTACGAGGGATTCCGTCCCGAATACGAGAAGGACACCTCGGCTGTCCATATGGTTCGCGATAACAACAAGTGTGTTTTGTGCCGTCGCTGCGTAGGCGCATGCGAGAAGGTTCAGGGCATTGCGGTTATCGGACCGAACAACCGTGGTTTTGCTTCCTGCATCGGAAGCGCATTTGACATGGGTCTGGCAGATACGAGCTGTATCCACTGCGGTCAGTGTATCGTTGCTTGTCCTACCGGCGCTCTCTATGAGAAGGATGACACTTACAAGGTTGAGGAGGCAATTGCCGATCCCGACAAGTTCGTGGTTGTACAGCCTGCTCCGTCCGTGCGTGCTACGCTCGGTGAGGAGTTCGGTATGCCGATTGGAACGGATGTTGAGGGCAAGCTTGCTACCGCACTCCGTGCACTCGGCTTTGACAAGGTATTCGATACCGATTTCGCAGCAGACCTCACAATCGTTGAGGAAGCTACCGAGCTTGTTGAGCGCGTAAAGAACGGCGGCGTTCTGCCGATGATTACATCCTGCTCGCCCGGCTGGGTTAAGTTCTGCGAGACCTACTATCCGGAGCAGATTGCACATCTCTCGAGCTGCAAGTCTCCTCAGCAGATGTTCGGCGCTACCGTTAAGACCTACTACGCACAGAAGATGGGCATCGATCCCGCGAAGATTGTATGTGTCGGCGTTATGCCTTGTACCGCGAAGAAGTTCGAGGTTACGAGAGACCAGAGCGCAGTTCCGGGAGTTCCGGATGTTGACATCTCCATCACGACCCGCGAGCTTGCCCGCATGATCAAGAGAAACGACATTGACTTCGCAGCCCTTCCGGACGGCGAGTTCGATGATCCGCTCGGCGAGTCCACCGGTGCAGCCGTAATCTTCGGCGCAACGGGCGGTGTTATGGAGGCAGCTCTCCGTACCGCTGTTGAGGTTATCACCGGTGAAGAGCTCAAGGCTGTTGACTTCACGGAAGTCCGCGGTATGCAGGGCATCAAGGAAGCTACATACAATGTAGGCGGTCTTGAGGTTAAGGTTGCTGTTGCATCTTCGCTTTCGAACGCACGCATCATCATGGATCAGATTAAGGCCGGCACTTCGCCTTACACCTTCATCGAGATCATGGCTTGCCCGGGCGGTTGCATCAACGGCGGTGGCCAGCCGTTGGTTGACTCCGAGGTACGCAACTTCGTTGATGTACGCGGTCTCCGTGCGAAGGCTCTGTACGATAACGACGCTGCCAAGACGCTCCGCAAGTCTCACGAGAATCCTTCCATCAAGAAGGTTTACGAGGAGTTCTTCGGCGAGTTCGGCAGCCACAAGGCTCATGAGATTCTCCATACGCACTATGTAAAGAGAAGCATCAACGGCTGAGCAATCGGCACCGTGTGATTCGGTAATGAATCATTTTTCATGAAATGCAACACATTGCAATATATGAAAGGCAAAAAGGATCGTGATATGCTACCCCCAAGTAGGACACTGAAATATAAAACCTACTTGGGGGTATTTCTATGACAAGAAAAAGTAAGATTGATCCCGCACTCAAAGTGAAACTGGTTGAACGGTACTTATCAGGTGAAATAAACGAAACCGAAGCCGCACGACTGGCTGGCTCTGGCTCGTGGGGCACATTCAATCGATGGATTATCATCTATAAGAATGACGGTCCCATAGGACTTCTCAATCAGAAGCATAACCGGAATTATTCAGTAGAACTGAAATATGCCGCCATTAAGTCGTATCTTTGCGGAGACGGTTCTCTTAGAGAAATCACCGAAAAATACAAACTTCGTTCAGAAACGCAGTTGCGAAATTGGATAAAAGAGTATAATACTCATGGAGAGATCAAATCACGCGGAAGCGGAGGAGGTAGCTACATGAGAAACCCCAGACAGACAACACCGGAAGAACGCCTTGCTATCGTACAGGACTGCCTTGCCAATGATAAGAACTATGGTGCAATGGCACTGAAGTATAACTGTTCTTATCAGCAGGTACGCAACTGGGTATTGCGCTATGAGAAGATGGGATCAGCAGGCTTGGAAGACCGTCGAGGTCGGCGTGCCGGTTCCCAACCAGCCAGGACACCGGAAGAAGAACTTCGGGATAAGATCGCGGAACTGGAACGCAAAAACCGAGAACTTCAGATGGAGAATGACCTGTTAAAAAAAGTCAGAGAGTTAGAGATGAAAGATCGCTATCTCTGACTCGTCATCTGTACAAATATCAGGCGATCAAAGAACTGTCGGAAGAGAAACACTATCCCGTACAGAAACTTTGTGAGTATCTGCACATTTCCCGCGCAGCCTACTACCGTTGGCTGAAAAATCCGATCAGTTACAGTGAACGGCGAAACCGGGAGATCACAGAAAAAGTAATATCCATCCATGAAGAGCATCCGGATATGGGATACCGCAGAATACGGGATGAGTTGGACAGGCACCACAAAGTTGATGTCAATGATAAACGGATCCTGCGGATCTGCCGAAAGGAACATATCCAATCCACGATCAAATGGAAACCTAAAAGCTGTACCAAAAGCATCAATGATCCGGCATACATCGCAAGGAACTATCTTAACCGGGATTTTCATGCTGACGCACCAAACGAAAAATGGCTCACCGATGTGACAGAATTTAAGTATTACATCGGGATCGAAGTTCACAAGGTATACTTAAGTGCCATCCTGGATCTCTATGACCGCAGGATTGTATCCTACATGATTGGAGACCGCAATGACAATCCGTTGGTCATGGACACTTTTGATACCGCAGTAGCGCTGGAGCCGGACGCTCATCCACTGTTTCATAGTGACAGGGGATTCCAGTATACGGGCAGACAGTTCTACACGAAGTTAAAGAAGCACCATATGAAACAGAGCATGTCCAGGGTTGCCCACTGCATTGATAACGGTCCCATGGAAGGTTTTTGGGGCATCCTGAAACGCGAGAAGTACTACGGAAGGCGATTTACTTCCAAGGAAGACCTGATTACTGCTATCGAGGAGTATATCCACTACTACAACACCGGGCGGATCCAACGGAATCTGCATTTGATGACGCCTGCAGAGTATCATGACCACTACTATTCGGCGGCATAAGAATACCGCCAGCTGCATACACAACTGGCGGTACGGAACTTTTTAATTTTTCACTGTCCTCTTGACGGGTAGCACACCAATTGCTGCCCCTACACCGATTTTCCATTTGTTG
>CADBXF010000026.1 GCA_902798585.1 uncultured Lachnospiraceae bacterium
GATAGGTCGGGAGTGGAAGCACAGAAATGTGTGGAGCGGACCGATACTAATCGATCGAGGGCTTGACCTTAGTTGTTACTGAGAAGCGGTATGAATTTGTGAAAGGGCAGCCTTTCGAAGGGGAAAGAGACGGAGAGTCTCTTTTTCGTATATAATCCTCGATAGCTCAGTCGGTAGAGCATCCGGCTGTTAACCGGAGTGTCGTAGGTTCGAGTCCTACTCGGGGAGTTATGATTGCTGCATTTGCCGCGATCACGGCTGTAGAGCGATTACAGCCATATTCGGCGACATAGCCAAGTGGTAAGGCACCGGTCTGCAACACCGTTATCCACCGGTTCAAATCCGGTTGTCGCCTGAAATCACAAAACCCTCGGAGTTCATCCGAGGGTTTTCTTTTTTTATCTCAGCCGGAGCGCGTGAAGCACAGACTCCGAATCCACGATTCAAACCAAATACATTTTTCGGGAATCACACATAGCTCGGGTCGAACGGGTATGCGCGGTTGGCGCGGTAGTAGCGACAATCCGGGTCGTCGGCGCTCCCCTCCGCAAGGAAGGAGACATAGAACTGCGAGAGCTGCTCCGCAGACTCCTTACAGCCGGTATTCAGCCAGTGAACAAGAATTCCGCTCATGGCCGACATGCTGCAGTAGAAGTGGTAAAAAATCTTCGCAGGAGGTGCGTCCGGGCCGGCGGAACTCTGCGCATGACCGATGACTTCGTCGAGGAAACGGTTGAAGCGGTCGGTGAAGAAGGACAGGAGATTTTGCTTCTGCAGCAGCTTCAAAAAGTGGAGATGCTCCATCCAATATGAGAAATATTTGAGGCTCGTTTCGTGAAAGGTATACGATTCCTCCTCGCTGATTCGCTTGTATAATCCCTCAAACCGTTCCGTGCAGCACGCGAGAAGCAAGGCGTCTTTCGTCGCAAAATGCCTGTAAAATGTGCAGCGCGCGGTCGACGCAGCCAGCACAATGTCGGGCACGCTGATCTCGTGATAAGGCGTATTTTCCATCAAACGAAGAAGTGCATTCTTAATCCGCGCATCTGTGGCGGCGTTCTTTCTTGCAGCAGCAACAGCGTCCATACACACCCTCCTTTTTCTTTTCTTTGCGCATCGCCCGCGGGTCGTCGCAAAAAAGATATCCCCGGGAGCATAGCCCCCGGGGAATGCCAAAGAGACTACTGTCTCAGCATAGCACTTTCTATGGAGTGAAGCAAGAGCCTTTTCGGTTGCGGTTGGCAGAAGGCGGAAGGGTTACTTCACGGCGTTGACGAGTGCAGCAAAAAGCTTCTCGGAGTAAGTAAAGGCGTCTTTCTCAACAAATTGATTTCTGTACTGGTCAGCTTTTTCTTCGCTGTGAGGAATATAGTGCGCCCAATTGTACTCGCATAAATACTGGTATATAGTTCCGCCGTATGTCGCGGTATAATCCTGATATACATGACGAGTTTCGTGGAGCAAAGAGGTGACAGCAGAATATTTGTTGTTCCTTAGAGCATCAGCGTTCAGGTATATATAAACATAATCGCCTGAACCGCTCATCAAGCCCCAATCGTCTGTGCGGAGGGTCTTGTGGTATTTTGCCTCTATGTTTGCACGGGTGTCATAAACCAACTTGATATCGCCGTAGATTTCATATATCCCATAGAAACGGATTACCTCCGGCAGAAGACCTTTCAATAATTCTTCCTGGTCAGAAAGGCTCTTCTTGTTCCAGTTTGATTCACTGATTGTTTTGTAGGCGTTTTTTAAGCCGTAGGTCAGCGAAAATGAAGTTGGTCCGATATAAGGGTAGGAGTATATCTCACTCAGAACCAGAGGCTTTTGAATTACGGTAACCGACCTGGAAACAAAGCCGTTGGAAACGGTGACAGAACCGCGTCTTTCCGAACGAGTAGTGTTCGGCTGGGCAGTGATGGTAAAGTAATTACCTCCGTTCAGCTTTACGCTAATCCAGGGATTGTTCGATTTAACAGATAAAACGCCATAGGTGTCTACATAGATACGGGCATCAGCCGGATCTACTTTGTTCTTCACACCCATAAGAGTAACAGAGACAATCTGGTTTTCGTAATCTCCGCTGATATAGATTTTCATCGCCGGGTATTGTGTAACGGTAATACGGCGCTCTGACGAACCGGAGGTAATGACAACATAACCGGTACGCACTGCGTCATAGGGCTGAGCGTCAACTCGGATGGTAACGGTTTTGCCCGATTGGGTGGGATGAATCCAGCTGTAAGGAGAGGTTGCTTTGTAGGTCGACACACCGCTCACAGTGACTGTGGCAGAAGCTGAGGTGTTGCCGAAAGTCACAGAAGTTTTGCTTACGCCGATTGAAACCGCAGCAGAAACTTTGGACGGCAGCGCTTTTGCAGGCTGTGTCATGCCGGTGAGGCTGAGGGAGAGCATCAGGACCATTCCGAGAGCGGCAATCATCCGACGCAGGGTGAATTTGTTGTTCTCTTTCATATAGAACCCCCAATAATAGTATTTGTCCCGAAGGGCATAGGAAAAGAATAACATGCTTTAATGAAAATGTCAATATCATTTACCCTAAACAATCAGGCTGCAATGATTTCTTTGCCCGGGTAAGGCAGCAATGATGACAGCGAGCGCTGAAGAACAGGACCCGAATCCGCACGCCTCCTATTTGACATTTGGCGGCAATGGAGGAAAGGTTAAGCAAAAAAGCATTTAAAAACACTTAAAGAAGAGCAAAACACGGTATGAGTACGGAATATTGCACTCCAAATGTGATATTTATAGAGTGTACGGTGGGGCAGGCGCCTCGAAGCGCATGGGAGAAAAAACAGACAGTCGCCGGACCGGCGGAATGACATTGCTGTCCTTCAACATTTTGATACCCTAAATCTGCTTGGTACCGGCCGCCCGAAAGAGGCGGTCGGGAAGGGCGGAGAACGGGAAGAAGAAAGAAATGAAATCAACAAAAGAGCAGGTCCGATGACTTGCTCTTTTTCGTGCTGTGCCGTATAATAGAAGGACAATGAAAAGGGGAAGAGGATGAGCGTATGAAGGAAATCAAATGCCCGAATTGCGGAACCGTGTTTCAGGTGGATGAGTCGGGGTATGCGCAGATTGCGCAGCAGGTGCGCGATGAGGAGTTTGCGAAAGAGCTTGAGAGGCGTGTTGCGGAGCTGGAGGCGCGCAAGGAGGACGAGGCGAAGCTTGCGCAGCTGAAGGCGGAGCAGGCGCACGATGCGGAGCTGCGTGCGAGGGATGACGCCCTCGCGGCGAAGGAGCAGAGTGCGGCGGCTGATTTGCGAAAGAAGGATGATGAGATTGCGTCGCTTCGGGCGGCGATTGAACGGGCGGAGACGGAGAAACAGCTGGCGATTGCAACGGCGGTGAGCGCGCAGAAGGAGCAGGCGATGACCGCGATGCGGCAGCAGGAGGAGCTGGCGAGAACAGCGCTTGCCAAGAGTGAGGAACAGGCCCGCGAAGCGCTTGCCAAGAAGGATGAGGAGCTCACGACGCGCGCGCAGAAGATTGCGCTTCTGGAGGCCGGCGCGGAGTCTCTTAAGCAGCAATATGAGGGGCGGCTGCAGGCGAAGGAATTGCAGCTGGAAAATGAGCTTGCGGCTGCGCGGTCACAGCGCGAGGCCGAGCTTCGCGTGAAGCAGGAGCAGTTTGAACAGCAGCTTCGGACCAAGGATGATGAGATTGCTTTTTATAAGGATTTCAAGGCGAGGCAGTCGACAAAAATGGTCGGCGAGAGTCTGGAGCAGCACTGCCTGACCGAGTTCAACAGGCTGCGCATGACGGCTTTCCCGAAGGCTTATTTTGAGAAGGATAACGATGCGAGCAGCGGAACCAAGGGCGATTTCATTTTCCGTGAGAGCGACGACGAGGGCGGCGAGCTTCTGTCCATCATGTTCGAGATGAAAAATGAGCTCGATGAGACGGCGACCAAGCATAAGAACGAGGATTTCTTCGCAAAACTCGACAAGGACCGGCGCGAGAAAAAATGCGAATATGCGGTGCTCGTGTCGCTTCTTGAGGCGGACAGCGAGTATTACAACAGCGGTATTGTCGATGTTTCCTACCGCTTTGACAAGATGTATGTAATCCGGCCGCAGTTTTTCATCCCGATGATTACGCTTCTTCGGAACGCGGCGCTGCGCTCGGCGGACTATCGGCGCGAATTGGCGCTTGTCAGAAGCCAGCAGGTGGATGTGACCAATTTCGAGCGAAACATGACCGCCTTCAAGGAGGGCTTTGCGCGGAATTACCGCATTGCGAGCGAAAAATTCGAGAAGGCAATCGAGGAGATTGACAAGACCATCGACCATCTGCAGAAGACGAAGGAGGCGTTGCTCGGCTCGGCGAACCAGCTGCGCTTAGCGAACGACAAGGCGGACGACTTGAGCATCAAAAAGCTCACCAAGGACGCGCCCTCGGTCAAGGCTTTGTTCGATGCGGCCGGCGCTTCGGAGGACGACTGAGTCCTGCGGCCGGGCGGTGATACCGGCGGTACCTTGTCGTGCTGATTACATGCCCGGTGCCGACGGCGACAAAATAATAACAACAGGAGCAGACCGCTTCGGCGGTTAGGAAAACTATGAGAGCAGGGGATATCGCCCTTTACAAGACGATTTTGTGTACGATGGATGCGACACTGCCGTGTCCGAATGTGACGGAGATTAAGCTTGACGAGGAGGACGCGTTGTACGGCTACATCGCGAAGCTGTGTGCGGCGGCGCTCTCGGATCCCGGTGCGAAGACCGCAGCCTACGAGGCGGAGGATTACGCGGCGTCGTTTGTGCCCGTTGAGCCCGAGGGGATGGAGGCGTTCGCGAAGGAGACCGCGCAGCAGATTTACGAGCTGGTCACCGGCAACGCGGTGATGAAGTCCGGCAGCGGAATCTTCGCATTTTTCATGGCGGAGGATCAGCCGTATGTCGCGATGTTCAAAATGCCGTTCCAGGAGATGTTCCAGTGCAGGCTCGACGCGTCGGGCAATGTTTCGTGGGTGCTCGGGACGAAGCTGATGCCGAAGGGCGGTTTAAAGCAGTGTGAGTATTTTGCGGTGGATGTGTTGAACCGGGTTGTGCGCGTCGCCGACATCGAGCATTACATCGACGATTGCAAGATTAACTATCTGGCGGATCTGGTGCTTCGACTGAAGGCGAAGCCGTCGGAGAAGAAGACGGTGGAAATCATGCGCGAGGCTGCCGTTGAGGTGATTCGCGAGTGCTATCCGAAGGAGCAGGTGCCGGAGAAGATTCTCGATTATAAGCAGGAGATGGCGCAGCGCGTGGAGCAGACCGGCAGCGTGAGCGTTGCGGCCGTGGAGCAGAAGGTTTTTGCGGACAATGAGCAGGCCGGCGGTGCCTACCGCGAGCGTATGGAGCGGGAGCGCGTTCAGCGCGAGCCGATTCCGGTGAGTCCACGCACGGAGCGGGCGCTCATGCGCAAAGCGAAAATCGTGGCGGACAACGGCATTGAGATTCTGGTGCCGGTCGAGTACTTAAAGGATCCCGACCATGTCGAGTATGTCCAGGGCGAGGACGGGCGCATCACGATTCTGCTCAAGGATATTCACTCGCTCGATTTGTGACGGTGCTTGTGCGGCGGGCGGAAAATCCCGCTGCGGGTTTATTTTTCGAATTCTTTCTGTGAGGTGCGATATGAGTTCGGACAGAGAATGGATGAGTTTTATCAATCGGGCGGTGACGCCGTACCACTGTGCGGAGTTCCTTCGCAGGGAGCTCGTCTCGGCGGGGTTTGCGGAGGTTTCGCTTGGGGCGCCGTGGGAGCTGAGGCCCGGGGCGTATACCGCGAAAGGTCCCGGCGGTGCGCATTTTGCATGGGTAATCGGAGAGGATGCGAAGCCCGGCGACGGGGTTGCAATCGAGCTTGCGCATACCGACGCCCCGTGCCTTCACATTAAGCCTGCGGGCGAGGCCGGTTCCTATTATGCGCTTGCGGACACCGATGTCTACGGCGGACCGATTTTGAACACCTGGCTTGACCGGCCGCTCGGCGTCGCGGGGCGGGTTTTCGTTCGCAAAAAAGCGCGTGTTTCGACGAGAGTGTCCGGCAGCGCGAAGACAGCTGCCGCAAAAACCGCCGGCGACAGCGGAGCCGTGAAGAACGCTTTCGCGGTCGCGGGCAGTGCGATGCAGGTCGGGGGGACGGCGCACACTTCGGAATACCTTGTGTCGAGCGACGGTCCGGTCATGACGATTCCGAATCTCGCGATTCATTTTAACCGCGATGTCAATAAGGGCGTGGAGCTTAAGAAGGCGATTGACCTGCGTCCGATTGCGGGATTTTCCATGGAGAAAAACTGGCTTGCGGAGTATGTGGCTTCGCTTGCGGGCGTCCGTGCTGCGGATGTGGTTGAGTCCGAGCTCTATCTGTATGTGACGCAGCCGGCGGAGATTGTAGGCGTCCGCGGGGACATGGTTTCGTCGCCGCGCCTCGACAATCAGACCTCGTGCTATGCGCTCCTTGCGGCAATCAAAAAAGCCGCAAAACGCGGCCGCGGGCTTTCGATTGCGATGTGGTTTGACAATGAGGAGGTCGGTTCGCAGACGAGACAGGGCGCGGATTCCGCGCTCGCGCCGATGCTTCTTGCAAAGATTTACGACGGACTCGGCTGGCCGGCCGCGCGTATCAACGAGGCGGTATTTGCCGGACGGTGTCTGTCGCTCGATGTTGCGCATGCGCTCCACCCGAATCATCCCGAAAAATATGACGAGCCCAACTCGGCGCGCTTCGGCGACGGGGTCACTTTGAAGGTCTCCGCAAACCAGCGCTACACCTATTCTGCGGAATTGATTGCCGAGATGCGGGAGCGCCTTGCCGCTGCGAAGATTCCGTATGCGGTGCACACTAACCAGTCCGATGTTGTCGGGGGAAGCACGATGGGGCCGCTTCTCTCCTCACAGCTGCCGATGGCGACGCTCGATGCGGGCGTACCGATTCTCGCGATGCACTCTGCGTGCGAGCTGATGGCCGCCTCCGATATGAAGGCTCTGACGGGGCTGGCGGAGTTGTTTTTCGAATGAATGCGGAGTCTGTCCGGATTACGGATGCAATTCCGGCTGCGGCAGGCTGTTTAAATAGTCGGTGATGGCATCAAGGCTTGCGGGCTCGAACGGAAAATCCTTCGTTTTCTTGAGGGAGTCGTCGGTGTTTTCAAAGCTGTACGGGCCGGGATAGGTTGTGACGCGCAGGCCGACAATGGATTTCTTCGGCTTACCCTTGTCGTCGGTTCCGACCTGCTCCTCGAGCTTCTCAATGCGGTAGGAGAGCGACCGGTCGCTTCCGTGAAAAGGGCTGAGACGATAGAAGCCGATGGAAAGTAAGTCTTTTCTTTGCACCATGGGGTACCTCCCGCGTTGTCTTTGCTGTGCTTTGCGGCTTTGCACACTGCCGCGATTGCACCCACCATTGTACCACAAACGGAGAGGTTTGTCACCGCAAAAGCGCGGAAGCGCTGTGAGGGTTACGGAGGGGTTATGGAAGAGTCGAAAAAAGCGTTGTTTCGGGAAATCAATGAAAAGCATCCGAAATCGCCGATGGTTGTGTTAGTGATTATCGGGGTGATTGTTGTGATGGGAGTGGTCGGAGTCGATATTTACTTCAGCCTCTTCGAAGTCATCGTCGGCCTGTTGGCGTTGGCTGTCATAGCCGCGCAGATTGCATACGCCTATCGGTACTATCGCCTGATTGCATGCCACGACGGGTTCCGCCAGCCGTTTCGATTGATAGTGGCGTCGACCGTGTTGCTCCCGGTGATGATGTTTGTCACCTTCGGGTGTTTCCGGTGGTCATGGCCGACGGAGCTTCTTTGGGGATTTCTCCTCTCCGTCGTCCTCGACTGTTTCGCGATCAGCGGATATTGGAAGGCAATGGAGGCGTTTTCCCGCGGAATCTCCGATGAGCTCGCTGATGCATGGCTTGCTCACGGCCGGAAAATTCGGCGTTTTGCGGGCATCCTTCTCATCTCGCTGGTTGTAATCTGTGTTCTCGGTTTTATGATTCTTACATCCGGAATCAGTCATTATGCGAATAATCACACCTCGGGCTGGGCTGCGTTTGGAGTGATTTATTTCATCCTCCGGTTTGCCTTGCTGCTCGGTTCTGCACTCGGTCTTGCGGTCCTGATTTTCTTTGTAAAAGCGAACCATGCCGACAATGATATGATTGAGCGGACGCTCGCCGAACTTAACCGCGGAGAGGTGGAGAGTTGGAAACTCCTCAACCCCTGACGGTTGCAGGGCGGGGTTGTCTGCGTTTGATTTTCGGAAGAAGTGATCCGTTTCCCGGCGGGGATGCGCGGTCGCTTCTTTTTTGACCGGAAAATTCGGATTTTCATATTTTTCATATTTTCATATTTTTATTTTTCATATTTTTTGAAAAATAAAATGAACCTTTTCGCGAATCACGACATAATACAAGTGAAAGCATTTCAGTGTAAGAGGGCCCCCATGACAAAAGAGGTTTTTGAACAATTGATTCAAACGCACGGGAATGATATCTACCGTTTTTGCTATCATTTGACCGGATGCGCGGAAGATGCGGATGACCTGTACCAGGATACCCTCTGCAAAGCGTTCGAGATCCGAAGGCGGCTTCGGAATCCGGAGGACGCCGCAGAGCTTAAGCAGGAGCGAAACTACTGCCTGGGAATCGCGATACGGTTGCACAAGAACCTGTTCCGAAAAAGAAGCAGACATATCGTGGAATCATTGGACGATGAACAGAAGAAGTACAGTGAGAGGCTGGCTTCCGGAGGAAAGATTGATGAGAAGCTTGCAAAGCAGGAGATGCAGGCGCAGATTCGAAACAGTATTCAGGCTCTGCCGCTTCGGCAGAGAACCGTGATTTACCTGTTTTACTATTCGGAGTTGTCAATCAAGGACATAGGAAGCCTGCTGCACATACCGACAGGAACGGTAAAAAGCAGACTGAACAAAGCGAAGAGCGCGTTGAAAAAGGAATTGGAGGAACTTCGGTATGAGTAGAAACGACGAACTGATCCGGGAAGCGTTACAACTGGATGTCTGTCCTTCCGAGGAACTCAACAAAAAAGTGCTGCAATCCGCAGAACAAAGGACACCGAAGCGAAGTGTTCTCCGGACACTGGCGACGGCAGCGGCGTGCATTATCGTTCTTCTCGGAACCGCAACTGCCGTAAATGCCGCCCTCGGAGGCAGAATTTCGGACTTTTTCAAGGAAAAGTTTTCCAAGCTCACCTATGTCTTCAACAACGGAAGCAAAGTTGAGAAAGAATGGGTGGAGGGTCCTAACGGACAATGGTCGGAAAAGATTACCTTCGTTGATGACAATGTGACACTGTATATCGAGCCCGATGCGGGCGTGACAAGTTACGATTTGATTCTCAAAATTGTCGATCGGCGCCACAACAATTTTGTCCACCTGAGTACCTTCTTGAAGGAAGGAGATCCGGACGAGGCGTTGTACTATGAGATTCGCGGCGAATTCCGCCGTCAGCTTCTTAAATTTCGAAAGGATGAGGAAAAGGCGCAGGTGCTGACGGGGCTCCGGGAGGCGGCCCAGCATGCGGATCGGGATTCGGTGAAAAACGGCTTGCTGGATCTGGCGTCTGATATGGAAGAAAACAGGCGGATATTTTATCGAAGAATATACCGGTTGGAAACGGAATCGAACGAATGGGATATATTCTTCGCGGATGTCTCTGAACTGCCGATGGGCGAAGCTGCAATTATCCTTGAATCGGCTAACGGAACAGCGAGCTGGATCTTCCTCGGGACGATAACAGAAGACACGATGGAGTGGAAGCACTCCTGGTTTTACTCGGAGGATATCTGCAGGACATTGCGCAATTTCGGAACAACGGTTTATGACATGAGAAAAACAAAATAAGATTGCTTCGGCAATCGGCAAAGGGGGATTGGTATGAGTAAGTTTTCAAAAAAGCGGATTGCAATCGCGGCAGCGGCAGTCCTCGTTATCACGGCGATTGTTCTGTATGCGGTAAGCCGGAACAAGCGCAGGGAGCCTGTCTCGGAGGAGGTCTTCGTGGGTAGGGAGTATTCCACCTGCAACTATTCCGAGCATCTGGTATTATATTTGGACGAAGAGAACCGACTGCATATGATTGATACCGATTCGGGGAAGGACATGGTTTGCTGTGACAGGCCGAATTGTACGCATGAGGGGGCTTCTGCCCAAAATCCCAAGCCATCCTGTCCGGCAGTGTTTGGCGGAATCAAGGGGCTTAACGGACCGGTGCTGCACAACGGGCACCTCTATGTTGTCGGAAACATGACAAACGATGATGTGTTTAAAACGCAGTTTCTCTACGAAGCGGACCCCAACGGCGAGAACCGCAAAAGCATTGCAACCCTGGAGAATGTGCAAACCGTCTTTTTTACTCTGTTCCGGGATAACTATGCTATGGGGGTATATCTCAACACCGTTGAGCTGGACGAGAACGGGATGATTATCAGAGACAACGGAATCCGGGACGGCGGGATCTTTGTCGTTAATCTTGAGAATCACAAAGTGCAGAAGGGGGAGCTGTACAGCGGAAGGCAGTCGGACATCTCGGGTCTGTACTATGAGAACGGGGCGGTATATTATGCCATAAACCATTTTCATGAAGATATTTCGGACGCTGAAATCATGAAGGCTGGCGCGGGTATCGGAGCCGAGCCGTTTTTGTCCGAGCATCGGACATTTGAAATCTACCGGTATGACATCGCAAGCGGCAAGACGACGCTGGTGAAAGCTCTGGAGCATGTGATGTATCCGCAGCTGGTGGAGGGAGATGCTTACTATTTTACTTCGGAAGGCTTCTTCGTGTATGACGGTCAAAGCGGGGAAACGGCCAAGCTTCCGGTTGAGAGAGGGGAGCAGGAGGAGATCTGCGGATCGTACAGAAAGGGCGGAAATGCGCTCTATTACAGTCTCTTGAATCCCGACAGCAGTGAGGTGACAACATATCGCCTGGAAGGCGGAAAAGTTTATGAGATGACAAAGGAAGCACGCGGGGACAGTTCGTACAGTGTGGCAATGATATGCGGGAAGTCCGTGTATGTCAATTATACCGATGGGGAAGGACGCGATTGTCTCGGAGTGTTGAGTCTTGATGATTACAATCACGGAAAGTTTAATGTGAAGAAATTGAGGTGTTCAGATGACGAAGAATAAAATAACGTTGATTACATGCATTTTGCTCGGGCTTGCGCTTATTGCGACAGCGGTGCTGTTGATTCTGAAAAAGCCGGCCTCGGACGGGGGAAAAAACTTTGAGGATGAACCTGTTGCCACGCCTACGCCCACCGAGATTGTTCACCCGGATGCGAAAACCATAAGACTTACGCTTCCGGCGATTGCCCCGATTGATGAGTGGAACCGAAGAAAGTTTAACGAAGCGCTGTATCAGGACGGACATAAGTATCGCTTGGAGATTTCCTATTCGGCTTATGACGGATACGAAGATTCGGTTGCCGCTAAATTGGCAAAAGGCCAAACGGATATCGCGAGCATGGTGTTTTGCGATAACATCTACGGCGAGACAGGAACCGATATGATTTCCAACGGGTGTCTGCTCGAGCTTGACGACATTTTGTCCGGAGAGAAGGGAAAAGCGCTTTATGACGCCTTTCCGAAGAACCATTGGGAGAGCGGCCGATACAACGGAAAGCTTTATTCGATCCCCCTGGTGGTATACCCGTATGACGGTGTTATTGTAGTGTTTAACCGGGATTACATCTCGGCGGAAGCAATTGAACAATGGGACGGAACTCTCGCCGGGATTTATGAAATCATCAAGGGTGTGGAGTGGAATGACAAAGAGGCGGCTCGCCTGCAATACCAGGTTAATCGATGGGATGGGTTCGGGCCTCTGATCGGATGTGACATGTACGGCGGACTGGTTTTCGATTATGACACGATGACGATTGAAAACCCGCTGGAATCCGAGAAATATCTGAGTTATCTGAAGGTCATGGACCAGATGAGAAACGACAAATATATCGAAGAGTATACCGCATATCTCGGTGACCCCAATTTTGATAATAACAAGTATCGGGAGAGGGTGACCAAAAAGCTTGAGGAAAGCCGATACCTGGTTGCAATCGACTACGCGCCGGGCGGAGAAATGTATATGAAGGACAACTTAGTCGTTAAGGAAATCCCGAGTAAGCTTTTGACTCGTTTGTACGGTTCTGTAGGGATTTCGAAAAAAACGAAAGATGTCGATGCCGTGGTGGATTTTCTCTCTCTCCTCTATACCGACGGGAAGTATGCCAATATTCTTCTGTACGGGGAGGAGGGTGTCGATTATAAGGTCGTTGACGATGTTGTTGTGAAAACAGACGGTTCCCTTGCTGATCCCATGGCCGTGACATTCCTGAATCTGCGCAACTTTGCATATCCGTGTGAGAAAGAGCGTTGGGAATCCGATCGCAGAAAAGCGCTGTTCGACCATTACGAAAACATCGAACGCTCGCCGTTCTTCGGTTTTTTGCCGGACATGTCGGAGCTGAACAACCTCGAAAGAATTTTGCAGCACTTCTGGGAAGAAGCTTCTTATCCGCAGGATGACGCTTCGAAAAAGATACCTTTGGAGGATCGTATTGCGAAGTGCCGCGAGGAAATGAAGCAGATGACCGAGGAGGAGAAGGCAGCGGGAGCGGATGTGGACAGGGCGGCCGATCACCTCGAAAATGTCAGACGCCAATGGGAGGAATACCGGAAATGACATTGGATTTGGAAGGCCTGACCAAAAGCTATAAAGACAAGGTTGCTCTTCGGGACATCACGTTTTCGTTTACGCCGGGAATCTACGGCCTTTTAGGGCCTAACGGCGCCGGCAAATCCACCATGATGAACCTGATTACGGACAACCTGGTGCCCACAAGCGGGCGGGTCCTTCTGGACGGTAAAAGCATCGGTGAACTCGGAGCCGGATACCGGAAGCTGCTGGGGTATATGCCCCAGCAGCAGAATATATACCCGGATCTCACCCTCCGCAGGTTCCTGTTTTTCATGGCATCCCTTAAGGGCCTGCCGAAGGGCCGGGCGGCAGAGGAGATTGACAGTCTTGTCCGAATGGTGAATCTCTCGGATGTTCTCTCTAAGAAGCTCGGGGCATTTTCCGGGGGGATGAAGCAGCGGGCGCTGCTTGCCCAGGCGCTTTTGGGCGATCCCGGGATACTGATTCTGGACGAGCCCACGGCGGGCCTCGACCCGAAGGAGCGAATCCGGGTCCGCAACCTGATCTCGGAGGTTGCGCGGGACAAGATTGTTATCATAGCGACGCATGTGGTCACGGATGTGGAATTTATCGCGAAAGAGATCGTCATGCTGAGTGGGGGGAAGATTTTGCGGAGCGGTTCGCCGTCGGCGCTGCTTAAGGAACTCGATGGCAAAGTGTGGAACCTGTATATCACCGACGAAGAGCTGCCTGCAGCCAATGAGAGATACAGGGTGAGCAATATCGCAAGAGACGGGGAGGTCGTTATCGCCAGAGTTATCGCGGAATCGCCGGACGGGCCGTGGAAAAGGTCCGCGGCGCGGCCGAACCTGGAGGATTTGTATCTCTATCTGAACGGAGCCTGAAAATGAGCGTTTTGAAAAATGAAATCTGCAAGCTGTTCACGAAACGGACCTTGCTGATTCTGCTTTTGTTGGCTGCGCTCAATCCCTTGTTTCAGCTCTACAACGCGCGGACGCCTGGGGAAGACTTCTACACGCCTGCGGAGTACAGCGCCCTGTACCGGGAAGTGAGCGCCGTCGATGCGGCCGATATCACGGCGGTGCTGAAGGAGAAGCGAGACAAAGCAGACAATTACCGCGAGGAACGCCTCTGCCGAAGAGTTTCGGAGGAAACCGCAGTAATCCTTGCGTACGCCGACTATTTGGCGTCCGTCGACGAAAAGACCGCCGAGATTGAAATCATGCAGCGGTTTCTGAATGACGGGGGATACTCCTTAAAAAGCGCGAAAAAAATCAGCGAGGTTTACAGGAAGCTTGAGGGAATCACTCCGACCGTACAGGATCCCATGCCTCTGCTCAACATCACGGACAATGATTTTACGGATTATCTCGCGGTTATAATGATATTCATTATCGCGTTGACGCTTGTCTTTTACGAGAAGAACGAGGATCAGCTGAGCCTCCTCCGGACGACGGCGAAGGGCAGACGAAAGCTGATGGCCGCCAAAATCGCCGCCATGTTTTTGGCCGTTACCGCGGTGGTTGCCGTGTTGTTTGCGACCAATGCGCTGATGGGCCGGTGCCTCTTCGGATCCATGGAACTCGGTAGTCCGATTCAAAGCATATATCGGTATCGGACCGGCCCCTTCCGAATCACCGTCGGCGGCTATCTGGCGCTGTATTTTCCGGCAAAAATTCTGACATGCTTTTTGCTCGGAGTGTTCTTCATGCTGATGTGCGCCGTGTTCAACAACATCATTTTCGTGTTTGTTGGTTCGGCGGTGGCGGTCTTAACGGAGAGTCTGCTCTATGCGAAGATTTCCGGAACCGATTTCCTTTCGTTTCTCAAGTATTTGAATGTTTCGTACGGTCTCCGGACCGGCGGAATGTTCTCGGATTATGTGAACCTGAATCTGTTCGGAAATCCCGTAAGCACGCTCCTACTGTACTGGATTCTGTGGGCGGCAGTCACTGCGGTTGCGGTGTTTGCGGTTGCAGGCTATCTGGAAAAGACGCATGAGACCAAGGCCTCTCCCACAGGGAAGCGAAACCTCTTGCGCGGTATCGAGAGACACACCTCCGTTTTTCTGCACGAGTGCTACAAACTGCTTATTCCCGGCCGGTGCCTTATTGTGTTGGCGTTGGCCATTGCATTTACGGTGTGGTGGAATCCTCCTGCCACGGTTTCCTTTGACTCCCTCAGGGAGGTCTATTACAAGGATTACATGGACCGTTTCTACGGGCCGTTAAATGCCGCGAACCGCGAGCGGATCAATGCGGAGCAGGAAAGGTATGATCGGCTTTTTGCGGAGATTGCCGCAGCTGCTGCGGAGAATGACCCCGAATTCCTTACCGACATGCAATACGCCGAAGAACAGGACCGCAGTGATGCTTTTGCCGATGTGATGACTCATGTCGAATATCTGGAGACCGTCGAAGGCAGCGCGTTGTTTTTCGACAAGGGTTACCGTATTCTGACCGACAGCGGAAACTATTGGAACCGGGATACCATGCAGGCGTTTGTTTATATCATTTTGCTTATCGCCATGGCCTTCGGAATCTTCGGCATTGACCATCGTTATCAGGAGACGCGGATTCTGCGCTCGACCTACCGCGGCCGCGGAACGCTTGCCCGCGTTAAATGTATTCTCGGCGCTTCGTGCACGCTGATCGCGTTTTCGCTGGTCTATCTCGTTCACACAGGGAATGTTTTGCGGGCTTACGGCACCGGCGGAATCCACGCTCCCGCGGCCTGCATGGAGCATCTGTCGCAGATTCCGGGGAATCTTTCGGTACTGCAGTACATTTTGCTTGTCCTGCTGCTTCGGCTGCTCGGCGGAGTGCTTATCGTCGTTGTGATTTTCGCGCTGTTCCGCCGGTTGAAAAACGGAATCTTTGTGATGATTTCCTGCGTCGGTTTGTTCCTGATTCCGCTTGTTTTGGTCGCTTTGAACATCCCGGGTGCGCAATACTTTTTGCTGAATCCGCTGCTGCTCGGAAATGTCTTTTGAGCCCGGGCTGCGCCGGCTTGTTGCCTTTTTGCAATAGTTACAAAAATGGCCGGGAAATTTCTACAAAAACGGCCGATAAAAAGCACCTTCGAAAAAACTGTGTACATAGTATACAAATAAAAAGAGCTTTTTTGTGCAACATTAAAAAACACAAAAAAGCTCGTTTTTTTAGCTTGATTTGCTTGTGTAATAATACTATAATATAAAAAATTCCGGAAAGGATGGTTTAAGTTATGAAATGTAGGTACAAAAGGATACTGGCGTGGTTAGTGGTTGTGTTTTTGCTTATAACAACGGGGTTTTCAACCAAAGTTCGAAGGGCAGAAGCAAGAAATGTGATACATCTGAATTCGCATATTGCAAAATGTTGGTTTCATGAAGGACAGGTTGGAAAATGTACTAATATAACGCTTGCGGCAGCTTTTGTGATGGAAACGAAAAAGTGCTACGACTGTTATTGGTATACACAGAGAGCGCATTATCCTAATATGTATTCTTATGGGGAACCGTCGTATACGGACTTATATGGAAGAGCAATGTTCTGGAGATCGAACGGACTTGTTTCGTCTCTTCTTAAGAAATTCCTTGATGTGGGCAGGGGAACATCCTTTTTGATGATGACATGGTATGACAGCCGAAGTCTGACATATTAATGCCGGGTGAGGGATACTATGGGGTATGGTATCGGCAGGAAGTGCCTCGGTGATATTGTTTTGGGGAGTAGAGAATGATACGTGCAGAAGGAATTCGGATTCATTTTGCGAAAGAAATTGTGAACGAAGGAAAAATCTCTGTACCAAGGGGAAGAATTACGTGCTTGTCCGGGGACAGCGGCAGCGGAAAGACGTCGCTGCTGTATCTGTTGGGCTTGTTTTCTTCCAATGGCAGTTGTGATTTTTCGATAGAAGGAGAAAGTGTTTCGTTAGGTGATGAAGAGAGTAAGAATGCGATTCGAAGAGAGAAATACGCGTTTCTTTTTCAGGACGGAGCTCTTCTTGAAGGAGTTACTGTAGAAGAGAACATCCATATGATGTCTCTGCTCGGCAACGAACGTATTGGCCGTGAGCATATGATTCATCTTTTGAAGCGGGTTGGACTTACCGAAGAAACGTTAAAACAATACCCCAAACAGTTAAGCGGCGGGGAGCAGCAGCGGGTTGCCCTTGTATGCGCGTTGGCGAAGAATCCTGTGTACTACTTTGTCGATGAACCTACGGCTTCGTTGGACGAGAAGAGCGCGGCTGTAGTTCTGAAAATACTGGGAGAAGAGGCAAACAAAGGGAAGGGCGTTCTGATCGCCAGCCACGATTCGAGAGTAAAGGCTTTGGCGGATTATGAGTATGTGATCGAGAACCGGGAGGTTATTCTTGTAAAGCGCGGCAGAAATGCCGGCGAGGTGGCAACTGGAGCGCAAAAAGAGAAGAAGGGGCCCTCTTCGTTTAGCTTCTCCCGGTTGTTGAAGTATTCTTTTCTGCGGAAGAAGAAAAATGCTGTCTTACGGAAAGTGATTGTGGCATTTTGCGCGATAGCAATCGTTGGGTACGTGATCCTGCATGGCGTATTAAGCGAAATGCGTCAGCTGTATGATTCCTTGATAAACCAAGTGTCGGATCGAGAAATATTTGTCGTGAACAATTCAACACTTGTGGATACCGACTATGACAAGGATGGAAATCGAGGTATTACGAAGGACGAGCTCGAGCGAATTCAGAACATGCAGGGAATGAAAGAAGTGCATCCGTTTTATGAATTCACCAGCTTTTGTATTGTTCCCGGAAAAACTGTTGTTGATTCCGTAGTTACGGTGGAGACGGGCGGGTCGAAAAGAGAAGTGTTGTTCTCATATGTCGAAACGTCGGCCGCTGCTACACACTTTGTGGTTGAACCGTTTTTCTCGGAGCTGAAGTTGGAGACCCATGCTGATCAGTTGCGCGAGGAAGGAACGACGTATGTTTCGCATGAACTTGCTGAGGCTTTGGGAATCAGTGACAGCGATCTGAAACGGGGAGCGGTAACACTGCGGCTGTCGGTATTCGTTCCGGTGCGGAAGTTCTTAATGAAAGAGCGTACGGCGGAAAGAGAGATCGAGGGCGAATATGCTGTCCCGGAAAAGGTTGAGCTAACATTGTCGGTCAAGGGCGTGTTGAGCCGGGATTTTACGAATCGCTTTTCGTCGTCGGGGGAATACATTTTCTTTATGGAAGAAAATGAAATGCAGAAGGTGCTACAGGAGACGCAGGAGAAGTATAAAGATAAAACATACGGTGAAATTGAGAGCGAATACAAGTTGGTCGAGTGGAACCCCAGCGCTTGCGTCGCATTTGCAGAGTCCTATCAGGATATCAAGGTGCTTTCCGGGAAAATCGAGAACATAAACGGAAGTTTTATCGCAAGAAGTGACTATAAAAAAGTCGAGACGTTGAATTCCCTCCTCGGAAAAATCGATCGGATTGTTGAGATTGCAAAGAAGATTATCCTGGTTGTTGTCTTTTCGCTGATGTTTGGGATGTTCCTTTTCTTCGCTATGTCACGGAAACGCGAAATTGCCATTTTGCGCGCCGAGGGGCTTTACGGAAGCGAGGCATCCGGGCTTGTTTTGATTGATGGCTTGCTGTACTCTGTCGCTATAATACTGGTGTCTACGGTTTTGAGCGCGATAGCGTATGTGGTAGGCAACAAGCTACTTGTTGAAGGGGAATTTGCTTTCGATACGACGATGCTGTGGAAAATGCCGCTTTTGTGTTTGGCGTTAGTTATGATTCCCTCCGCATTCGGTGCAATCTATGCATGGAGACTGAAACCCGACAGGATTTTACGGTATTAGTTTTCTGCCGGCAACGATGCCGGATGTTCCTCGTTCGCAAAGGGCAAACTTATTTAAACTTATTTGAATGATAACGGATTGCTCCGTGCTGCGCACTCTCGCAATCCTGCACCGACTTGCGGTTTGGTCTACTGACAGCACTCGCACTCCCGTCGCGCTTGCGCGCTCCTGCGTGCTCGTGTTTGTTGCTCGCTCTGCCTAAATCATATTTGAATGATAAACGGATTGCTTCGCGCTGACGCGCTCTCGCAATCCTACAAACACTCACACTCTCGCAGCGTTTCACGCTGCTACGTGTTCGTGTTTGTTCCTCGTTCGCAAAGGGCAAACTGTTTTGAATGATAACGGATTGCTCCGTGCTGCGCACTCTCGCAATCCTGCAACCACTCGCACTCCCGTCGCGCTTCGCGCTCCTGCGTGCTCGTGTTTGTTGCTCGCTCGTAATGTCCGAAATTGAAGAAGAACGGCCCCGGCACAGCCGGGGCCGTTCTTCTTCATTCGTACATTTCTTCGCTCGCTATCATTCAAATTGTGCTTGATACAAACTGTAATACTTTCCACGGCGGGCCATGAGTTCCTCGTGGGTGCCGGCCTCGACGATGGTGCCGTCGCCGATGACCAGGATGGTGTCGGCGTTTTGGATAGTCGAGAGGCGGTGGGCGATGACGAAGCAGGTCTTGTCCTTCATGAGGGTGCGCATCGCCTTCTGGATGCGGCGCTCGGTGCGGGTGTCGACATTGCTGGTGGCCTCGTCGAGGATGAGCATCTTTGCGTCGTAAAGCATCGCACGGGCGATGGTGAGGAGCTGTTTCTGACCCTTCGATATGTTGCCGCCGTCCTCGGTAATTACGGTGTCGTAGCCCTGCGGCAGACACATGATGTAATGGTGGATGTGGGCAGCCTTGGCGGCCTCGATGACCTCCTCGCGGGTGGCGCCGATGCGGCCGTAGGCGATGTTGTCGTAGATGGTGCCGTGGAAGACCCAGGTGTCCTGCAGAACAAGCGCGTAAGCACGGCGGAGGGATTCCATCGTGTAGTGCTCGTGCGGCACATCATCGACATAAATCTGCCCGGAAACGGGCTCGTAAAAGCGCATCAGAAGGTTGATGATGGTCGTTTTGCCGGAGCCCGTGGGGCCGACGATGGCGATCATCTTGCCCGCTTCGGCGTGGAGGTTCACATCGCGGAGGATGGGCTTCTCGGGGCGATACGAAAAATTGATGTCCTCGAGCTCGACCTCGCCGCGAACCTCGGTGAGGGCCTCGGCATCCTTGAGATCCGCAACCTCGTCCTTCTCGTTTAAGAGGTTGAACACGCGCTCCGCAGCGGCCAGCGCGGAGAGAAGCTCATTTGCAATGTTGGCAACCTCGTTGATCGGGCCGGAAAACTTTCTTGTGTACAACACGAAGGATGAAATCTGGCCGAGGTTGATCACGCCGTTCATGTAAAAGAGCGACCCGAACATCGCCGTCAGCGCGAGCGAAAGGTTGTTGATGAAGCTGATGGACGGGCCGATTTTCGATGCGATGTAATCGGCATTGTAAAATGCTTCGCAGGTCTGCTCATTGATTCCGTCGAAGTCCGAGATGGTCAGATCCTCGTGGGCGTACGCCTGAATCGTCTTCTGCCCGGAGAACATTTCCTCGGAAAATCCGTTCATCTCACCGTACATCGCCGAGCGCTTCGAGAGAAGCGGGCGGGCTTTGCGCGTAATGTAGCGCGTGTAGAAGACGGAGAGCGGGATGGTCACAAGCACTGCCAGAACAAGCGGCGGGCACACCGTGAGCATCATGATAAACGCGCCGACGACGGTGATGATGCTCGACAGAATCTGCACCACATCGGTCGAGAGCGAGTTGCTGATGACATCGATGTCGTAGGAGACGCGGCTGATGATGTCGCCGGTCTGGTGCGTGTCGAAGTAGCTGACCGGAGTGCGCATCAATTTGTCAAAGACTTCCCTGCGGAGCTTTTTGCCCACGGCGCGGCCGACCTTCATCATCAAAACCGAGAGGATGAAGGAGCAGATTGCCGAGGCGACATAGATGATGAGCATGAGCCGCGTGTAGTAGGCGACGGTCGAAAAATCAACCTTCCCCTTGCCCTTGTCCACGGCGCTGATGGCCTGACCGGCAAGCTTCGGACCGGCGAGCGCAAGGAGGTTTGTCCCGAGGGATAAAACTACCGCAATCGCCATCGGAATTCGGAATGCGGAGAGGTAGGAAAGGAGGCGCCGGAGAGTGCCCTTGGTGTCCTTCGGGCGGGAAGTTTTGTTACTAAGCAATGGCATTTACATCACCTCCCGTCTGCGAAATGTAGATGTCGCGGTAGACCTCGCAGGAGGCGAGGAGCTCGTCGTGCGTGCCGTAACCGAGCATGCGTCCGTTCTCCATGACAAGAATCCGATCCATGCTCATCACGGAGCTGATGCGCTGCGCGATGGTGATGGTCGTCATGTCCGGATAATGCTCGCGTATGGCGCGGCGGAGAGCCGCGTCGGTCTTGTAGTCGAGGGCGCTCGAGGCGTCGTCGAGAATCAGCAAATCAGGGTGCCCGGCAAGCGCACGGGAAATGAGGATGCGCTGCTTCTCGCCGCCGCTTAAGTTCGCGCCGGCCTTTGTTGCGGCGTACGCATACCGCTCGGGCAGCGAGTCAATCATGGCTGCGATGTTAGCGTCCGCCGCAGCCTGCTCCATCGCCTCGTCGGTAACCTCGCGGCCGAAGCGGATGTTGGCGTCGAGCGTGTCGGCGAAAATGGTGTCGTTCTGGAACACGACGCTCATGGGCCGCCGCAGCTCATCCGGCCGGTAGGTGCGCACATCGCGGCCGTCGTAGTAGACGGCGCCCTGCTCCGTATCGTAGAAGCGCATCAGCAGATTGAGAAGCGTAGTCTTGCCGCAGCCTGTTGCGCCGATGACGCCGAGCCGTTCTCCGCGGCGGAGCGAGAAGGAGATGTTGTTGATGGCATTTTCCCTGGCCTCGTCGACCTTGGTGTCGCTGAGGACCGGGTAGGAGAAGGAGACGTTGTCGAAGACCACCAGAGGGAACACGCCGTCGTCGCCGCGGAAGCTCTCCGGAAGCGTCGTGGTGTCGTCCGTCGGGAAGACCGGCGGCCGGTCGTCCGCAAGCACCAGGACTTCGCCGATTCGGTTGGCGGAGGCCGCTGCTTTCGTCGACTGGATGAAGATTCGGTTCATGCCCATGATGGCCTGGAGAATCATGTTGAAGTAGGTGAGGAATGCGAGGATGACGCCTGGCTCCATGACGCCTGCGTTGACGCGGCGCGCACCGAAGATGATGACCAGCGTGAGGCCGACATTCAAACACAGGTTCATGACGGGATTCGGAATGGCCATCGTGATGCCGGTGCGAAGGTCGGTCGTCGTGAGGTCGTCGTTGGCGGCGGCGTAGCGCACGGTTTCGTACGGTTCGCGCGAGAGCGCCTTCACCACGCGGATGCCGGTGATATTTTCCCGGAGAACGCGCGTGATGTTGTCCACTTTGT
>CADBXF010000027.1 GCA_902798585.1 uncultured Lachnospiraceae bacterium
ACGGCTTGAACAACGTGAAAGCCAGCGCCTTGAGGCGCTGGCCGGTAACGACCCCTTATAGGGGCGAGCAAACCACCCGTTTGACGGGTGGTTATGATTTCGTTCTGTTTTGTTGGAATTTCCCTGTGACGCCCCTTACTCCACGCGGTCCCACGCCCGGATTCGGGAGCAGCAGATCAGGCAGGTCAGACAGATTACGCAAAGAATCTTTACGGTGATTTCCGCCGCAAGCTCGTCGATCACACCGGGCACTGCCTGCAGAAGGAAACAGATGCTTCCCACGATCGTCAGTCCCGCAGTAATAACAGCCGTGACAAGGAATCCTCGATACGCAGCTCCGTGATCGCGGTCAAACACAAGCCAATCGATGCTTCGCCACAGCACAAACTCGGCGATAAGAAGCGTCGTCCAAGCCGCAATGTACGAAAGATCGATCTTCAAAAAGAAATCATTCCCACGGATTACCCGGTCCGCGGTAAGCAGCCGCAGCACGACAACGCTCGCAACCATCAAAACAACAAGTCCGATGTTCCATATACGTCTCATAATACTCCCTCTCCTGCTTTTCGATAAATGGTTAAACATGTCGTCGACTTAATCGGACCAAGAACATGTATGTATCACCAAAATTTATTCCAAGGTATTCCCATATAGATTCTTCATCAGGATCCGAATCGGAAATTGCAATATAAGGCATCAACGCTGTTATAACCATACGATAAACTATTATGTATGAATAATAACTCAAAAAACGTTCTTCACGAATCCCATTTAAATCCTCAAACCTTTCTCTCCGATAATACTCGACATACACTGCTGCAGAACCGTTTCCGGATGCCCCTGCAATAATATCGCGGAAAATTATCTCAGCATCTAAATCCGCATAATAATCATCAAGTTTGAAACTAGTCGTTCCGTTATTCTCCGGGAGTGATGCGTCACCTAACCATCCAGCCATAAGCGACGTTTCTTCAGTTGCTGCACTCGCGAGGTCTAGCCGAAAAGCCAATCTTGCGGATAACGAATATTGCATGTGCTCAAAATCAGGATATTCATCAATACAACTTGCATGTTGACGCTTAATTGCGTCTCTAATCGTTGTGTATTCATTCTTTGTGTATCCCAGTTCATCAACGAAATATGCCTGTCTCTTTGCATCGTCATATTCAATCGCTTTTCCGGCCACAGCCGTCCAACTTGCTCCAGCATAAGTAAACGAAGAAAGTATTCTTGCTATTCTCCATTCCCTTTTAGGAGCGAGTTCGTTTGAGTATTTATTATCTATCTTGTCATACACATCGCCCGCGATCAGCACCGCATCCGGCCGCTCCTCGTCGATCAATTTCAAAATCTGCTGCAGGATATACTCCTGATCCTCCAGCATCGAAAACTCGTTGACCCGCTTGCCCAGATGCAGGTCCGAAAGATGGATCAATTTCATACACTTCTCCTGTTCACGCGCAAAAGCTTCTCCTGCGCGGTCATGCCGAAAAGGCTATAACGCTGACAATCACCGCAAGGACTGTCTTCCCTCCGGCTTAATAGAGTAATTGTACCACAAACGTCAGTCCCACGAAAGTTGTTTCATGCTTTCTTTTCTGCTCCATAGATATCAGGGCAGCCTCCCCTCAACTTTTCCTTCCCGTTCTTCTTCGAAATCATAACCACCCGTTTGACGGGTGGTTATGATTATGTCCCCGGGTGAAAGCTCCGGGGTGTATTTGTCGGTGCGGTACCAACGAAACGGGCGCGGGGAATTTGTCACGGAAAGAATTGAGAATTGCGGGAATCTGTGCTATAGTATGGGTACTGCTGCAGGTGTTGCGGCTAAAGGGAGGATACCATGATTGATTTTGATGAAGAATTGAAGAAGTATACCCCGAACCTGGAGATCAGCGAGGCCGAGGAAGCGGTTTTGAGTCGGGAGATCACAGACGCTGCGGATGTGATTGAGCGGATTTTGCAGGAGAGAAAAGAACTGAAGTAACGCATACCGGGAGGTTAGTATGATTTGTCCGAAATGCGGCGCCAACATGATTCTCGCCAGAGGCATGTGCGCCAAATGCGGCTACGACATCGAGGTCAACCGTCTGACGAGACGGTATTCCTGTTACTTCTACAACAGGGGCCTGGAATGTGCCCGCAACCGTGACCTCTCCGGCGCTGCCGAGATGCTGCAGAGGGCGTTGAAGGTCAATAAGAAAAATGTGGATGCCCGCAACCTGCTCGGTCTTGTATATTACGAGACGGGAGATACCGTTGCGGCGATTCAGGAGTGGATTATCAGCAAGAGCATGCTGGAGGACGGCAACCCCGCCGTGCGGTATCTGGAGGTGCTGCATGCGAATCCGGCGAAGCTCGACAATCTGAATCTCGCGATTCGAAAATACAACGGCGCGGTCGATGCGGTGTCGCACGACGGCCATGATTTGGCGTTGCTGCAGCTCAAGAAGGCGGTCAGCCTGAACCCGCACTTTATCCGCGCATGGCAGATGCTTGCGGTGATTTACATGCGCAGCGGCCGCATGGACAAGGCGCGTGAGTGCCTTCGCAAGACGCTGGCAATCGATGTGGCGAACACCACCTCGCTCGGCTATCTTCGGGCGATTCGTGAGATGTATCGCGAGAATCGGAAGCTTCGAATCAACGAGGCGGAGAAGGAAGAGGACGAGGTTGATTCCGTTTCGGCGGGAGGAAAGAGCTATGCCTCCTATCTGGAGGAACAGGATCACATCGATTACAAGGTGCTTCTGTCGCTTCTTGCGGGAGTCTTTTTAGGAATCATGGTTGTGTATTTCCTCGTGATTCCGGGGGTTAAGACCGGCATGAAGGAGGACTTCAAGGGCACGCAGTCCGAGTACGCGGAGCAGATGTCGCAATATCTCTCCGACATCGATTCCCTCGAGCGTGAGACGCAGTCGCTTCGAAGCAAGATTGAGCTGCAGGAGACGGAGCTTGAGGCAAACCGGGCGGAGCTGGAGGATTTGCGCGACAAGGCCGGAGGTATCAATATTTTCAATATGACCGCCTATTACCTGAATCTTCGCAGGAAGGGATCGGCCACGAAGGACGAGCTGTTTATTTTGCAAAAACGCATCAACGCGGTTTCCCCGGAGGAGTTGCAGAATGCATCCGCAAAGGCGATTTACGACCGCGTGCTTGCGGACTACCCCGACGCGGCGACGGTGACGATGACGAGCTCGGAGCTCTACGAGAAGGGCCGTGTGCTGTACGATGCGCAGAATTACACCGCGGCGCTCGAATATTTTATGTACTCCTACGAAAAATCAGCAGACAATGAGAAGAACATGTTCTACCTCGGCCGTGCATATCAGCTGACAGGCGACAAAAGCGCAGCGCTTCGAACCTTTACCGAGTATATGGAGCGCTTCCCCGAGGGAGAAAACTACAAGACAGTGGAAAGCATCGTAGCTCAATTGCGATAACGAAAAAGCCTCTTCCGCAGGCTGCGCATCCGGGATTCCGGACAGGCAGCGCCGGGAAGAGGCATTTTTATGTCCTTTTTACTCGTACAAAAAGCGTGTCAGATGATACCACAGAGGCAGGGTTGTCTCCCGCAGCAGGAGCGGAATGTAGCTGCGACAGCTGCGGCAGTGCAGGCATACGGCACGAACCTTGCTTCCGTCATCCTGCCGTATAAAGTACGGTTTGCCGCCCCGGAAATGCACGATTTTGCGCTTCTGGCCGGGGAGGAAGCGATATTCCTGCGAGGACAGATTGCCCGGTGAGGAAAGGGCGAGATCCCAGGTCACGCCGTCGCGTACCTCACAGAGGTTGCGGTGGCGGAAGTTTTTGTCGTAGCGCGAGGAAAGCTTGCACCACGCGGCGACCAAAACGGCATCGGTGAGATACGCGGGGCCGCCGTCCTCGGTCTGGCGGTCGCGGACATCCGTGAGCCACCGGGTATTCGAGCGGTAGATGCGCACCAGAAAATCAAGAAATTTGCGAAGGCGCTGCGTCGTCCAATAGGTGCAGTGCGGCGACACCTGCTCCTTCAAAAACTCGTCCGCCGCGGTGCCTGCATACGCAAAATCGACATCCTCCATGGGGAACCCGCACAGATTCTCGTAGAGAAGGACATCGCTGTCGCAGAGGAAGCAGCGCTTTATGTTTTTGCGGGTAAGAAATTCATACAGCAGAAAATACCGTTCGAAGCAAATCTTCTGCACGGAGTCAGCCGGGGCGTCGTCGAAGACCGCGTACAGCTCGCGGAACTCCTTCAATTCCTCAGAGACCAGCTCTTCGGCATCGTACCAGTTGGACAGGAGGCCGCGGTTGGTCTCGTCGCCCAAAAGCACGACATTGCGGTATCCGCACATGCGGGCGGCCTGTTGAAGTACCGAGGACAAATCCGCGGTAAAGCCGGTGTGGAAGAAGACAACAGGACATGCCCCGGAGAGATCGCGGTCGACGATCGGATAGCGCTTTGAGCGGTCCGCGCCGTACGCGAGGTACACAAGGAACGGATAGCACGCGGAAAGCGTTCGGAAGGCCTCCAGAGGCTCTCTGCAGGAGAAGCTCAGGGCAACGGCTGTCGCGCCGAGAATCGTGACCGAATCGGCGGCGAGGCGATCCTCGCGGCGAACAGGCTTCGACCAGTCGACGGAGAGCATTTGGCGGAAAGTATACAGCACAAAGAGCGTTGTCGCGATCTGGGCTGCACCGCAAATCCACAGGAGCGGCGCAACCTTCGTAAATACCTCGAAGGGAAAGAGAATTCGCAGAAGCGTCAACAGCGTGTCCAGAAGGTAATAAGACACATGCCCCATATAATTTTCGTCGGGGAACAGACGCCGGTAGGTCGCGTCGGCGGAGACGCCGGGGTGCAGCTCATACACTCTGGCAACCAGTCCGGACTGGTACAGGAAGCAGAAGACGAGCAGCAGCAACACGGTGACACGAATGCCTGCGGTGTCATTTTTCTGCCACAGCCGCACGAGAAGATAGATCGGGATAATCGCAAGTGCCGCGCGCGATATAAGCAGACCGTACGCAATGACCCACAATGCGCATAAGGGGTATCGGACGCGCGGGTCGTTGATTCGCAGCAATGCAAGCAGCACGACGAAAAATGCCACGGTCAAAAGCAGCGCACCCGGCTGCAGAACGAAAAGCAAATCGGGGACAAGAAGAAAGGAGCAGAGGAGCCAGGAGAGGCGTCTGCGGATTCGGAACATTCCGATGACGGCGAGATAGAGCGCTCCGGAGAGCGTCAGGCCGCCGATAAAGTATGCGGAGTAGGGGATTGCGCTGATTCGATGGCTTGCGAGAAACGCATTCAGACGACGGTAATCCGGAACCATGTGGGAGAATGCACCCCATTTTTTGAGGGGACCGTATGCCGCAAAATAATACACCGCGAGATCAATCAGCAGTTTGCATGCCGCGAGAGCGAGGAGACGACCCCGGTTCCATCCGGAGAGTGAGGGGTTCGATTGTCTCTTGGCGTCTCGCATGTACGGCGTCCTTTCTGCTTCTCGTGGTGACATCTTAGTTATCTTACCCTGTTTTCGGGCATTTGTAAAGCGATTCGGGGTGCGATTCGAGTAATAGAAATGCAGCTTGTGTAGGATTTGTGTTTCTTTGGGAAAAATGTTTACTTTTTCTGCTCTTTTGTGGTATACTTTAAAGTACAATAATACTGTTGGGTAGCTTGCTACACCGTCAGGCCAAGCCCGAGGTACGCAGATACGCATGAGAGAGGTTCCGGAGAATCGAACAAGTACATACAGAACGCAGTCGGCGGCAAGATTGTTGCTTCTTGCTTTGGTTGCGGCGGTTTTCGTGCGGCTTTTTGCCGGTGATTTGAGCGCCGAGGCGTCGTTTGTCGACATATTCGGCGGGGGCATTTCGGAGAACAATACGACTTCCGCCAACGCGACAGAGATTGCGCCGAAGAGCAATTCCGGGAATGAAACCGCCGAGCCGGAGGTTACGGCGACACCCACCCCGGAGTCGGATCGCAAGGGGCGCCTGAAGACGCTGGCAGCGGAGAGATATGCGCTCGGGGTTATCCTCGCGGGTGCCATCTCCATCGGAATGCTGATTGTACTGTTTCGGTATTGGACGCGTCGCAGCGGCGGGCGGAAAGAATAAACGAATTTCAATTGAAGCTGAACCTATAGCAGTCGGAGTAATCCGGCTGCTTTTTTTGCGCAAGCGAGGCCACAACCGGTCAATCGTGGCATGCTTGAAAAGAACATCCGACATACGCACCGCGGCCTTCGTCCGCTTTGTGATTCCGCAGCAATGGATGTCTTTCGAAAACTGCGTTTTCGAGACATCCTTGGCTGCGGACTGTGGCCTCGCTTGCGTAACTCGCAGAAGCCCTGCGTGCTTCTGCTCATAACCGTGCGCTCGGCCGACAGCCGGTCAAACATAGCTTGCTTGGTAAAGAATATCCGACATACGCCCCGCGGCCTTCGTCCGCTTTGTGATTCCGCAGCAAGGGATGTCTTTCGAAAACTGCGTTTTCGAGACATCCTTGGCTGCGGACTGTGGCCTCGCTTGCGAAACTCGCAGAAGCCCTGCAGGCTTCTGCTCGTAACCGTGCGCTCAGCCGACAACCGGTCAAACACAGCTTGCTTGGTAAAGAATATCCGACATACGCCCCGCGGACTTCGTCCGCTTTGTGATTCCGCAGCAAGGGATGTCTTTCGAAAACTTTGTTTTCGAGACATCCCCTGGCTGCGGTATCTCCGGCTTCGCCGGGGCGTATGTCGGATGTTCTTGGGGCGCGTTTGACCGGTTGTCGGCCTCGCTTGCGCAAAAATAGGGAACTGCTACCGACGAGTTCCGGATAAGCGATGCTTCATCGCTCGAAACTCATTGGTAGCAGTCCCCTGCGCGTAATATAAAGAGGAAAAAGAAAACCGTCAAATTTACGCGGAATACAGATCTCCTCTTTCTGTATTCCATTTGCCTGAATTATAGCAAAGCAGCCGCAGAATTGCAATAGTATTTCTACAAAAAAATTGTAAAAATATATCACATTTGCTTGCGGACGATGGCATATTCGTTGCCGCTTCGGAAGAACGGGCAGTCAAAGGAGCGTCCGCTCATGAAGTGCGCCATGTCGTCCTCGTCGAGGTCCTTGCTGCAGGTGTAGCACTCGTAATCCTCGTCATATTCGTAGTACATGCAATAATCACAATTGGTTGGCGTCTTGGACGCCTCTTTCCTGTGTTTGGAGTTCGTCATATCAGTTCTCCGTATCACCGCTGTCGGGCGGTGCAGGTGTCGGTGTCGGAGTCTTCGTCGGGAGCGGTTTGTCGGGATCAATCGGGTTGTGACCTTCATGAACCGTACAGTATTTGCGCTTCTCCTCGGGGAAGATAAACTCGGTATCGTTGGTTCCGCCGTGGTCAAGCGAATCCTTCGGCTCCACCTTGATCAGGAAGACCTTGATCTCCGGGTTCGGACATTCGTCCGTTGCCAGAAGTCCGGTGTCCGCACAGACGGCAAGTTTCTCGTGGCAGTCGCATTTTTGCGTGGGAGCTGTTCCTGCGGCAAAAAGTTCATCCTTGACGCAGTTGCCGCCCTCGTACTTATCACACAGACCGTCGACGGCGAGTTTGCCGCACTTGGTGCAGATTCTTGCGCCGACAATTCCGCTCGGTCGCGGGAATGAAGCGTACTGGCAGTTCTTCGCTTTGTGGACGGATTCCATGACGTATTTCCACAATTTTCGGGAATAGTTCGTTGAATCTTTCTGCTCGAAGTTGTTGTCGTATCCGGACCAGACAGACGCGGTGTAGTACGGCGTGAATCCGGCGAACCACAAATCGTAGTTGGTCTTCGCGGTACCGGTCTTGCCGGCTACGGGAATATTGTTAACATTGAATTCGCAGGTTTTTCCGGTACCCATCCGCACGGTATCATACAAAGCGCTTGTCAGAAGGTACGAAGTGGTAGCCTTCATCGCGCGCTGCTTTAACGGTGTTGTGTTATCCAGAAGAGTGTTTCCTTCATGGTCGAGTACGGTATCGTAATAGCGGGGCTTGATATAGTTTCCGCCGTTGGCGATTGCAGCATATGCCGCCGTCATCTCCAATACGGTGACACCGTTGGTCAGACCGCCGAGTGCGATAGCGACATTGTAGTCGGATTTGCCGTCGCTGCCGTCGGTATCGATACGGGAGAAGCCGAGCTTCAGAAGATAGTTGACCGCCACGGTTGCCGTCACCGCCTGACAGCAGCGAACCGCCACGCAGTTACGGGAGTCGTAGATACCTTCCCGGATGGTCGAGAGACCTTTGTATCCGGAGTACCAGCTGTGGACAATCTCCGAACGGCCGGGATACTGGTAGTAAGCGTCGTCGAAGACGCTTGCCAGAGTGAAGTTTCCGGTGTCAATCGCCGGCAGGAAGGAGGCGACAACCTTGAATGTCGAACCGGCCTGACGGTAAGCATCGCTGGCGCGGTTCAGGACACGGTTTCCGGTCTTGACGCCGCGACCGCCGTACTGGGCAACGACTGCGCCGTTGGTCTGGTCCATGATAACCATCGCGCACTGCGGCTGGATGGTGAAGTTGTTGGAGGTACGCGTCTCCGTATGCTTGAGATCGGGGTGCTCCGCCTCGAAGAGCTCAACGGCATCTTTCTCAAAGGCGGTAATCAGCTCCTGGAATTTTTCCTTGTCGGAGGTGTAAACATTGATGCCGCGCCGACCGGATTCGTGGTAAAAGGTCTGGTCGTTGTCCTCGTAATTCTGGTAGTAATCCAGAAGGTCATTCAGGTGGTAATGCTTGCTTGTCTTGTTGTCCTGCCCGACGATGGAAAATGCGTAGTCCTTGCGGAGTTCCCAGTAAGCAGCGGCCTTGCCGGAGCTCTTCTTCACCTGCGGGAAGTAGGATTCATCCGTAAAATACCCGTCCATGATATTCTGAATCTCCGTGTCCTGCGTCGTGTTGATCGTCAGGCCGCCGGTGTACAGAAGCGAGGTCGCGGTCGAATCGTTGTAGCCCTTAGCTTTCAGGTCGATAATCAGCTGGTCAATCAGCTCGTCGACGAAGTAGGAAAACTCTGCCTGCTCCGTGCTCTTGGTCGCATCGGCGTACTGGCGGAGCCGGTCGTAAACGGCGTCGGTGTCCTCTATCGCAGCGTCGTAAGCGGCCTGGTCACAGAAGCCGGCGTTTAAAAGGTTGTCGAGACAACCCTTGCGGCGATCGCGGTTGCGCTCCTCGTCGCGAAGCGGATTCAGCAGGGTGGGAGAATAGGCAACCGGCGCGATGACAGCGGCCTCGGAGATGGTCAGTTCGCCGACGGTCTTTCCGAAGTATTTCTGCGACGCGCTTGCGATGCCGTAGGCGCCGTTGCCGAGATTGATCGTGTTGAGATAGTATTCGAGGATGGTGTCCTTGTCCAGGCGGTCCTCAAGGCGCACGGCGAGATACTGCTCCTGCACCTTACGCACAATCTTGTCGACGGAGCTTTTTTCCTTACCGCCGCCGAACACCTGGTTCTTGAGAAGCTGCTGGGTAATCGTACTCGCGCCGTAGCCGAGGCTGCCTTCCTTCACAACGGAAAATGCGGCACGGAAAATACCGGCGATATCGACGCCCTTGTGTTCGTAGAAACGCTCGTCCTCCATGGCGATGAAGCAGTTGCGGACATCCTCCGGAATCTCTGCAATCGGAGCATATTCACGGCTGGTTCCCGCGCCGACGAGCTCGACAATCTTGTTGCCGTCCGAGTCGAGAATCACGGACGCGAAGAGCTCGGGGTTGACGCTGATGCTGTCAATGCTCGGCGCCGTATCAATCAGACCTTTGTATGCGCCGTAGGCACCGAAGCTTCCGACCACCATTGCGAAAGCCATCGCGACGATGGCCAGGCGGAACAACCACAGGCGGAGCAGACTGAAGATACGCCGGGACGGCGATTTCAGCTCGCGCTGCTTTTTGACAATGTTGTAATGACTGAAGTTCATAAGTTTCCTCTGTTCCCTTTCTCCGTTCCCCCAACGGAAGACAATAGGTTGGTGAATTGCGCATGAATTGCGGAAGCAGATCCGGAAAATGGCGCTTCCGCCCTGTCATTGTAGCACGAAGAGCCGTTTTTGTAAACCGAACGCTATGTTAAATAAGTGTTACGGGTCCGCCGTCAACGGACGAATACCATACGGAATCGCCGAAGGAGACCTCCGCCCGGCCCTGGGTTGCGTCGTGAACCGCGGCGCGGAACGCATCGCATTCCTCCGCCGGGACAAGCCAGACGGCGGTCACGATGTCCGTGTAATCGACAGAGAGGGACGGATACCCGGCCTCCGCGGTGCGGTGCTGGATTCGTCCGATTCCGGTATAATCGGTGCGGACGGTCACGGGGACGGCGCGCTGCTTCTGCGCAATGACGCAGTTTTTCAGCCCTTCCGTGACGGCGTCCTGATACGCGCGGACAAGGCCTCCCGTCCCGAGCAAAATGCCGCCGAAATAGCGCGTCACGACGACACAGACATTGCGAATCTCCTCGTGGAGAAGAATGTCGAGCATCGGCCGGCCGGCGGTGTGCGGAGGCTCCCCGTCATCGCTGCAGCGCGTGAACTCCGCGTTGTCGCCGATTACCGTTGCCTGACAGTTGTGACGGGCGTCCCAGTAGAGTTTTTTCTGCGCTTCAATGAAGGCCGAAGCCTCCTCTTCCGAGGCGACGGGAGTAAGCGTCGCAAGGAAGCGGGAACGCTTCACGACAATCTCTCCGGAGCCGCCTTTATAAAGGTATTTTATCGGTGAATTCATGGCGTTTCCCTGACTTCCTCCCTTGACCAAATCGGGAGTATATGATACACTTTACACAGTGGGTTGTTAGGTCGGAAAATCAACGGAAACAGCGATTTTCCGCATCGTAGCGATATCCTGCCCCGGCGAGTGTCTGAAGGAGCTCCTCCTCGGAGACATCCTCCTCTTCACAGATATCGTCGAGCGTCAGATCGAAGTCCCGCATCCGCAGATTGAGGACACTGACGAGCATGGCCGGATCTTGTGGTAACATCGGTTCACCTGCTTTCTTCTGCATTTTTCGCAGGACTATTGTAGCACAGAACCGATCCGGGTGACAATGATGAATTCCCGGGCGCATGAAAACAGGGAGGTTCGATATGAAGAAGAAATTCCCGATTGCAGTGGCGATTATTACTTTGATTTTGGTTTTTGCTTCGATTGTATGCACTTTCGTCGGAGCTTTTTTAAAGGACGGGGCGGCGCTTTTCAAGACCGGTATCTTCGGAATGGTGGCATTTCCCATTGTCGGATGGCTGATGATTTCGTCGTTCCGCCGCGTGCATCCGGAGCTGGATCCTTTTGCGGGTCCGACGAAGCCGGAGGTCACGGGCGCGGAATCGGACGCCGCAGTGAGTACGGGTGAGGAAGAAATGCCCGGAAAATAACCGCGCAGGCGGACACGCAGAGACAGAAGAAGTACCCGGCCGGAGATGACGGGATACGCCCGAAAGAGGGAGAACGATGAAGAAAAAGAATCGGTATGCGAAGGCTTCGACCGCCAGCAGAAGGTCGGGGACGGGAAGAGCGAGACGGCAGCGGCAGCTGGTTTGCGCGCTGGTGTGTCTTCTTCTGTGTGCCGCCGCAGGCTTTGTCGGCTTTACGAAGGTCGCGAAAACCGAGAAGAAAACCATCGTTTTGCCCACACCGACACCGACCGTGAAAGTGACAGACCTCCGGGGGGAGGAGACATCGCTTGCGATGCCTTACGAGCTGTACACGGAGCGGTATACCAGGGATTTGACGCCGGACGATGTATGGATGGAGGACTTTGATGACACCCGTGTGCGCAGGAACATCAAAGGATTGTATCTGACGGCGGAAGTGCTGAACAAGAAGTTCGACGAGATTATGAATCTGATTGACACTACCGAGATTAACGCGGTCGTCTTCGACATCAAGAACGACGACGGCTCCATCACGGTGAAGGTGGAGTCGCCTCTTCTGAACGAGAAGGGCAACACGAACCACATCCTGATTCAGAATCTGCCGGCGCTTCTGGCCAAGCTCAAGGCGAAGAACATCTACTGCATCGCGCGGGTTGTATGCTTCCGCGACATCTGGACCGTCCGGAAGACACCGGAATTTGCCGTGCACATGCCGGACGGCTCAATCATGAAGGACAAGTCCGGGTACACCTGGATGAATCCGTTCAACCACGATGTATGGGAGTTCCTGGCGGAGTTCGGGCGCGAGGCGGCGCGGATGGGATTTGACGAAGTTAATTTCGACTACTGCCGATTCTCGACCGACAGCAAGGTGAAGGAAGCCGATTACGGCGTGGAGCTCACGAAGGAGAACAAGGAGGGTGCCATCACCGGATTTGTCCGCTACCTGAGCGAGCAGTTAAAGCCGCTCGGCGTATTTGTCTCCGTCGATGTATTCGGCGTCGTTTTGAGCAGCGAGATGGACGCCGCCGCCGTAGGTCAGAACTATGCGGACATGTGCAGCTATATCGATTACATCTGCCCTATGGTGTACCCGTCCCATTACGGCAACGGTTACTACAACCTGAAGGTGCCGGATGCATTTCCGTACGAGCTGATCTACAATGCGATGCTTGACTCGAAGAAGATTCTTGCGCCCAACATGGCGAAGGGGCGGTGTGCCGAAGTGCGACCGTGGCTTCAGGCATTTACCGCATCCTGGGTGAAGGGGCATATCGAGTACGGCGCGAAAGAGATGGACGACCAGATTCGCGGAACTTATGACGCAGGCTATACCGGATGGCTTTTGTGGAACGCCTCGGGCGCGTACGCAGTATATAAGGACGCATTGGGCACGGCAGAGGGCAAGGAGTGAGCCGCACACAACCCGGACAACCGTTGTGAAGACGGAAAATGACGCATTTTTCGGGGGAGAAATGCGAGAGAAGGATTGCGGGTTTTCGGGAAACAGAAATTGCAACACAATTCGAAAGGAGATTCGCGCTGGGGGGCGCGAATAAAGATAGTTATGTTACAGACGAATATGAGATCGACCAAACATCGGGTCGGCATTCTTGTGCTGGCCTTTTTGTTGTGCTTCGGATGCCTGGCCGGATGCGGCAGGGATTCCGGGAAAAAAGAGGAAAATAAGACCGTGACGGCCACCCCGACCGCAACTGCGACGCCGACTCCGACGCCTACGCCGGAGCCCTGGAAGTCGTACGAGAAGGCCGGCACGGACAATGTGTACCGCGTTCCTGTTGCGGAGCTTGCGGACGGAGCGACCGTCACCGAAGGTTCGGTCGGCGGGGAGTATGTTCTCCTTCAGACCTACAAACCCGGCGAGGATATCCCCGGCCCGGAGTGGGGGGAGCTTCTTTTGCTGCGCCCGGCATTTTCCGGGGAGACGGCATCGTTTAATCCGGGATATCCGGTGCATAAGATTCGCGTAATTCCGGACGGAACCGTATTTCTCGTGGAGAGCGTCAGCGAAACCGTGCATGTGTGCGACAGCGCCTTCCGTGAGGTTGCTGCAATAGTCCCGGAGGGGGCGAGGCCTGCGGTGATTGATTTTACGGAGGACGGCCATATGTGGATCTGCAACACGGAGGCGGGAATCCTTCGCTATGCGGACCGGAGCGGAAAGGACGAGAAGACCTTCGACATCGGCAAGGGACGCTATCTGTACCAGCATATGGGCGGAAGCAACGGCAAGGAGTATTTCCGCGGTATGGAGCCGGATGAGTTCTCCTCCGATGTAGTAATCTGCGCGGACAGCACAAGCGGCGCCGCAACGGTGGTTACGGAGAACCTGTACAACATCGGCGTCGGCGAGATAAACCCGTACCTGATTGTTGCGGGCGACATGTTCTACCACTCTGCGAGCGACACCTGGTTTTTGCATGATTACTCGCAGGACGGCCGCTGGATTACCTTCCCGAAGCATTACCGCTATGAGGATGTCAGCTTCCACGACGGAGATCTGCTGTGCGTGCGCGGCTATCTGCTCGGAAAATTCGAGACGGACTACACCCGCTCGGAGCCCGGCGGATCCCGCGTGTACGATATTAAGACCCGCACGATTCTCGGCGAGCTCACCTCGCAGGAGATTACGGAGTGTGACCGGTTTAATATCCTCGGCATGCGAAACCGGACCTGCGCTGTGGCGCGGGCAAATCTTACAAACGATACCCAGGAACTTCTTCTGTGGGATTTGAGCGGTGAGAGCACGGCGCCTCTCGCTGGATTTTTCGATTTGACGAAGCAGACGCCGGAGGAGTGTTTCGCCGAGCTTTGCAAGACCTACGGGGAGGCGTACGGAATTTCGTACACCCCGAACGGGCAGAAGACCGGGGAGACTGTCAGCGACATCTCGGTTATGCAGAGAATCGATTTGATGAACCGCGTTGCACGCGGCGTTGCGGACAACCCTGCCGAGTTCCCCAAGGACGAGAAGGGAATTGCCATTTATCTTGAGAACAATCAGGGCCACGAGCGCGGGCATGCGGAGTTTAAGAGACATATCTGCTCCCGCATGAATACGGAGTATTACGGCGAGGCGAAAGAGCAGGCGTTGTTCAACCTGATTGATGCGATGTACGCCGGTGAGGATTCGTTCGAATGTGCCGACCGCGGCGCCTATGCGTGGGGAACCGGTCGCTTTGCCACCTGGTTCTGGCCGGTCGCAGTGCAGTGCATCGAGGTTGATTTCGATCCCGGAAATCAGGAGTGCTGGAAGGACGGAAGAGGGTATATCAAGTACACCCGCCCGATTGAAGAAGTACAGAAGATTATAAAGGACTTCGAAGAGACGGTGTGCGGAATCCTCGACGAATCCGTCAGCGATGACTACACTGATTTTGAGAAGGCCCTCGGCCTGTATGAGTACATTACGCAGCATTGGACCTACGATTACGAGCTGTATTCTCACATCGACGATCCTTCGTGGTGGAGCAGAGGCAATCTGTATCGCTGCACGACCGAGCGCCTCGGTATCTGCTGGGAGATTGCGGGTGTGTACAACTATCTGCTGGGGCAGCTGGGTGTTGAGACCGAGGAGCAGGAGGGCTGGAACACCAACTCCAAAGAGTCGCACGCATGGACGATTATCATGCTCGACGGAAAGCCTTACCATATCGACGCTACCTGGGGTCTTGCGAACGGCGGAATGACGCCGCTTGCGTATTTCCTGTTCACCGATGCAAAGCGCGCCGACCGCGACTATTTCCCGATTGACGCGTTCACGATGGTCGGTACCGACGAGGTGAACCGCAAGACCAGGCCGGAGTACAGCGCCACCGACACCCGTTATGAGGCTTTGTGGAACGGAAGATATATCGGAATGGACCGCGTCAACAAGAATGTAATCTACCTCGACGAATTCAATGTGCTTCATGCTTTTTGCTATGAGCCCGCGAATGCGCAGTAGAAGGGGGAGTAAAATATGAATACGAAAAATACCCGGGGTGCGGGTGCAAGGGCAGCGCTTATTGTGTTGCTCCTGCTCCTTTGTGCTGTTGTAACTGCCGGATGCGGCAAGGATAAGAAGCAAAATGATACCGCGGTGACCGTGACCGGAACGCCTGCGGCAACCGCAACGCCGGTTCCGGCGACACCGACGCCAACCGTCAGCTTTGTGAAAGCGACCTATGAAGCAATCGGAGACGGGAATGTATACCGGCTGCCGATCGCCGAAGCGGGAGTCGGTAAAAGCTGCTTCTGCGTGCAGGTTGCGGGTGAATATGCGCTGTTCAATGTCTCGGACAATCCGGACGACGGGACGGGAGAGACGCCGGTGACAACGACCTATGTGCTGGCGAAGCCGCTGCAGAGCAGTGATTTCCGGCGTTTTGAGCCGGGATACCCTGTCGGTGTCACAACGCTTTTTCAGGACGGCTCCTTCCTGATGGAGGATGTGCAGAATCAGGTAATCCATCTGTATGATAACACGATGACAGAGATCCGGAAGTACACTTACCCGGAGAATCTGTATATGGTCCGCTATCTCGGCGAGGCAGACGGAAAATGGTGCTTCTCCGCGACGAACATCGACTACGAACAAACATGTCTCTATCTGTCAAAGACCGGCGACGGGACGGCCGTAGGCGAGGAGCCTTCCGGCCTGAACACCGAGGATATCGCACTGAAAAATCCCTACGGCTGGGATTTCTGTGTAGACGATTCGCTTCCGGCGACCTGGTATCTGCATGAACTGGGCAAGCCGCGTGAGGCGATTGTGTTCCCGATGGCAAGAATCCGCGAGATAAAAGAAACTCTGAACGGCATGAGGATGGTCGGCCGCGGGGATTATGTCACCGACGGGGAATCCGAGGGCCGTGACTTCCGTCTGTACAATCTCGAGAAGGGAACGGTGTCCGAAGCTCTCCCGGAGAGCGCATTTTCCGAGAAGGTCAGCCTGCGTGCGGACGAAATCATAGGCGATAACTGCGTTATTTTCGTTGCAGCACACCCCGACACGAGCGTGGAGGTGCTTCTGTGGATTCCGCAGGAGGAAACGCCGATTGCGGGATTTTGCGATTTTTCGAAGGCGGAGCCGGGGAAGGCCATGAACGAGCTGCTCGACATGGCGGCGGCTGAGGGGATTGTGATAACGACGGAGCCGCTCACGGACGATGGTTCTGCGGAGACGCTCAAGGAGATTCTCTATGAGTATGATTTCGCCGGCAAATTCATTCTCGCGCGGCGCAACAATCCCGAATTGTTCCCTGCTTCCGCAGAGACAATCCATCCGGAAAATATGCGCAACAACACGAACGGGCACTATGAGTTCAACCCGCATGTATTTTCCGAGTTTTACACGAAGGAGTACGGGGAGGCGCGCCGTCAGGCGCTCTTCAACTATGTGGATGCAGCGCGTGCCGGCGAGGATTGGTTTGCCTGCCCCGACCTTGACACCATGTGGTGGTGCATGGGAAGACTCGGACATTTCTTCTACCCTGTCGGACCGGAGTACACCTTTGCGGGCGATTACCGGGACGGCAAGGGAGAGATTACATACAAGATTCCGAAGGAAGAATTTGCCGCGAAGGTGCAGGAGTTTGAGAAGAAAATCATCGACATCGTCAACGACGCTGTCGGCGACGATTATACGGAAATGGAGAAGGCTCTTGCGCTGTATGAGTTTCTGACGGAGTATGCGACCTACGACTACGAGATGCTTGCCCACTGCACCGAGTGGATGGATCGCCAGGGCGGCTATCGGATTCTCATGGAAAAAACAGGCATCTGCAATGAGTTTGCGTGCCTGTATCAATATCTGCTGCTGCAATGCGGCGTGAAGGCCGAGGAGTCCGGCGGACCGAGCCTCACCTACGGCGCCGATTCCCATGCGTGGGTGTATGTCACCATCGACGGCAAGGGCTACCTGGTCGACCCGACCTGGGGCGAAACCGGCGAGCGGGCGCCCGCCCTTGCATACTTCCTGTTCACCGATGAGCTGCGCCAGAACCGCGACGGCTTCAACGCTGCGAAATTCGATGTCGCCGGCGCCGGGGAGGATGCCCGCAGGAAGTACTCCTTCGAGGCGAAGGACACGCGCTTCGAGCCTCTCTGGGACGGAAAATATGTCGCGATGGACCGCGCCACAAAGAGCATCTACTACCTCAATCAAAACGGAAATCTGTGCCGTTTCGACTACGGGACAGCAGAGAACTGAATGAAATAACCCGGCAATGAAAAAGGACCCGCGGAATCTTTCCGCGGGTCCTTGTGCGTGTCTATTGCCATTTTACTACAGTCCGATGCCTGTGAACGGTTCCGTTTTCACCGTCCCGGTATGAGGTGAAGAAGGATGGCTTTTCGTTGTCCGGAGTGAGCAGAACGCGTTCCGCGGTCTGCTCCCCGGGGCGAACGGTCTCGACCAGTTCGACGACGACGGAAACTGCGCCGGGCGCGGCTGCAATTTCATCCGGAATGTCGGACGAAGCATACTCCTCTCTGCGAATCAGCGCGCCGTCCGTGCCGTAATGATTGATTATGGCAAGCGCTGTAGGATATCGGAATTTCAGAGTGACAGATACCTCGGAGAGAGGAATGTCGCTCTCGGAACCGGGTTCGCCCGAACGGTCCGGCGTGAGGGACACGGAGGAACCGGAGCACTTGGTTAAAAACGAAGTTGTGCGGATGGGCGTCGGTTCGAAGAGATTGCAGGTTTCATGATATTCTACGGTTACGGTTGACTCATATGACGAAAGGACTTCACCCATGGCGGCTTCCGCATATACCTCGCCGGAAGGAGTTTCAAACACCGGATTAAAGAAGAGCAATCGGTCGGCAGCATCGGCGTTCTCCGGCGCGAAGAAAAGCTCCCGATTCAGGTGAAGAACTCCGTCAAGCGATACCGGATTTACAGACTTTTCAAAACCCCAGACATGGAGTGATTGCGCAAAAATCGCCGGGTCAATCTGCTGACTCACGGGGTGGTCGGAATGCAGACCGGAAAGACGCGTGGGAACGAAAAACGGAAGGCCCGAAACGCCCTCGAAGACGAAGGAATCCACGGGATATTCTCTGCCGCTTTCGTCCTTCTCCGAAGAAGTTTTCAGAGTTGCATAATATCTGCGGACGCCGTTTTCCAGAACAGCGGAGCGCGAATAAGTCGGATGTGCTGCCGCTTCCTCATCAATCTGCAGGTCGTCAGTGAAGAGAGGCTGTCTCGTAATCAGGACGCCGATCAGGCGGGGACATTCCTCAACGCTTCGCAAAGGCTCGGAAGGGCGCAGATCAATCACGCCGGTAACGCCGAGCACGAACGCGGCCGCTGCAAGGCAGCAGAGTACTGCAATTATATGTTTAATCTTCATTTTCCACCTCCAAATTTCCGTCGAATTTCAGTATGTCTCCCACATCACACTGCAGATAGTAGCAGATTTTATTAATCGTCTCAAACCGGATACCTTTGGCTTTGCCGCTTCGCAAAATGGACATGTTGGCCTCTGTGATTCCGATTTTTGCGCATAATTCCTTGGAAGTCATGCCGCGTGCTTTCAGTATTTCTTCCAGATGAACTAAAATTGCCATGATGTTTCCTCCCTAAATGAACAGGCTGTTGTCTTCCTGTAGCTTCCGCTTTTCCTCCGCGATGCGGACATAGAGCAGAACGGCGAAGACGCAGACCATCGGGTACAGAGGGAGCTCCAGCTTAAACCCGGGAGACAACTCCGCGGAAGCGGAGACACGAAACGCGATGTAAAGAACGATGTTGGCGATTGCCGAAATCGCCGTGGATGCAGCCAGGGATATACAACACATGCGGCACAGCTTTTTTCCGGAATCGGAAAATGCGGATTCCTCCGAAGCAGAAAAATACCGAAGCGCTTTGAGAATCACAAGAATCGTGAAAATTCCCGGGAGGATTCTGAGAAATTTTACGAAGAACCCGATAAAGGCATCGGCATTTCGCGATTCGAATTTTGCGAGCAGTCCGAAGGCATCGAGAAATGAGGCAGATGCGGAAAGCGTGAGAAGCGCACAGCTGACAACTAAAAGTCCGCGAAAATACCGCAGCAAGAGTTTCGGTTCGCCGGAACGAACCTTGCGGACAAGAACAAGAACAAGATACAATAGCACGATTGCCCAGATTGTAATGACACCGAAGGCAAAGATGGAGAGCGAAATAGAACGGTTGCCCCAGCTCACAACGGTGCGCGGCCCGTCGGAATTCAGACGGCTGCTCGTGTACAGAACACCGGCAATCGCCACGGACAGAAGACAGAGAACAACTCTTTCGGGGCGCGTATTGCGGGTTCTTTCCGAGCGAAGGGCAAACAAAGACGGAACAGCGGCAGACACGGCGATGATACTAATCGCAAGGCCGTTGCCGACAGCTCCTTTCCCGGCCAGAAATCGTGTAAGCATCACAATCTGACGGAACGGAAAGGCAAGCACGGCGGGAATCAGCGACGGAACCGGTTTCGCCAGAAGATAGCACGCCAGAGTCAGCAGCGGAAGTCCGCACAGAATCAGTAGTTTGAGTTTTTTGTTCATAAAAACCTCCCCCACACAAAAAATTATCGTTAATCGATAATTCGATGATAGCATTGAAATTATCGTTTGTCAATAATTTTCTGGAGGAAAAATAAAAAACGGCGCAGGAATGTTCCTGCGCCGCAGGGAGAGGCGTGACCGGTGCCGGTCAGAACCATTTTTTCTTTTTGAGAATAATCAGACAGGTTGCGACAATCGCAAGGCACACGACCGCGACAATCGGATAGGCGTACGGAGAGTCGAGCTCGGGCATATGCGTAAAATTCATGCCGTACCAGCCGGTGATCAGCGTAAGCGGCGTGAAGATTGTTGCGATGATGGTTAAGAAGGACATTTTGCGGTTCTGCTTGACCTCGAGCTGCGAGTGATAGAGGTCGCGCACCTGCATCGTGTGCTCGCGAAGCGCGGTCACATTTGACTGAAGGCGTTCCGCCCGTTCGATGAAGAGGCGGAAGAAACGAAGGTTCTTCGAGGAGAAAAAGGCGTTTTCATTTTCCTCCAGCTCCTGTCCGAGGTCAATCAACTGCTCATAGTGCGTGCGCAGGTCGAGAAGTTCGCTGCGGATGTCCACGAGGCGCTCCATGATGCCGTCAAGCTCGCCGGCGAGGATGCGGTCCTCCATCAGGTCCATCTCTTTTTCGTATTTTTCGAGGGTGATAAGGTCGCCCGAGACGATGCCCTCCAAAAAGTCGTAGAGGAACCGCTCTAAGGACGGGAACTTCCAGCGCTTGCTCGCCTGAATGCGGTTGAGAATCTGCTGCGCCGTGCCGTCGTCATCGAGAATGACGATGCCGCGCTCGTCAATCGCAAAATCAAATGTGTGGGGCGGGCTCTCAATGCTCGTAAAATCGGGAATGGCAAAGCACCCCGTCAGAGAATCGTAGTTCACCTGAATATCCGTGATGTTGTCCGGTTCCGCCTCGAGGTCCAGGTCGATACCCATATCGAAGAGATCCTTCCGCTCCTCGAACTCCTCGTAAGAGACGACGGCGACATAGGGAAATTTCCGGTTGGTAATATCGGTTGAGCTGCATTCCGTCAGCGTGTTTTTTATCTGGTAATACATTCGTGCGTCCTTTCTGCCGCAAGGGCGGTTCCTGATGCCATTATACTCTTGTGGACCCCGGTTTTGCAACGAAAAAACACCCGAAACATTGCTGCTTCGGGTGTTTGTGTTCGTTGCGTTGCTCAGATGCGCACAGCGCGGCGTTTTATTACGGCTTGTATACGGAGAGGGAGGTCGTGCTGACCTTCATGTCGGAGGTGCCTTCTCCGTGGTTCATAACTGCGGTTGCGGTCATGCCGGAAAGGCTGTTGCCGCTGTAGGTGTACCGGTAGGTTGTCGTGGTGAAGGTTTCCTCGCCGGTTGCCGTGTCGGTGCAGAAGTATTTGCGCTCGCGCCCCGTGAGGCGGCCGTTCGTATCGTAGGCGTAGGTCACGGTCTTGCCCTCGGCGAAATTGACATAGGTCTCTTCCGTAAGACGCTTGCCCGAATCATACTTGTATTCGGTGATCATTGCGTCGCCTTCCCCGCGATAATCCTTGACAAGCAGCCCGTCCTTCCAGGTCTGGTACCGGTAGTTGTGGTAATAAATGCTCTCCGGATCGTAAACGACGGGGTCGGAAGCAAGAGCCTCGTCCGAAATGTCTCCCCTGAAGAGCCAAAGGATTTCGTCATCGTCATGCGAACTGTCCGGAAGGCCGAAGATGTTGTCGCTGTCGTAATCAACAACGGTGTCGTACGGCAGAGTCACCCAGGAGGGAACCCAGCTGTCCGGATGCTCGACAGGGGACCCGAAATCCGTGTAGTTCGGGTAGAGTCCCGAGGTGGTCTCCAGCTTTGTGCGGAGAG
>CADBXF010000028.1 GCA_902798585.1 uncultured Lachnospiraceae bacterium
GCTCCTTCCTGAAGGGATTTGAGGACGGAGCCTTCTCGGGAGCAATAAGCGGCGCTATCATGGGCGGCGCGATGGCAGGTCTCGGCGTGTTGGGTCAGGCGGCCGGCAAATGTGTCAGCTGTATGTCCAAGTTCGGACAATTCATCAAGGGCACGGCTGCTGTCACAAAGGTGATGAGCCAGGCTATGGGTGCATTCGATACCATTGCAATGCTCGACGGCATGTTCGGCTCGGGTCATATCGCAGCCCTCAATGCAAAACTTCATGAGAGTACAGCTTACAATGTATTCCAGTTCGGCGTTTCCGCCGTTGCGGCATTCACCGGCGGCATGGCCTCGACGATGCAGTGCTTCGTTGCCGGCACGCTCATTTTGACGATGAACGGTCTGAGAGCTATCGAAGAGTTGAAGGCCGGCGATATGGTATATTCTGCGGATTCGGAAACTTTGGAAGTTTCCTTGAAACCAATCCGCGAGACATTCGTCAGCCGCGCATTTGATTTTGTTCGCGTTACAGTCAACGGTGAGATTATTATTTCTACTCATGATCATCCGTTCTATATCAAGGACAAGGGATATGTCAGTGCGGAGAACCTTTGGATCGGCGCAGAACTGATTAATAACCGCGGAGAGGTTTTGCTTGTTGAGAACTTATTCCACGAAGTTTTGCATGACGAAACCAGACCTGTATATAATTTTAAGGTTGAAGATAACCATACTTATTATGTCGGCACAAGCTCCATCCTGGTACACAATGCAAACTGCCGGGTAATATTGAATGAAGACGGCACTTATGATTGTGAAATGAAGTACAAAGAAGGATGGAGCGAAGAACAAAAGGCAGCTGCAAGACAAAAGTGCGAGGCTCTTTCGAAGGCCGATACGCAAAAAATAGATCCGAACAAAATCCAGCGCGACGGATCTAATACTGCAAAATGGCGCGTGGATAACCAGTTGGATTCCGCGTATGATGTAGACCATCTGGTTGACTTGCAGTTGAACGGTAAAGATGCCCCGTCCAACATGTGGAAACTGGACAAGAGCGTCAACAGAAGCTTAGGCAAGCAGATTCAGATTGCTATAAAGGATCTTCCTGTTGGCGCTGTGTTCCGCAATTTCTATATGGTGTAAAAAAAGGAGATTATTTTCATGTTTGAAAACTTTTTGAAGAGTGTGGGCTTGGAAGAAAAAGAGGTTAACTCCGTTGACGACTTTTTCGCTCTCGTGGATGGAGCCACCTTCTACAACGGGCTGTACCGGATTTTTGCTTCTGGCGAGATTGACAAATGGACCGGAATTGTCGAGGAAGCATTTCCTCAGGCGAAGGGAAAAATCCGTATCTTCGGATACGACTGGCTGGGTCGTGTGTTTGCTCTCAATGTGGCCGGCGGCAATGTCGTGATGCTCGAGCCGGGGACAGGGCAGATTTTCTCGGTTCCCGACGATATTGAGGATTTTCACGAGTATGATGTTGCCGAGGATTCGGATGATGTTCTTGCCGGAGCGTTTTACAGATCATGGCTGGAGCAGAACGATAACTATGAACTGAAGCATGACGAGTGTGTCGGGTACAAAGTGCCTCTTTTCATGGGCGGCAAGGACAATGTTGAGAATCTTGAGGCCGGTGATATGGAAGTGTATTGGGAAATCCTGTCACCGCTGATGAAACTATAATGGATAAAGGGAGGATGTCATTGTGGGTTTAAGTTTGGAGGAGTATATTGCCGACTCGCAACTTGCCTTTATGCAGGGCAAATACGATGAGTCGCTGAGACTCGCAAAACTGGCTTTGGCGGAGAATGCGAACAGCGCCGACGCATACCAGTGTGCGGCCAACGCATATATGTCGAAGGCGGATTACAGTTCAGCCATCGGCAATTACAAGAAGGCGATTGAGTATGACTCAAATAACGGAGATCGGTATTTCAATCTCGCCTATGCCTACGCTTCGGACAACCAGCAGGCGAAAGCTTTGGAAATGTTTGCGAAGGCTGACGAGGTAGGCTGCTCGCCGAATGTGGTCGGTCAGCTCTACAAGATAATGGCGATGGTCTGCTTCGAGTTGCAGCGCTATGATGACGCCATTCTCAATTTTACCAAGGCTGAGAGAATTATCGGTATCGATATGGACATTTTGCAGCGGAAGGCGCTCAGCTACAGCATGAGCGGAGATACCTCCGCGGGAATTGAGGTCGCCAACCAGATGAAACTTCTGGCGCCGACCGAATATCTCGGATACCGAATCGCATTTAACATTCTTCTTCAGGAAGAAAGACTGGATGAGGCGGAGAAGGAGCTGGATCGCGCGGAGCGGTTTGCGAAGCCGTCCAAGGATGTTTTCCTGGATTGGGTGCCGTACGAGGTGGCTCGCTACCATATGGAGCATGACCGGACTTATCTGACCAATGCGATTGACAAGATTTTCCAGGGACTCTGTGTTCTGTCGCCTAAGGTAGGCGATGTCATCGAAAGCTATGTGACAGCTGCCGATGTGTATGTACAGATGGAAAACGGAGACATGGCGCTCAAGTGCTTAAATGCAGCGGAGAATCCGATTCAGTCATACAATCTGGGATTTTCCGTGAAAGAGGTTCCCGAGCTTGAGCTGATCAGCGAGGGCAGACCGAGCGAGCAGCTGATTAACCGCGTTGTCGCTGAGGTTCGGCGCAAATACGGCGACCGGAGACTTGAGGCGATGGGGCGTGAGATGGCGGCCAAGGCGAGAAGATCCAATCCCGATGCGGAAAATATCACGCCGGTTGTCACTCCCGAACCGGAAGAGCCGAAGACGAGGAAACTGGACTCCTCCGAGAATGCAACATATTCGCCGGATATGCTGGATCGCATCAATCGACTTTATGTTGCGGCGTACACGCTTACGAACGATACCGCCAATATCAAGGCATACGCTTCGAGGCTTGCAAGCAGCGGCAATCCGCAGAGCAAGTATATCGGCAAATACAGTCTGGTGAAGGCTTTGAAGGCGGAGGGTAACGCCCAGGCCGACGAGGAATACCGCAGATTGCTGAAGTACCTCAGAAACGAGATGATTAAGGATCCGTCGGATATGACGGCCATGAGTTTCCGAGTTCAATGCCATATTGACCTCGGCGAATACGACGAGGCGGAGGCGCTGTGCAGCATTCTTTCCGAGGACATGGCAGCTCCGTTGAGAAGTCAGATTGAAGAAGCTCGAAACGGAGGTGATGTGCAGTGACTGCATGGTTAAGTGAAGACCTCGTCGTCGACGAGGAAAAATTCAATTCCGCAGCGAAACGGATGAATGATCTGAAGACGCGCACCAACACGTTGCGGGAGACGCTGCTTGCGATGTACAATGAGCTCGTGGGCGCGATGAACACTCCGGCCGGCAAGGAACTCCAGCTGGAAGCAAAAACAGTACTTTTAAAACCTGTAGAGGATATGTCTTTGGTGGTGGGGCATATATCCGATACTTTAAATAAGATCATCGGGAGTGGTTACTACAAGGATGTTTTTACAGGTTTTGAAGAATTAAGCAATTTATTATAGGAGGTAACAAGTTATGCCTAACATGGGTACAACAGGAACTGTGAATGTTACACTGAGTATGTTGGAGCAGGCTCTCCGGGCGATTGAGGATTATCGCGAATCCGTTAAGGGGCTCAACAACAGCTTAAAGCAGACGGTTGAAGGTTTGATTCCCGCGAGTTTCTCCGGGTCTGCAGCTGAAGGATTCAAGGCCTTCTACACGAACAACATCGAACCGAACATCAACACCAATCTTTTCCAGATGCTTGACGGATTGAAAAACATCTGCGAGGCGATTAAGGCACAGATTCCGGGTATGGATCAGGGTGTTGACGAGCAGCTCGGTCAGGTTAACAAGAATCCTGGCGGAACTTCGAACTAATCGGTGAAGGAGGATATTGAACAATGGCAAATTGCAGAATTATCAATGAGAGTGTGAAGTCGGCTGTTGAATCGATCAAGGGTCTTGCCGGCCAGTATGCTAATGTAGGTCAGACTTTCGAAAGCAGCTTTAAGGCAGCGATTGCCGACATGCAGGGCGAGGCTAAGGATGCACTGCTTGAGCTCTTTGACAAGAGTTACAAGGACTTTGTTACGAGCAATGAAAGCGGTATCCCGGGAATGATCAACGGTATGGCTTCTCTGCTTGAGGCGAACCGTGATAACTTTGAGAAGGTTGATGCTCAGATTGCTCAGAGCATCAGAGAGGGTACTAAGTAAGACGGCTGATTGAGCCAACCCAAAAAAACAGTTGCGGCTCTGCGTGATTGCTGGTTTGTCAGGCAGAGCTGCATTTTGGTATTCAAGGGGGTGACTGTAGTGGCATTTAAAATATTAACGCAAGAAGAGATTTCGGTGCTTCGGGAGCCTGAGAGGAAGGCGTATTTGCAGGCATATCAGGAGTATCAGGAGAGAAAGGCTTTTGTCGATCGGCTGGAGCAGCTGGACAATGTGCAAATGCCGAAACCTGCAATCCGAAAACAGCGTATTCGAAAAATCGGTTCGCCCGAATTTCGCAATATAAAGGTAGAGGCGTTTACCGCAGAGACGAAAGCCGGAGTTGAAATCTTAAATGCAACTGACAGAGTGAAGCGGAGTGTTGAATCGCGAACCCGTTTTGTGCGTCCGGGGAAGTTTACGGCGAAGGTTCCGGAGATTAAAACGGCGGTAGCGGACGATATTCGCATTGAAGAGTCCGATCCGTTCATCGTCAAGGCGGTTGCTCCGGTACAGACGAATGCTCCGGCTGCGGTGTCGTATGAGGAAGCGGAGTTTAAGACGGAAGTTCCGCTGCAGAAAATGATTGCCGCCCCGCAGACAGGGGATGTGACCATCGAAGCGTATGAGCTTGGCAGTATTTCCGAAGAGCTGCGTGATGCAGCGGGAATTACAGCGCCGGCGACGAAATTCACCGCTCCGACGGAGGATGAAATGTTCCGGGTGCAGGTAGAGACGCAACCCGAGGTTGTTGCGCCGGATGTAAAACCTGCGGAAATCGGCCCGTATGTCGTCTCCGACATGCCGGCGTTGAGCGACACGACAGACCGTATTTCAGCCGATTCCGTGAGTTCGGCAGCCGAAAAGCTCGGAGAGCAGACCGTTGTTCTTGGTATTATTGAATCGCCCGATGTGGTACTGCCGCAGATCGGCGATGTGAAGATTGAAGAGTATCACGCAGCCGGTATTCCGGTAATCGATGTGGCAGCCAATACCGCCGAAGCGATTGCTGCGATGAAATTTGCAGACAATCCGGAGAAACCGTTGTATCAGGTTACTGTCGAAAATCAGCCGGAGATTGCAGCTCCCGCAATCGGCGATGTAGCGATCGACAGTTATGAAGTGAACGGCGTTGCCGGGGTACACATTGCGACCGGTGCCGTACCTGCACCGGTAGATGCGATATTCGAGACGACGGTTCCGGAGATTGCCGTCGCAGCTCCGAAGATTGATGAAATCACGGTTCCTGCTGCGGGAGCAGTTTCGGTGGCGGCAGTGCCGGTGGCAAAGGCAGCGGATGTGAATATTGCGGAATCGGATTTCGAGGTGACCGGATGTGACTGTGTTGTTGCAGCTGCACCGACCGTCGACTATCAGGCGGCGCCCGCCGTCAGGGTGGAGGCTTGTTCGGTGATTCTTCCCGAGTTTGATGATTCCGTCACCAAAACGATAATCGATGCAATGAAGCCTTCCGATACGCTGCAAAATGCGATGTCGCAGGTTACCGCGACGATTGCCCGCGCGCAGGCCGGCCGCGGAGATAAGATTGATTATGATGCCGTTGCATCCCGAATTCGCATCGGGACGGAGGCGGCGAACCCCGGAATATCGGATGTTCCGACAGCAGCGGAGATTCATTTTACGAAGCCGACGCAGCAGCTCGACGAAATTACAGTTCCATCGATTTTCACTCCTTCTCTGGATGTGAACGCCGCGATGGAGACGATATTGGCAAAACTAAGGTGAGACAATGAAGAACAATGAGATTCTGGTTTCGGTGAAAATAGAGAACGGGACTTTGGCCAGAACATTTTCCTTTCTCGTCATCAAGGACACCACGCTGAAGGCTTTTTTTCAGGGTGTTTACTATGGTTTGGGGAAGATGGCGAAGAGGTCCGACGAGGAATCGAACGGCGAAACATTGACATTGCAGGAGTGCCACTCTGCGTTTGAACGGTATATCAAAACGCGCAGCCAAGTGCTGGTTCTGTATACCATCATGGGGCGGTACGCAGTGCTGGATGTCAACGAAGAATCCATTGATGAGCTGGACGAAAACAAAACCAAAAAGAAGAACTACGACATGCCGCTGAGCAGCCTCGGAATCGTAACCTCCAGCCAGATTCTCATTACGGACAGAGATGTGATTACGAGTGTTCCGCAGCTCTTCCGGAGCGAGGATAAGCAGAAGACATATATTCTTCGCGATACCAATACGCTCGAGTACAATATCAGTACGCGAAGACTGAATGTCATTGAGCCGGCCGAGATTGATATTCTTCCGGCAGGCGATCTTCCGGCCGAGCAGAAGGGCAAATTGATCGACACACTTCTGCCGCCGCTGATTACCGCCTTCGGTATGGTCGGAATGCGGTATGTAATCGGCAAATTTTCCGACAGCGCCGCATTCAACAGCTCCATGCTCGCCATGACGATTGCGATGCCGTTTATGTCAGCCGTGAATTCGGTATACAGCCGCAGAACGCAGTCGAGAGATCGCCGCGAGTCGGTTGCCGAGTGGAAGGAACGCTACGAAAAATACATCAACGACACGATTATCAAGAAGAAAATCGTGCAGTGGCAGCGGGATGAGATTATCTATCTGAACAAGGTATACCCGAAAATGGGAATCCTGTTTAACGAGGCAGGGGAGATTTCCACGGGCATCTTCGCACGCTCGCAAAATGACAACGACTTCATGAGAATATCTCTCGGCGAGTCCGATGAGATCAAGCCGTCATTTACCATCAAGACGGAGACGAAGGACGAGATTTTTTATGATGTGAGATATAAGCTGCACAGTCCCAAGAGCGGGGACGATGCCGATGCTACGCCTTACATCGAGATCATAATTCCGTCGAAGAAAAAGAAAAAGAAGAATAAGAAGAAAAAGGACGAGGGGTTCCAGGAGACTGCGGAGAACTTGAAAAACCAGTTCCTTCTGACCGAGCTTCCCGCGGTGTTCGCGACGACGCAGGACAACGAGGACGAGCAGACCGGCTTCAAATTCCTTCGCGATACATCCGGCCGGGGCGAGAAGCCGCCGTTGTTGCTTGACCTTCGCAACATGGGTACCCTGGGTGTAATCTCCGGCGACGAGGAGACCTCGCTGCAGTTCATCCGCCATTTGGCGTTTGAATTATCCTTCTATCATTCGCCGGAGGATCTGCAGATGGTGTTCTTCTTCAACAAGGAGGACAATGTCCGCAGGCAAAATGAGATTGTTGAGGACTACCTTTTCCTGCCGCATACCAACGAGTTGTTTGACAATCTTTCCCAGTTTGTCTTCGACGAGAAGAGCGCCGGTGATGTGTTCAGTCAGCTGCAGACGATTATCGCCGAGCGCGACAAAGACAAGAGCGACGACAAGGACGAGAATGCGGCGCCGGAAAAGCATACCCAGATTGTATGCTTTGTCATGGACGATTACGATATCAAGGAGAAGGCATTCTCCAAGTATATCCCCGAGGCGCCCGTCGAGGGTGAGAATTATGTCAATTCGCTCGGGCTGACCTTTATCTTCATTCAGAAGGAAAAGGGAATGCTTCCGAAATACTGCGGAAGTATTGTTGAGCTTGACAATCTTCGAAGAGTCAGCAACCGTTACAACCTTCTGAGCCACGAGACGCTCAGCAAGCTTGCCGGCGGCAAGGACTCCTCGACCACGACCGACGATATTATCGAGTATACGCATTTTAACAACAAATACATTTTCTCCAAGGGTACGGGCTATGACCCGGAGGCGGAGTTTAATCTTGCCTACCGGCGCCTGAGTTCCATCTACTACACCCGTGTGGCTGAAAACGGTAAAGTTCCGTCGCTTGTAACGCTGTTCGAGCTTTATCAGGACATTTATCACCTGAGTTCCGACGCGATTCAGGGGGACGGCCTGCGCGAAGTGCTGCGCTCGAACTGGACGAAGCTCAAGGAGAAAGACCCGACAACGCCGAAGAACGATGTCACGAAAAATCTTTCGGTTGCGATGGGAAAGAACGAGCACGGAATCACTTACCTTGACCTGCATGAAAATTCCGACGGTCCGCATATGCTTGTGGCCGGTACCACCGGTTCCGGTAAGTCAGAGACAATTATCACCTACCTGATCGGTCTCTGCGTAAAATATTCACCGATCGATTTGAACCTGATGCTTGTGGATATGAAGGGCGGCGGTTTCTCCGAGCGTCTCGGAAAACTTCCTCACTGCGTCGGTACCGTTACCAATACGGCAGGTGAGAGCCAGGGTATTTCCGCGGTCTACATGTTGAAGCGATTCCTGGAATCGCTGAATGCCGAGGTCAAGAACCGCCAGATTATTCTCGCGGATCTCGATGTGGATAATGCAGACTCGTATATTCGTGTGCTGCGCAAGATTAAGAAGATTCACGAGTTCGAGGGGAGACCCGACAAACAGAAGGTGCGCGAGGATTTGATTAAGGAAATCCGCGACGGAAAGAAGGAGAAGCAGATTCGTTTTATCGACGGGGATATCTCCGTGTTAAAGCCGCTTTCGCATCTCATTCTCGTCGTCGACGAGTTTACCGAGTTGAAGCGATTCTCCAGTGAATCCAACGATGTCGATTTCATCGCGGAGATTACGACAATCGCCCGAATCGGCCGTACCCTCGGACTTCACATTATTCTTGTTTCGCAAAATATCGAGGGCGCCATCAACGACGATATCCGCGTGAATACGAAGTCAAAGATTTGTCTGAAGGTTGCCACGAAGCAGGCATCCAAGGAGATGCTCGGTACCATCGACGCCGCGGCAGCTACGATGCCCGGACACGGCCGTGCTTACATTCTGGTGGGAACCGGAAGCCGGTACGAGTATTTTCAGTCCGCATACACCGGCGCGAACAAGAATACCGATATCAAACCGCCGACGCTCATGACATTTGTGACGAACACAGGCACCTACGACAAGGAATTTTACGATTCTTCGAAGGACAATGACCTGCAGAAGGCGAAAAATAAGGCCATGAGTGCTGGTATCACCCAGTTGGAATATGTCGTCGAGAAGATTATCGAGCTGGCGGAAGAGACCGACGAAAACGGCAAGCTCCGCTTTGAGATTCCGGAGAAGATTTTCCAGGAGCCGTTGCCGGTTGAACTGTCTGACGACAACGACGAGTATAACGAGTGGAAAGGGGTGTGATTGGTTTGGCGGATGAACGATTGGAATTATGTACAATCGGGAAATATGATATCCCAAGCAAACAGCGGCAGTCCCTCTTCCAGGTAGATTTGCTGAACTCGAACATAGCAATCTTCGGTTCGGCGCTCTCGGGCAAAACGAATCTGCTGAAGCTTTTGATTCATTGCCTGCATAAGAGAAGCGATGAGCGGAACGAGCAGATTTTCATTCTCGACTTCAGCGGCGCTCTCCGGGAATACAAGGATATGCCCCTTGTCTCGGCGTACTTCGACAACAGCAACGAGGAATATGTAAAGCGTGTCTTTCGTATTTTGGAGACCATACTGAAGAAAAACACGAAGGATCTCGGAAGCAGGAATTTTGCGAACGGTCGCTCCGAGTCAATCCCGCACACGACATTTATCATCGACAACATCAATGCCTTTATCGATGAGTCGAGATATCTGTCTTACCAGGAGAAGTTCGGAAGACTCTGCCGTGACGGGCGGTCCCGGGGAATTTCCATTGTTTTCGCGGCGACCGACACGAAGGGTCTGAACAGCTACATGCTGTCCTTTGAACAGAAAATCACTTTGAATATGCCGAGTGACAAATCCTCCGATATCTTCAACACGAAGACAGAGGCGCTCGGAAACATTACGGGGCGCGGTTACGCGAATGTCACGGAGAGACCGGCGGGAATCATCGGCACCTTCAATCTGAATGCGCCGTATGAAGTGCAGATTTTAAAATGCTCGGACATTTCCGATCCGGAATCGCAGTTTGTACAAAAACTCCGTCAGAAGTATGCTTACAACAGCGAGACGAAGGAGTTTGAAAAGACCGTAAAGAAGTATCAGACCTTCCCGCAGGAGTTGCTGCCGGAGGATTATCTTGAGTTGAAGCAGCCGTATTCCTCCGAGGACAAAATCCCGTCGGCGGCATTTGCCGAGGTAGGACTCGACTATGTTGATTTCAAGCCGGTCGGCGTCGATTTTGCCGATACCCGGGTTGTTGCAATCTACGGAAAGCGCGAATTCGGTAAGACGAATCTGTTGCTTTTGCTGCTCAACAAGCTTTCCGACATCAAGAGAAATTCAAGGTTCGTGCTTTTTGACGACGGAAGAAAGCAGCTGAAAAATTTTGCGGAGAAGTTATCCGGGGAGTCGGAGTGCCGCTACATCGGAGAGTTTTCGCCGATTGAGGTGACGCTGGCCGACGGGCGGAAGGTTACCAGAAAGCTTTCCCCGATGCTGCAGTTTTACAAACTCCTTCACGAGGAGTATCTCAGCCTGAACAAGGATTACCGTGACAATCCGATTCTGGAGCAGATTTACGGAGTGGATGACGACAGGATTATGGTCGATGACATTCCGAGGGGCTGCGAGAGGGGAGATGCTCCGCCTACGGTTTTCGTGATTCAGAGCCAGTCGATTTACCTGAATACCAAGGTCAATTCGGACTTTATCCACTATGTTCTTCCGGAGCTTCTGGATATTGCCGAGGACAACGACCTCATTTTCCTCTTTACGGATGTCAAGAAGATTACCGAGCAGGATGTGAACTCGGAGTTCAACAGTGCGTTGAAGATAGTTTTCCTTCTCGACAGTATCGCGGAATTTGCGACGGAGCGAGGCGGAAAATCGGTGTTCGGAGATATGGACGTCAAGAGTCTGAAGGAAGATTACGCCAGATGTGAAATCGGCGACGGTTATTGCTACAATGTGGAAGCCGATATGTTGAAGAAGGCGAAGTTTATCAAGGTTATCTAAGGAGGGACAAACCATGAGCGAGAGTGCATTTATTTCTGCCGATACCACGAAGATTGCGGAGTTCGAGAGAAAAAGCCAGGAAGCTGCGAAGGAGTTTGCAAAGATCAAGGAAGAGTTCGGGAAAATCAACAGCGAGCTTCTCGGAGCATGGAAGGGTGCCGCCGCAAACGCTTACAAGTACGAGACCGACCATATTCTCGAGAAGATTCAGAGCGTTGATGACGTATTGAAGGCAATCAACGAGGGTGCCATGAAGAGCATCCGGGAAACCTACAGCCAGGCGGATGATGAACTCGGTGAGTTCAACAGAAATCCCGGCGAAGGGGAAGGTGAGTAATTATGGTCGACCTGACAGATGCCGAATTCGCCGGACAGCCGACCGACATGGAATTCCATGAAGTCGTGTTAAAGAAACTCGGCGAAGAGGAAGCGGAGACTATTTATAATACAATAATCCTGGAGAAAGACAAGGATGCCATCAGCAGTTAACCACGACATTATCGTCGGTTCGGAATTCAATTACATTATCGATACAACCCACGGTCTGTCCTCGGACGGCTATATTGCAACCGGTACGGAGAGTATAGTTTACAAGGGAATCAAGACATCCAAGGACGGAAAAATCCGGCTTTCCTGCGTGTTGAAGTTCAAATACAAGGCAATCCGGGTCGGAGCGGAGGAAGGCAGTACCAAAGACATCAATTTGTTCGATAAATTCATGAACCATGATTTGAAGATTTTCGACGAATTGCAGGATTGCCGCTCCGTTGTGCGGATTTTCGATGTGATTGAGGACCTCGGCGATTTTTCGGTAACCGACACGCATGTTCCGGTTGGGAAAAAGTCCATTTCCATCAACAGAGAGCAGTTCTTCTGTGTGGTTGAGGAATATGTTGACGGATGGTCGCTCGAGGAATATTGCAGAGACGAGTATTGGAAACTGACGGAGACCGTCGATATCGGCAATAACCTGAAGAACAGAAAATCGTTCCATGACTTTTCCGAGGAAAAGAAGGCGGCGATGCTTCACAGCTATCTGCACGATTACGACGAAATCGTCCGTTATCAAAGCGAAATGCTGAACACCATGATGAATCTCGCGGAGATTTTACGGTATATCACGGATGAGAAGAAGATTCTTCATCTGGATATCAAGCCGGACAACATCATGGTTACAAAGTACGGCAAGGAGATTGTACTGATCGACTTCGGACGGTCGGAGCATATCGATCCGGAGGCGAGATGTGTTCAAAGCACGCTCGGTGTGGCGGACTACGGACAGGAAGAAACGCACGCGAGAATGTACCAGTACGGTACGCTCGGGTATGCGGCGCCGGAATGCTTCGCCGAACCTGCGGGAGAATCCGAATTTCCTCTTGCCGCGAATAAAGTACACTTGGGGGAGATGACCGTGGAGAGCGACATCTTCTCTTTCGGTGCGACTTTTTGGGAATGTCTGAGTGTCTTTGAGCTATACACCGGCAATACGGACTTTGCCACGGACAAGAGACTCGGCGGTTCCTACGAGTTTTACCGGAAATACATTTTGAATGACAAAGCCTATTGCGACAGGGATCTTTCCGTCACTTCCAAGCATTATCACGAGAAGCTGGAGAGAATCATCAAAAAATGTACTCATCAACGCAAGAAGGGCTATCTGGACAGAGACAGCGAGGTATATTCCGAATATTATCACAACTACGAGGAACTGCTGGATGACATTCGGCTGGCGAAGGAATCCGCGCCGGCGCTTGTCAAGACGGAAAACATCAAAGTGCGAAACGCCTTCGGTGTTGCCGGCGTTATGGCGGGACTGCTTGCAACCATCCTTCTTGTCTGCCTCGCGCTGAAGGTGTCCGGCAGCTATTTTGCGCAGCGCAAAATGGACACCATCATGAGCAACTACAATCCGACGCTGATTGAGCGACTGGAGGATGCCGCGATAGAGCAGATGATGACCTCGACCGAAGGGGAGAAGCACGATATTTTCAATCGCACCTTTAAGTTCCTCGAGGATCAGGACAACAATCTGGAGTATTCCGAGACCGTTGTTTTGGTGGATCTTCTGAAGCTTGCCGGCGACAGCCGTTTTGTCGGCGATTCGGTCAACTCGATTCTCTTAAAGGTTGACCAGAAGGGCTTGAGCAGCTGTGTTGAGAATGTTGTGACGAAGCTTCCGGACTGCAGCAGCGTCGGATATGAGCTGGCTGTCAACATCAACAATGCGCAGAAGCGCATGAATCTTTCGGAATGCTATTCCGTGCTGGTTAAGTACGCGGACAGTGAATATTTTTCGAGATTGACGCAGCGGCTTGCGCGGGATTTGAATCATGAGGCTTTGATTACGAAAATAGCCGAGGATGCAATGCCCGATGCGCTGAAATCGATTGATAAAAACAGCAAAGAGTATACAAACGCAATCGCGGAGATTAAGTACGAAATCAAGAGTACAATCGACTCCGTGATAGAAGGGAACAGGGATGAAACTGATTGACGGTCTTGCCCATGTCTGGAAGGACGAAGGCTTCACAAAGGTTCGAAAATACATACGGAAGCCTGCGTTGATTACATTTATCATCGCCTTTCCGATTGTCGTAATCGTAATTCTGATCTTTTTGCTGAGCGGACAGCTGGAGAACCTGATTGTCTCTCTCAACCTCAGATACAATTCGCCGATGTTTATCGGTATGGCGAGTGCCTTTCTCATTATACAGGTAGTTGCCATCGGATACGGGACCTTCCTGAGCATGCGAACTTACAAACGGCCAGGAAGAAAAGGTATCTTCAAAAAAACTTATGCAGAAGGCAATTCCTATCAGGCGATAGAAAAATACTTGTATGGGGGGCAGGAACAACAATGAAAATCACTATGTGGAAAAGATTGATAGCAGTTACAATCGCTTCGATATTGCTGGTTACCACCTGTATCGGCAGCGGCGCTATTGCGATTGCGGAAGACGGCCAGCCTTCGGGAATCACCGAGTCCGGTGAGGCCGGAAAATCCGGTGAGGAAACGAAGCCCGCAGAGGGCGGTGAGACCGGAAAGTCCGGTGAGGAAACGAAGCCCGCAGAGGGCGGCGAGACCGGAAAATCCGGCGAGGAAACGAAGCCCGCAGAAGGCGGTGAAACCGGAAAATCGGACGATACGACAAAGCCCGCAGAGGGCGGCGAAACCGGAAAATCCGACGACGGAAAAAAGGCCGGCGACAGCGGTGAAACCGGGAAATCCGACGACGGAAAAAAGGCCGGCGATACCGGGGAGAACGGAAAAACGGATGAGGAAGACGAGTCTCCCGAGGAAGAGGCGCCGGAGGAAGAAAGCAGCTTTGCCGTCAATATCCCTTCGAGTTGGACGAAGGCGATTACCGGCTGGGTTTCCGCTACGGAAGACCTGACAGTTTATTTTAAGACAAGTGCGACCAACCTTGCAGACTGGGGCTCTTATGAGGATGCCGACGCAGTTTTGTGGAGTGATTCCGCGAAGGTTCCGGACTCCGAAAAGAACGGCAGTTATATTAAATTCTGGGCGGTGAAGGTCGATACCGTCTTCGAAGAGTCGGCGGCAGTTTGTTATTATCTCGACAAAACCGCTCCGGATAAGTTTACAGTTGTTAAGGTGAAGGAGGAATCGGGCACGGATTATGTGCTGTGCGGAGAAAACCCCGTCAGTGATTCCGCGTCCGGAATCGATGCTGTATACTATTCCATCGGACAAAAATACAATTCGCTCGGCGCGTTGAAGGCCAATGCGTCCGTCGGTGAACTGACTGTCTCGGAAGGGAATACACTGTTCTCTGTTCCGTATACGGACGCAATGCTGTACGAGGATGTCTATGTGTATTTAACGGATGCTGTAGGAAATATTCGGGTTGCTACCTATAAGGATCCGGAGCCGGTAGTTTCGTTGACAGTGACAATTCCCTCGGGATGGACCAATTCCCTTGACGGCTGGGTTAGTTTTTCCGATAACGCGACCGTTTATTATAAAACCAGCGATTCGAGTCCGCGTGATTGGGGCAATTACTCTGATTCGGATGCTCATAAATGGGGAGCAAATGTCACTATCGACGAGACGGATGACGATGGGGATTACATCCATTTTTGGGCTGTTGTAGACGGCAGGGCGTGGAAGGAAGAGGATGGAACATACCGCTATGAGAAGACCGTACCGGACAGCTTCGGATTAGTGCGGGAAGGTGAAGGAAAAGGACCGTACTATATAAAAAACGAGTCGCGGATTACCGATAAGTATTCCGGAGTCGGAGAACTTTACTATTCCGTTGCGAATATGTATTCATCTGCCGACGCCGTGCGACGCAATGCAACGAAGATTGCCGAAAAAGCGGACGGTTCTATTCATGACTTTTCTTTGGAATGCACCGATGAGATGTATGATAATACCGTGTACATCTATGCCATCGACCTTGCGGGAAATATGAGAACCGAGGCCCGGTATTTTGAGGCACCGACATATTTTATCCTCGATGTTCCGCAGGAATGGGATTCCAATCGTTGTAACGATGCATCTGACTGGGTGGACGCTTCGGATGATCTGATTATTTATTTCAGCGTTCATTCCCGCGTCGATTCGAATTTCGGTTCTTATACCGACGCAGGGATGAAAACCTGGAACGGCGGAGAGAACCTTGACGAGCGGCTGGAAGCATACATCAAGTTCTGGGCAATCAAGGGAGATACGGTTTTCCAAGAGACAGAGCCGATGCGGTTCCGTTTTGACAAGACCAAGCCTACGGAATTTTCCATCAAAAAGACGGAGAACGGGCTCGACCCGTATCTTTTGGAAAATGACGGCATAATCAGCGATCCGAACGGACAGAATAATCGCTCCGGAGCCGGAAATATCTATTACTCCGTCGGTGAGGAGTATACAAAGGCGCCGGATATCCGGACCAAAGCAACGGAAACCGAAAGACTGGGAACGGGAAACCAGTATGGCTTCTCCATCGAGTGTACTCCCGAGATGGACGGAAAGACGGTCTATGTCTATGTAGTGGACAGAGCCGGAAATGTCCGGACAGCCTCCTGTGAGGTCGGGGACTTTGTTGACAAAACGGCTCCGAACCTTGAGATTACGGGAATTAACTCGGATATCTGGTATAACTGGGAGACCAAGAAGGAGAGCTGGGAGGCCGGCACATCAATCGGCGCCGTGATTTATTATAAGACAGCGCTCACGGAACCTGACGATTGGGGGAAACATACCGATGACGGTGTGCGCGTATGGGACGGAACCGGTTACTACAACCCGGTTGAAGTCGGTGAAGGCTATATCCATTTTTGGGCAGCTTATGATTCCGAATATAAGAATGTAGCGGAGAAGACCATACCGTATAAGTATGATGATATTAAGCCGGCACAGTATAATGCCGAGTTGGAGATTGTTCCCGGTACACCCGAGAACAATCCGTCCATGGTGATTAAGGTTACCGGATTAACGGATACTACTTCCGGAATTGACACGGATAATATTACTTACCGCTTTAACAGGAACGGGGAAGACCTTCTGGTGGGAACGGTCAAACCGGAGGATATCACCACGGCAGATGACGGAACTCTCGGCTTTACGCTTGATTTCAGCAGCGAAAGCTTTGACGAGGTTCAATGCACAATCAGTGTTCTGGATCGCGCCGGAAACGAGCAGCTCTCGTTCGTCAGCGACATTTCGTATGACCCGGATCGCCCCTTGATGTTTGACGGTCAGGGAGAAATGGGTATCGTCCGCTGTTCGTCGGATGAGAAGGAGAAACTGAATGCTGCGGAGATCGTCCGCCCGTATTCCTACGGCAGTGCGGAAGCTAACAACGAATGGACCTCGGTGTATATTCACGGCGATGAATATCTTCGGCTGACGATTCAGGAGGATCATCTGCAGATTATCACCGTAGCCATAGACAGTGGTAAAAATGTTACTTTTGTGAGCCCCAAGTTGTTCTCTTGGATACTTCCGGAGTTTCCGCGATGGATTGACGGTGGGGAAACGGAGGATGGAGCCGGAAAATACTATCTCAAAATTTCCGACATCGTTAAGGATAATAAGCTTCCGAAGGGCCAAGCCTGCAGTATCGTTATCAAAGTGTATGATAGGGGTAACAGCGAAAGCAATGATCAGTATTTGATTTATGTCTCGCCCGAGGACGGTTCCCGCACCGCGTACACACTGTTCTATGACCCGAAGGACGACAAGGACACCGTTCTTTCCATATCTCCGGAGGAAGTGATTTTCGGACAGGATGCGGCGGAGAAGAGTATTGAAGTCCCCATGAAGGATGATTTCGGACTGAAAGAATTTACGGTCTGGGTCAACGGAGCTAAAGTAAAGACTTTTGATTTGTATCAGGGTCGTCAGACCACGGAAGCGGAAGAGAGCGGAGATACCGACGGGACGAATGACGGTACCTCTGCGGAGGCAACCGAGAAGGTTTCTTTCCGTCTTCCGTACGAAGAGTATGTTTATAATCTCCCTATCGGCGGGGAGGACTATCCTTTCATGAAGGACGGCAAACCTGTTGACGGGCAGTATTACATCACTGTCGAGCTTGTGGATTTAGCGGGAAATACAAGTACGACGGAGAGTTTGATTACCATCGACACAACGGAGCCGGTGCTAGATTCGTGTGAATACGAATTCCTTGAGTCGCCATTAAACAACCGCACATACGGAGTGTTCGGCAGGGAAGGGTATACCATTCATATCAAGGCTTACGACCCGCTCTTCGACGAAGGATTCGGCGGCAGCGGAATCAAGAGCGTTGTCATGCAGTGGGGCGAAGAGACCTTCGAGGGCACATTTAACGAAGAGACCGGTATGTATGACTTCGAGCCGCTCCCGGTAGGTTATGAGGGTATTTTGACCGTAACGATTACCGACGAGATGGACAATGAAGCTGTCTACGGTCTGGTGTGCGCAGGGGATGTTATCGACGAGAAGGCTTCCGACGACGAAAAGAACTTCGATGATGATAAGGAGAAGAACTTCGAGGGCGGAAATGATTCGGACGAGGATTCGGATGATACGGATGACTCCGACGATGAGGACGAAGATACCATCGGTAAGGATGATACCGATAAGGACGGAAAGGACAGTGACAAGCCTTTCGGTAAGGACGATAACGAGGATAAGGATACCCCTGAGGAGCCTGTGATTCGGAGAGCATGGCTTATGTTCGAGAAGGATTCAGAGGGCTTGATGCTCATGCTCGAGGATATCGCTCCGATTTCCGGCATCGTGCTTCCGGAGGAGTTCGCCGTTCCCGAAGAGGAGACGGACACCCTCAAGATTTTCAAACAGGCAATCAGCGGCGGTAAGACTGTATGGTGGTATCCGGCGGACCTTGAATTTAAGGTATATGCGCAGGATGAGACCTCCGGTCTGTTTGCCGTGAGAATCGTTCAGAATGAAAAGCTTCGCGCGGAGGAAACCGCATTCGATGAGGTATCGTTCGACGAAGCAGGCATGCTTGAGGAAGTCACATATTTCTACAAGTTGACGGAGGAAGGAAGATACCGTCTGTTTGCGTATGCCATCGACAATGCCCTGAATTCCGACAGGATTTCGTCGCTTCCGGAGCAGACTGCGCTTGTAAATATCGACAAGACCAAGCCGCAGATTACAGAGATGCAGTTCGATAAGGAGTCCGACCAGGGCGATACCGTGGAGAAGACCACTTACGGATTCTTCTTCCGAAAGGACACGGAGGCCAAAGTCTATGTCGAGGATGCCGGCGTATCTTCCGGAATCGACTTTGTGGAGCTGTACTTAAACAGTGTGAACGACGAACAGGAGTCATTTGTCGTGAAGGCGGAGGATTTCCTGATTGATGAAGAGACGAAGCGTGTATACGCCCTGTTCACGATTAAGAAGGGCTTTAAGGGACAGGTTACCGCTCGTGTGACCGATAATGTCGGACATACTTCGGGTATCATCAGCGCCGACGGCAACATCATCGAGGACCAGGAGATTCACAACACTTCTTCCGGCATCGAAATCAAGGAAAATGCTTCGACCGGGCAGCGGGATGTCAGGAATATTCCTCTGTACAGAGACAGCATTCCGCTTACGGTTACCGTAACCGATTCCTTCTCCGGTATCGGAAGCGTTGACTGGAGCATCGCGAACGACGGTGAAAGCGGAAGAATCGAAATCGGTCTCGACGGAAAATGGAGAAATGTTTCCGGCAAGGCGCAGATTATCGAGGATACGATTGAAAGAGATCAGAACCTTGTTACAAAGCTGCAGTTCGTGATTGTTGTGGACAGCAACTCCAACGGAAACCTGGTTTCGGTAACGATGAAGGACCGCGCAGGCAATACCAGCCATCGCGAGGCGACCTACAGCATTGATACCACTGCGCCCGAGATTACGGCTTCGTTCGGTGAGGGCAAGGCACGAAACGGCTATTTCTACAATGTGGGACAGACAATCACCGTGACGGTTAAGGAAAGAAACTTTAACCCGAATGAAGTTGTGCTCCGTGTCAACGGCTCTAATCAGAGCATTCGCTGGAATGAGCAGGGTGCGTCTCTCACGACCGATGAGACGGAACATGTCGGTACATTCACATTGACGGAAGACGCGCAGTATGATTTTTCGATTTCCTACAGCGATATGGCAGGAAACAGCGGTACATCGTTCTATCAGTCGCGTTTCGTGATTGATAAGACCAACCCCGTGATCTCCAACAACTTCGAAGAGCTTGGCGCTGTGGATGATGAAAATATTTATTTCAACATCAGCCAGAAGGATGACGCTAAGGCTGTTATCAAGGTGATTGAGGAAAACTTCTATCACGATGATATGCACATTGTCGTGTACAAGCAACCTGCCGGAAGTAAGCATACCGATGCAGGCGCAAAATGGGAACCGTATTGGTATTCCGCTTCGTGGGAAGGGCAAGGCGCAGAACATACGCTGACAATTCCGTTCACCGAGGACGGCGTGTATAAGGTTGTCATGGCTCCCGTGGACCGCGCAGGCAATGTCGGCGATTTCTCCAAGGCCGGCGGCGGACAATATCCGAAAAACACGGCTATCTTCGAAGTGGATTATACAGCTCCGGTTGTTTCGCTCAGAAACGGTAATTCGGTGAAGAACGACAGCTATGAGTTCTGCGAGCTGTACGATTATGACAGAAGAAACGATGATGCGCCGACGGTAGCTTTTGCGGATATCAACATCGCATATATCGAGTACAAGGGCCAGAGATATACACCGGTTTACAGCAACGGCAGAGAAATCGGCGTGATTACTCCGGAGGAGTTCTCCGGTCGGACGGAGAAGACGGTTGCGGATGAGCAGATGCCGACGATGATTTATACCCTCAAGGATTTTACGAGGGACGGCGTATATTCCGTTAAGTTGCTGGCTTATGACAAGGCCGGAAATGTCAGCGTTCTGAATGATAATACTTATGTTCGGATGGTTGACCCGACTGTCAAGGTTTTGGCGTATATCGAGAACAGCGACAGCAAAAATTCCACAGGCTGGTATTCCTTTGAGGATGCGAACGGTCCGATCAGTAAGCGTCCTGCGAGCTTCTCGGATTTGAGCATCGTTGTGTTCTCCCGCTTGGCGGAAAAGACCCGAATCTGCCTCGTCGATAAGGCAACCAATGAGGTTACGGACACGCAGATTACAGGCGATGCCAAGGCGTTGTTTGACGATACGATGTACGATGTCGGCGCATACCGCTATGTGCTTCCGGGTGCTTATTTTGCGGAACATTTTACGGCGGATGCCGATACGAGCATTTATCTTCGTGTGGAAAATAACGGTGAGGCACTTGACCTCGGCGAAATGAACATCGATAACACCATGCCGAATTGCGAGATTCCCGAGCATTTCCACGATTGGGGCTGGGTGAGCGGTTCCGGTGAACAGACATTGGTGTTCCGCAATATTTCCGAGGTGCTTGAAATTGAGAAGACGGTCGCTTATGTGGACGGCGAAACCATTCCGTTGTCGTTGAATCCGGACGATGTGTTTGTGTACAACGAGCAGGAGAGATCGCTTTCGCTCAGATTACAGCCCGGCAGCCATAAAGTCGGTCTGCTTCTTACCGACAGAGCGGGCAATACGAAATCGATCACGGAGGTTCACCATCTGGCAATCGGTAATTACAGAATCTGGATCGGTGCTGTTTCGGCAGTCGGACTGATTCTGTTGCTGGCGACTACCATTGTTATCACGAAGAAGGTTAAGAGAAGAAGACTGCGTTGATTGGCCGCTTTGTAAGGTGTGTTAAACAAGGGAAAGTTTGGTAATTTTGCGGATTTATCGGGGGAAAATGCATGGCAACCATAGCATTATACAAAAGTAAAGTTAACGGTGTAGGGGGTTTGATTGACGATATTATCAAGTCGTCCAACAATCTCGACACGCAACTCGGAACGCTCAAGAATACGCTTCAGGGTGTCGACAGTTCCACCTGCAACCTGCAGGATACCATCGACAGCATCAGCTCGTCTTCCAAGAGTGAGAATGAGAAAGTTGCAGATCTTAAGAAACTCAACAACAAACTCACAGAGTTCATTGAGTTGACCGCGAACCGCGAGGCTGCTGCAAAGGCGGAAATCGAGCGCGCGAAAGAAGACTTCTACACCAAGTATTACTACTTGAAGCCGGAGTGTGAAAAGTCCGGCTACCTGGTATCGGCCCGATTATCTCCGGCGCCTGCTGGGGAGCTATCTTCGGCGCCCTGATCGGCGGCGTCTCCGGAGGACTGCAAAGCCTGGCCAACGGCGGCTCCTTCCTGAAGGGATTTGAGGACGGAGCCTTCTCGGGAGCAATAAGCGGCGCTATCATGGGCGGCGCGATGGCAGGTCTCGGCGTGTTGGGTCAGG
>CADBXF010000029.1 GCA_902798585.1 uncultured Lachnospiraceae bacterium
AAGCGAAAACAAAATGGATGCCCCCTGCAAGATACAGGGAAGCATCCATGTGTTTCGGTTGATCATAGATAATGTGTCCAGGATTCTGGGTACATATCATATGGCGTGCTCCTTTGGTTCGCGCAATATGTTTGGTTCGCACAATTTGCTTGATTCGACGCAATATGTGGTTTTGCAACTTACAGCACAATCCATTTCTTGCGCTTGCGGTCATAGCCCGCCACGCGCTTCTTGCCGACATAGTCCTTCAGCGGAAGAATCAGCCAGTCTCCGAAGATGTGCTTCGTCTGCGCCGCGACAGTTTCTCCTTCTTTGTCCACATTGATGCACAGCGAATGCATGCGCATGAAGCAATCGCCGACGGTTGGCTCAACAACCTGAACATCGGTCAGCTTGACAAACCGGTAATAAAGATACTGAACCAGCGCATATACAAAGAATACGCCGAAAAGTATCGATACCGGAAGCCATCCGTCACGCCACTTCTCCCAGTCCCCGCTGATCAGCAAAGGAAGCGCCGAAAGTGCCTCGAGAACCAGCGTAAAAATCACATAACACAGATAATAAGCCGATACCGTGTTTCTTCCCCGATAATCTTCACGCTTCTCGTTCCTGTCTCCGGAAGCAATGACATTCTCATTGTCTCCCGCCTTGTTAAGATTGTAACCTTCTTTCATAAATAACCCCCCTTGTAACTGTGTTGCTTATATTTCGGGCTCAGCCCGTTTTGTTTCCCCTCAATAGTATTTGATTTCCGAAACCGTTTCCTCCGTGACATTGCCGTTGGCATCGTAGGTCACCGATCTCGTCATGAGTCCATGCTCGTCGTGCTCATCGACAGCACGGCAGCCCTCGTTCTCACTGTCAAACACAACCTCGGTGATATACTCCTTAAGCTTTCCGTCGGGATAGAATTTGCACTCCACGCGATTCACCCATTTTCCATCTTCAAGCTTGTCCCAGCGATAAATAAGAGGCCGATTTGTGTTGTACATGTATTTGTATTGTTCCATATACCCCGGGACGCGTTTCTTTCGATATTCCTGTACCAGCTGCTTTTCGAAATGCTCATCCATCTCGTAAATCTTGGTAACTTCCACCGATTCTCCCGGAAAATCCGGGTCCTCTGCGTTATAATCCGTAACCGTTTGTCTTACCAGCTTGCCGTCCTCAAACACTGCTGTTTCACAGCTTCGGTTTTGTCTGTCGAAGAACTCCCAAACCACTCTCCCGTCGTCGTATGTCGAGCAGATTTCGTATGCGTAGTCCGAATCATCGTTCGTATGGTAAACATATTTATCCGACGAACTCACGACAAGATCAAACTGTTTGGTCTCTTCGTTATAAACCTGCCGGTATCGAACACTTACGGAAATTGTACCGTCGTCGTTGAGCTCGGTAACACTGCTCACGGTCCTCTCCGACGGCTCCCCTGTCCGCCGGTTGGTGTCGTTGTCATATTCCGTGACTTTATTGGTAACGGGATTGTATTCGATGGCCACATAAGTCGTATCCCCGTAGGTCACCTCTTTTCCGATGACAACTCCCTGATCGTTATATGTTGTCTTCGTAATCTCCTCGAGTCCGCCGTCGGACGACCTCTCACAGATTACCCGCTGCTGATCGTCGTACTCGTAATACCTGTAGGAAAGCAGTTCCTCGTCATCTCCCTCGTAACACTTCTCCGATGTAACAAGCTCGGTGTCCTTATAGTATTCGGTGTATCTCGCGCCGATTACCTTTTCACCGAACCAGCGCTCTTTGATTGACTTCGTCGCAATGACTCTTCCCTGACTGTCATATTCCCGGCGCGTGATTTGCGGAGAGGAACCGACACCTTTTACAAACTCGTACACGAGGTTCCCGTCCTTGTCGAGGTAATGCCGCTCCTCCGTCTGGAGAACCTTCTTACCGTTTTCAACCTTATAGGTGCGCCTCTCGAAGCTCCCCGGTTCCTTCGGTATGGGCTTCTTATGTAATACCAGAACCAAGATAAGCGCTGCCGCTGCCAGCACGACCGCGATTCCCGCAATAATCAGTTTCTTCTTCATTTTACCCCCTCCTGATTCGCAAAAAATAGCGGTAAACTGTATTTACCGCTATTGTATCAAACCACATGCCCGGTGTCAAGGGCTTTTCGGAAATATTTGGTTTTACATGCGTTTGAAGCGCTTTTTTCAATAATCGTCCAGGAAACTGTGTTTAACACCGTCCTTTTTATAGGCGAGCACCGTGCTCAGATTCACATTTTCCATGCTGTTGAAAATGTTGGTCTCCACGAACGGATTGGTCTTCTTGAGCTCCGCGATCAGTTTCTTCGTCTCCAAGCGTTTCGACGATGTCGTACCGTCCTCATGGCAGGTCGAGCAGGTGTCCGTAAAATGGCACGCGCACTGCAGAAAATGCAGCTCGTTGAATTCCCGCCATGCGATGATATCGCTCTCGCGCACGAAATACATCGGCCGAATCAACTCCATCCCCGCAAAATTGGTACTGTGCAGCTTCGGCATCATCGTCTGCACCTGGGCGCCGTGAAGCATTCCCATCAGAATGGTTTCAATCACATCGTCAAAATGGTGTCCGAGCGCAATTTTGTTGCACCCGAGCTCCTGCGCCTTGCTGTACAAATACCCCCGCCGCATTCTCGCGCAGAGGTAGCACGGGCTCTTCTCCACCGTATCCACGGTATCGAAAATGTTGCTCTCAAAGACGGTAATCGGAATTCCGAGCGCCTTCGCATTGCTCTCAATCAGAGCCCGGTTGTCCGCATTGTAGCCCGGGTCCATCACGAGAAATGTCAGGCTGAAATCCACCTTGCGATGTCTCTGCAGCTCCTGAAAAAGCTTGGCCATCAGCATGGAATCCTTGCCGCCGGAGATGCACACCGCAATCCGGTCTCCGTCCTGAATCAGCCGGTATGTTTTGCAAGCCTTTGCAAACGGAGTGAGGAGCTGTTTATGGAACTTCTTGCGAATGCTCTCCTCGGCCCTCCGCTGTCTCTCGCCGTCCTCTTCCACCTGCGCCAGAGCTGCCCGCACATACCCGATATAACCGCCGGCAAGGCTGTAGCACTCGCGGCCCGAAATCCCAGGAACATCCTCGAGCTCCCTCGATTTGCGCCCGATCTGGCAATAAAACACAAGCTTTTTGTCCCCCGGAATCGCCGCGAGCTTCGCTCCGGCATCCCCGTCCAATTGCTCCGCGGGGATACTCAAAGCCCCCGGCATCATCCCGTAGGAAATGAGCTCCTCATCCCGGATATCGATGAGTCTATAGGAGTCCTCCGCCCATGTGCGAAGCTCCTCCAGGGTTATTTCTTCCATTTGTACCGAATATATCCTTTACAATCTTTCTGTGACGCCGGTTTGCTCCGTTGCGCCGGATTTATTTCGCCGCTTCCCTGCGACGGAGCGCGCAGAAGCACAAGCCTGTCACGGCAATCACGACAGCCGCTGCAAGCGGTGCTGCAGGGAGTCCGTCCCCGGTCTTGGGGGATTCCATGCGACCCGTTTCGGCTGTCTTCTCAACCTCAAGCTTCACTTCACTCGTTCCGTCGGAAAATACAACCGTCACGGTGTGCTCTCCTGCAGGAAGCGTCCTGAGCGTTGCCTCAGCGATTGTGACAATCGTGCTTCCCCGCTTAACATCTGCCTCGACAGGGGCTCCGTCAATCAATGTCTCACGGTATTTTTCGAAAGATGTATCTTCTGCCTCATTGCTCTTGAAAGTAAGAACGAGATCTCCGCTCTCCCACTCGACGGTTTCGCCGCCCTGCGAACTGTACTGAATCGGCTCTCCCTCCGTGGCGCCGCACACCTCGCAGGTCTTCGGCGCATCTGCGGTGGCAGGCTTCCACTTGTGGCCCGTCGCCGGAATTACGATATCTTCCTCCGTCGCAACCGTGTTGCCTTCACCGTCAAGGAACTTCTCCTCGCAGGTGTCACAGCTCCAGTACTCCGCATGACCGTCCGTCGTGCAGGTCGCCTCCACGGCTTCGGTTTTTACAAGCACGCAGTTCCATACTGCATATAATGTAACGGAATTGTGGCTGACAACAATGTCATCGGGACCGACGGTACTGCTGACGCTGTCCGGGTTATAACTCCAACCGAGAAAGGCATATCCCTTGCGGGTAAAAGCATTTTTCGGAAGCGGTATTCGCAGTCCTGTCGTTCCACGCAACGGCTCCATACTTCCCTCGCCGCCGTTCGGATCGAATGTGAGAACAAATTCAACCGTTTGAGCTTCACCGGCCAGCATCTGCTCAAGCGTCGTTCCGGCCTTGTATTTATTGATTTTTCCGGTCAATTGAACGGTCTCGCCGCCGACCTCCCCGGTCGTGCAAAGTTCAACCTCGGCTCCGTCGGAATAAGAAGTTTCGGTATTGTGACGAACGCCGGTGCCGACTGCAGCGCCGTTCGCGAGTATATCCCCCTTCGAATTCTTCAGCATTCCGCCCGCTGTATGAACAACAGCGGTACCGCTGATGGTGATTCCGCTTACCGTGCCGCATTCCTTTACGGGGTCACCCATCGATTGCTGAATACCCGCACTGTAGTATTGACCGCATCCGATTCCCGGGCCGCCGTCACCGCCGACGGCATATACGGTTCCTCCGGTGACAGTGATATTCGTGCAATTGGCCAAAAGCCCGCTGCCTAATCCCGCAGCGCCGTCACCGCCGATTGCCGTCACGGTTCCGCCGGTGATGGTGACATTTGAACAATGACCGTAATTTCCGCCGCCGATTCCCGCAGCGTTGTCACCGCCGATTGCCTTCACGATTCCTCCGGTAATGACAATGTCCGTACCGTTTCCGAAATAATCATACGGATTGTCTTTATTTCCGCCGCCGATTCCCGCACCGCAGGTACCGCCGATGGCGGTCACGGTTCCGCCGGCAATCTTGATCTTTGAGCCGGAAAATCTTTCAACACCGCCGATTCCGGCTGCACCACTACCTCCGGCTGCAATCAGCTCATTGCTGTTATCGTCCGCCGATATTGTCAGCCAGCCCTGAGTATCGGTTTCATATTCAAAACCATTGCTTCCTAAACTCCTCGGCACTGTCTTTTCAATCGCGGAACGCATCGGTCCCCCGGTAAGGCAGCTTTTTCCTTCCAATTGAATTGTTACATTTCCTTCCCCTTCGACAACAACCGCATTCGCGTTGTTATCGGGGCGAACTGCAGACAGATCAACGGTCAGATTCCGAAAGATTACCGTGATGTTTTCCCCTGAATCTGCTGAGATATCCAAACCGTATTCCGAAGAGTTCCCTGTCACAACCACCGGTTTTCCGTCCCCGGTAGTTGCGTCGATTATAACGCGCGAAGTCGCATCGGACATATCGATGATGTACTCGTCCTCCGCCTTGCTCACCTGCGACTTCACCGTGCACATTCCGCCGGTCAAAATCGCACACAACAGCAAACCTACGATTCTTCTCCGATGTTTCATGGTAACCTCCCTGCCATCGTCCCGCGGCTGAACTCTGCCTTCCGGTTCGGGGGATTCGCCGGTTCTTCATCGAACCCGATGCCCGTGCAAACTCAGAACATGTCTCCGTTATACTTCTTCCGCACAATCACCGGCAATACGACAAGCAAAACAAAGCCGGCCGCAGCAATCGCGGCAGCCACGGCAAGCGGCATCGCAGGAAGTCCGTCGCCGGTCTTAGGCGATTCCATACGAATCGTCTCCACTGTCTCTTCCGGTGTTTTCTCAATATCCAGCTTCACTTCACTCGCTCCGTCGGAAAATGCGACCTTAAGGGTGTGCTCGCCTGCGGCAAGCTCCCTGAGTGTCGCTTCGGAGATAGTAACAATCGTGCTGCCCCGTTTAACATCTGCCGTAATTACGACTCCGTCAATCGAAGTCTCACGATAGTTTTCGAAAGACAAATCTTCCTCCTGATTGCTCTTGAAGGTGAGAACAATATCTCCGCTCTTCCACTTGATGGGACTGTCGCCCTGGAAGAGATACCGAACCGGTTCTCCCTCAGCGGCGCCGCATACCTCGCAGATCTTGGGCGAATCTGCCGTGGCGGGCTTCCATGTATGACCCGTCGCCGGAATCACCAAATCCTCCTCCGTCGCAACTGTCTTGCCGGCAGCATCCAGGAACTTCTCCTCGCAAGTGTCGCAGCTCCAGTATTCTTTACATCCGTCAGCCGTACAGGTCGGCTCCACGGCTTCGGTTTTTACAAGCACACATTTCCAAACAGCATACAAGGTAACTGTAACGGAATTTTTGAGGATGACAATCTCATCGGTGCTGATGATTTCGCTGTCAGGCTCCGAACTGTAGCTCCATCCGAGGAAAACATATCCCTTGCGCACAAAAGCATTTTCCGGAAGCGGTATCGGCAACCCTGTCGTCCCGTGTTTCGATTCCATACTTCCCTCACCGCCGTTCGAATCGAACTCAAGAACATATTCGATCTTCTCAGCTTCACCGGACAGAATCTGCTTATCCGTAGTTCCGTATTCATATTTGCTTACATTTCCTGTCAATTTCAGGGTCTTGCCGTCGACTTCCCCTGTCGTGCAGATTTCAATCTCGTCTCCGTCGGAACAGGCATCAGAGCTCACCTCTTGAACGCCGTAGCCGATTGCAGCCGCCTTTGCAACCATGCTTTGACTAAACTCCCTGATTCCTCCCGCTGCATGGACATCAGCGGTTCCGGTGATGATAATCCCGCTTACCTTTCCGAGTTCGTCAGCTGAATCTTGCTGACGGTTGTATTGGCCGCCGCCGATTCCCGCTCCGCCGTTACCGCCCACGGCGTACACGGTTCCCCCGGCAATGGTAATGTTCTCGCAGTTACCCATAGCTCCGCTGCCGATTCCCGCAGCCCCGTCACCGCCTATGGCAGTCACGATTCCTCCGGTAATTGTAATATTCGAACCTTGTCCGAAATAGCCGCCTCCGATTCCCGCAGAGCCGTCACTGCCTATAGCAGTCACGATTCCGCCGGTTATAACTATATTCTCACCGTTTGAGGCTTTCCTATAGGAAGGCTTATGTCCGCCGCCGATTCCCGCAGCCCCGTCACCGCCTATGGCAGTCACGGTTCCGCCGGCAATCCTGATTTTTGAACCGGTATTTTCGAGATAACCACCGATTGCCGCACCGTTTGAACCGCCTTTTACAACAAGCTCATTGCTGTCATCATCCGCCGTTATCGTCAGCCAGCCTTCGATTGATGCTGCATTATAGCCCTCTCCACCCTTAACCTTATTGATACCGGGTCTCAGGGGTCCCGCGATAATACTGTTTTTTCCCTCGAGCTTAATTGTAACATCTCCCTCCCCCACGACAAAAATCGCACTTTTATCCATGTCTATACCGACGTTGGTCATGTCAATGCTCAGGTCGCGGAAGATTATCGTGATATTTTCCCCTTTATTTGCTCTAATATGCAGCCCGTATGAACTGGATGACCCGGTTATAACCAACTGCTTACCCTCACCGGTAGACGAGTCGATTACAAAGCGCCTATCCGCATTAGCCATATCGTAGATAAACTCTTCCTTCGATTCGTCCGTCGATTCATCCTCCGCCTTACTTACATGCGACATCGCTGCACACATCCCCAAAGCCAATATTGCGCACAGCAGCAACACTACGATTCCTTTTCGGTGTTTCATGGTAACCTCCCTGCCGTTCTCCGACGGCTGAACTCTGCGTTCCGGTTTGGGGGATTCTCCGTTTTCTCGTTGAACCCGATGCCCGTGCAAACTCAGAACATACCTCCGTTATACTTCCTCTGAACAATCACCAGCAGCACAATAAACAAGACAAAGCCTGCCGCGAGCACGGAAAATGCTGCTATCTTAACAGCCCGCGCATCTCCGAACAACGCAATAACTCCGCTGATTACAAGCGCGCCAGCCATCACAAGCATCGTTTTTCCGAACCCTCTGCCGTACGCTTTCCGCGCCTCCGGCGTCACCTTTTCCTGATGATAGCTGATAATCAATTTCGTATTTCCCCGATAAATGGAAATCCCAACCGCCGCAAACAGCACCGCAACGGCCAACAACACAACCGCCGCCGCAATCATAGCAAATACCTCCCTCTCTCTTCTGATGTCTGATTCCTGTCCGGCGTTTCATCGCCCCTGCCGGACACCGTATAAAACAGTTATACCATACTTACAAAGCCCGCACAACCCTCATTTTTCCATAGATTGCATAAAAAAACATCTAATAGGCATTTTCCATCCGTCAGAAAAAAGATTCGGATGTCTCTCACCCGCGCAAAAAGGAGCCGACCGCAGGCGATCGGCTCCTTCTCCCTAACCTTCTCCTTCTCTCAAACCCGGTCGATTCGCACCTCAGCGATTCGTGCTCCGGCGATTATCCCCAGACTTCCTCGGCGATTTCCTTCACAAGTTTTAATTTCGCCCACTGCTCCTCTTCCGTAAGCTTATTTCCGATTTCGCAGGAAGCAAATCCGCACTGCGGGCTCAAGTACAGTCGATCAAGAGGAACATACTTCGCAGCCTCATGAATTCTCGCAATTACCGATGCCTTGTCCTCAAGCTTCGGCGTCTTGGTGGTAATCAGCCCGAGCACTACCTTCTTATCCGGCGACACCTTGGCAAGCGGAGCAAATCCACCCGAACGCTCGTCGTCATACTCGAGGAAAAGAGCATCGACATTTTCCCTTGCAAAGACATAATCCGCAACCGAATCGTACGGGCCGCTGCAGAAGAACGCAGAGTTGTAGTTTCCGCGGCAAATGTGCGTGTTGATAATCATGTCGGCCGGCTTCCCTTCGAGAGCGAGGTTGTTCACCTCGAGAAGCTGTGCCTTCACTTCCTCAATGTCAACACCGAGAGCCTGCTAACGGAGCGCAGCAGCTTCTCCCACAACAGCTCCCCAGGTACAGTCATCCAGCTGAAGGTTTCTGCAGCCGGCATCATAGAACTGGCGAATGACATCCTGATATGCCTTTCCGATATCCTGAATCAATTCCTCGTTGGTTGCATAATACTTCCGCGTATTCTCATAGTTAAACGGAACAATCATCTGCTGGAATGTCTGCGCAGGGGCGGGAATCGTGTATTTTGCGACGGTCTCCTCGTCCTCGAACTGCTTTAAGAATTTAAAATACTCTACAAACGGATGCGGTTTCGCCTTGATTTTTCCGGTCAGATAAGTGTCGTCCAGCACCGCGAGCACGCCGTTGAACGGAATTCCCTTGCCGGTGTGCTGATGGCCTACGCCTTCAAATCCCCACATGAAATCAAGATGCCAGAATGTTCTGCGGAATTCTCCGTCGGTAATCACATGAAATCCAAGCTCCTTCTGCTTCGCGACAACCTTCGTGATTTCCTCATTGACGATGCTGTCAAACTCCTCCTGTCCGAGTTTTCCTGCCTGATATGCCTCCTTCGCATCCTTCAGTCTCTGCGGACGCAGGAAGCTCCCCACAAAATCATAACGGTACGGTGTTGTAATCGTGCTCATTTTCCGAATCTCCTTTCCACGGATTTCTGTTTTATGAGCCGGATTATAAACCTATCACTTTAATAGGTAAAATATATATTTTTACTGTTTTGTGATAGATTTTTTCTATGAACTGTGATATAGTGCTGTTGAAATTCTATCGGCAAGGGAGATTTGGCATGACACTGAAGCAACTTCAATACGCTGTAACCACCGCAGAGACCGGAAACATCACCGAGGCTGCGCAAAAACTGTTCATCTCGCAACCGAGCCTGACATCCGCAATTCATGAGCTGGAGAAAGAATACGGCATCACCCTCTTCTCCCGCTCCGTCAGGGGAATCGAAGTGACGCCGGAGGGCGACGAGTTCCTCGGCTATGCACGGCAGGTGCTCGATCAGGCCAATCTGATTCAGGAGCGTTACAAAGGCGACAGCAAGAGCAAGCTTCGCTTCTGCGTTTCCTCGCAGCACTATTCCTTCGCCGTGGAGGCATTTGTCCGCCTTTTGGAAACCCACGGCGGCGATCGCTACGAATTCCACATGCGTGAGACGCAGACCTACGACATCATCGCCGATGTGGCTCATCATCGAAGCGAAATCGGAATCCTCTATCTGAACCGTTTCAACGAAACCGTCATCCGCAAGACTCTGCGTGACAACAACCTATCCTTCACGCCCCTCTTCACCGCCCGGCCGCATGTGTTTATCGGCAAAAACAATCCGCTCGCATCAAAAAAGGTCCTCACACTTGAGGACCTGAAACCGTATCCGCGTCTTTCCTACGAGCAGGGAAGCCACAACTCTTTTTATTTCTCCGAAGAGATTCTGAGCACCGTCGATTGCGACAAAGAGCTTATCGTCTGTGACCGCGCCACTCTGTTCAACATGCTGATCGGTCTGGACGGTTACACCCTCTGCAGCGGCGTCATCAGCGAAGAGCTGAACGGTCCCAACATCATCGCACGACCGCTCAAGGTCGACGACTGCATGGAAATCGGCTACATTCTTCCCGGCGCCGCCAGAATCTCCCCGCTCACGGCAAGCTATATCGAGATTCTGAAAAGCCTGGTGTAGTTCATCCCTTTATAAATTTCACAGGCAATCCCAACGCATGCCATATCGCGCCGGAACACTCCGGCTTCCTGCCGCTTACACAAGCATGCTTTCTTCCCAACTGTCAAACGGCGTAAGCCCGAGGAGCTCCGCAACCGTCGGTGCAACATTGGCCAACCCGAAGGCGCCTTCCCGCAGTTCATGTCTCGCGTCTTTATCGTAAATGATAAACGGCACGGGATTCAGACTGTGCGCCGTACGAACCTCGATATCACCCTTTTTGTTCTTCTCAAGCATTTGGTCGGAGTTTCCGTGGTCGGCCGTCACAACAAGAACATATCCGGCCTCATCGCACGCCTTCACAATTCGCGCAAGCTCGAGATCCACGCTCTCCACCGCAATCTCCGTGGCCTGCAGATTGCCGGTATGTCCTACCATGTCTCCGTTCGGAAAATTACACCGGATGAAGCCGTATTTTCCGCTCTTTACCGCCTCGATTACTTTATCGGCAATCTCGGTCCCCTTCATCCACGGGCACTCGTCAAAGGACCGGACATCGCTCGGAATCTCGCAATAGTCCTCCAATTCCTCGGAAAACTTCTCCGACCGGTTTCCGTTCCAGAAATATGTCACATGACCGTACTTTTGCGTCTCCGACACCGCATACTCTTTGATTCCGTTCGCAATCAGCAGCTCCGTCAGCGTCTCTCTGATTTGAGGCGGATTCACAAGAAATCTCTTCGGGATTTTCAGATCCCCGTCATACTCAAGCATCCCCGCGTAGGTTACCTTCGGTACCGTCCCGCGATCGAATCCGCAAAAAGATTCATCCCCGTCAAATGCCATGGAAATCTCCAGCGCGCGGTCTCCGCGGAAGTTAAAAAAAATCACTCCGTCGCCGTCCTCCATAGCGCCGACAGGCTTGCCGTTCTCGGCTATGACAAATGCCGGCAAATCCTGATCGATTGCCCCGGTCTCCGCCCGAAGCGTCTCAATCGCCGTAACGGCATCGGAAAACTGTCTGCCCTCACCGTGCACATGGGTGTCCCATCCGGCCTTCACCATCGGCCAGTTCGCCTGATACCGGTCCATGGTGATTTTCATCCGGCCGCCGCCCGAAGCGATTTTCGCATCAACACCGCAATCTCTTAGTTCTACTATTGTAGAATCAAGCTCATTGACATAATTCAGGGCGCTCGTAGCAGGAACATCCCGCCCATCCAAAAGAATATGAATCCGCTCTCTCTTCACACCCTCTTTCGCAGCCTGCTTCATCATGGCAAGCAGATGGCGAATGTTCGAATGCACATTTCCGTCGGAGAGCAAACCAAGAAAATGCAGCGTCTTCCCGGCGGCAGTCACCGAGCCAATCAGTTCTTTCCATGTGCTGCTTTCAAAAACCGCGCCGCTCTCAATCGATTCATTCACAAGCTTCGCGCCCTGCGAATACACCTGCCCGCAGCCGAGCGCATTGTGTCCCACCTCGCTGTTGCCCATGTCATCATCCGAAGGAAGCCCCACAGCCGTTCCGTGAGCCTTGATGCAGCGCCAAGGGCAGTTTTCCTTCAACCGATCCAGCGTCGGCGTCGTGGCCTTCTTCACCATATTCCCGAGCTCGTCCGCAGACTCACCGACGCCATCCATAACAACCAAAACAACGGGCTTCGGGTCCTTCGTCCTTCTGCCCGCAGCCGCACTCTTTTCCGTCAGATCATGAAGGCTCCTGTCGTGCTGTTCCTGCGAAATAGCGCCCTTTTCAAGGAACTGATCCAGCAGCGCCTTCTGCCGCAGAAACAATTCACGGTTCTTTTGTTCGTGTGTCATCGCTGACCATTTTTCGTCTTCGATTGAAACATCCATTTTCGTCATTCTTCCTCCTTAAACCGGATGGGATTTCGTTAATACGGTTCGAATTTTGTAAACTGAGCCTTGTTACACTGTATTCGCAGCTTTGTGCAATAAGCCTCTCTCAGTAACTTCGCAATTACATCTTCCGAATCCACTCAACAAACAATTCATGCAGCCGGCCGAGTGAACAGCCGAACAGTTCCTCTGCATCCTTTTCAAAATCCTTCGAGCAGTAGAAGCTTTTGAACCTCTCCGCGCCGTAGTTTTCCATTACATACCTCGTCCACGCACCTGCTACCGGATATGTTTGCGCACAATTCCAGTCATAAAAACTCTCTTCGGTATCATCGTCAGCATCGACCATAATCAGCCGTTCCGTCGACAGCAGTTCGCCTTTTTCGAGATATCGTTTCGCCCATACGGTATTGTCCTCGCCCCACCATTTGCCGTCCATATACATTGCAAGCCCCTCACACAGGAAATCCGATTCCGGCTCACAAAGCATTGCCGCAATCACATGCGTGTCCTCATGCTCGCCGATGCATTTGGCATTTTCCTCATATGCGGCATGTACGGAGTACGGCGGCACGATAAAAAGGTTGTCGGAATCGCCGCTTAAGGAGACCTGCCTCCCGACATTGCTGCCGTTTTCATCGGGCAGAGACAGCCCGCAACACCATTCGCCGTCCCAGAAAATGTCACCGATAACCTGCGGCGAATTATATAACCAGTAGCTGATTTTGCGGGGATATTCGACCTCCAGGAAGCTGCAGATTTTGGCAAAGCATCGTTCCTGTTCCGCCGCAATCTTTTCGATATCCTGCTCTGCCAGGCTTCCTTCCAGGTAGTGGAAAACATAATGTTTTGTTTCTGATACCTTAATCAATCCACCGCCCCCTTTGTCTCTTAAGTGTGATTTTTGATTTCACAACTCTGTTTCTCCGCTTCACCTATTTTCTTGAACAGTCGTGCACTCCCGGAAAATAAAGCGCATTAAACGGCGACTTGTCATCGCATATAAAACTTCTGTTAATTTATGCCTTGCATGCTCACATAATCTTCTCTGAGCAGACCGTAGATATTATAGTCGCAATAAACCGACACCATTTTCCCCTGACGAATTGTTCCTTCTTTTATTAAACCGCATTTTTCCATTACTCTGTTTGAAGCAATATTTCTTACATCCACGCGCCCATTCAAACGGTCCAATTCCGTGTTCTCAAATATAAATCGTATCACTTCCTTCAAAGCTTCTGTAGTAATTCCCATATTCCAGTACTCAGGATTAACCCTGTATGCTATATCGCCCATTCTGGCGTTTTGGATATCGAATACTGCAATCATACCTACCACTTTATTGGTTTCCTTCAACACAATTCCCCAATCAAAATCAGGAGAAGGTTTTCTTATTACCCAGGGGCGGGGATCAGGACCGAACATAAGCTCGGGATTTTTCTCGTTCTTGCTTGCTTTTCTTCCCCAGTAGGTATATATTTCATCTCTTCCCAACCACTCTTTTAAATCATCCGTATCGTTTTTGTTAAGCACACGAATAATCAATCTGTCTGTTTCAAGAATCGGCTTGTTTATTTCATAATCTTTTAACATAGTATCCTCCGTCAAATTCCGACACCGCGAATGACTGCATATTTTCCGGTATTATTCTCATTTGTAAATTCCGCAAACCTTTATTATCTGTTGCCGAGGAAAAATCCGGCTATACTTTTAATTCCATCTGTCGTATATACATCCTCGATGGCCGGAGAAACATTTGTATTATGGCAATAGACTGCTTCATGAATATCATCGCAATTCATATGATGCAGCAAGGTACATGCTGTTTCATATGCCTTGTCCACTCTTCCGTCCCCTCCGCCGACAAGAATCACCGCTCCTTTTTTCCCTTTAAAGCCAGGCGTTTCATGCCTGAAAAATCTTCCGCAAAAGTATGTCTGCAATCTGCTTCCGACATCAAGCAGCCTGCCTGTCAGTTCGGAAAAATAGATCGGTGAAGCTATTACAATGTTATCGCAATCCTCGATATATTCGTAAACCTCCTGCATCTCGTCATTTACGGAACATCCCCTATTGCTCCGGCAGTATCGACAATCGATACAGGGAGAAATCTCACATCTATAGCAATTTACAATTTTCACATCCCCTCCGATTTCGGATACCAACAACCGAATCAGACTCACGGTATCGCCCGAAACGCGAGGTGAACCATTTAGTATTAATGTTTTCATTGTCAACTACACCTCTTGAGAATAATTCGTCCCGCAGGCACTTCTCCCGCAGCTGCTTCTTTCTTTTTCGGGCTCTTCCGAAGAAACTGCCGTCGTCCGCTTATTTTTCGCTTTCCGATACCCGCATCGAAAAATCCCCCGCTGCAAAGCCGTCTCTGACAATTTCGGTTATTCTTTCGATTTCCCTGTAATTGTCTTCGCTCCGTAAATTACATAAAGCATATTCAAAAATTACACCCAAGTCGGCAATAATATCATCTGTGTTCTCTGTCATCCAAGCATATCTGGGGAGTATCCACACGTGAAGATGTCTGTTTTCCTTTTCCTCGAAAATGTAATCAAATCTTTCGCAGATATGCTTTCCTCTCATGATTTTGACTGCTTTATCGGCAAGGGAAAACATCTCATTTCTTTCTTCCTCTGTCAGCTCGCTCAGCATTTCGATATGTCGCTTGGGAGCGACAATCATAAAGCCGGGAATCGGCAGTTCCCAATCCTGTGAAAGCGTAAACCTCTCATTTTCATAAGCCAATCCGCAATCCAGATGAAACTCATGCCCGGCATATGCACAGCCGGGACATCCGTCGTAGGAGATTATTCTGTTGTTGTAGCTAATCAAATTATTCATCCGAACTACCTTCGGCTCCTTTTTGTCATTCAACATATTTTCCGAATTCAGCATATAAACGGTCGGCAAACTCTCTCAGATAAGTCTGATCACAATCCCATTCGCCTGAATCCTTATTACCGTCTCTTCCGTTTCCGGCTTCGCAAACCGTTTCGCCGCAGCAGCGGCAAAACAGCCTATTGTTTCCGAACGGTAACCGATACGGAGGCTTCCGTCGATTCCGGCGAATCGGCATTCCGGTCATCAAGCGAAATGACCAGAATTCCAGAACCTTCGGTAACCGTGAAACGGCCGTCCTCACCTATTTCGATATTATCCGATGAACCATCCGCCCAGGTAATCCGGATTATTCTTTCGTCGGTATTTTTTTCTCTCTCGATGAGAAAGAAATCCTCAATGCTGTATGTCTTGCCGACCTCGATCTCCGAAATCTCCGTCTTGGGAGTTATCTTTACACAGCGCCGGGTATAATCAAGCGCTAAATACAACCCCAAGCCGACAAAAAGGACAACAGCAATGACGACAAATAAGCAAGCCTTATGTGACTTCTTCATTTTCCTTTTCTCCTCTGCTTTCTCTGTGTCATCCGGAACAGCTTCTTTGATTATGCATGTACTGTCCGGGGCATCCCTTCAACCTTCGATAACCGTGCTGTTCTATGACTGCGATTGCTCGCTCAAATCGTTTTGCAGAAATCCATGATTTCCGGCTTTCTCTTTTCCACATCCCCCTTATACTCAATCGCTGTGAGGCCGAGATGACCGGCGCAGGCTATATGCAGGTGTCCGTAAAAGTGCTCGATGCTGTGAATGATTCTGTCACATTCATGCATGCCGGGACCGGTTCTGAGAGCAATTGCAAAGCCGCGCTTCCCCTCCTGTATCGCAGCATGCGGTTCATGGGTATCGCACCACGGAGTACATCTGTCGATAAATGCCTTGAATTGCCCGGGGATATCCGCCCAATATGACGGAGCAACCGAAACAACAACCTCCGCCTCGTCGATTTTCTTCATAATCCGGCTGACATCATCTTCCATGATGCAGCGAGCAGTTCTGTGACAGGTCCGGCATCCTCGGCAGTAATCGAACCTGTAGTCATCAATACAGATACACTCGGTGTCATAGCGCGCTGAGATTTCCCCTTCGACAATGCGGACAATTTCAGCTGTGGCGCCGGTTTTGACCGGGCTGCAATTGATAATCAATGCTTTCAATGTAGTCAATCCCCTTTCGAAATGCTATTTCGAATCCGTATGTTCGGACCGGATATACTCCCGCATCCTCTCGCTCAACAGTTCCTCGGGGGACATCCTACAGATTTCTTCGGCCGTTGCCCACTTATAAGCTATCGTTTCCCCCTCCTGCAGTTTGACGCACGCCTTATCGCAATCGGTGATACAGAGGTACTCAACATAGACGCAGTGCGTCGGATCCCACGGAAAACGGTTGATTTCGGTCAGCCTGTCCGACACGATACCGGTCTCCTCGCGCAGTTCCCGCCGTGCACAGTCTTCCGCGGTTTCCCCTTTGAGCGCTGACCCGCCGGCTGTTGCCTCCCACATGTTCGGATACGACTTTCTCGAATCCCGCTGCATAAGCAGGTAGGTCCCGTCGACATGTTCGACGAGAATATGACACACCAGATGATATACACCCGCCGGTATCAAAGCTTCTTCACCCCGAATCAGCGTCATTCCTTCAATCACTTTCATCTCTGAATTATATGCATCCCACAGCTCCATTTTTCTTATATCCTTATCGATTAATCTGACACAGTCCGGCTTCACGGAGCAATTCCGAACAGGCATTGCTGCGTTCTGCCGCATTCTCTTATTTCCCAACATGCTCCGCTGATTCCGTCACTGTGCCTTCCTTCTTAACAGAACAAGATATTCCGATGTTCCGTCCTTTCCTTACAACACTCCGGGTTCGGAAATTTCTATCCTCGGAACATCGCAGTCAATCTCCATTTGCGCTCCGACGGGGAGTACCGTCATGGGCGTTCTGTGAATGCAATCCATATTTTCCAGGATGACCATATCCGGCCTGCGGACTTCCCTGCATATCACCTTGAGAATCGTTTCCTCACTGTCTTCATCCATAGGACCCGTGATTACCGCTTTCGCCTTATCAAAGACTCCGGCCGCTGCAAAGGCTCGAAGCTCATGTAATCCGGCCAGTTTACTGCCGTAAATATTACAGTGTTCCAACGCAATAATCGAATCTTCCCACATATCAGGCCCCGGAAAATACCTGGTCCCCATAATCTGCCAAAGCGGACCTCCGCAAACCGGAACAATATGACCGGTGACTTTTCCGGTTCCCTGCAGTACCTTGTAGCCGGTCCCCGGAGTCCACGGAATTATATCATTCGGGTCTTCAATAGCGTCTGTCTCCGGGAATCTTTCACACTGCACTTCCCGGAGTCCCTTTTTGACCGTATATGTGGTATTCCAATCAATCGGCGTGGTCTCTTCCGCCGGCTTAATCTCGCCGATCACCTCAGCGGAAAATAAAGTCCTTCGAATGGCCTCCTCCGTATATGCATCCAGCTTTCCGGGCTGCGCAATCGGTGTCAGAACCGTAGGTCCGTAATAAGCACGGACGCCTGCGTATGCGAAAACAGCCATCCATGTGGCAATATCGGAAAAGCCCATGAATACCTTCGGATGATCATGGATGACCTGCGGATCGATATACGGAAGAACACGATAGGAATCGTCTCCGCCCTGGTTGCAGATGATTCCTTTGACGGAATCCTCCTTCAAAGCCCACATCAAATCCTCGGCTCTTTTCTCGGGATGCTCATAAAGATATTTGCTCCCTTTAAGCGCATTGGGCGTTTCAACCACCTTTACATGAAAGATTTTTTCAAATCTTCTCTTTCCAAGCAGGTACCTGGGAAGCATGTCCGCATCCCCGGCACGGCCTCCGGAAACGGAAATGAACGCAACGGTGTCGCCCTCATTCAGTTTTTCCGGAATGATCAGCTTTTTCATATTGCTCCCTCTTCCTGCGCCGAACACAGTATGGACAGTTCTATTCGGATTCACCGACAAAATGCTCTATTATCACGGTGTCCGGGAACTTGCCGCTCGGCGACATAAGTCTCTTTGTCAACAGGTCCTCCTGAATTTCTTCCTGGCTCTCCGCGTACCAGGCCACCTTCACAATGACTATCAGACTTCCGCCCTGTTCGCATTCCTTCAAATACTCTTCAAAGCCTTCCGGCGTAACCGTCGCCGGAATAACTTTCATCGATCCAAGCTCTTTTACAGACATAGCATATAGTACCGGAGGCTTGAAGGTAACGGAGGTGATTTGAATCGACTTATCCCGAAAGGCCGGTGATTCCCCGATTCTCTGCTCGAGATATGCACATATGAATTTTCCGAATTCTTCCCCGTACCAGTCCGTGAAAACCTTTTTGCAGCTGATGTCAACATATGCTGCAAAGTCGACACCGTCCTTTTTCAATTGGTATTTTGCATATGAAAATCCAGCTGCGGAAGAGGGCGTCACCTGCCAGGAAACGAGTTGGTAATCCTGGCTCTCCCAGCCGTAGTTTTCCAACAGCGCCTGCTTCAGTAATTCTTCTCCGTCCGCTGTCAATTGCGCCATTTCCTGGTCCGTCACATTAGGGCAGCCCGTAAGCAGCACCGCACACAATGTCACCATCAGAAGAACCCCGATTCGAAGATAAACTCTTTTCTTCATATCCCCTCCATTTATGAGCGTAGCGAAATAAATCGAGGTCGGTTGCGCAAGGATTACGCAGCGCGACCGGGTATCCGCGAAAAGCGCTTCGCGGTTTTCGCGAATCGAGGTCGGTTGCGCAAGGATTACGCAGCGCGACCGGGCAACCGCGAAAAGCGCTTCGCGGTTTTCGCGATATCTCCTATAAATCCCACTCGCGAGAGCTACGGTATCTCTGCTTTTATACCCTTATTCCCCATCGCCTCACAAAGCAGCTTCGTTCGCTTTCTGCAGTTCCTTTTCCAGGACATCGGCATATTTCTGTACCGTCGGTCCCAATCCGGACAACCACTTTTGCGTATCCGGGTCCTCCCTGTAAACCGACGGATTTTTCCGAATCATGATTGTTTTCCCGAGAGCCGCTTCCTCAGGGAAAATGTGATTGTCAAGCGCCCAAAGACCCGCTGCTGTTTTGGAAATTACTTTTCCGTATCGCAGCGTATAAATGCACCTTGCTATATCAAGAAGCCACCCGCACGAATACAGCCTGCCGTCGGTTTGAACAGCGTATTTCCGAATTGTCTCGTAATGCGCAAGAACTCCCTGCACCAGCTCTTCCTTCGCCGGTTCGGGAAACGGCCAGCTGACTTCCCCGCAGACCGACCGCGAGCATACCGCAAGCTCGTATCTCGCAAATGCATCCATCGTATAGCTGTCGGTAACGCGCTGCCCGCTTGTTCCCCAGTATACCAGCCGTTGAAAAGCGCGGTCGCAATACTCCTGCCGATTGGCAATGATTCCTTCAAAGGAGCGGAAATACGGGTTCGCCGGTTCTCTCTCCTGCATCTTCTGACGAAGCATCACCAGGCGGTCTGCCTGATCCGCCGATATTTCGGAATCGGTAAGCGCAACAAAATCGATATCACTCCACCCGAGCCGAAAATCGTCCATAACGACACTTCCGTACAACCAGATGCCGTACACATTTCCCCTGAGTATTGCAACAATCTCGTCCGTCATCGCGGACACCGCCTGCTCCAAGCTCATCTCATATACCCCCCGTTTTTCGAGATCAAAGTGCATCCCGTCAAAGGAGGCGAACATTTTTTCCGTTGTATCAATAATCTTCATCTGTCCATCTTTCGCTCTTCATTCGAATTATCGGAATCCTGACCTTCCGGCAAAAGCCGTCACTCACCGTCCAGATAGTTCACTTCGGAATCGAGTTTGAATGATTTCTGCATTCCCCCCGCAAGAAAACGCACATTGCCGGAGTCCGGGTAAACGACGACATCCGAAGCGGAAAATGTGTCAATATCCAGGTAAACCACGGGGGCTTCCGAGACATTTGTCAGCATATGTCCTCCGTTTTCATTCGGCGGAATGACGATGACATCTCCCTCCTTCACGGTGATGTCGCCTCCCGGTGTCTTCAAAACGGCCTCGCCGGATATGATATAAAAGGCTTCCTCCTTGCCGAAATGCCGGTGATACGGGTAATTGCTCTTCCCGGGCATCAGCGTATAGAAGTTCACGGTAAGCTGCCCTTCACCGCTTCTGTACGGCGAAAAGACCTCGTTTTTCGAAAATTCATAGGACCGTTTATGTTCTCCCTCCGGATCGTAAAACCGATTCAGGTTTTTGTTTTCGTAGCCCGAATCATTCACATTCTTGATGATTATATCCCGCATCGTTCCTCATCTCCCGTATTTTCCGTATTCTCCCGCCCGAGACCTCGGCGCTTTCGTGCCGGGGCAGTTCCCGCGGCTTCCTCACAGCATCAGCTTGTCCTTATAGGTGGCGCGGTATATGCACAAAAGAAACAGCGCGCACAAAACCCAGGTGACCGGCTCTGTTAATGCTACGGCTTTATAGCCGGATACCGGTACAAACCACAGACTGGAAGCTGTCTTTACCGCGAGCTCGATTGCGCTCGATATGACCGGAGTCACCTTGTATCCCATGGCCTGCATCGACATCCGCATCACGAGAAGAATGCTCAGCGGGATAAAGAACAGGGTGCTCATCGTCAAATTCAGGTACCCGTTGGAAATGACTGCGCTGTCCGCGGTTCCGAGTATCCTGCCTATCATGATTTTGCCTGCCGACAGCGACAGCGTCGCCGAAAGTATGCTCCACGCTGCTGCAATCACAAGAACTTTCTTTATGGCTGCGGTTATTCTTTCCGTCTTGCCCGCGCCGTAGTTCTGGCTTGTGAAGGTTGCCGTCGCGGTGCTTATTGTCGACAGCGGCATCATCAGGAACTCATATATTTTGCGCGATGCGGTATGGGCTGCGATAAACACTGTGCCGAGCGCATTGATTGCCTTCTGCAGTATAATCGAACCGAGCGCAAACACGGAATTCATAAGAGCCATGGACAATCCGGTGGAAAGCATCTCCCGTATGAGCTCACCGTCGGGCTCGAAATCACTGAATTCCGGCATATAATCGGGGTATTTCCTGATGATGTACCAAAGTCCGGCCGCGGCCGGAAGAATCGTAGCAATCAAGGTTGCATAGGCAGCTCCCTCAATTCCCATGCCGAGCTTCGCGATGAATATCCAGTCAAGCAAAGCGTTGATTCCGCATGAGAAGATCAGGAAATACAACGGCGTCCTGCTGTTTCCCAATGCCCGCAGAAATCCCGCGGACATATTGTAGAGAATGTTGGCTGTCATTCCCGCAAAGATTATGAATATATAGGCATAGGCCTGCGAAAAGATTTCCTCCGGCGTATCCAGAAGCCACAGCAGCTTATCAAGCAGTGGCAGGATAATTGCAGTCAGCAAAACGGTGATAACGACATTCAGCATCAGCATGGTCGCAAATGCTCTCTTGAGTTTCGGAATGTCTTTTTTGCCGTATATTCTGGCAATGATGATTCCGTATCCGCTGTTAAGTCCGCTCGCAAAATAGATAACCACCGCATACAGCGCCGATGTAGCACCGATAGCGGCAACCGCGCTGTCTCCGAGATTGTGTCCTGCAATGCTCGTGTCCACCAGATTGTATGCCTGCTGGAACATCGTTCCGATAAACAACGGCAGTGCGAACATCAGTATTTTTTCAAGAGAATTGCCGGTTGTCATGTCCGAAGTTCTTCCGGAAGCCATATCCTATCCCCCGTTTTCTCAGCTTATTCTTCCCCGCCTTACATTGCCTGCAGCCCGTCCGATATGCGTTCCCGGCACGATTGCTCCGCCGCTGCGATTTCCACTTCGATTTCCTGCCAGTTTTTTACACGGACAATCCCGTGCGCTTTCTCATCGAAATCCCTGTTGTACGGTGCGTCAAAGAGAAGTTTCCGATAGGTTCCGCCGATCAGATTGTGAATCCCGTCGTCAATCAGTATGTCCCCGTCAATCATCTGCTTGTTGGAGGTTATGACGATATTTTTCCATGACAGAAACGGAAAATACCGGAAAATAACTTTTTCCATCTTGTACTGAATCACCGCATACGGCGTGTTCGTCACGACATAAACCTCATGCCCGGCGTCCAGCAGTCGCTTCACGCATTCGGGCGCTCCCGGCATCGGTTTCATGCGATCGTAAAGCGCCTCCTCCAGCTCCGCGCCGTAGACCTGTTCACGGGTCAGGCCCGGGAAGGCCGCTGTCATGTCCCACTCCTTCAAATCCTCGTATTCCACATTGCGGCCGTATTTTTCATCCAGATAGAGCACCCACTCCTGCGAGAGGTTCTCAAGCACGCCGTCCGCATCAATCAGAATTCTCATCTCCCCATTCTCCCTGTGTCTTATCCTCCTGAGCCACCGCAATTTCGGTCCATTCGAATTGCAGGGTTTGCGGCCCGTTTCTCCTTGCAATGCGAATCACATTTCCATGCTCATCATATTCATACAGTATACTGCTGTCCGTATCTCCTTTGTATATCTGCTCGTATAATCTTCCGTTCTCGTCATACAAGTACTCCCCGTAAATACCTTGCGGGTTTTTCTGACGAAGAGGTTGTCCGTCCGAAGCAAGTTCGACGGTCATCTCCTCGCCGTACCTCGCTTCCGACCAACGAGATTCGAAGGCCATATATACCTCCTCTTCATAGGAGGACAGCCAGGTTCCCGTCAGCTCGCGGGGCGGAAAATCCCCCTTCGGGAAATAATACTTTGATTCCTGGATAACGGCTCCCTTGCCGTCATACGCCGAGTTCCTTATCAGCCGCCATCCGTCATATTCCTTCTCCCGATATACATACCCGTTTTCTTCGGAATAGCGAACGGTCCTCTTTTCTCCGTCATACACAATATCGATGACATAACTGCCGGTTGCATCGGACATGGTGATTCGGCTTATTCTGCCCGAATCATCATATTGATACTCTGAAGTGCCTCGCTCGTTTTCGCGCGCAGCATTATGCCACAACTCTCTCGGTCTTCCCTCCGAATCGAAATACCAGGTATTGATAGTATATCGGACTTCCCTGCATCTCACCTCGGTCAATCTGCCCGATTCATCGACGGTATAAGATTCTATCGGGTCCTGCATCCAGTAGATCAGCGGATCTGTCACGAAAAAACTCTCCTCGGTATGTTCACCCGTAGTTACCCGGCGTATACCGCACCCGCCCGGAAAATAAACCGTTTCCCGCGTAGTGGTGTTCTTCACTTCACCTTTTACTTTTCTCTGCTCTTCCCGGAATATTTCCCGTCCCTTATCGTCATATTTAAACCGATATTCAAACACTAAGGCACCGTTTTCGTATATGCCTTTGGCTTCCGACACTCTCCAGACTGTATTTTCCGACGGTTTCCGCTTTTCGGAATCTCTGTCCTGCTTCCGGGAAAGCACATGTACAAGAAGCAATGCCACCACAAGCATCACAAAGAGACCAACGGAAACAATCACAAGGATGTATCCGTTCCGCCCCGTCTGCCCGCCGTCTCTTTCGTTCGCTCTTAACATAACAGCTCCCCTTCCTTCTGTTCCGTCCCCGATGTCACTGTTTCGCGGTCAACTCATTCAATTCGAGAATCACTTCCAGCATCATATTGGCGCCGTAGGTAAGAAAGCCCGAAGCTGCCGGAAGTCTCATGATTTCGGTAAATCCCGCATTTTCCGCGGTCGCAACCGCACGGTCCATGTGATAATTGCTGCTGATCAGAACGGCCGGCGTTCCCGCAGGCAGCATTTTTACGGTATTTTTTCCTTGTTTTTGTTGGTTCTACGCGTGTAGACTGTCCGCGTGTAGCGCACTTCGTCGCCTAGCGTTTCCCCGGTTGTCATCGTAAAATCATCCGCATCGAAGGCCGGAAAAAACACATCCCCGTCGGGAATCTCCAAATCGACCTCCGTGATGTACATAACATCCGCAAACGGCATCGCTTCCCGATACACACCGTATCCGCCGGCAATATAGACATCCTCTCCGTTCGCAAGCGCGATAGCCTCCTCCACGGAACCGGCCGTCTGAAGATTTTCCCCTTCGTAGCGTTTGCTCTTCGAGATGACGATTGTCTTCCGGTTCGGAAGCGGATGACCGATTTCCTCGTAAGAGCGCCGCCCCATGACTACAACATGACCCGTCGTAAGCTCCCTGAATTGCTTTTGCTCCCCCTTGATTTTCCATGGAATCTCACCGTTTCTGCCGATGACATTGTTTTTTGAACGAGCCACAATCAATCCGACCACAATTCCTGTCCTCCCTATCCGGCTCTCTTTGCGCCGCCCGGACGCCGCCGCTTAACCCGCAATTCGCAGAATCCTCAAAGGAGTCGAAGCAACTCCGCCAGCCGAAAAATCACTCCCCCGCACGGTTCGGAAACCATTTACGGAATTATACCACACGGCCAAGGGTTTTGTCACTTAAAACGAGTGAGAAAGCAGCTGTTTCCGCACCGAATCCGGTTTCAGTCCGATGTGCCTTCATATTTTTCGCAGCGACACTGCTCAACTACTTTTTTCCCGAGCAGGGTGATTGCCTGCTGCGGGCAGGTGCTGATGCACCGGTAGCACATGGCGCACCGGCCGAGATTCACCGCCCTGCCGTCCTCGATGCGAAGATTTCCCATGGGACAGTTTGAAGCGCACAGGCCGCATCCGATGCAGGCATCGCTGATTTTAAGCTTCCCGCTGTATCCTGTCGTCTTTCCGTAAAACCACAACCGCTGTCCGAAAAGGCCCGCCAGGTGCGCCGGGAAACTCAGACCTTCCCTCGGATATTTTCCGCTGTTTCTGATATCGGATACCGCCTTTTCGATTTTGGCGTCCGCCTCGCGGACGATTCTCCGGTTTTCCGCAAGCGACTTTTTCAGCATCTTGCTGTCGCAAACCGCATCCGGCATGCGAATCTGCATACCGCCGGAAATCACGGCGCCGTATTTTTTCAGAATTCTCGCACAGCAGCCGGTTCCGTCACCGGAAAACGCCCCCATCGTCGTGATCAGGAACACGCGTTTTCCGCTCCACAGTTTTTCGTGTTTCCTCACAAAATCCTTCACCATGTACGGAACATTCGAAAACTGCGTCGGATATGCCAGCACAACCTCCCCGTTTTCGCGAAGCGCCTCAACCGCCGCTTCGTCTTCAATCGGAATGCACTTTGCCGCAGCATCCGAATCGGAGAGAAATTTTTCAATGCAATGTCTCGTATTGCCGGTACCGCTCAGATAAATTCCTACCATTTTCCGTCCCCCTTAAAACTTGATTGCGCCGAGAATCCGCCCGACTTCCTCTTCCAGATGATTTGTGTCTACCGCTCCTTTGATTGTCACTGCCGAAGACAGCCCGTGAACCAGCGACCAGAGAGCGATTACTTTTGCGCGAACCGCCTCCGCCGGTGTCTCCGCCGACATACCCGCAATCACTTTCTCCGCGCAGCCTTTGAACAATTGAAATGGCGGATAGGTATCGACGCCGATATCATCCCTTGCGAAAAGGAACTGATAGTACAGGGGATTGGCGTAAAAGAAGCGCACATAGCTCTTCCCGAGTTCCGACAGCACCGTGTCCGAATCTCCGCACCGGTCGACCGTCTCCTGCAATGTCGCATGGAATTTTCCGGTGATATAGTCCCGAATCGCCGTCAAAAATGCCTCCTTGTTTTTGAAATGCGCGTACGGCGCCGCAGGGCTGACGCCTGCCGTTTCCGCAAGCTTTCGCATGGAAAGGCTCTCCGTCCCGTATCTGTCGATATATTCGAGACCCTTTTCAATCAATTCCTCTTTTAAATTCCCGTGATGATAAGTATCTGTTTTCATGGTCTCCTCCTTTCATCTTATCACTGTTCAGATTATACCGCGCAATCTAAGCACTGTCAAGATAAAAATAAGGCGCTGTGTTTTCGAAAAACACAACGCCTTTTTCTTCCTGTATCATCCGGATTATCTGCGGCCGCACAACTCCCGCAGCGTCGCGCGGATTTCGGTCTATCCGAGCGCAACATCCAAAGCCATCATGAGAGTAAAGCCGAAGGAAAACATCAGAACACCGATGTTGCTGTGTTCGCCCGCGGACATCTCGGGAATCAATTCCTCCACAACGACATACATCATGGCTCCTGCCGCGAAGCTCAGCAGGTACGGCATCGCCGGCACCAGCAGGCCTGCTGCCAGAATCGTGAGCAGCCCGAACACAGGCTCCACGGCTCCCGACAGTGCGCCGTCGCGGAAGGCCCCGAGGCGGCTCTTCCCGTTCGCACGAAGCGGCATGGAGATGATAGCCCCCTCCGGAAAATTCTGAATCGCAATACCGATGGAAAGCGCGATTGCCGCGCCCGCCGTGATATTGGCATTTTCCGCGAGAAGGCCCGCGTATACGACGCCTACCGCCATGCCCTCGGGGATATTGTGAAGCGTCACCGCAAGCACCATCATGGTCGTCTTCCGAAGGTGGCTCTTTACACCCTCCGGCCTGTCGCTGTCCAGATGCAGGTGCGGTATCACCGAGTCGAGGAACAAAAGCAAAAGCACGCCGAGCCAGAAACCGACGACCGCCGGGACGAAGGCCCATTTGCCCATATTTTCCGCCTGATTCATGGCAGGCATCAACAAACTCCAGATAGAAGCCGCCACCATCACGCCTGCGGCAAATCCCGTGAGCGCCCGCTGCACCCGCTCATTCAACTGTCCGCGCATGAAGAACACGCATGCAGCACCGGCCGCCGTTCCGGCGAAAGGAATCAACAATCCGAGAATCACATCTTTGGTAAACATATTCGTTTCCTCCGCTATTGAATCACATCCATACCCTTGCTGTAACACTCGTTACGATTCCACGTCTCCGATTCCGCCCGTCACAGCTCTTCGATATGTTCTCTGCCCTCCGCAATGATAGAGCGGACATGTTCATCCGCCAGCGAGTAGAAAATGTGCTTTCCTTCGCGGCGTCCCTTGATCAGCCGGCTCTGCTTCAGAATCTTCAGCTGATGCGAGATTGCCGACTGCGTCATATTGAGCGCCTCCGCAATGTCATACACACACACTTCCGCTTCAAAAAGCACAAACAGAATCCGAATGCGCGTCGAATCACCGAACACCTTAAAGAGCTCCGCCAAATCATACAGCTCCGTCTCCGCCGGCATCGATTCCTCTACAAATTTAACCAGGTTTTCGTGAACCTCCGTCGACTCACAGGTTTCACAACCGCTTCTTTCCGTCTCTTCTTTCATACCGCACCTCCCTGATGCTCCGGCTGATGCCGGGCTTAACAATATCGTCAGTTGTTATTCTTTCATCCGGTTTACACCGAATCCGCATAAAGTGCGCGAATCGCATTCAAAACGGCGAGAACCATGACGCCGACATCGGCAAAAATGGCCATCAGCATGTTTGCAATACCGAACGCACCGAGCACGAGGCACAGCACTTTGACTCCGAGTGCGAAAATGATGTTTTCCTTCACGATACGCATGCATTTGCGGGCGATACGAATGGCCTTTGCGATCTTCACGGGATCGTCGTCCATCAAGACGACATCCGCCGCCTCAATCGCCGCATCGGAGCCGAGCGCACCCATGGCGATACCGATGTCCGCCCGCGAAAGCACCGGCGCATCGTTGATTCCGTCTCCGACAAACGCAAGCACTTCCTTTGCACTCTTTCCCGCCAGCAGCTCTTCCACCGCCGTCACCTTGTCGGCAGGCAGCAGTTCAGCGCGAACCTCGTCGACGCCGAGATCCTTTGCTACCGCCTCGGCAACCGCTTTCGCATCACCGGTAAGTACTACCGTCTTGCGGATTCCGGCCTCATGCATCTCACGGATTGCCTGCGAGGCCGTAGGCTTCACAACATCGGAAATCAGGATGTGCCCCGCGTAGGCTCCGTCAATGGCTACATGTACTATTGTTCCGACATGATGGCACGGGATATATTCGACACCGTACCGTTCCATCAGGCGTGCATTGCCGGCAAGCACCTGACATCCGTCCACCATAGCCGAGATTCCGTTTCCGCCGATTTCCTCGACATTACCGACTCGCTCCCGGTTGATGGAATGAACATTTTCCGAGCCGGAATTGAGAAGCGCCGTCTCCCCGGTTGCTTCGTCAACGCCCCACATCTGGCCCGTAACATAAGCCTTTTGGATGCTCAACGCGATGGGATGCGTGGAGAAGCACTCCGCGTGAGCCGCGATTTCCAATAATTTGGAACCGTCAAGCGTATTGTGGTGGATACCGTAAACCTCGAACACGCCCTTGGTCATCGTGCCGGTTTTATCCATCGCGACAATTCCGGTCTTTGCAAGCTGTTCCAGGTAGTTCGAGCCCTTAACCAAAACTCCCGCGCGGCTCGCTCCGCCGATGCCCGCGAAAAATGTGAGCGGAATGCTGATGACCAGCGCACACGGGCAGCTGATAACTAAGAAAGTAAGCGCACGGTACACCCACATGCCCCACTTGGGAGCCTTGCCGAGGATTAACAGCGCCACCGGCGGCAGCAGCGCAAGGGCGAGTGCACTGAAGCACACGATCGGGGTGTAATATTTGGCGAAGCGGGAAATGAAATTTTCAGAGCGCGACTTCCGCGAGGAAGAGCTCTCCACAAGCTCGAGGATTTTCGACACCGTGGACTCCCCGAAAGCCTTCGTCGTACGAACCCGGATGACGCCCGTTAAGTTGATGCAGCCGCTGATAATCTCATCGTTCACATCCGCCTCTCTCGGCACGCTCTCGCCGGTCAGGGCGCTTGTGTTAAGCGTTGTTTTACCCTCGATAATCACGCCGTCAATCGGAACCTTCTCTCCCGGTTTAACAACAATGATGCTGCCGGGCTCCACTTCATCGGGATCAACCTTCTCGGTCTCCCCGTCTTTTTCCAGATTCGCGTAGTCAGGGCGAATATCCATCAACGCGCTGATGCTTCTGCGGCTCTTTCCAACCGCGTAGCTTTGGAACAATTCGCCGACCTGATAGAACAGCATAACCGCGATTCCGTCCGTGTAGTCGCCGTTTTTCTTGATTAGCGCCAACGCGATAACGCCGACAGTCGCAACCGCCATCAGAAAATTCTCATCGAACACCTGGCGGTTTTTGATACCTTTCAATGCTTTCCGCAAAATGTCACAGCCAACCGTCAGATAAGGAACCATGTACATCAGAAACCAGAACGGTTCCTTGATTGCCGCATCCTCGCCCTCGCCTAAGAAGGCATACAAAACGCGGATTACAACCATCAAAGCGGCAGCAATCAAAATGCGGATTAACATTTTCTTTTGTTTTCTGTTCATAACAAATTTCCTCCGACAAGCCGGCATTTCCGCATATTTTCAGCAGTCCGGAGACGGTCCCCCGCCCCCGGACTGACAACTCACTTACAGAAAGATCTCGCAGTCGTCCTCGACCTTCTTGCAGTTTTTAAGGACATCCTTCATCACGGCCTTTACATCCGCACCGTCCTCAAACTCCACATCCATCTTAAGAGCCATGAAGTTCACAACCGCATTTTTCACGCCGGCTGTCTTCTTCGCAGCCTCTTCCATCTTATTCGCGCAGTTTGCGCAATCAACTTCAATCTTATAAGACTTCTTCATTGTTGTTTCTCCTTTTCGTTTTATTATATGAGCACTTGTTCATATGTCTAACTGAAGTATACTTCCTAAGACACCGGATGTCAAGAAGTTTTTCAACATTTTTTACTCTCTGTTTTTCAATGCTTCCGTCATATCAATCTTGCGAACATGTTTTACATGAATCGCATTGGTAATCAGGCATGTCGCTGCACCCAGCACCACGATAATCGCCATAACAAGCGGCGTCACGCGGAAGTAAAAGAAACCGCTCATGGAGTTGAGCATACCGGGCCAAATCCTGCGAATGAGGAAGTACTGCAGCGGCAGGAATATGATCACGGAAAGGATAATAATCCACTGGGTCTGGGACAGATACAGCTTGTTGACTTCTTTGTTCCGGTACCCGAACACCTTAAGAAGCGAGATGTTTAAGGCGTTCTTGTCAATGACCATCTTTGTGAGCATGAACATGACGATGATATAGCATATGATTCCCACCGCGGTAAGCATCACGATCAGCGAAGCCATCAGTGTCTTCATCTGCTTGGCGCTGTCCGCCACCTTCTCTTTTGTAACAACCGTAGAGACAAAACGCTCATCAATCCCCGAAATCTCTCCGTCGGAAAATACGGTGTTATAGTAATCCTCGTCTTTTTCCAGGTACGAATTCAGCGTCTTCTGCGATGTAAAGACATAGACTCCGAGCTCGAAATCGACGATTTCCACTACCTTGGCATTCCATTTATGGAGTGTCAGTTTATTATCGAGTTCAATCGTATCCCCCTCCTGAATCCCGAGTTTTGCAGCCATGATATCAGAGATGATAATCTCATCCTTGCCGAGTGCGGACACATTGAAGTCCCGCAAATACTTCGAATCACTGCCGATGCCCAGAACATTTACCGGAAGCATTCTGCCGTTGTACTCGGTTTCGTAGGTGCTGATGGTATCCTTTTCCGCGTCCGTCGGAATTACCGACGAATTAGGAAGCGAGGATTTCAAAACATACTGATACTCGGCCACTGCAGAATCCGGGAGAGTGTCTATGTACTGATCAAAGGAGGAGCGCATACCGAGGCCGAACATGCAAAGAAGCCCTGCCAGGAAAACACCGATGACCAGCGAGACATACTGTCCTTTGCTTCTTACGACGGTGCGGATGCGGAAACGATTGAGGAATCCGAGGCTTTTCATTTCATGAGCATTCTTTACACGCTTCTCCTTCTTCGTATCCCTGCGAATCAGACGAAGAGGCGTAAGATTCAGTTTTCTTCCGAACACGATCAGGTTGATCACGATGACAGCCAGAATCGGGAATCCGATTATGAAAACCATTCTGGCGGGATCGACGGTATAAAGCATCTTCGGAACCACATAATAAGCATATACGCTCTGAGTCGGAACCTTGTAGACGAATGCCAAGGCCAGCAGCAGGCCGACTCCCGTAGAAATTAGCGTTACCAGAACAGGAATTGTCAAATAATGACGGAGAATGGTCTTTTTCTTGTAACCGGTGGCAATCAGAACTCCGACAAAGGAACACTCGTCCTCGAATGTGTGAACCGACACCAGCGCAAAAAGAAAGGCAACAATCACCATCGACAGAACCATAAAATATGTCGACATATTTATGTTGAGTTCCAGCTTGGAAAGCAAGTTGTTGACTCTGTTGTTGTCACCGATTGCGCAAAAATCGGTAAGAACACCTTTATCTCCCAGTTTCTTGATGATATCTCTGTTCTCCCGGTTGACCTCTTCCCGGGAAAGCTCGTTTTTAAACTTATAGGCATACTGGTAGGTCATCTTCTCTTCCTCAAGTTTGGAAAAGAACCCGTCAGTGACGATTGAAACGCCGAACACTTCACGGTCTGCCAGAAGATCGCCCAGCTCCTTGAAGCTGACAATATACTCGGGAAGTCCGATGATACCGGATACTTCCATATTCTCCGTTCCGACCATGATATGATCGCCGAGTTTTAGGTCGTGCGCCTCAGCGTAGAGACGATCCAGTGCAATCTCCGTATCGCTGTCCGGGAAGCTGCCCTCCAGGATAAACGGAACATCGATGGAATGCCGCATTTTAAACACGCGCACCTCCGAATCATCGGAGGATAACAGGTCCGCATACGGCTGATATTCGAGCTCTATGGAGTCTCCGAGAATCTCAGAAAGCTCCGATTGCTCCATGGGAACGGAAAGCGCGAAAAATCCGTCCTCCAATCGGTTTTTTTCCTTCGTATCATTGAAAGCGGCGCGGATTCCCTGATTGCCGACCACATAAGCTGCAGACAGACAAATCATGAGCACAATGAACAACGCGATGCCCCCGTAAATTCCGATGTTTTTCCAGAGGTACCGGGGAAGTCTTTTTTTCAGCACATTTTTCATGATGACTTTCTCCCCCCTGTTACCATGCCAGATCCTTGGCAAATGTCTTCGAAGGATTCTTCTCGTTCTTGGTGATTCGGCCGTCTTTCAGGTGGATAATCCGGTCGGACATTCGGCTGATTGCTTCGTTATGCGTCACAATCAGAATCGTCGTGTTATACTCCCTATTTACATTCTCGATGAGCTCCAGAATTTCCTTGGAGGTCTCATAATCCAATGCACCGGTCGGCTCATCGCAAAGCAGCAGTGTCGGGGCTTTGATCAGCGCTCTTCCGATGGATGTTCTCTGTTGCTGTCCGCCGGAAAGCTGCCTCGGATATTTATTCTGGTGTTCCTTCAACCCGAGGTCTTTAAGAAGCTTCTGAATGTCCAGCGATTTCTTCCCCAGGAATCCGCAGACTTCTATGTTTTCCTTGACCGTCAGATCCGGAATCAGATTATAAAACTGGAACACAAATCCCAGGTGGTCTCTGCGGTATTCGAGAAGGCCGTCCCTGTCATCCAGCTCGATCTTTTTTCCGTTGATACGAATCTCACCGGAAGTCAGTGTGTCGATGCCCCCGATCAAATTGAGAAGTGTCGACTTGCCTGCGCCGGACGGTCCCAGAACTGTGCAAATTTCCCCTTTCTCGAGCTGAAAATTCAGCCCCTTCAGCACATGGACGATGTTCTCGCCAATGCCGTAATCCTTCTTCAGATCTTTAACTTCTACAAACATTTCCCTGTCGCAGCGTAGTCCGCTGCACCTCCTTTTTCTTTGGTTAGCATTCGCTAACTATATTCCAAAAAGAAAACGGCTGAAGAAGCCGGTTTCCTGTTCGGTCTAGATTCCTAAAACCGCATGCCATCCGGAAGTGAAGAAAAGTTCCAGCGTTTTCGCGTAGTGCATTGCTTCCTCCTCCGAAAAATCATGCTCGATTGCGGACACAACCGCGTCCACCTTGGCTGTCACCAGAAGATGCAGTTCCTTCTCGGGCAGCTCCTGCAGCTCTATGCCGTTTGCTTTCACCCGGGCAAAGTAAGCTCGGGAATTGTTTTCCTCCATCTGCGCAGCCTCGTGAACAAAGTCCGCATACTTCGTTCCCTCGGAGCAACAGATAACCAGTTTAAATGCCTCATAGTTGGAATAGATATACTTAAGCATCCGCTCCGTTGAGGACACATTCTGTTCAGTCTCCCCCCGGTTTGCCGCCTCAATGGCGGCGTACTCTTCCTCTGTAAGGCTGTCATACAGCTTCCAAAAGCCCGACACGGCGGGCTCAACCAGTGCTGCAAACAGGTCTTCCTTGCTTTCAAAATGCTTGTACATGCCGGATGCGCTCATGCCGGATGCTTTGGCAATCCGGCGGATGGACGCATCCGCAAAGCCGTACCTGCGAAACTCTTCCGCCGCAGCTTTGAGAATGCTTTCATGATGAAATGTTTTGTTGCGGATCATTTTTTCCTCTTTTCTCTTAGGGAACACTGTTCTCTAACGCTGATTAATTTACATCATGTGTTTTAAAATGTCAATCCCTTTTTCTTTATTTTTTCCAAAAGCAACGGTCTTCTCCCTGTCGGAATCAAACAAAAAAGCAACGATATTGCGTCGTTGCTTTTCAATCGGATGCATTTGCCGACGGTCACCAGTTTTGAAACCGTTTCTCCTCCCCTCGCCAATAGGCCGTAAAATCCTCGCGACAACCCGTAAAAAACAAGCCTTCCGTAAATTTGCACCAGTTCTCCCCGTGGATTCCTGTTTTTAATCCGAACAATGCCGAGGCAAGGACCACGACATGGCTGTCGTGGGAACATATGATATCCAGCTGCCCGTTTTCCCCGGGCTTTGCTTCTTTGTACAGCGTCGCTCCCCAAGTGTACTCCGGAATTTCTCTCTGCAGGCCGTAGAAGTATTCATACCACCCGACATTATGCTCATCCCGGGCTCGGTAGGCTCCCGCAGATCCGGAATAAACCTCCGCGGAAACAATCTCGGGTGCGGTTACTCCCGCTCCCCGGGCAATCTCGCGAACTGTCTGGCGACAGCGTTCCACTGTGCTGGCGTAGAATTTTCCAAGCGGCCTGTCGATGCTTCTGCCGATTTCCTGCGCCATCCGGATTCCCTCCGGCGTAAGCAGCAGGGTCGAATAGTCGCCATTCACCGGATTGTCAAACCGTATCGCATGACGCAGGAACAGTTTAACATTGGCATCCTCCGGCAGTCTTCCGGCATCATAGACCATTTCTTTGCAAGGCGAATCGAATCTCATGGCAAACTCCTCGGAAATCATTTAAAGCATCGATCACTGCCCGCACGGTATCTTCCACGCTTCCGGGCTCATCTATCGTGATATCGCTGTAACGCTCGTACAGCACGGACCGCTCTGCGAACATCTCTTCCGGGCTTTCCCCGTCCCGCAGCACTACGCCCCGTCCGCGAAGATCGTGGAGGCGTCTTCTCAATTTCGGGAAAGGCACCTTCAAATAGACAACCGTTGCTCCGCCGGAAAGATGCTTCATTGCTGCATCGCTGTACACCACGCTTCCGCCGGTGGCAATCACGGAATTCTCTGTGCAAAGCCCGAGGACTGCCTGCTCTTCCCTCTGCAGAAAGCCTTCGACTCCCTGCTCTTTTATGATATCCGGTAACCGGGCTCCTGCCTTTTGTTGCAAAACGATATCGGTATCGATGAAATTCATTCCGAGTATCTTAGCCAGGATAACTCCCACGGTACTCTTACCGGAAGCCGGCATTCCGATCAGCACTATATTTTTCGTTTTCACATTGCCCTTTGTTGCGCTACCAGGTGTGACTTCATCATGTTTCATGTGATTGTATTTGCCCGCTTTACTCACAATCGTTCCTCCTGCATTTTTCTTTTATGCTGCCTGTTTGCCATAAGACAAGGCACACCGGAGTGTGCCTAAACCTGTATAACTGCCACACAGCAACTGATTAAGCCCGGAGCAAGGCGATACTGCGCCTGAATCCCCATGCTCTCAAAAAACTTCCGATACGAATCGATGTCAAATTCATTGCGAAAATTTGCGCCCATCTTGTTGAAGATTTTCGTTATCCGCGCCGAAGAATTTGCCTCCTTCGAGATGTATGTCGGAATCAGTATGGTTCCGCCGGGCTTTACTACCCGCATCAGCTCCCGAAGGGCCTTTTCGGGCTCATTCAAAAGATGAATCACATTGGCTGCCACAGCCTTGTCAAACCGCGCATCGGCAAATTCCAGATTCATAATATCGGCATAACAAAACCTCACATTCTCCTGCTCCCTAAGCTTCCGTTTTGCTCGGGCGAGCATTTTCCGCGAGAAATCCGTGGCAATCAGTTTCCTGCAATACGGCGCCATTCCTTTGGTCATGATTCCGGTGCCGCAGGCGCACTCCAAAACGATATCGTCCTTCGAAAGATACGACGCGCAAATGGCTGCGGCCCCGTTGTTTGCCTTTCGGTTCAACAGCTGGTACAAATCGTAGACTCCGGAAACTCTGTCCCAAAACATTCTGTTGATCCTCCCTTTGTCACGCCGTCTGCAGCGAAACCAAGTGTGCATAGATGCCGTTAGCTGCCATCAGGGACTCGTGGGTTCCCCGCTCGCAAATCTTACCGTCCGTAATGACAAGAATCTGGTCCGCATCACGGATGGTCTTTAAGCGGTGTGCGATAACCAGCAGTGTCTTGTCCCGGCACAGTTCGGAAATGGCCTCCTGAATCGCCCTCTCGTTGTCTGCGTCCACGCTGGCGGTTGCCTCGTCAAGAATGACAATCGGCGCGTCCTTTAAGATACAGCGGGCGATGGAGATGCGCTGCTGCTCACCGCCTGACAGCGATGCTCCGCCCTCTCCGATAACCGTGTCAAAGCCCTGCGGGAGCTGCATGATAAAGTCGTAGCAGCGGGCCTTCTTGGCGGCCTTCATGACCTCCTCCCGACTCGCTTCGGGTCTTGCCATGGCAATATTGTTGTACACGGTGTCCTGGAAGAGATACACTCTCTGGAACACCATTCCGATCTGATCCATAAGGTTTCCGATGGAAACGGTCCGGATATCTCTTCCCCGAACCATAACACTTCCCGAGCGGACATCCCAAAATCTCGCAAGGAGCGATGCAACGGTGGATTTGCCGCCGCCGGACGGGCCTACAAGCGCCGTCATGCTGCCCTTTTTTATGGTGAAGGAGACATCCTGCAGCACGGTTTTGTCCGTGTAACCGAAGGAGACATGCTCATATGCAATCTCCGGGGCGGACTCCACGCCCTCCTCGAGGACAAAGGTGCCTTCGTCAGGCATCTCCCTTGCCTTCATCACTTCCTCAATTCGGTCGAGGCTTGCAGAGGTAACCGTAAGGCGGGCCATTTGGGAGTAGTAGCTTTTTATTGCGACAAACATGTCGAACAAAAACAGCGACATTCCTACCATGTACACATCGGAGATGACCCCGACATTGTGAAGATATGCCGCAAGGGCAAGCACCAAAGCGGTTCCGATTCCGAAGCAAAGGTTAAGTGCGCGGGCCCACGGTGTATAATCGACTTCAAAGGAGATGCTGTCTTTGCAGCTTTTATCAAACTCCTCCGTCAGCCGTTTGGACCGCTCGCCGAGCATGTTGTAGGATTTGACGATTCCGATTCCCTCCGCAAAATCAAGCACTTCCTCGGTGAGGGACTCGCTGCACTCCTGCTTGGCTTTCGAATGTGCCAATGTGCTCTTAAGCATTCCGTGTCCCACCAGGACAAATATCCCGGTGACAGCCAGCGATAACAGGCCCGTCCTCCAGTCCATGACAAACATCATCACAATCATCAGACCCTGCGAAATCAGGAAGGACACCAGCTCCGAGAGAACGCCCATGCAATTCTCCTCGATGAACACCATGTCGGTGGCGAGCACCGAACTGATCTTTCCGATATTTCCCTCCGTAAAATACCCCATGGGCAGTTTTCGCAGATGGTTGCCGAGTTTCATTCGCATATCTGCGAAGACCTTATAGCCCGCCGCAGATTGCAGTACATTGTTGACATGTTCAAACACCGCCGTCAGAATGACGCTTGCAAGCATGCCAAGACCAATCCAGAGGCATTTGCGGCGGTTCATTGTGCCTTCCATAAACGCGCTGACCGTGAGGAAGCAAAGCACTAACGGCATCTTCATCATGATGCCCTTTACAAAGGACACCGCATAGGCAGCGCGGATTCGCGTTTTGTATCTGCCGGTCACGGAAACGAGTCGATGTAATATCCGAATCATACTGTCTGCACCTCCTTGATTTTCCATGTGGATGCTCCCACGGATGCTTCCCACAGTTTCCGGTACTCCTCGCAATCTGCAAGCAGTTTTTTATGCGTTCCGGAGGCGATGCAGCATCCGTCCTTCATCACACCGATATTGTCGGCATTTTGAATCGTGGAAAGGCGGTGCGCAATAACCAGCACGGTCTTGTTCTTCATAATTTCATCGATTGCCGCATTCATCTTCTCCTCGTTTTCCGGGTCCATGAACGCGGTAGCCTCATCCAGAACGACGATCGGTGCATCCTTTAAAATCGCCCGCGCGAGGGATATCCGCTGCCGCTCACCGCCGGAGAGCTGTTTGCCGCTGTCACCTGCCATGGTCTCGATTCCTAGCGGAAGTCTCGCAAGAAACTCATCGCATTGCGCGCGGCTCGCTGCCGCAAGCACCTGCTCTCTCGTGGCTTTCGGATTTCCGATATGAATATTCTCATAGAGCGTGGTGTTGAACAAAAACTGCTCCTGGGAAACGTACGCAACCTGCTCATTCAGCGTCTGCAAAGACATCTTCGTGATGTCCTGTCCGCCGATCGCGATGCTGCCGCCGTTTAGGTCATAGTAATGGACGAGGAGCTTTGCAAGTGTCGACTTTCCGCTTCCGGATTCCCCAACAAGCGCTGTCGTTGTTCCCTGCTTAAG
>CADBXF010000030.1 GCA_902798585.1 uncultured Lachnospiraceae bacterium
AAGCAGAAGCGACAGGCGGAATTCACGCAGTTTCTGCGGGATTTGATTGCGCTTCGCGCGGCTCACCCGGTGCTGCACAATACGAATCCTCTGCGGGGGACCGATTATCTCGCAAGCGGCGCGCCGGATGTTTCCGTCCACGGGCGCGAGGCCTGGAGACCGGATGACGGTCCGTACAACCGGTGTCTCGGAGTGCTTCTCGGCGGTGATTTTGCGCGCGTCGGGAGAGACGGCAGGGACGACTCGTTCTATCTGATCTTCAACATGTACTGGGAAGAGCAGACCTTCGCCGTGCCGGTACCGCCCGGACGAGCGGGATTTTGTGTAAGCATCGCGACGGACTCGTCGGTGGTGCCGGGGACGGTCGTGGGAGATACGATTTCGGTTCCGGCCCGCTCGATTGTGGTATTGCGAAGCGTTGCGCTTCCGAAGCCCGAGCGGCGTAAGAAAACATCGGAGGGGGACAGAAAGTGACTTCTTTAGTGCTGAAAATTGTATTGGTTGTCAGCATGACAATCGACCATATTGCGGTGGTGTATCTGCCGTACGGAAGCAACTGGTATACCTGGCTTCGAATGTTCGGACGGCCGGCGATGCCGATTGCGTGCTTTTTGCTGGTACAGGGCTTTTTGAAGACATCCTCCCGCAGGAAGTACACCGTTCGAATGCTGATTACCGCCGTTATCGCGGAGATTTTTTGGATTTTCCTGTGGCTGCGTCAGACCATGAGCGCGGATGCCGCGGTGAAAGCGGCTTACGAGGCGGCCGGCGGCGAGGCGACATGGGGAACTGCGGATCCGACCGAGTGGTGGAAGACACTCGACGCCGCGACGAAAGACGGGCTGATCGGCGGAATCGTTCCGATGCTCAATGTGCTGTTCACATTTGTCATCTGCCTTTTGATGCTTTCGGTTCTCGATAAGCTGCAGAAGCGATTCGGCGAAATGCTCCCGAACCAGCTTTTGAAAAATCTCGGCTACATGTTCTCGATGGTAGCCGTCATCATCGTGACCGTTCTGGTTTGTCTGATTTTGCCGATGGATTATCCGCTGGTTGCGCCGGTGGCGACAACGGCGTGCTACATTTTCCGGGAGGAGCGCAAGACTTTGATGGTGGCGCTCGCGATTGCCGGAATTCTTGCCGGGACCGGCGGAGCGGTTTACATCCTTGCATGGATGATTGCGCTGCCGCTCATCTACAGCTATAACGGGTCTCTCGGCTATGACAAGGCCGCCAAGCCCTGGGTTCGTGTGCTTTTCTATGCATATTATCCGGTGCATCTTGCGATACTTGTCGAGACCAAGTATTTTCATGAGATTTTCGATTCGTTCTCTCTGTTCGGCAAATAGAGACGCCGCGCATGAGTGATTCCGGAGCACACGCAGGGCTTCGGGAGACGGAGGAAGCATATGGCAGGATGGTATCTTGCACCGATGGAGGAAGTCACGGGTGACTTGTTCCGGGTAGCGATTGCGAAACATTTCGGCGGGGTGGATCGGTATTTCACCCCGTTTCTTTCGCCTGTAACCGGCGTGGCGTTTAAGACGCGGCAGGGGCGGGAGATTGACCCGTCGCACAACGCGGGACTTCCCGTGGTTCCGCAGGTTCTGACGGACAATGCCGACGCCGCGGCGCACATGTTCGGCGTCCTTGCGGACCTCGGATACAGCGAGGTGAATCTGAATTTCGGATGTCCGTCGGGAACAGTGGTGAAAAAGGGGCGCGGGAGCGGGTTCCTTCGGGATGTCGATGGGATGAAGCGTTTTTTCGACCGCATATTTTCCGCAGAACTTCCGGTGACCGTCTCCGTGAAGACGCGTATCGGCTTTGCGGACGCCGCGGAGTGGCCGGCGATTCTTGCAGTTTACAATCAATACCCGCTGAGCGAGCTGATTGTGCATGCGCGGGTTCGCGAGGATTGGTACGGCAACCGCCCGAATACGGAGGCAATCGCATATGCGCTCGCCGAGGCGAAGGCGCCGCTTGTTTACAACGGGGATGTAACTTCCGCTGCGGGGGCGCGGGAGCTGATGCGCCGGTATCCCGGACTATCGGGCGTGATGATCGGGCGCGGGGCCGTGACAAATCCCGGCATTTTCCGCGAGCTGCAGGGTGGAGAAGCCATGACGGCAGCGGAGCTAAGGGCGTTTCACGACGATTTGTACGGCATGTACTGCGCCAGATACGGGGCGAAGGATACGCTGTTTAAGATGAAGGAGCTGTGGGGATACCTCGGCGACCGTTATCCCGACGCGCCGCGCGCAAAGAAGCAGATTCACAAGTGCCGCACGGAAGCGGAATACCTTGCGGCGGCTTCGGAGCTGCTCGGGGAAGCCTGAGGAGAAGCCGCATCGCAGCGGGAGAGGGCAGGCGGATACGATGCCGCAAAATGAATACGAAAAAATTGTTAGCACTCTTGCAAAATGAGTGCTAATTTTCGTTGACAAATCATTTTCGTCGGAGTATACTTGATTTTGCGAAATGAAATGAAATAATCCGCGCCCGGCGCGGGTTGTGACGGAGGTGTTTTTTATGGCTAAAGAAGCGGGCAATCTGTCCATCAATTCGGAAAATATATTTCCCATCATCAAAAAGTGGCTCTACTCGGACCACGACATTTTCCTTCGTGAGCTTGTCTCGAACGGCTGCGACGCCATCACGAAGCTGAAGAAGCTTGCGCTGATCGGCGAGGCGGAGCTTCCGGATGACAACGAATGGAAAATCACGGTGCGAATCAACCCCGAGGAGAAGACGCTGACCGTTATCGACAACGGTATCGGTATGACGGCTGACGAGGTGAAGGAGTACATCAACCAGATTGCATTTTCCGGTGCGACCGATTTCCTTGCCAAATATAAGGATAAGGCGAACGAGGACCAGATTATCGGTCACTTCGGCCTCGGCTTTTACAGCGCGTTCATGGTGGCGCACAAGGTGACCATCGACACGCTCTCCTACAGGGACGGCGGGAAGGCCGTGCACTGGGAGTCCGAGGAGGGCATGAACTACGAGATGAGCGATTCGGACCGCACGGAGCGCGGCACCGAGATCACGCTGTATTTGAATGAGGACAGCTATGAGTTCTCCAACGAGTACCGCATCAAGGAGGTTCTCGGCAAATACTGTTCCTTCATGCCGGTTCCGATTTTCTTCGAGGATGAGACCAAGCCTGCGCCTGCAGCGGAACCCGAAGTGATTGACGCGGAGGTCGATGCGGAAGGCAAGGCGAAGGATGTCGATGCCGCAGAGGACAAGGACGGCGCGGAGAGCGATGCGAAGAAGGATAAGGGGCCGAAGCCCATCAACGATACCTTCCCGCTGTTTCTGCATACGCCTTCGGAGTGCAAGGATGAGGAGTACCGCGAGTTTTACCGCAATACATTCCACGACTATAAGGAGCCGTTGTTCTGGATACATTTGAACATGGACTACCCGTTCAACCTGAAGGGTATTTTGTATTTTCCGAAGATCAACACGGAGTACGACAGTCTGGACGGCACCATCAAGCTCTACAACAACCAGGTGTTCATCGCGGACAACATCAAGGAGGTCATTCCGGAGTTTCTGATGCTCTTAAAGGGCGTCATCGACTGCCCGGACATCCCGCTGAATGTTTCGCGAAGCGCTCTGCAGAACGACGGCTTCGTCAGGAAAATCAGTGACTATATCGCGAAGAAGGTTGCGGACAAGCTTTCCGGCATGTACAAGACCGACCGCGAAAACTACGAAAAATGCTGGGACGACATCTGCCCGTTCATCAAATACGGCTGCCTGCGGGATTCGAAGTTCCGCGAGAAGATGAAGGATTTCATCATCTACAAGGATCTGGACGGCAATTATATCACGCTCCCGGAATATACGGAGGCGGCGAAGAAGGCAGCCGGCGAGACCGAAGCGAACAGCGATGCAGCGGATTTAAGCGAGACGCAGAGTGCGGATACGGCGGCGGAAGAGAAGCCTGCCGATGCTGCGGAACAGGGCGGAGATAAGGCTGCGGAAGACGAAAAGAAGCCGGAGAAGACGACGGTCTACTATGTCACCGACGAGAAGCAGCAGAGCCAGTATATCAACATGTTCCGCGAGAACGGCATAAACGCCGTGATTATGACGCACCGGATTGACCAGCCGTTTATCACGCAGCTGGAGCAGGACAACGATACGGTTGCATTCAAGCGCATCGATGCAGATGTAACCGGCGCCTGCAAGGAGGAGTCGGACGAAGCGGAGCTCAAGGCGTTGACCGATGCGCTGTCGGTAACCTTCCGCAAAGCCCTCGGTAAGAGCGAGCTTGACATCAGGGTCGAGAAGCTGAAGAATGCGGACCTTCCCGCGATGATTACTCTTTCGGAGGAGAGCCGCCGTCTTCAGGATATGATGGCGATGTACGGCATGGCGAAGGGCGCTGTCGGCGACGATTCCACCCTTGTGCTCAACGCGGGCAACAAGCTTGTGCAGTATGTGAAGGATCATGCGGATGCGGAGAACACAGCGCTTTTGTGCGCTCAGATTTACGACCTCGCAAGACTTGCCCACGGTCCGCTGGAGCCCGACGACATGACGGCCTTCATGGAGCGCAGCAACAAGCTGATGGGAATGCTTACAGACTGATTGTAAAACATAACAACCACCCGGCGCCGCTCCCTGCGGCGCCGCTTCTTGCCATAACCCGATTGTCTGCGCGCTGCAGGGCCGGGAGATACGCTGATATCGGGGCATTCGGAAGATTATTTTCGGGTGTCAGAAAAAGTGAATTTTGTGCTTGACATTTCTGCTTTTGTGTTGCATAATATCAAAGCACGCGAAAAATCGAGGCGTGGCTCAGTTTGGTAGAGCGCTGCGTTCGGGACGCAGAGGTCGTGGGTTCGAATCCCGTCGCCTCGATTCTTTCTTCCCCGCTGTCACAGGCGGGGAAGAAATCATCTTTGTCAGTGCTGGAATAGCTCAGCCGGTAGAGCACTTCACTCGTAATGAAGGGGTCGTCAGTTCGAATCTGATTTCCAGCTTTCTCGTTTGAACTTCGGACGGAGGCGTTCGGAGCGACAGACGTATTGTCGAGGCGTGGCTCAGTTTGGTAGAGCACCGTGTTAGGGACGCGGGGGTCGCGTGTTCAAGTCACGTCGCCTCGATACGGCACCTTATCTCCGTTCGGAGATAGGGTGCTTTTGTTTTGGCTTTTGACTACATGTGGAGGTTCGAATGAAGATACCTTTGATTATCGCGGTATCCATAGCCATCGCAGCGCTTGTCGGCGATGCGATTTTTTACGAGCGCTGGCGCATTGCATACCGGACGGCGAAGAAGCGAACAGACGAGCGCGACGAGGCGGAGGAGCAGCTGCGCCGCACCCGGGCGATGTACGAGGATGTCTCCGGACAGAGGGACCGCCTTGCGGAAAATGTCGATGAGCTTCGGGAACGGAGCGATAAGCTTGCCCGACTGGCTTACCGGGACATCGATACGGATCTTCCGAACCGGGCATATCTTGCGGACGCTTTTTCGGAGGCCATCGGGAAGCTTCTTCCCGGCGAGGAAATCGGTCTTGCCATGTTCGAATTCCGCGACGAGAGAGCCAATATCATGTCTTTGCTCGGCCGCAACCAGGCGGAGATGCGCCAGGAGATTGTGCAGCGGCTTCGCAGTGCGATGAACGAGGAGGATGATTCGCTAATCAGCCTTTCGGACGACGCATTTGCCGTGCTGACGCGGAGAATCGCCCACCGCAGAGATTATGCGGGGAAAATTGACAAATTGTTTAAATTGCTGCTTCTGCCGGTGATGAGCAACGGCACGGAGGTTACGCCGCTTGTGTACGGCGCCGTCGTGATTTCGCCCGAGGACGGCGATACGATGCAGCTTCTCGATATGAATCTGGGAATCGCCATGCAGGAGGCGGTCGCGGCAGGGGAGAGCGGATATCGGTTCTACACCCCGGAGATGGCTGCTGAGGCGATGAAGCGCATGTCGCTGCAGGCGATGGTGACGGAGAGCGTTCGAACCCGCCGCATGGAGTTTCGCATGACGCCCCGCGCTTCGGTGGCGAGCGGCCGCGCGGAGTGGCTGGTTGTCACTCCGTCAATCCTTACCCAGGAGGGACGCTACGAGGGAGACGCACTTCTCGCGGGAATCGATGAGAGCGGACTTGCCATCGTGGTGTATGAGGCGATGCTCAACCGGGTCTGCGAGGATTTGCGGCGGTATTCGGAGATGGGCATCCGGGATGTTATGTGTGTCATTCCCGTGACGGACCGGATGTTTTTAAACCGCGAGTTCATCAAGACTACCTACGATGTGCTGCAACATCTGGAGCTGGATATGCGCCGTGTTCTCTTCGAGGTCACGGAAGCGGCGGCGGAGCGCAATGTCGCGGATGCCGTGGAGCGGATGCGCAAACTTTCCAACTTCGGCATTCGCTTTGTCCTTAAGACTTCCGGAATGCCCGGAATTGCGGTAGACGCTCTGTGTCAGATGCCGCTTGACGCGTGGTTTTTGCAAAATCCGGCCATCCCCGGTAATTGCGGGGAGCAGGAGCAAAATGTCCTTGCGGCGCTTGCACAGTCTGCGCACGCATTCGGCGCAGCGTTGGCGATTTCCGGCGTAAACACCAAGGAAACAGAGGCAGTTGCGGTTTCCTGCGGCGTTGACATTGTACAGGGCGAGCTGTACGGCGGGGCTATGAGCGAGGAGCTTGCGGGCAAACTTCTGACGGCGCTTCGATAGCTTCGGGAGCGCGGAAAAACAGGAAGAGCGGCGCGGATGTCGGAGGACATTTTCCGGTGTAAAGAGATTGTGTCTCTTTTTGTGCACATGCGACAATTTTCTGCGTTCCGGGATTTTGAACGCACGGGAGAAGACGGTAAAATCGCATAAAAACCGCGGGTCAGGTTCTCCGCCGGAAAACCGGAATCGGGCTTGTCATGCGGGAGATTGTTATGTAAAATAGAGTTGTCGGTAATCACCGGCAACTCTTATTTTGTTCTGCGGAGAGATATCCTCCGAAACACCCCTGTGTACACATGGCAGACAATTGGATACTAATTGAGAAAGGACCCGGGAAAACTCGGGGGTGTATTGGTCATGCTTACATTTACGGAATTTTGCTCGGAGATTGCCGGGCTTACGGAAGCCCGGCTGGGGGAAGGTTATGCAGCGGAAGTGCGCACCGTGAGGAAGAACAACAATGTGCAGATGGAAGGTCTGTTGATTCGATATCGCGAGGAGGAGATTGTCCCGACAATCTATCTGGACCCGTTTTACGAGCAGTACTGCGAGGGGAGACTGGCGGAGCATATCGCGGACGAGATTCTCGCCGTCTACCGCGAGAACCGCTTCCCGTGGAAGGAAATGCCGAAGTTTGATTTTGCGGGAGTGAAGGACCGCATTCAGTTTCGCATGATGAACCGCCGGCTGAACGAGGATGCGCTCGAGAACATGCCGCATGTGGAAATCGGCGATCTGGCGGTCGGCTTTCAATGGACAATCGATACGGATGACAGTCGCGTCGGAACGGTACAGGTGACGCGGGACCAGGTGGTTGCATGGGGCGTCTCCGAGGAGGAGTTGACGGAACTCGCGATGCATAACACGGAGAAAAACAGCCCGCCGGTTCTTCGGAGCATCGAGGATGTGCTGTTGGATATTCTTTCGGCGGATCACGCGAAGGATATTTCCGGGGATTCGGAGGAAGAGCGCGAGAGACTCCGGGAATCGCTGCAGGAGGAGAGCGCGAGACGGGAGTTTCCGATGTATGTGCTCTCCAACGGAAGGTCGCACCTCGGGGCGTCGGCGCTTCTGTCGCTGCCGTTTCTGAAGCGCTTTGAGGAGAAAATCGGAGAGGACTTCTGGATTTTGCCTTCGAGCATTCATGAGGTGATTCTGGTTCCGGTTTCAAAGATGCCGGACCGCGACAAACTGATCGCAATGGTGAAGGAAATCAACCGGACGCAGGTTCCGCCGCAGGAATTCCTCTCGGATGAGGTATATTGTTTCCACGAGTTCGAGAATCTGATGCCGGCGCAGTTTCGCGAGAAGCTGGCGGTCGCGGGATGAGGGAAAGGCGATTATGCGGAGCAAAAAAAGCGGGACACGAATATCGTGTCCCGTTTTTCCCGTGTTGCGCCTGAAGGGATTCGAACCCCCGACCATTGGCTTCGGAAGCCACTACTCTATCCAGCTGAGCTACAAGCGCCGACAACGCATACTATAGCACAGTTTTGCAATAAAGTAAAGACCTTTCCTGCGGTATCGGAGGTTTCCTTTCGCCGGCGCGAAGTGAGCCTCAACCGACGGCGGAAGCCTCGTAGAGTTCGACGCTTGCGTTTTCGCTGATGTCGATGTGATCGCGGTAGATGACATGGCGAATCCGGCAGCCGTCACCGATTACGACATCGCGTCCCACGACGGTATCCGCAACGACATGCTCAAGGTGAACCGTGTCACCCTCGATACTGTTTTTTACCGTGAAACAATACGCGTCCCGATGGAAGAGCTTGCTGAAGAAGTTGAATACAATACCGCTTTTCTTGATACGAAGATTACTTCCTCCGATGGAATCTGCGTCACAGGAGCCGCTGAATTCAACATCGAGCTTGTCGGCGTTAATCAGACCCCCGCTGTGAATCGCGCCGCGTACAACGGCATTCTCGGCTGTGACATCCTGCACTGCCGTGAGGGCTCCGCTGATATGGAGTCCGTTGCAGCGAACGGAGCCGGTGTGAAGCGAGCCGGACACGGAGCAGGAGTCTGCCTGTGCGTCGCCGCCGATATGACAGCTTCCGCTGACTTTGATGTCCCCGGACGAGATATTGCCGTCGACCCGGCCGCTCCCGGATACGCGAAAGCCTTCGCGGCACCGAAGATCGCCGTAGACATGGCCCGAGCCGGAGATGGATAGGTCGCTGCAGGAGACGCTTCCGTTGATTTTGCCGCTCCCGCTGATTCTGATAGGTTCATTGTAATCGCCGCCCGGCAGCGATCCGCTTCCGGAAATGTTCATGAATTGTTACCTCCGTCAATTAGTTGTTTAATGGTGTCTGTGATATCCGTCACGGCCCCTGAGAGAGCGGTGAGCGTGATGCGCCGGATATCCGAGATGCGGAACGCGTGCGAGCCGTAGTTGGTTTCCACGGTGACGGTTCCGGTGTTCCGATTCTCCCCCGAGATTCGGGCGGCAAGTTCGTCGAGCAGCACATCCTCCTTGGTGGAGAGGATGAGTTCGACACGCTTGCAGATGACATCTTCCGGAAAATACGTCTCCTGGCCGGTCACCGTCGTCTTTCGCAGAAACCATTCATCGGGGATGAGTCCCTTGCGTTTCCAGCGGTAGAGAGATCCGTAGGAGATGCCGTATCGTTCGAGAAGTGCCTTCTTGGAAATCAGTTTTGTTTCGCTGTCCAAAGAATCACCTCCGTCTTGTCGCGACGCCCTGAAGGAGCGTCGTAACATTGTTCCGTAACACTGTTACACCGACAGTATAGCGTAACACTGTTACGATGTCAAGAGGTGATTTGAAATTTTTTCCATAAATCCGGATGACGGATTCGTATCTCGTATAGATCACAAAAAAGGGGGCGAAACCGATATGAAGAAACGGAGACGCAATTACAGTATTATCGCGATTGTCTTGGTGCTTTGCATGGCTTTGCTGCTTGTGTCGTGCGGGCAGAAAACGGCGAACGACGAGAACATCGCCGGGAACGGCACACAGTCGCAGGAGAGCGGCGACGGGGGCGGCGGGGATTCGGAGTCCGAAACCGGAACGCAGGAGCTGACCGGAAGCTCCGTCGTCACGGAGAGCGGCAAAGCGATGGACGAGGCAATGCGAAAGGCGTATGCATCGTTTGCATATCGCCTGTTCGGAACCTGCGCAGAGGGGGAGAAGAGCAGCTGCCTGGTTTCCCCGTTTTCCGTGTATGCGGCGCTCGGAATGCTGGCCAACGGAGCCGCCGGGGAGACTGCGGCACAGATGGATGCGGTTCTGGGGCTTACAGAAGCGGAGAGAAACGCTTATTTTGCGGGATGGGCGAACCGTCTTGCGAAAACGGAGGAGACTGTTTTCACCTGTGCGGATTCGGTTTGGATTGCAAACCGCATGCGGCAGTTTGTTCCGAAGGATTTTCTTGCGGCATGCGCCGGCTTTTACGGGGCGGAGATGTATGCGACCGACATGAACAACGCCACGGTCCGCGCGGTCAACGACTGGGTGAATTTCCACACGAAGCAGATGATTCCCAAGATTATCGAGGAGAATGAGCTCGATCCGGGCACCTCGATAATTCTGATCAATGCCATTTCGCTCGACGCAAAATGGGCGTTTCCTTTCTGCACGGACCTGATTCGGAAGGACACGCCGTTCACCCATGAGGACGGGAAGACGGAGAAGGTGGAGATGCTCTGCGGCGAAGCGGATTCGGGCTTTTTGGAAAATGATTTTGTGATCGGGTGCGTGAAGAGCTACAAGGACGGCGGCTTCCGCTATGTGGCGCTGCTTCCGAAGGAGGGTGTAACGCTTGATCAGGCGGTTGCTTCCCTGACGCCGGATTCGTTCGACGCGCTTCTGGCCGGAACTTCCGACGGCGATGTCAATCTGTACATTCCGAAGTACACGGTAAAATTCCGGAAGAAGCTCAACGACGACCTCAAGTCGCTCGGAATGAAGGACGCATTCGGGGCGCGGGCGGATTTTTCGAGAATGCTTACCTGCGGCGGGGCTTCGGTTGACGAGGTGATTCACGAGACCTACTTAAGCCTTGACAACGAGGGAACCAAAGCTGCGGCGGTTACTTACATCAGTGTCAAAAACACCTCCATTCGGACGACATACACGGTTCGTCTGGACCGGCCGTTTTTGTACATGATTATCGACGAGAACAACCTGCCGATTTTCCTCGGCACCTATCGTTGAGAATAAAAGGAGAGATGAAAAATGAGAAAGAGAACACGAAAAATCAGACGGATTCTTGCACTGCTGTGCGCAGCGGTTATGATACTGTCCTGCACGGCCTGCGGAAACGGCGGACGGAACGGGAGCGGCGCAGCGACCCCAGCGGCGGGGCGGAGTGAGACGAAGACCCCGACGCCGACCGCGGTCGGCGGACCGGTGAGCGGAGAGAAAAAGTCCGGCGGTTCCACGCAGATGACCGGCACTTCGGGGACGACGCCCGAGGGGAAGCCGATGGATGCGAACATGAAGAAGGCGTATGAGAATTTTTCATACAATCTCTTCCGGAAGCTCGAGGGAGGCACGAAGATGGTGTCGCCGTTCTCGCTCTATGCGGCACTGGGTATGTTCTCGAACGGCGCAGCCGGCAACACGCTTGCGGAGATCAATGCGATGCTCGGGTTGACGGATGCGGAGCGAAACGAGTATCTGACCGCGTGGATTAACAGCCTCACCGCGGAGGTTGAAGACGGGGCGAAGTTCACAAACGCCGACTCCGTCTGGATTCGCGAGGACAGAGCGCCGCAGGTGCCGAAGGGTTTTCTGCGGGTGTGCGCGGATTATTACAAGTCGGAAGTATTTGCTGCGAAGATGAATCAGGGCACGGTAGAGGATGTCAACGAATGGGTGAATCTCCACACGAAGGGGATGATCAAGAAGCTTCTGGACAAGCCCAATCCCGAGATAGCAATGCTTCTTTTGAACGCGATTTCGCTGGAGGCGGAGTGGGTTGAACCGTTTGACACCGAGAGCATTCATAAGGATGCGGATTTTAAGCACGCCGACGGTACGGTCGAAAAGGTCGATATGATGAACGGCGAGGCGGATCGCATATTTTTGGAAAATGAGCTTGTCACCGGATTTGTCAAGAGCTATAAGGGCGGGCAGTTCCGCTATATCGCGCTTCTCCCGAAGGAGGGAGTGAGCATGGAGACGCTCGTGAATTCCCTCGGCGCAGGCTCGCTGGACGCGCTTATGGAGACAAAGAAGAGCGGAAAGGTGTATGTCAGCATCCCGCGCTATGAGGAGGAGTACACGGTGCAGCTTGTGGACATTCTGAAGACTCTCGGAATGAAGGACGCCTTCGATGCGAATGCGGCGGATCTCTCCCGCCTCTGCTCCAGTCCGACCGTTGTGGACAGTGTGCTTCAGAAGACCTTCATCTCCGTCGATAACAAGGGGACGAGGGCTGCAGCCGTGACGGCAATTGCCGTTGCCGACGCCGAGTTTTTTGAGCAGGAACCGATCTATTCGGTGCGCCTGGATCGCCCGTTTTTGTACATGATTACGGACGAAAACAACCTTCCGATTTTCCTCGGAACATACGAGTAAACGAACCGTTTCGCGCTCCCCGCGGCATGCGGGGAACGGACGGTGCAGCCGGTGCGGGAATCCCTGCGCCGGTTGCTTTTTTTCTTGCAAAATGAGCGGGTTTGTATTACGATAGATGCGTGATTGTAAAATAGGGAGAGTATGTTGCAATGGTGACCGGAAACAGGACAGACAAACGGCACGGCGACCGCATGGATGCGGCCGGGAAGCCGGGATATCGGAAGAGCACGGCGGCAGGCCGCGCGCTTTTGATTCTCGCGGCTGCAATCGTGCTTTTCGCAGCCGCCGGATGCAGCAAAAAGCCGGGCGGAAACGGCACCGGAGAGAATCCTTCGTCGGCCGTGACGCCGACGGCGGGACTGCCGGATTCGTCGAACCTTCCCGAGGACGACGGCACGGAGCCGGCGCTCCGACCGGAGGCACAGGCAATCTACCAACTGCAGACGCCCGCACAGGGCGATTTGTGCGCCGAGTTTGTGTTCGCAAACTACGGAACCATCCGTGTCCGGTTGTTCTCCGAGGAGGCGCGCAAGGCGGTTGAGAATTTCAAGACGCTGGCGGGCAACGGCTTCTACGACGGAATAAAGGTCGGCCGCGTCGTGGACGATTACATGGTGCAGGCGGGAGACCGCGAAGGACAGGGCGTCAGCGGCACGAGCATCTACGGCGGCGGGTTCGAGGATGAGATTTCCGAACAGCTCCGTCCGCTCCGCGGGGCATTGTGCATGGCCAATCTCGGAAGGGAATCGACCAACTCGATTCAGTTTTTCTTCGTTCAGACGAAGGCATCCGTCGTCCGTTCGCTTCGGGCGCCTCTCGACAACCGCTTCCACATGACTCTTTCGCAATATCTGTCGGAGGCGTACGGGACGGAGCTGGACGATGAGGAGTTGGCTTACTATGAGGTATACGGCGGCGCGCCGTGGCTGTACGGGCACAACACGGTATTCGGCCAGATATACGAGGGATATGAGGTTTTGGATTCGCTTATGAAGGTCAAGGTGACGTCGCGGCTTCGCCCGAATCCCCCCGTGTTTCTGGAGACGGTCCGCCTCTTTCACTACGGCGAAAAATAAGCGGAATACCGCATTTTACGAAGGAATTCACAGAACTAACACGGACATTTGTTATTGTTTTTGGTATACATCGATTCCGTCGGAGTCCGCCCTGCGGGCCGGCTTCGGAGGTTTCTGTCCGACCCGGGGAGAGGGTCGGAGGGACGGAGGTAGAGACTATGGATGATATTACGATTCTGGTGGTTGACGACGAGGCGCGCATGCGCAAACTGGTCTGCGATTTTTTGCAGAAGCAGGGATATCGCTTCCTTGAGGCGGAGGACGGAGAGCAGGCGCTCGACATTTTCTTTGCAACGAAGAAAATCGATCTCGTGCTTCTCGATGTCATGATGCCGAAGGTTGACGGATGGCAGGTCTGCAAGGAGATCCGGCAGTACAGCAAAGTGCCGATTATCATGCTGACAGCAAGAGGCGAGGAGAGAGACGAACTTCTCGGCTTCAAGCTCGGCGTGGATGAATATATCAGCAAACCGTTCAGCCCTAAGATTCTGATGGCGCGAATCGACGCCATTTTGCGCCGCAGCGGGCAGGGCGAGGAAAGTCTTTCGGTGGGCGGTATTGTGATTGACAAGACGGCCCATATCGTGACAATCGACGGCACGCCGATTGATCTGAGCGTCAAGGAGTTTGAACTTTTGACATTTTTCGTGGAGAACAAGGGGGTGGCGCTCTCCCGAGAGAAGATTCTGAACAATGTCTGGAACTATGATTATTACGGCGATGCCCGCACGATTGACACGCATGTCAAAAAGCTTCGGAGCAAGATGGGAGAGAAGGGCGAGTACATCCGCACCATCTGGGGCATGGGATATAAGTTCGATCCGGCGGAGTGATACGGGGACGGGCTTTCGGAAGGACGACAGAGAGCGATGAAGAAGGGCATTTCATTTCGGACGAAGATGCTGCTGGCATTTTCCGCACTGATCATTTTCTGCATCGGCGGGGTATGGCTTGTATTTTCCGTGTTCATCGACCGCGTGACGATCAACCGCAAGATCCGGGATCTGGAAAAAGTTTACGAGACCATCGATGATTTCTTCGGAGAGTCCAGGGACTTCTACGGGAGAAACGCAGCGCGGAAGATTAACGATGCCATAGGGCAGCAGTATTTCGTGTTTCTGTACAACGCCAGCCCGCAGGTGCGCTTTGTCAGCGGCTCGGATTTCGGCGAAATGAACGCCTGGTACATCCGCGACGGGCAGGTATACAGCGGTTCGAAGAAAAATAAGGCAGGCGACCCGGAGCTTTTGGCGGAGCACGAGCGATACCGGATTTACCGTTTTGCCGTCGAGAGCAGTCCGCTCGGAGAAGACGGCGGTGAGTCGGGCGGGAAGCTGTATTATCTGGATGCCTACGGCAAATTGCGAAACGGTTTTACCATTCACATTCGAACCGATATCGGCGCTTTGGAGCGGGGAAACGACGCCGTAATCCGATTGTTGCTTGTAATTTCCTTCTTTGCATTTCTGCTCGCGGGCGTGATTGCGTGGCTGTTCAGCCGCCGTATGATGAAGCCCGTCGTACAGCTTTCGGAGCATGCGGAGCGGATGGCCCGGATGGATTTCAGCGCCCGGTGCGATGTGGACAGCAACGACGCCATCGGCGTTTTGGCGGACTCGCTGAACCGTCTGTCCTGGCGGCTGCAGGAGACGCTCGGAGAGCTTAAGACAGCGAACAGCGAGCTGCAGAGCGACCTTGAACACCATGAGGCGGTCGATGCCATGCGGTCGGATTTCATCGCGAATGTCTCGCATGAGCTGAAGACGCCGATTGCGCTGATTCAGGGCTACGCGGAAGGCCTCTCCGACAATGTCAATGACAATCCGGAGGACCGCGCATACTATTGCAATGTCATCATCGACGAGGCGGCGAAGATGAACCGCATGGTGCAGAAACTGATGACATTGAACCAGCTCGAATTCGGCGGCAACCAGGTGGAATATGAGCGATTTGACATCGTCGGCATGCTGACGGGTCTGCTGAACTCGACCGAGGTGCTGCGGAATCAGAAGGGGATTACGCTGCATTACCATGAGGACGAGCCCGTGTATGTATGGGCGGATCAATATATGATTGAGGAGGTTGCGACGAACTACATAAGCAACGCCATCAACCATGCAAGCAAATCGAAAGAAATCGCCGTGTCGCTTGAGAAGGGAGACCGTCTCGTCCGCGTCTCGGTGTACAATACCGGGGAGTGCATCCCCGAGGAGGAGCTTGACCGCATCTGGATCAAGTTCTACAAGGTGGACAAAGCGCGAAGCCGCGAATACGGCGGAAGCGGAATCGGTCTGTCCATCGTCAAAGCCGTCATGGAGCGCCACCATTGCAGCTACGGTGCGATTAACCATCAAAACGGCGTGGAGTTCTGGTTCGAACTGGAACTCGCCAATATGACCGAGGACCAATGAGGCGGAGGATCGGAATGATAGCGATTATCGATTACGATGCGGGCAATATCCGCAGCGTGGAAAATGCATTGAATTCCCTTGGAATTGAGAATGTCGTGACGAGTGATCCGGCGGTGATTCGCGCGGCGGACCGCGTGATTTTGCCCGGTGTCGGGGCGTTCGGCGACGCGATGAAGAAGCTTGAGGATCGGGGACTTACCGAAGTGATTCGCGAGGCGGCGGCGGAAAAGCCGTTCCTGGGCATCTGCCTCGGCCTGCAGCTGCTCTTTGACTCAAGTGAGGAGGCTCCGGGAGTGAAGGGGCTCTCCGTCCTTCCGGGAGAGATTGTAAGGATTCCCGAGGGCGGCGGACGGAAGATTCCGCACATCGGCTGGAACGATCTGAGCTTCCCGAAGGAGTCGGAGCTGTTCCGCGGAGTTGCGGAGGGGAGCTATGTGTATTTCGTGCATTCCTGATGTGGCTGCGACGACGGAGTACGGCGTGACAATCCATGCGGCCGTTTCGCACGGGAAGGTGTTTGCATGCCAGTTCCACCCGGAGAAGAGCGGGGATGTCGGGATGCAGATTCTCAGAAATTTTGCAGCGGTTTGAAAATAAAGAAACCGGCACGGCGGTCCGATTTTTCGCGGACGGCGGAGCCGATCGGGAGCGATATTTATGTTTACGAAGCGAATCATCCCCTGCCTCGATGTGCACAACGGGCGCGTCGTCAAGGGAATCAATTTCATTAACCTGCGCGATGCGGGAGATCCGGTGGAGGTCGGCAAGGCGTACGGCCGCGCCGGCGCGGACGAGCTTGTGTTCCTCGATATCACAGCGTCGTCGGATGCCCGTACAATCAAAAAAGAGATGGTGCGCCGCGTGGCGGAGCAGGTGTTTATCCCGTTCACGGTCGGCGGCGGAATCCGCACGGTGGACGATTTCCGCATGATTCTCCGCGAGGGAGCGGACAAGGTGGCGGTCAACTCCGCGGCGATTATGAATCCGAATCTGATCAGCGAGGCGGCGGAGAAGTTCGGGAGCCAGTGTGTGGTTGTCGCAATCGATGCGAAGCGCATGCCCGACGGAACCTGGCATATCTATAAAAACGGCGGACGCGTGGACATGGGAATCGATGCGGTGGAATGGGCCGGAAGAGCGCAGGAGCTCGGCGCGGGTGAGATTTTGCTTACAAGCATGGACTGCGACGGCACGAAGAACGGGTACGATCTCGCTCTGACGAGGGCCGTGGCGGACCGCGTGACCATTCCCGTAATCGCCTCGGGCGGCGCGGGAACCTGCGAACACTTTTACGAGGCGCTCACGGAGGGCGGCGCCGATGCCGCGCTTGCTGCGTCGCTGTTCCACTATAAGGAATTGGAGATTTCCGAGGTCAAGAAGTATCTTCGCGACCGCGGTGTGAGTGTCCGGGAGGTACTTTGATGGCTGTTATCGCCGAGGATTGGACCGGATTCCTCCGGGGGGAATTCGCAAAGCCGTACTATCGGACGCTCAGTGATTTTGTGCGTGACGAGTATGCGCACGGCGTCGTGTATCCGCCGCGGGAGCGGATTTTCGAAGCGTTTCGCTATACAACGCGCTCCGATGTCAAGGTAGTGATTCTCGGACAGGATCCCTACCACGAGGAGAACCAGGCGCACGGCCTGTGCTTTTCCGTATGCCCGGGGACCGAAATACCTCCGTCGCTCGAGAACATTTACCGCGAGCTGAATACGGACCTCGGCTGTTACATTCCGAACAACGGCTACCTTGTCAAATGGGCTAAACAGGGTGTGCTTTTGTTAAATACCGTTCTCACGGTGCGCGCGCACCGTGCCAATTCGCATCACGACCGCGGGTGGGAGACCTTCACCGACAATGTTCTTGCGGAGATCAACCGCGAGGACCGGCCGATTGTCTACCTTCTGTGGGGAAGACCGGCGCAGAGCAAGATTCCGATGCTCGACAACCCGAAACATCTGGTGTTGACGGCGCCGCATCCGAGCCCGCTTTCCGCGTACCGGGGCTTCTTCGGATGCCGTCATTTCAGCAAGGCCAACGAATTCCTTGCGGCGCATGGGGTGGCGCCTGTGGATTGGCAGATTGAGAACATTTGAGAGTAATATCGGAGGAGGAAAAATGTATGGCGGGGTATCAGTCGGACATATCCTATGAAGAGTTTCACCCGACCGTATTGTATTGCAGCCGGGTGCGTGACGCGAGGCTTACTTACTATCACTCGCACTCGATTCTCGAGATCGCATACATTCTCTCGGGAAAAGGGCAGTACCTGATCGACGGCGTGACCTACGATGTAAAACAGGGCGACTTGCTCGTGTGCAATCCCGGGGTGATGCACCAAAGCATCATAACCAACCCTTCGGATCCGACGCTTGAGTTTGTCGCGGGCATCAGCGATCTGCATTTTCAGAATATGGAGCCGAACGCGATTGCCCTGCCGAACGATTGTCCGGTGCTCTCCTTAACCAACGAGGTCAAGCGGGAGATCAGCCGGTGCTGCTACGAGATTATCGACGAGAACATGACGACACAGCCCGGACGATACTATCTCGTACAGGCGCAGATGATCAAGATTCTCATCCTCATTTACCGCTCCATCGCGGAGAAGCCGAAGGAGGAGGTTGTCGGCGTTCCGTTCGAGAGCTACTCCAAGAGCTATGTCGTACAGCGCATCATCCAGTATCTCAAGGCGAACTATTCGCAGCACATTTCGCTCGACGGAATCGCGCAGAATATGTACTTAAGCCCGGTATATATCTCTAAGATTTTCAAGGAGAAGACCGGAGACTCGCCGATTAATTACCTCATCCAGATTCGTCTGGGCAAGGCGAAGGAGATGCTCGAGGAGAACCGCGGAAGCATCCGTACGATTGCCGCCGCGGTCGGCTATGACGATGTCTACCATTTCAGCAAACTGTTCAAAAAATACTACGGGGTATCCCCGCTGTATTACCGCAAGTCGGTGATTGAGGAGGGAATATGAATCCGCTCACGAAAGAATTGACGGAAGTGCTTCGGCGAAGCAGCCGGGTCGTATTTTTCGGAGGCGCCGGAGTTTCGACGGCGAGCAACATCCCGGATTTTCGAAGCGCCACGGGACTGTTCAATCAAAAATACCGCAGGGTTCTGTCGCCGGAGGAGATGGTGTCGCGTTCCTTCTATGAGCGCGACCCCGAAGATTTCTTCGCCTTTTACCGCGACAAGCTCGTGTATCCCGAGGCGGAGCCGAACGACTGCCATAAGGCGCTCGCTAAGCTCGAGCAGATGGGGAAACTCACGGCGGTTGTGACGCAGAATATCGACGGTCTGCACCAGAAGGCCGGTTCGAAGGTCGTGCATGAGCTCCACGGTTCCGTGCTTCGCAACTACTGCGAGCGGTGCCGTAAGTTTTACGGTGTTGAGGCGATTCTGGAGACGAGCGGCGTGCCGCGTTGCGAGTGCGGCGGCATCATCAAGCCGGATGTCGTGTTGTACGAGGAGAGCCTCGATGACACGGTAATCTCGAAGGCGGTAGCGGCCATCGCGTCCGCCGACACGCTGATTATCGGCGGGACATCGCTCGTCGTGTATCCGGCCGCGGGACTCATCGGCTATTTCCGCGGGAAGGATCTCGTGCTGATCAACAAGAGCGTGACGCCGGCCGACGGCGAGGCGACGCTGGTGATTCACGACGATATAGCGACCGTGATGCGTGAGGCCGTGGATGCGCTCGAATGAGAGCGGCTCTTTACGGGCGTGAGTAGCATGCCCTGAGCATCGGAATGCGCGGAGGAAAATGAGGCGGCAAAACACAGGAGCTGCATAAGGAAACAAGCAGGGGAGGTTACGGTTTGAACAATTCAAACAACGGAAAAAAGGACGACGGCAACAAGGGCAAGGGCGTCCTGACAAGAGTCATACTGACAGTCATTCTGTCATTTATCGTCATCATCGGATACATGTTCATCTCGGCGGAGTTCGACAAGCTTCGCAACCGGGAGATATCCTATGACGAGTTCATCGCGATGCTCGAGGATGACGCAATTGAGAAAGTGGTGATTGAGGCGGATTACGACAAAATCGTAATCTACCCGGTGAAGGAAAAGCTGACGGAAGAGGAGAAGGGCGTAGAGACATTTTACACCGGCATCATCGAGAGTGATACGGAGTTGACTGCGCGCCTGGAGAACGCCAAGAAGCGGCAGGAGGAGAACGGGGCGGAGAAACCGCTTGAATACCGCCGGCTGATTGTGGACAAGCGAACGACCATCATGGATGTGCTGCTTGCGTATGTTCTCCCGTTTGCGTTCATCTATCTGATGCTGTGGTTCGCATACCGCATGCTCACAAAGAACGGCGGAATCGGCGGCTTAGGCGCCGGAAAATCAACGGCGAAGATGTATGTGGAGAAGGAGACCGGCGTCACCTTCAAGGATGTTGCAGGGCAGGAGGAAGCCAAGGAGTCCGTGCTCGAGCTCGTCGACTTCCTGCACGATCCCGCAAAATACACCCGCATCGGCGCGAAGCTTCCCAAGGGTGCGCTTCTTGTGGGGCCTCCCGGAACCGGCAAGACGCTTCTTGCCAAGGCGGTTGCAGGCGAGGCGAAAGTTCCGTTCTTCTCGCTCTCGGGCTCCGATTTCGTGGAAATGTATGTCGGTGTCGGTGCATCCCGTGTGCGAGATCTGTTCCGCCAGGCGCAGCAGATGGCGCCGTGTATCGTCTTTATCGACGAGATTGACGCCATCGGAAAGAGCCGCGACAGCCGTTACGGCGGCGGCAACGACGAGCGCGAGCAGACGCTCAATCAGCTCCTCTCGGAGATGGACGGTTTCGATACCTCGAAGGGTGTCGTGATTCTCGCGGCGACCAACCGCCCGGAGATTCTCGATAAGGCGTTGCTTCGCCCGGGTCGTTTCGACCGGCGCATTATTGTGGACAAGCCCGACTTGAAGGGGCGTCTCGCCACGCTGAAGGTTCATGCGAAAAATGTATTGATGCACGATTCGGTCAACCTTGAGGAAATCGCGCTTGCGACCAGCGGCGCGGTGGGTTCGGACCTTGCGAACATCATCAACGAGGCTGCCATCCTCGCGGTCAAGGAAGGCCGCACGGTCGTGACCCAGTCCGATTTGATGGAGTCGGTGGAGGTTGTCTTCGCCGGCAAGGAGAAGAAGGACCGCATCCTCGGACCGGAGGAGAAGAGAATCGTCGCGTTCCATGAGGTCGGACATGCGCTTGTTGCCGCGCTTCAGAAGGATGCGGAGCCGGTTCAGAAGATTACCATCGTTCCCAGAACCATGGGAGCTCTCGGATATACGATGCAGCTGCCGGAGGAGGAAAAGTACTTAAGCACGAAGGATGAGATGCTGACCAACATTCGCGTACTGTGCGGCGGACGCGCGGCGGAGGCGGTGACATTCCCGTCCGTTACGACCGGCGCGAGCAACGACATCGAGCGCGCGACAGCGCTTGCGCGCCAGATGATTACGCTCTACGGCATGTCGGAGACCTTCGGAATGGTTGCACTCGAGACTGTTGAGAGCAAATATCTGGAAGGCCGTACGGCGCTTGTATGCAGCGATGAGACAGCGACGCAGATCGACGCGGAAGTGCGCAGAATCATCGGCGGATGTTATGACGATGCCGTGCGGATGCTTAGCGAGAATTCGGATATTCTCAACGAGGCTGCGGAGTTCCTGATCTCCCGGGAGACCATCTCCGGCCGGCAGTTCATGGAGATTTTCCGAAAGTACCGCCCGGAGGAGGGGAAGTCCGCCCCGGAAGTTTCCGAAATCGTTCTTTCGGACGACGCGGAGCCGGCGGCAGAACCGGCGGAAGAGTCCGGAGAAGTATCCGGCGTACAATAACAGCAAAAAGCCCGGGATTGCCCGGGCTTTTTCCAAAAGACCCGGCGAAAGCGGGAGAAAGGAGAGACCATGCGCGAGTTCAATCTTCATGAAGAGCTCGGGAAACTGCCGTCGTGCCCCGGCGTATATATCATGCATGACGCCTGTGACCGGATTCTCTATGTCGGCAAGGCGAAAGTGCTGAAGCGCCGTGTGAGCCAGTATTTCCGCGGCGGAAGCAAACTTTCGACGAAAATCCGGCGCATGGTGTCCCAGGTGCGGTGGTTTGAGTATATCGTGGTTTCCTCGGAACTGGAGTCGCTCGTTCTCGAGAACAATCTCATCAAGGAAAACCGACCGCCGTACAACACATTGCTGAAGGACGATAAGACCTATCCGTTTATCAAGGTGACGACCGACGAAGCATTTCCGAGAGTTTTGCTGACCCGGAAGAAAGAGAAGGATCGTGCGAGATATTTCGGTCCGTTCACCAACGGGGTTTCGGTCAACGATACCATCGAGCTTCTTCGGAAAATATATCATATCCGCACCTGTAACCGGACGCTTCCCGCTGCGGACCCGAACCTTCGACCGTGCCTGTACCATCAGATCGGGCAGTGCGACGCCCCGTGCGTCGGCGGTGTCAGCGAGGAGAGCTACAACGGGATGGTTGCGAAGGTGCTCCGCTTCTTAGGCGGTGATTACAGCGACGGAATCGCGTACTTGACCGGCCGCATGACGGACGCCGCAGCGGCGGAGGAATATGAGAAGGCGGCCGAGTTTCGGGATTTAATCCGCCGCGTGAAGGCGCTTTCGCAGGTACAGCATGCAAGCGACACCAACCTCGATGAGCGCGATATCATCGGAATGGCCCGGGACGGAGAGAACTGCGTGGTGCAGGTGTTCTTCGAGCGGAACGGAAACATCATCGGAAGGGAGCATTTTCCGATGACGGAGACCGCAGAGACGGAGGATTCCGAGGTTTTGGCGGCGTTTCTGAAGCAGTTTTACGAGGGGACGCCGTATGTTCCGAAAGAGATTCTGACGGAGACCGAGCCCGAGGACTCGGAGCTTTTGGAGGCGTGGCTTGCGACGAAGCGAAACCAGCCGGTCCACATCCGCGTGCCGAAGATCGGCGGCAAGGAGCGCCTGGTTCGTCTGGCGAAGGAAAATGCGCGCATGGTCATCACCAAGGATCTCGAGAAGGTGACGCGCGAGGATGCGAGGACGAAGGGCGCGATGCGGGCTCTGGGAGATCTTCTCGGAATAACGGCGCTGCACCGCGTGGAGTCCTACGACATTTCCAACATCAGCGGATTTCACAGCGTCGGCTCGATGGTTGTGTTTGTCGACGGACGCCCGCGTAAGTCGGACTACCGCAAATTCCGCATCAAGAGCGTGGACGGTCCCGATGATTACGCATCGATGCGGGAGGTGCTTACAAGGCGCTTTACGCACGGTCTTAAGGACCTTGAGGAGACCGGCGAGCGGAGCGGATTTTCCGTGTTTCCGGACGCCGTTCTGATGGACGGCGGCAAGGGTCAGATTGAGGTTGCGGAGGAGGTGCTTCGCGAGCTCGGGGTGGACATTCCGGTCTGCGGCATGGTCAAGGATGACCGGCACCGCACGAGAGGCCTGTTCTGCCGCGGCACGGAGTATGCGCTCTCGGATGTAAGCCGCGGGGACGCCGGGGCAAACGAGGAGGTGTCCGCGCTTGTGACGCGCATTCAGGACGAGACGCACCGGTTTGCCATCGAATATCACAGGAGTTTACGCTCCAAGGCGCAGACGAAGTCCGTTCTCGACGATATTCCCGGGGTTGGGCCGACGAGACGGCGCGCCCTGCAGATGTATTATAAGAGTATGGCGGAGCTCCGCGCGGCGACGGAGGACGAGCTTGCGGTGCTGCCCGGGATGAACAGGGCGGCCGCGGCGTCGGTTTTTTCCTTCCTGCATGCGGCAGACGGTGCGGACGGCGCGACGGGAGAATGAGATTCCGTTGCATTTGGCGGCCTCGTGCTATATAATACTCGTGGCGGTTATTACATTTTTCGGAGGTAGGTATGAGCGCATATGAGGTTTCCCTGACAAAGATGGTGGAGAAGATGCACCTGGAAAACCTGACGCCCGAGATTGACATCTCGAAGCGGATGATTACGAAGCCGGAGATCAACCGTCCGGCGTTGCAGCTTGCGGGCTTCTTCAGCGATTTCGACGCGGAGCGCATCCAGTTGATCGGCAATGTGGAGTACGCGTATATGTATAAAAACGAGATGACATCGGAGGAGCGCCACATCTGCTTCTCGCGTCTGATGGGGTATGGCGTTCCGTGCATCATTTTCTGCCGGAACCTTAATGTGAGCGACGGCATGCGGAAGCTCGCGCTGGAGAAGGGCGTTCCGGTGTTCCAGAGCAGCATGGAGACAACGGCACTCGTGGCCGAGCTCGTGCGCTGGCTCAAGGTACAGCTCGCACCGCGCATCTCCATCCACGGCGTTTTGGTCGATGTCTTCGGTGAGGGACTTCTCATCATGGGCGAGAGCGGCATCGGCAAGAGCGAGGCGGCGCTGGAGCTTATCAAGCGCGGACACCGTCTGGTTTCGGACGATGTCGTGGAGATTAAGAAGGTGAGCGACGATACGCTATTCGGCTCGGCGCCGGATGTGACGAAGCATCTGATTGAGCTTCGCGGTATCGGTATCATCGATGTCAAGACTCTGTACGGCGTGCAGAGTGTCAAGGAGACGCAGACGATTGATCTCGTGATTCAGCTCGAAGAGTGGGATCGCGAGAAGGAGTACGACCGTCTGGGCCTTGAGGAAAAATATACCGAGTTCCTCGGCAACCGCGTGGTGTGCAACAACATCCCGATTCGTCCGGGGCGGAACCTCGCCATCATCTGCGAGGCGGCGGCAATCAATTACCGCCAGAAAAAGATGGGCTACAACGCGGCGCTCGAGCTTCAGAAGCGCGTCACGGAAAATCTCATGAAGCATGCAAACGGCGAGCTGTAATCGTGCATGTTTGATCGGAAAATAATGTTGCGGGAGGAGCAGACATGAGATACTGCTTTGGTATTGATATCGGAGGCACGACCATTAAGTGCGGCCTTTTTACACAGGACGGCGAAGTGATTCGCAAATGGGAGATTCCCACGAACCGCGAGGCGGGCGGCGTGAAGATTCCCGGGGAGCTGGCGGCTTCCGTCGCCGGCGTGATGGCGGAGGAAAAGATTGCGCAGGAGCAGGTGATCGGCGTCGGAATGGGAGTTCCGGGACCGGTGCTTGCGGACGGCACGGTTCTTCTGTGCCCGAATCTCGGATGGGATCACATCAATGTGCGCGTGATGATGGAACAGCTTCTCGGCGTTCCGGTGCGCGTCGGCAACGACGCCAATGTCGCGGCGCTCGGTGAGCAGTGGAAGGGCGGCGGACGCGGCTATTCCGATATGCTTATGGTGACGCTCGGAACCGGCGTCGGCGGCGGTCTGATTCTCGGCGGAAAGATTGTATGCGGAAGCAACGGCGCCGCTGCGGAGATCGGACATATCGTCGTGAATCCCGCGGAGACGGATCTTTGCGGTTGCGGCTGCAGGGGGCATCTCGAGCAGTATGCTTCGGCAACGGGCATCGTGCGCATGGCGAAGAAGCGCCTTGCGGAGGCCTCGGAGGCGACTTCGCTTCACAGCTTTGCCAATCTGACGGCGAAGGATATCTTCGATGAGGCGAAGAAGGGCGACGCAGTGGCATGCTCGCTCGTGGATACGCTCGGCTCGTATCTCGCGCTTGTGCTCTCGCATGTTGCGGCGGTTGCGGATCCGGTGGCATTTGTCATCGGCGGCGGTGTGAGCAAGGCAGGTCCGATTCTTATCGATGCGATTGAGAGACATTACAATGACAATATTCTTCCCGCACTTCGCGGCAAGGTGTTCCGGCTGGCGGAGCTCGGCAACGACGCGGGAATCTTCGGCGCGGCGCGCATGACTTTGGAGGAGCGTTAAGCAGGGTTTGATGATTACGAAAGAGCAGAGAATACAAATTGCGGAGCTGTATCGGGAGCGCGGCGAATGCCGCTTTGACGAGCCTATGGCTCCGCACACATCCTTTCATATCGGCGGTCCGGCGGAGGTTTACCTTGTGCCGGCGGACGCACAGCAGACGGCCGAAACGGTCGCGCTTCTTGCGAAGCTGCAGATTCGCTGTACGCTGCTCGGAAACGGGAGCAATGTGCTTGTTTCCGACGGTGGTATTCGCGGCGCTGTGGTCCGCTTTGAGGACAAGCCGGGGAAAATGACATTCTCGGAGCTTTCCAACGGCAGTACGGAGGCGTGGGTCAGCGCCGGGACATCGCTCTCGGGGTTTGCGAGAGAGGCCTGCGACCGCGGACTTGCCGGCATGGAGTATGCGACGGGCATCCCCGGAACGGTCGGCGGCGGAATCGTGATGAACGCCGGCGCCTACGGCGGCGAGATCCGGGATTCCCTCGTGCGCGCAACCGTGCTCACGAAGGAGGGCGAAATTCTGACCCTTTCCCCGGAGGAGCTGAAGCTTTCGTACCGCTACAGCGTCATTCCGGAGCGCGGATATATCGTGCTGGATGCGACATTTCGCCTGATGCCGCGAGACCGGGATTCCATCCGCGCAAAAGTGCTGGAGCTGTCCGCAAAGCGCAGGGAAAAGCAGCCGCTTGAATATCCCAGCGCCGGAAGCACCTTCAAACGGCCGGAGGGTTATTTTGCGGGAAAATTGATTGAGGACGCAGGACTTCGCGGATACGGCGTCGGCGGCGCACAGGTGTCGGAGAAGCATTGCGGGTTTGTAATCAACCGCGGCGACGCTACCTGTGAGGATGTGAAGGCGGTGATTCGCGATGTACAGCGGATTGTCTTTGAGAAATTCGGCGTCGAGTTGGAGCCGGAAGTGAAGTTCCTTTCTTGATAACGGGGCGGAAGATATGTCATTTACCGATGAATTGCGAAGCGAGCTTGCGGAGAAGATGCCCGGCGCGCAGCACTGCCGTCTGGCGGAGCTTGCCGGGATGATGAGCTATGCCGGAACGCTCGAAATGAGCGCGGACGGCGGTTTTCTTCTGACTTTTTCTACAGAGAGAGAAAATATTGCAAAAAAGTGCTTTACATTTCTCAAAAAGTCCTTTAATATGAACATTGGTGCGGATAGTATCGCCGGCACCGGCCGCAGGGGAAAGCGATTTTTCGTGCGTGTATCGGGTGCGCGGGAGGTGCTTGAATGCACAGAGGAGATGGGCTTTCAGGTCCGCGGAAAGGATTTTTCCGGCGGCAGAACGCCCCTTGCGGAGTTTTCATTGAAGTTCCCGGAGAAACCGTGTTGCGTGCGGAGTTTCGTGCGCGGCGCATTTTTGATGGGCGGGACAATGAACGATCCGAATAAGTCGTATCATTACGAGATCACCGTACCGTCAGCGGCTGTCGGAGAGTTTCTGACACAGGCGTTGGCACAGTTTGACTGCGAGCCGAAATTATGGGAGCGGCGAGGGTCGAGCGCGGTTTATCTGAAGGATGCAACGCAGATTGCCGATGCGCTTACCGTGATGGGAGCGACCGCGGCGCGCGTGCGCTTTGAGGATATCCGTGTGGTGCGGAGTATGCGCGGTGAAGTTCAGCGGCAGGTGAATTGTGAAGTATCCAACCTCGCCAAGACGACGCGCGCTTCGGGTATACAGATAGAGGCTATCAGGAAGATCGAGGGGACGATCGGGCTTTCGAGCCTGCCTGAGGAGCTTCGGGAGATAGCGCGGCTTCGGACGGAGTATCCGGAAGCATCGCTGCAGGAGCTGGGAGCCCATGCGGTTCCGCCGCTCGGGCGATCCGGCGTGAATCACCGACTGCAAAAACTATTGGGTATTGCCGAGGGGTTACGGTGAAAGAAGGAGGCTGAGTCAATGATTTCTAAGGATGTAACGGTAAACATTCCCAACGGCTTCGGAGGAAGACCGGTAGCCCTGCTGGTACAGGTGGCAAGCCGCTATGACAGCAGTGTTTATGTACAGTGTGACAACAAAAAGGTAAACGCCAAGAGCATCATGGGCATGATGAGCCTTGCTCTTCCGACCGGCTCGACCGTCACCGTGACAGTGAACGGAGCGGACGAGGAGGCGGCGATGAAGGACATCGAGGCCTATCTTAAGAACGAATGATGTCGGCCGGAAACGGCTATTGACATTTTTCGAAGAATCCGATAAACTGAATACAATAGTTACATAAGTAACGGATGTGACACAGGAGGAACACATGAAGACGAAGCATATCAAGACCGTCAAGACCCGCAATCTGTGCGAGAGCGCGAAGAAGGGCGGCTGCGGCGAGTGCCAGACCTCGTGCCAGTCGGCTTGCAAGACGAGCTGCGGCATCGCGAATCAGAAGTGCGAGAACAGCAACAAGTAAAAAAGACAAGAAGATATCGCCCGCAGGGGCGATATTTTTTTGCAGGAGGATATCGTGATACATCAATACCAATCAGGCGGAAAATACATCGTCATGGACATCGCGTCGGGCTCAATTCATGAGGTCGACGAGGTGACTTACGATATGGTTGCTCTCTATCCGGAGGCCGACCGCGAGAGCGTGATTTCGGAGACTGCGAAGAAGCATCCGGAGGCTTCGACGGAGGAGCTCGCGGAGATTTACGACGAGCTGACGGAGCTGAAGAAGGAAGGCGCCCTTTTCGCCGAGGACACTTTTGCGCCGATGGCAGGGGAACTCAAGGCCCGCACGAGCGGCGTCGTGAAGGCGCTGTGTCTGCATGTTGCCCACACCTGCAATCTCAATTGCTCATACTGTTTTGCGAGCCAGGGGCGATTCCACGGCGAGCGGGCTTTGATGAGCTTTGAAACCGGCCGGCGGGCGATTGATTTTCTGATTGAAAATTCGGGCAGCCGCCGTAATCTCGAGGTCGACTTTTTCGGCGGCGAGCCGCTTATGAACTGGGATGTCGTGAAGAAAATCGTCGAGTACGCCAGAAGTGTTGAGAAAGAGCATGGAAAAAATTTTCGATTTACGCTCACCACAAACGGCATGCTTTTGAACGATGAGGTGATTGAATACGCCAACCGCGAGATGCATAATGTGGTCTTAAGCCTTGACGGGCGCAGGGAGATTCACGACCGCTTCCGCAGGGATTATGCGGGACGCGGAAGCTTTGACGTGATTGTCCCGAAGTTTCAGAGGCTTGTCGCGGCGCGAGGCGGAAAGGGATACTATATCCGCGGAACCTTCACGCATGCAAACCCCGATTTCCTCGAGGACATCAAGGTGATGCTCGACCTCGGCTTCAACGAGCTCAGCATGGAGCCCGTCGTCTGCGCGCCGGGAGACCCGATGGCGCTTACGGAGGAGGATTTCCCGATTGTCTGCGAGCAGTATGAGAAACTTGCGGAACTGATGCTTGAACGCCGGAAGGAGGGCAGACCGTTTACCTTCTACCACTATATGATCGACCTCGAGGACGGCCCCTGCATTTACAAGCGAATCAGCGGATGCGGGTCCGGGACGGAGTATATGGCGGTTACGCCGTGGGGTGATCTCTACCCCTGCCACCAGTTTGTCGGCGAGGAGCGCTTCAGGCTCGGAGACATCTGGAACGGCGTTGACAATGCGGCGGTTCAGGGTGAATTTGCCGGATGCAATGTCTACGCGCGGGAAGAGTGCCGCGACTGCTGGGCGAGACTGTACTGTGCCGGCGGCTGTGCGGCCAATGCATATCATGCGACAGGCTCGGTCCGCGGCGTTTACGAGTACGGCTGCAGACTGTTCCGAAAGCGTCTGGAATGCGCGATTATGCTGAAGGTCGCGGAGGCGAACGATGAATACACCGATTTATGATTTTACGGAAAATTACCGCGAGAGCGGGGCAATCCGACTTCACATGCCGGGCCATAAGGGCGTAGCGGGGCCACTCGGCGCAGAGCCCTCGGACATCACCGAGATTGACGGCGCCGATGTTCTGTCGCAGGCGTGCGGCATTATCGCCGAGAGCGAAGCCAACGCGGGGACAATGTTCGGCTGCCGCACATTGTACTCGACGGAAGGGTCCTCGCTGTGTATTCGCGCGATGGTTTTCCTGCTCAAGAAGATTGCTCTGGCTGCAGGAAAGGAGCCGCGAATTCTCGCTGCCCGCAATGTGCACAGAAGTTTTCTCGATGCCGTCGCCGCCATGGATGTGACGGTTGACTGGATTATGCCGCTTCGCTCGGATTCCTATGAGCGGTGCAGCCTCCGTGCGGATGAGCTTTCGACGATTATCGAGGAGCAGCGCAACGCCGGAGAGATGCCGACGGCGGTTTACCTCACGAGCCCGGACTATCTCGGGAATATCGCGGAGATTGCGGCGATTGCCGAGGTTTGCCACCGGTGGGGCGTCTTTCTTGCCGTTGACAACGCGCACGGGGCGTATCTGAAGTTTCTTGCACAATCCCTGCATCCGATGGACCACGGCGCGGATCTGTGCTGCGATTCCGCACATAAGACGCTCCCGGTGCTGACCGGCGGAGCGTATCTTCACATCTCGAAAAACACCGATCCCTTCTTCGCGGAATATGCGGGGCAGGCGATGGCTTTGTTTGCGACCACAAGCCCGTCATATTTGATTTTACAGTCGCTGGATCTGTGCAACGCTTACCTGGCGGAGTGCGGAAACGCCTTTGAGTGCGCGGCGCTTCGAACCGACCGGCTTCGCGATGCGCTCGGCTCGGCGGGATACCGGACCGCGGGCGACGAGCGATTGAAAATAACGCTGGTTGCCGGGGAAGCGTTCCGCGACGGTACGATTCTGGCAAAGCACCTTGCGGAGCGTGGAATCGTCACGGAATACGCCGACAGGGACCATGTGGTTATGATGTTCGGGCCGATGACCCGCGAGGAGGAGTATGACGCGGTGCTTCGGGAACTCACGGAGCTTGCTGACCGGGCGGTGTCCGGCGGAGAGGACGGCGAAAACAAGGCCCCGGACGGGGACATATCCGGACACGGGGATTTGCAATCCGGCGCGGATACGGCGCAGGAGCTGCGGGAGCGTGTGCCGCGGCCGACGGTAGTCCTCATGCCCTCGGAGGCAATTCTTGCGGAGAGCGAATATGTCGATGCGACACAATGCGCAGGGCGCGTTTTGGCAGAGCCGCTTCTGTGCTGCCCGCCGTGTGTGCCGGTTGCAATGTGCGGCGAGGCGCTCACGGAGTCCGTTGCGCGGTATGTGCGCGGGCGTGTGCGCGTCGTGAAGGAGCCTGTTCGCAGGACACATCGGTAGGAACGGAGGATACGGTAATGCAATGGGAAGTTACGCCCTCGAGGGCGAAGTGTCTCGGACGGACCGCCCGCGTTGACGGGGCGCTCTGGCTCAGCTATTCCGCCTCCGGCGCGGAATGGACATTTTTCGGAACAAAGTGCACTGTGGAACTTGCCGGCGACGCCATGAGCGGGGATCCGGTCCATGCGCCGCGGTATGCGGTGGAAGCGGACGGCCGGCGCGCAGCGGAAGGCACCGTCGGAAGGGACGGGAGAGCTGTCGTTACGGTGGAGTGCCCGGACGCGGGAATGCATGTCGTGCGGGTGCTGAAACTGTCCGAAAGTGCGGATTCCACGATGGGAATCGTCGCGATTTCGTGTGAGGAGGAGCCGGCGGCGACGCCCGATTTGCCGCTGTATATTGAGTTTATCGGGGACTCCATCACCTGCGGATACGGTGTGGACGGCGTCCTCGGAGAGCTGTACCGCACGGCAAATGAGGATGCGACGAAGGGGTACGCGTATCTCACCGCGAAGGCGCTCGGCGCGGATTACAGCCTTGTCTCCATGAGCGGATACGGGATTATCTCGGGATACACCGAGACCGGCGTAATCCGGCCGGAGTGCACCGTGCCGCCGCTGTATACGACCATGGGGGATTCGTACGGAGCGTTTGCGGGAAAGCTTTCGCCGCGCGAAACCGGATGGGATTTTTCGCGGCAGCCCGATATCATTGTAATCAACCTCGGGACGAACGACGCGAGCTATTGCGGGGACAACCCGGAGAGACGGCGGGAGTATATCGATGCCTACCGCGCATTTCTCGCCGAGGTCCGCTCGCACAATGCGAAGGCGGAGATTGTATGCATCCTCGGAACGATGGATCAGCGCCTCTGCGAGTCCGTGAAGACGGCGGTTTCGGAGTACTCGGAGCAGTCGGGCGACGGACGGGCTGCATATTTCGGAATGCCGCTTCAGGATATGGAGCGTGACGGGGCTGCCGTCGACTGGCATCCGAGCGCCGTGTCGCACGGGAAGGCTGCGGCCGTGCTCACGGAATATTTGAGAACAATTACCGCGTGAGCGGAGAAAAGAGAGGAAAATACGATGGAGATTCAGGATTTACTCAACAAGGTCGACCACACGCTTCTTGCGACGACGGCAACCTGGGCGGAAATCCGTACGATTTGCGACGACGGAATCCGCTTTCACACGGCGAGCGTTTGCATCCCGCCGAGCTATGTGAAGCGCGCCGCGGAGTATGTGAAGGGGCAGGTGCCGGTTTGCACGGTCATCGGTTTCCCCAACGGGTACCAGACGACCGCCGTAAAATGCGCGGAGACCGTGGAGGCTGTTCGCGACGGTGCGGAGGAGATCGATATGGTCGTCAACCTCGGCATGGTGAAGGACGGGGACTACGATGCGGTTCTCGCCGAGATTAACGCGGTCAAGAAGGCATGCTCCGGCAAACTTCTCAAGGTGATTATCGAGACATGCAAGCTCACTGAGGTGGAGAAGATTGCGATGTGCGATGTGGTGTCTCGCTCGAACGCCGATTTTATCAAGACATCGACCGGCTTCGCAGGGGGCGGTGCGACATTTCACGATGTCGAGCTGCTTGCGACGCACTGCAGGGGAAAGAAAGTCAAGGCAGCCGGCGGAATCCGCTCCATCGAGGACGCGGAGAGATTTCTGGAGCTCGGGGCATCCCGCCTCGGAACGAGCAAAATCGTCAGCGAGGTCAAATCGATGCTCAATGTCAACAAGCACAAGGATCTGAGTTATTTCTCGTGATCCGGGAAAGGGGTTATATCTATGGGAAACAATTATCCGACACCGCACATTGCGTGCAAACCGGAGGATTTTGCGAAGACGGTTCTGATGCCCGGAGACCCGCTTCGCGCAGAATTTATCGCGAAGACATTTTTAAAGGACGCGGTTTTGGTGAACAATGTCCGCGGCATTCAGGGCTATACGGGCACCTACGACGGCGTCCGCGTCAGCGTGATGGCGAGCGGAATGGGTATTCCGTCCATCGGAATCTACAGCTATGAGCTCTACAACTTCTTCGGTGTGGAAAATATCATCCGCATCGGCTCGGCAGGCGCCTACAGCCCCGATGTCCGGGTCCGCGACATCGTGATTGCCCAGGGTGCATGCTATGACAGCAACTACGCGGAGCAGTTCAATCTGCCGGGGACATTCTCGGCAATCAGCGATTATACGCTGCTCTCGACGGCCGTGGAGTCGGCGAAGGAACTCGGGCTCCGGTATCATGTCGGAAACCTAGTCTCCAGCGACCGCTTTTACGGGGATCCGGAGGCATTTTCCGCGGCGGAACAGCCGCTTGCCGCATGGGGTAAAATGGGCGTTCTCGCCGTTGAAATGGAGGCTGCGGGACTCTTTATGAATGCGGCCAGAGCCGGAAAGAGAGCGCTTGCAATCTGCACAATCTCCGACCATTTGATCACCGGTGAAAACCTGCCCGCGCAGGAGCGGCAGACCTCGTTTACGGAGATGATGGAACTCGCGCTTTCCGTCGCCGTGAAAATGAAGTAAAAAGTACCAAAAATTACATCGGAATTTATACAGTTTCGCGCTCGAAATCGGATTGACTTTCGGGCGCGAAATTGCTATTATTACTTAGTTATTGTGTATTACCTTATCAGGAGGCAGCAATGGGAAAAATTATTCTGACGGGAGACCGGCCGACGGGAAGATTGCATGTGGGACACTATGTGGGTTCCCTCCGCCGCCGTGTTGAGATGCAGAACTCCGGAGAGTTCGACAAAATTTTCATCATGATTGCCGATGCGCAGGCTCTGACGGACAATGCTGAGCATCCCGAGAAGGTGCGCGCGCTGGTGCAGACGCGAAAAGGCATCGGCGGTGCGATCCTGGCCGGCGGCCCCGGCGCC
>CADBXF010000031.1:0-11299 GCA_902798585.1 uncultured Lachnospiraceae bacterium
AAAAGTTGAGCAGAAAGGCGCTTGCCGGGTTGATTCTGATTGTTGTCGGCACTTTGGCGATGGCGATCTGGGCATAGGAAACAAATAACGGCAAATTCCTGTTGTCGTGATGCATGCTGGAACACAAAATCGGAATATAATGAAACAATCACTTGTTACACAAAATAAAAGTTTTATGCTCTAAGAAAGGAAAAACGATGGCAAGTAAAGAGAAGAAGGACAATCCGGTTTTCGTGGCGTTTATATGTATCTTATTGTGCGGACCGTGGGTTGCCGGACCCATCCTGTTAGGGACACATCATACACTTGCGGGAATCCTGGCTATCGTGATTCCTTATTCAGGTCTGGCGCTGTGGGGTGTTTTACGAAAGCGGAAACAGAAGAAGGACTTTTATAAGATTAAGGATGCGGATGCAAGGTTTGACATCGTCCCCGTCAGCGACACGGAGACGATTAAGGCGCTTTATGACAATTCCGCGCTCACATTTTTCGTCGAAGAAACCGACCCGAAGCTCTTGAATTGGCTGTATAACTGGCTGAACAACGAAGGTGTGCTGAAAAGCGAGCGGCTGAACCTATACACGTACACCGGACAGGATTTGAAGAATGCCTTCGGCAAGCGGAAGAGATTCCGGACCGAGGATAAGCTCATGAGCATCTTTTTAAAGGACCTCGACATCAACGATTCGAATGAATTGCAGTTTTCAACGGACCGTCTGCAAATCGGCGGGCGGTGGCTGGATGACATTGTCGGGAACAGCTGACGGGAAGGAATGATCGGAGAAGGGGGATTGAAATGACTGTAAGTGAAATCATAAAGGAAACCGTAGAGAAGTACAAACTGCACCAACTGGATTATGCGGACTTCTGGTATAAAAGAGACGGCATAAATAATGGGAATTTATAAGCAAGTATGAAGAATAAGACAGACGCAATCAAAAAAGAAATTAAGGGCAGAGCAACTGCTATGCTGATCACATTTGCCCTGACGGATGTGATATTGGCCGTTATGTTGGCGGCATTATGGGGGAAACAGTCGGCAAGGATTGTACTGTTTGTCTTCCTACTTGCTTTTTCTGCCATTGTGATTCTGTGCATTTGTGCTGTTTGTAAACCGCTTTCTTTTCGATGGATGTTCCGAAATCTGAAGGCGGAGCAGAAAACCAAGCCAAGACCGCAAAAGAGACCGGATTCTGCCGACGATTCGGTTAAGAGGTTTGTTTCAACCGTGTTTCACCGGGAGATTTCCGTAAGGGCGGAGAACGCCTCCGAGAAGTATGTGAGAAGATGCATCGATTTCATCCAAAACATGACGGAAAATGAGATCGATTTCCTGGCGGAAGAATCGCAGCGATACTATCGCGAAATGGTTGAAATGTCAGGTGATACAGCGGAGCGTATGCCGGAAGAGATAAACGGAAGGGAAATCCTAAATTGGATTTATCCAAAAGTGATGTGGATCGACAGTGACAGAGACGTGGACGGGCCGATGGCATTTATCGTCGAATGCGACTGTGAATGGGAGCCGGAACACGGCCTTGAGATAGTTGCCTTCGATGAGAGAATCATTCATGTCGGTTCCTACGACGGGGATCTTGACTACTGGAAGGAAGTCGCCACAGAAAGATAATAAGGGAATGGATGCTGGCGAGTAAGACAATTATCTCGCAATTTTCCTGCCTAAGCTTTATGCTCTAACATAACAACCCCTTGTTACACAAAATAACGAAGAAGCATTGCTGAAAAGGATATGTAATTTATGTGCGATTCGGAAAACATAGAAGAAATATATTTGTCTGATGTTTGTGATGTCTGTTATTTGGCTGACCGGAATGTTGTGTTGGTTCATTGGAAAAAGTACTGTGAGCTGGAGCAGTATCGAACGCCTCTTAAACATGCACTGCAGGTAATTAGGAATCATTCCGGCTGTAATTATGTAGCCGACACCAGAGACGGATTTGAAGATAATCCGCTTGACACGAAATGGGTTGCGGAATACTTCATGCCGAAGGCGAAGGAGTACGGCTGCTCGACTATCTATTTCATAATCGATAAAGAGAACTCGTTGAAGGAAGAACTTGAAGGCCAGGAAAAGGACTCCTCATCGCTTCTTAGATTCAGATACATTTACGGACTGGATGAGTTGTAACAGCATTCGTTTGAGAAACCGGAGAAGGGGGACAGAATGTCAGATAAGATTCGATTTTTAGAGGAAACCGCCGCAAACGGACATGTGGCTTTGAATGTGATGCAGTATGACGGATGGCTGCTGCGTTTTTCGAACGGTTACACAAGCAGGGCCAACTCCGTCTGTGTTCTCTATCCTTCCTCGAAACCCTTGGAAGAGAAGATTGAGTACTGCGAAAAATGCTACGAAAGGCAGGGACAGCCGACAATCTTTAAGCTGACCGATGCTGACACGGAGTTATCGGAATTGCTGACGAAGCGCGGGTACGAAACGGTAACGCCGACGGATGTCATGGAGGTTTCCATTGAGGGGGCGGGGCTTTCGGAGTTGGGAAATAACGAATCCGTAAAGTGCCAGTATGCCGCCGAGCCCGAGGAGTGGCTGCCCCGGTATTTTGCATTTGAGAATGTTGCCGATGAATGGAAGAGGAATACTTTCCGGGAAATGCTTTCGAAGGTGATGATTGATGTGTCATACGGTATGCTATATTACGAAGGAGAGCCGGTGGGATGCGCCTCCGTCGCGGTGGAGAGCGGATATGCACTCCTGCAAAATGTGGTTGTTACTTCGTCCATGCGTGGGCGCGGACTCGGAGAAAAGCTTTGCCGCGCCATGATTGCGAAGGCGGGAGAAATGGGCGCGGAGCATGTCTTCCTGCAGGTCGTTCAGACCAATCAGGCGGCGATGAATTTGTATCGGAAGCTGGGCTTTAGAAAGGATTACGCCTATTGGTACATGCGGAAAAGCATAAAGCAACAATGACTCTGAGAAAGGAGCAAACCATGTACATACTTCTATATGTTTGTGCCGCTGCGGTATTGCTTTCCTCCGGGAAGGCAGGGTATACAAGATTTTTGCAGATGAGATGTAAGGGAACCGTTACCGGGCATTATCTGTATTCGGAAAAGAGACTGCGCGTTATCGGTCGGAAGAAAAAAACCATAAGCGCTCTGTAGGTGGTTTTTTGAGAATGACAAATCAATGTTTGCCGGGATTAGGGGGATGAGAAAAATGATTCGCGAGGCGACAATTAACGATGCGGCCAGAATTGCCGAAATCGATGTTTTCAGCAGTCGATACGCTTATAAAAGAATACTTTCGGAAGAATGTCTGTATAAAGACCTTTCGGTTGAGGCGCGGATTCCGGTATATAAAAAGTGGATAACCGAAAAGCGCTTTGAATTAAATGTATACGAAGATTCCGACACCGGCATAATCAAGGGAATGATGGGCATCGGATTGTGTGAAGACGACGATAAAAAGGAAGCCTTCGAACTTCATTTTATTTATGTCGATCCTGATTTCGCCGGAAGGGGTATCGGTTCCGAAATGCTGCGTCTCTTTGAGAAAAAGGGCAAAGATAAAGGCTGCTCGGAGTTTGTTGTCTGGGTTTTACAGGAAAACGCGCCGGCAAGGAAATTTTACGAAAAAAACAATTACTGTCCGGACGGAAACGAAAAGATATTCAAACGATGGAACAAGAGGGAACTCAGATATAGAAAAACTGCTTTATGATGTGAGAGTGAGCACGCGTAAGCCCTCCGTCCAACCGCAGGTTGGATGAAAGAGATAGAAGATAAACCAATGCGTCATTGTCTTGTGGGCTCAACATTTATATAATCTCAGGTATCAACCGGTTGAAAAATTAAAACGGAAAGGTGCTGAAAAATAAATGGATATAGGCAATAAAATTTTCTTCCTGCGAAAAAATAAGGGTGTTACACAGGAACAGCTGGCTCAGGCGTTGGGAGTTTCCAATCAGGCAGTAAGCAAATGGGAGTCGGGACAATGCTTTCCGGATATTCAGCTGCTGCCGGATATCGTCCGGTTTTTCAATGTTTCCTCCGATGAACTTTTGGGAATCGAGACGCAAGACGGTAATGACGATATTCTGATTGCCGTAAATGATGCGATTCAAAATTCCGAGCCGGGAACGGAAATGGCGCAGATTATGAAGATTGCGAAGGCATTGCATGCGATTGCCCTTGTGATGGAGTCCGGGAAAGAAGACTCGGGCTATCCGGAGTTTAAAATGGACGAAACGATAGACCATGCCGTATGTGATGAATGGGGGCTTTCCAGCGTTATGTCGCCGCAGATTGTCACGACAATGAGGCGTGGGAACATATTCTTTTCGGATGATCGGAACCTTTATGATGAGGACAGTATAAAGAGGATTTGCAGGCTGATGAAGAAACTGTCCGATAAGTTGGAGCTTACGGTTCTGTTTGCCGTATATGATTTAACGGTTGCGGATGAGACGGTCTTCGCTTCGGTTGAAAAAATCTGCGAAAGGACAGATTTGACGCAGGCTGTTGTGGAAGCCATCCTCGACGGAGAATTGGCACAATTTCTCCAGATTGCGGGAAACCGGGCCGTCAGAATCAAGGGAGAATATATGAATATTCCGCCGATTTTATCTGTGTTATACCCGGCGGTTTAGGCTTTGAAACTACGGCGGACGCCGGATTAAAGAGACAAAATGGAAAGAAACAGATTACAGTTAGGGTATGCCGAGGCTGATATTACCCCGCTGACACCGAAGAAGCTGGTAGGCTTTTACAGAGAAGACAGTTTGTCGAAAGGTGTGGCGGCGCCTCTGACGGTGCAGGCGGCAGTGTGGAAGAGCGATGACATCTGCTGCTTAATCACGATTGACAATATCGGATTTGCAAAGGAACCGTCCGACCTGCTGCGGGAACGCGTCGGGAATCTTTTGGGGGTATCTGCGGAAAAAGTGATGCTTTGTTTTTCGCACACGCATGCGGCGCCGGATGCGGACGAAGACCGCGGGTATTTCGAGGAAATCAGCAGGAAAACAACGGTTTGCGTCTCTCTGGCAGCGGAAAATATGAGACCTGTTTCCGCAGGCTGGGATAACGGTGAGGCAAAGATCGGTGTCAACCGGAGGCGGGTTTCGAAGGATACGGACGACAGGGTCGGTATTTTGAAGCTGTGCGATGCCGGGACAGGTCGTCCCGAACTTTTGATCTTGCGGGTCACAGCCCACGGGAATGCTTTGAAGCGCGATAACTACATGATTTCGCCCGATTATTTCGGCAGCATTCGCAAGGCGGTGGCACAGCGCTTTCGCTGTCCGGTGATGGTTGTACAGGGCGCCGCGGGAAATATCGCTCCGAGATATTTCCGCTCGGAGGAGACTCCTGCGGATGCGCGGTCGGAGCAGTGCGTCCGAAGCAGTATGGCGCTTGAGGATATGGCAAAGCTTGTTGCGGAGAGCGTCGGCGCGAAGTTTGATTCGATTCGGCAAAATCGGGAGCTCACTGTGCAGATGTATTCCCGACATATCGATCTGATTTCCGATGTGCCTTCGGAAGACGAGGCCTTGCGCGTTGCGAAAGAAGCCGAAGAAATGTGCGGAATAAAGGACTCCGGCTGGCCGGAAAAGGTTGCGGAGTTACATAAGGCAGGGGTGCATGAGCAGAGGGAAGATGTCGAGATGCAGTTCTTCTCTGTCGGCGGCTGGTGCATGTGCGGAGGACCATACGAATTCATGGTGGGATTTGCGCTGGAGGCAAAGAGAATTCTGCACGACGAATTCTTCTACCTGAACGGCTACACAAACGGCTGCCTGCTGTATTTTCCGACCGAGGAGGAGTTTGACGCCGGAGGGTACGAAGTCTGCTGGTCGATGCTGATTTACTACCGATATCTGAATCGCGTCTGGCCTTTCCGCAGAGACGAGGCCTCGAGGCTGGTACGCTTTGTGACGGAATGCCGGAGGAGAAGCAGTGAATCCGACGGACGATAGGAGCCCGCCCGAAGGGTGAAGGCAGCGGCGTTATGATTCAAAAGAGAATGCAGGTGCGAAAGCGCCTGCATTTTTTGTGTTTCAAATGCCCGATTGTCGGTGTTCGTTATTGCGAAACGGCTTGAATTTTGGTATACTCATGAGACAGACGCCGCGGACGGTAAGGCGGTGTCGACAGATGGGAGTTGACTATGGACGAGATGAACGGAAACAACAATGAGACGACGGCGAATGAAAAGAACGCCAATGTAAAATACATCCACGGCGTGCCGATTTATACAGAGCCGACGGAGACGAAGGCCGACGAGGCGAAGAGCGCCGACGGCGCCAATCCTTTTGCGGAAATTCCGCACGGAGGAGTCAGCCGCAAGATGAAGAAGCGCACCATCGCGTTGATTATCGCAGCGCCGGTTGTACTGTTTCTGGTTTACTGGTTCTTCATCCGGTTCACGCCGTCCGTGGAGGTTGAAGGACACAAGCTGACGCTGACGACGAAGGTGAAAGAGCTCGACAAGATGGGGCTGGTGCTTCTCGACGGCGACGGCAACAAGGTGCAGTACGGGACGGAAATCGCGACCAAGACATTTTACGGAAACACCTTTGAGGTGTATGTGAACCGCGACGGTGCGATGAAGAAGTCCGGCGTGTATGTCATGATTTTCAATCAGTACGAGAACACCCGGAAGGTCGAGGACTGCACATTTTACATGATTCGGTACTATCCGAAAAATCAGGACGCGGGCGTCGAGGTGCTGATCAACGGACAGGACTTCTCGAAGTTGACGCTGGATACGCTCCAGGAGAAGGCGCGCGCGGCGAAGATTCCGTTCAACGAGCTCGAGATGGCGGACCTGATTAAGGGCAAGAGAAAGACCGTGACCGGCTCGACCACGATGTACCGGTACGAGCTGGAGTACAGCTATGAAGCGTTCCGCTTTGAGCTGCAGAGCTCGGTTGTGACAAGCTTGAAATAACAATAGCAGGGAGGATGAATTATGGATGAGAGACCGACACCGCCGTGGGCGGCGGAGATGCCCGAAGGAAGTTTTATTTCGAACGGGCCGACTTATGAAGTGGGAAAGTTGTTCGACAGATTTGTATGTGATTGGTTCACGGCTTCGGACGGAACGAAGATGAAATACTACTTCTTCGATCCGACGACTGTCGGCTACCCGAAGAGCGACGACTATCCGGTACTGATTTTCCTGCACGGGACGAGCAACGCTCTGGTCGGCGATGTGTGCATCAATTACACCGGCGCGGAGCTGTATTCCTCGGATGCGTACCAGAAGGACATGGGAGGCGCGTATATTTTGATTCCCGTGGCCAACGAATATCGCGATGAGACCGGCCGCGTACAGGGGCAGTGGTCTCCGGACTATGTCCTGCCGGTCGGGGAGCTGGTGAGTTCGGTGCTCGCAGAGCGCACACCGGGCGTCGGCACGAAGTTTTTGTTCGGCAATTCTTCGGGCGCGACTATGGTGTTCCGCATGGCGGATGCATATCCGGAAATGTTCGATGTGCTTATTCCGGTAGGAACTGCCTCCATCTCGAGCGACGAGATGCTCGATGTGTTTGACGCGCGCGATATGTATCTCTTCTATGCACAGGCAAAGCGCGATGAGTTTCATCCCTTTGAGACGGAGGTGGTTCCGAGACTGCCGCGCCTTCGCCGGATGAAGCATTCCTTCATTTTCACCCCCGAGTGGGTGCGAAACGGTGACGGAGGAATCGCCTCCATTATCGGCGGCGTCGAGATGGGACAGCACTGCCTGATGAACGGCATTCAGGCGAATCTTATGTTCGACGACGGAACACCGATGGATGAGCGGCTTCCGGGCGGCTTGACCGCATGGATTGCACAGGTGGTTGCGGAGCGTCGAAGCAAAGCGTGAGGAATTTTGCGTCTGACGGTTTGACAATTTCATAATGGTTTTCAAGCGGTGCCTGCGGGAATAAACTCCCCGGACACCGCTTTTTTTCGAAAACTATTGCATTTTTCGGAGGAAGGGAGTATAATATATGCAACGATAAATGAAGGCATATTTAACGAGCGTGTAAGATATATAACGCAAGATGAAAGGAGAAGTCCCATGGAGAGCTACGAGATGAACATCGGCAACAACATTCGCGAGATTCGAAATCTTCGTCGATATTCCCAGGAGAGGCTTGCAAAGCTCACGGGGATTTCGAACACGACGCTTTCGGCGTACGAGAATTCGAAGAAGATTCCGAATCTGACGACGGTCGCCAAGATTGCGAGGGCGCTCGGCGTGAGCATAGAGCGGCTGTATTACGGCGACGAGGACACGCTTTTCGTGAAGGACCCGGACGTCGGCAAGCGCGTCGTCAACGCGGTGTATATGCTGTGGGAGATGGGCGTGGTTACATACTATGAGAGCTACACCGCCGGCGTGATGATTCACTATGACCAGAAGGACGCCGTGGGGACGATGCTTGTGCTCACGCGCTTTCAGGAACAGATTCGTCGTCTGATCGGAACGCTCGACGAGTTCAAAATCCGTCGCAACACCTACCCGGATCCGGACCGGTATCTCGAAATGATTCTGGCGTCGGTTGCGTCGGAAATCAACGAGGCGATTCGGAACGGCAAATGATTTTGCGGCGGAGAGGGTTACACAAGATACAATTGCGTTCGCGACGGTGGGGGAAGCGATAATTACAATTGTTGGGGAACGCCGGAAAGCCCGGGAAATAAGCATACTACAGAGGTAGAATAACATGTGCGGAATTATCGGATATGTAGGAAACAGGGAAGCGGTACCGATCCTTTTGGACGGTTTGGAGAGACTGGAGTACCGCGGCTATGATTCGGCGGGTGTTGCTGTCGTTTCGCCGGCCAATACGCTCCAGGTTGTGAAGACCAAGGGCCGTCTTTCGGTGCTCAGAGAGCATCTCGATGCGCAGGACCCGCTGTGCGGCACCATCGGTATCGGTCACACCCGCTGGGCCACCCACGGAGAACCCAACGACACCAATGCGCACCCGCATGTCGGTTCGGAAGGGAAGATTGCGGTTGTTCACAACGGTATTATCGAGAACTATCTTGAGATTCGCGCGTCTCTGGAACGCAAGGGGATTCCGTTCCGTTCGGAGACTGACACGGAAGTTATCGCGCAGCTTCTCGAATACTACTACAAAAAGCTCGGAAATCTTATGAATGCGGTGTATGCTGTGCTCGGACGAATCGAGGGAGCATATGCCATGGGCATTTTGTGCGAGGATTTTCCGGGGCAGATGATTGCCGCGAGAAAGGATGCGCCGCTTTTAATCGGGTACGGCGAGGACGGCAATTTCATTGCGTCCGACGTGACGGCGCTTCTTGCGCACACCAGAACCGTGACGTACATGGAGGACGGCGAAGTGGCCGTGCTCACAAAAGACAATGTACAGATTTATGACCGCGAGCGCAGCCCGATCACCAAGGAACGCCACACGGTGGACTGGGATGTGAGCGCTGCCGAAAAGGGCGGTTACGCGCATTTTATGCTCAAGGAAATCATGGAGCAGGGCGAGGCGGTCCGCAAGACAATCTCGCCGCGCATCAGGGACGGCCGCATTTTCATCGAGGAACTCGCCGGCATGGAAGAGTACCTCGAGGGACTTCGCAAGATCTGCATCGTGGCCTGCGGTTCCGCATTTCATGTGGGAATGGTCGGCAAATATGTCCTCGAGCGTCTGCTGCGCATCCCCGTTGACGCATACCTCGCGTCGGAGTTCCGGTACAGCGAGCCGCTGCTCGGCGACGATACGCTGGTGATTGTCATCAGCCAGTCCGGCGAGACACTCGATTCCATGGCGGCTTTGCGCGAAGCGAAGAAGCGCGGCTCGAAGGTTCTCTCGATTGTCAATGTCGTGGGAAGCTCCATCGCAAGAGAGTCCGATATCACGCTTTACACCTGGGCAGGTCCCGAGATTGCGGTTGCAACCACGAAGGCTTATACGACGCAGATGGCGCTGCTTATTTTGCTCGGCGTATACTGCGCGGATATGAACGGCCGGATTTCGGAGGAAGAGTATAAAACGATTCTTGACGATTTCCTCGCTCTGCCGGAGAAGGTCGATCAGGTGCTTAAGAACATCGAGGTATATCAGAAGGCCGCGTCCCGGTATTTCAACCAGAACAGCGTCTTCTATATCGGCAGAAACCTCGACTACGCCCTGGGCCTTGAGGGGTCCCTCAAACTGAAGGAAATCTCGTACATCCACTCGGAGTCGTACGCGGCCGGCGAATTGAAGCATGGCACAATCTCGCTGATTGAGCCCGGCACCCTTGTGATTTCCCTTGCTACCTACGCGCCGCTTCTTGAGAAGACGCGCTCGAACATTGTGGAGGTTCGCGCCCGCGGCGCGGATGTCATCGTCGTCGCGACGGAGGAAACTGCTCCGGCGGTAAAGGATCAGGCCGACGAACTTCTCGTCATCCCGAACACACATCGCCTCCTTCAGCCGGTACTTGCGGTCATCCCGCTTCAGCTGTTCGCCTACTATGTAGCGCTGAACCGCGGCTGCGACATCGACAAGCCGAGAAACCTCGCCAAGTCCGTGACAGTGGAATAAAAAAGAATCCCGGCACCTGCCAAGAAAGCAGGTGTCGGGTTTTGGCTTTTTAGGACTGTGAAACTAGATGCTCCCGAATTCATCGATGATTCCCACATCAATCCACAGTTGTTCGGCGCGTCGGTTCCATGTCAGCAGAAACACGATAAATGCCCCCGCAAAGTTGAGAATAACATCATCAATGTCCATGTTCCCGCGGGCGGTAATATGCTGCATGATTTCGACCAGACACAACCCGCACAGAGTTACAATGCTGAACCATCCGGTGTGACGCAAACCATCGAAAAAGTACGGAAGAATGAAACCGATGGGACAAAACAGCAGCAGATTGCCGATAATGTTCACGCATGCGTTGGAGAGGCTGATCCGACCGCTGTTATAACCCTTAAAGTATTCGTAAATGGTCCGAAAAGGAACCAGAGAGCTTGCGTGTATCCCTGCATTTGCCCGGGTCCGGTCTGCTGTGCCGAACAGGATGCTGATCAGGCAAATACCGTAAACCACCGTGGCAATGATAAGCAGCGTTTCAAAAGTCTTTTCGCGTTTTTCAAAATCGGTGCCTTTTACCCAAAACACCGTTCCGAGAATTCCGGTTATCAGGGTCAGGAACGGCAGGCCGTAGCGTGTGAGAGCGTCCCCGAAATCCTCGTGCGGGTTGAGTAGAATCTCGGCAAATGTGAAGCCAAAAATGATACAGAAAACAAAGAATACAGATGCGATGGCCTTGCTTTTCAATTGCCGTCCTCCTTTTTGCTTGC
>CADBXF010000031.1:11338-29331 GCA_902798585.1 uncultured Lachnospiraceae bacterium
TACACATACTATAACAAAAAGAGATGAAATGCAAAACGGAAAAAGAAAAAACCAAAGAAAAAAATGCCTATGCCCTTTCAATCGGTATCCTAGATAGACTCCAACAGGAAAAGATTGAATCTCTAATGTCCAAACGACACATTTTATGGTATTATAGGGGCGTGAAAAGTAAGGGCGAATGCCCATAGGAAGGAAAGAAGCAAAGATGGAATTGTATGAAGGAAGACCGGCGGATGCGGAAGCGCGCCTGCCGCGGGAGAAGAGGGTGTACGATTTTCTGGATGAACTGGGGATTGCGTACTACCGGACGGACCATGAGGCCGCGGGGACGATGGAGCAGTGCAATGCGATTGATGCGGTGCTCGGTGTCATTATCTGCAAGAACCTCTTCCTTTGCAACCGGCAGAAGACGGCGTATTACCTTCTGATGATGCCGGGGGATAAGAAGTTTAAGACCAAGGAGCTGTCGGCACAGATCAATTCGGCGAGGCTGTCATTTGCCGATGCGGACGATATGCTCCGGTATCTGGACATTGAGCCCGGTGCGGTGAGCATCATGGGATTGATGAACGATAAGGACCACAGGGTGCAGCTTCTGGTGGACGAGGATGTTCTCAAGGATGAGTTCGTCGGCTGCCATCCGTGTGTGAACACCTCGAGCCTGAAACTCCGGACGGAGGATGTGTTCGGGACATTCCTTCAGAAGGTCGGGCATACGATGAAGACGGTTCATCTGGTCGGCGAGGACTGACCGCGGAAAATGAGGACGAAATCCGAAACTACTTGTGCGCAAATTAACGGGCCGACGGTTCGGCCTTAGGGAGGGAAACATGATTACGGTGTATTATCATGTTCTGCTGGCCATGTCCATTGTGCTGGCGATTTTGTATCTGTTGTCGTGGCATAAGCACTACGATGTGCATGTCACGCTGATTTTTATGCTGGTTCCGATTGCCATTCTCGGCAATGTGCTGACGGTGCGTTCGACAACGCTCGGCGAGGCGATTCTCGCCAATAAAGTCACATATCTCGGCGGAACCTTTTTGATTCTGATTATCACGCTGTCCATTCTCAACCTGTGCCAGATCAACATACCGCAGTGGGGCAAAATAGCGATGTTTGCGATGAGCACCTTTGTGTATCTGATGGTGCTCACGGTGGGCGACAGGCCGTGGTTTTACCGCTCCTGCGAATTTGCGCTTGACGACGGCGCGGGGCGGCTTGTGAACAAGGTCTACGGGCCGTTCCACACGATGTTTGCAGTGATTGTGATGCTGTATTTTGCGATTGGCATTGCCGCCATGGTATACAGCTTCCTTCGAAAGAAGAGCGTGCCGAACAAGATTATCGTGCTCCTGTTCATCCCGGAGATGGTGGCGATTTTCGCATTTTACGGCGGGAGAGAGCTCATCACGGACCGCATTGAGCTGGTGCCGCTCGCGTATGTGTTTGCGCAGATTATGTATCTCATCATCATTCACCAGGTGTGCCTCTACGACATCACCGACACGGGCATCGATACGATTGTGCAGACCGGCGACAAGGGCTTTATCTCGTTCGATTTCAAGCGCCGGTACCTTGGCTGCAACGAGACGGCGCTCGGCATTTTCCCGGAGCTTGCGGATGTCAAGGTCGACCGCGTGATTCCGGCGGACAAAGCGGTCTCCTCGCAGGTCAACCGGTGGCTCGACACCTTTGAAAACGACAAGACGCAAAATTCCTTCCGCTACCGCCATGGTGAGAACAGCTATCTCGTGACTCTCACCTACCTCTACGGCGGCAAGCGCAAGGGCGGTTACCAGTTCTTCCTCACGGACGATACGAAGCGGCAGCAGTATGTCATGCTGTTAAACAACTTCAATATGCGCTTAAAGGACGAGGTTGCGCAGAAGACGCAGCACCTCGTGGAGATGCATGACAAGCTGATTCTGAGCATGGCAACCATGGTTGAAAGCCGCGACAATTCGACGGGAGGTCACATTCGCCGGACAAGCGAGGGCGTGCGCATCCTGACCGACGAGATTCGCAGGGATAATACGCTGGGTCTCTCCGAGGAGTTCATCCGCAACATCATCAAGGCGGCGCCCATGCACGACCTCGGGAAAATTGCCGTCGACGATGTTATCCTGCGGAAGCCCGGGCGGTTTGAGCCCGAGGAATTTGAGAAGATGAAGGCCCACGCGAAGGAGGGCGCACGCATCGTGCACGCCATTTTGGAGGGAACCGAGGACGATGAGTTCCACGAAATTGCGGAAAATGTCGCCCACTACCACCACGAGCGCTGGGACGGCTCGGGCTATCCCGAGGGGCTTGCCGGGGAGGAAATCCCGGTGGAGGCGCGTATCATGGCCATCGCCGATGTGTACGATGCGCTTGTGAGCAAGCGCGTGTATAAGGCGAGCATGCCGTTTGACAAGGCGGACGCCATCATCATGGAGGGAATGGGAACACAGTTCGACCCGCAGCTTGCGCGCTACTATATCGCCGCAAGACCGCGCCTTGAGGCGTATTACAGCGGGCAGGAGGCTGTCGCAGACGGTTCCGGTCTGCACGGCGATGCCGCAATGTGCCGCCTGCATTAAGTCGTCCCGTCGACACCGGATACGACGGAGATGTCGGCGGCAGACAAATCCGAAGCAGAGCCAAAGCGTCCGAAGGGACGCCGGCAAATACAAATGAATACGGGGGTATTATATGGTTAAGGCTGTCATTTTCGACATGTTCGAGACGCTGGTGACACTGTTCGAGGGAAGGACCTACTTCAGCGAAAACATTCGCGAGGACCTCGCGGATGTCGGTGTATCGCTGGAGGATTTCCGCGATGCCTGGCACGCGACGGAGGTCGGTCGGAGCCTCGGCGAGTACTCGATGGCGGAGGGGCTTGCGAAGACGCTTCGAATGATTGGGTACGATGAGGCGAAGCTTCCGGAGGCTGTGGAGATGGTGACGCGCAAACGGCGCGAGGCGCTCGGCGACACCTTCGCAAACATTCCCGAGGCGTCGGTAAAGCTGCTTCGGGATCTGCACGAAAACGGATATAAGGTCGGACTCATCAGCAACTGTTTTTCGGATGAGTGCGAGATGATTAAGGGAAGCGTGCTGTTCCCTTATTTTGATGCGACGCGGATGTCGTATGAGTGCGGCATCATCAAGCCGAGTCCGGAGATTTTCAAAAGCATCTGCGAGGAGCTCGGCGCAGCGCCGCAGGAGTGCCTCTATGTCGGTGACGGCGGATCGAAGGAGCTCTTCGCCGCGCGGGCCATGGGGATGACTGCTGTGCAGGCGTTGTGGTTCCGCCCGGGGATGTTCGAGCCCCATGTGCCGAGCCCGGTATTTCCCGAATTTGCCCATATGGAGACGCAGGCCGATGTTTTGACGGAGGCGCGGCGTATCAACTACGAGGTGACCGATTCCATCACCCCCGAAGAATATATGGAGATGCGGCGCCTGGTGGGCTGGAGCGAATTTCCGCTCGAGCAGGCCGCAGAGGGATTGAAGCACTCCGCGTACCTCTGCTGCTTCCGGCGTGGCGGCAAACCAATCGCCATGACGCGCGTCATCTGGGACTGCGGTTATGTCGTATATCTCGCGGATGTCATCGTGCGTCCGGACTGTCAGGCGAACGGCCTCGGCCGCGATCTCATGAACCGCGTGATGGCATTTATCCACGGCACCGTCTTAAAGCCCGGCTACCGCGTGATGGTGAGTCTGCAGGCGGCCAAGGGAAAGGAAGAATTTTACGAGCGCTTCGGCTTTGCACCGCGTCCGACGGACGAGCACGGCTGCGGCATGCATCAATGTCTGGAAGCGAAGTAACCGGCAGAGATGACGGCGCAGCAAGCCTGTACCGGAGCCTGATGCGGCATACGGAAACGCATGACATGGTCATGTAAACCACAATTAACAGTAAAAAGCATTGACATTTCAACAAAACCGTGTTATTATACACACAAGCAGCACATTGCTGCGGAACCTGATAACAAAAACAAAAGTGTATGCAAAGTTAGGGGGATAGTTATGAAGAAAGCAAATGCGTTATTGTTACTACTGGTTGTCCTGACAGCGTTCTGCCTCGCCGGATGCGGCAAGGACGATGACGGGGACTCATCGAAGAACAAGACGGAAACAACGGCAACGCCCACAAGCAAGCCCGGTGACGCTACCGCGACACCGACAGAGGCAGCGAAGGACGAGCCCACAGGAACGCCGAAGCCCACGATTGCTCCGGAGGAAGCCATGAAGACGCCGGTCTGGAGCTACACGGACAAGAACTTTGAGGCCGCCATTCCGAAGGCTGCCGCGAAGGACGCGGTTGACCCGGTGGGAACGAGCTACACGCGCTACACGCTCGGCCTGTGCAAGTCGAAGGACGCGGTGTATGACGCACTTCGTAAGGACGCTTATTTTTCGTCAATCGGACCGCTTGCTGTCTACAAGCTCGAGAAGGGCTACCGCGACAGGAAAGTCGGCCAGTGGCAGCATGTAATGCTCACGGAGAGCATTTTCCCTGTAGCGGCAAAGGAGGAAGGAAGCCTCGGAATCGAAGGCTATGTATCGTCCAAGGTGACCTATGCATATGAGCCGGAGGTATTTGACGACGAGCATCATATGGAGGTTTTCTTCGAGAATGTGGACATCACCGAGCCCAAGGTACAGGCTGATGTCGAGCGCGTCGTGAAGACCGTCTTCGGTGACGAACTCGGCGATATCATCCTGCATGCGAAGGATCCGAAGGCTGCGAACTTCGAGAGCCGGCCCAACGACCTGAACACGGAGATTCGCAAGGACGGCGTCCGCTACGTCTTCCGCCGCCAAATGAATGTCTACAATCCTTACAACGCCAACCTCTCCTTCGCCCTTACCGCGGAGCCTGAGAACTACAAGATTGTGTACGGCTACGGCGATTACAAGCCGCTGGTTGCAACCTACAAGATGCTTCCGAACAAGGTGTTCGGCGGCGACATCGGCGGCCAGAACTTCCTTGATTTCACCACATTTGCCGACCGCTACTGCGGCGACGGCAACAAGCTTCTCTTAAGCGCCGATGCAACCTACGAAATCAAGCAGATCGTCTCCGACGACGGCCGTGAAGTATATCTCGCCAAATTCGACACCCGCCCGATCAAGCTCACCTACCATGTGGGCCTCACCGACGGCAAGCCCGACAGCCTTTCCTTCGCTGATTTCAGTTGCATCACCAAGGCCTTCCCTGAGGCCGCAGCCGAGGGCCAGATCAGCCCCGAGCTCATCACCGAGCTGAACCGCTGCATGGAAAGCCTGCTGGGCGTCAACCCGCAGATCACCCTCGACAAGCTCGCCAAGGAAGAGGACTACCCGGCCTACTACAGCGGCGACATCGCCGTGACCTACAAGATGCTCGGCCAGGACATCACCAGCACCTTCCACTTCCAGGTCGACGGCGACACCAAGTTCGACAACTACGGGCACTTTGAGAATAAATAGGGTACAACAATCAAAAACAGTGAAACGCTGCCAAAAGGAGCGGGCCCCGCGGGATCCGCTCCTTTGCTGTTCCGGAGGGTCTATTCGAAATAGTTGAAACGAAATCCTGCAAAAGTCATCAACGAAAACTTGCAAAAGTCATCAAAACAAATCTCAAAAGCTCACTTTTACGGGGAGTTTGGATGGCGATTTTCTGTCTAATTCAATTTGATCATTTTGATGTTCAATTATATCATTTTGGGCAGAAATGATTTAATTGAATTGACTTTTGATGTAATTGGTGCTACACTTCAATTGCATCATTTGCGCGTAGTATGATGTAATTGAACAGCAGTATGATATAATTAAAAGAGAGACGAGGTAGGAAATGCGAACGATCGATTATCGCAGTGAATACAACAGGCTGTTGACTCCGGAAATTATCAGATTTTTGACCTTTATTCATGAGCAGAAGGGGCAACAGCTGTTATATACCGAAGTGAACAAGGATGCCTTGTCAGATTTGCTTGAAATTGCCAAAATACAAAGCACCGAGGCGTCCAATCGCATCGAGGGAATCATTACTACAGAAGCACGGTTGCGGCAGCTTGTTATGGATAAGATAACGCCCCAAAACCGTGACGAGCAGGAGATTATGGGGTATCGTGATGTACTCAACATAATTCACGAGAGCTATGATTTTATACCGCTTCGCCCGAACATCATTCTTCAGTTACATCGGGATTTGTACAAGTTCAACGGACCTTCGAGCGGCGGAAATTTCAAAAATGCTGACAATGTAATTGCTGAGACATTCCCGGATGGAACGAAACATGTGCGATTTCAACCGGTTCCGGCATGGGAGACTCCGAGCGCTATCGAGACTCTGTGCGATAAGGCAAGGGAGGCGCTTCAGGACGAGAGCATGGATTCCCTGCTGTTGATTCCTTTGATTATTCTGGATTTTCTTTGTATCCATCCTTTCAATGACGGAAACGGGCGGATGAGCAGGCTTTTGACATTGCTTCTACTGTACCAATCCGGATATCCGGTTGGTCGATATATCAGCATCGAGAAAACAATTGCGGACACAAAGGAAAACTATTATGAGGCATTGCGGGTGAGTTCTGCCGGATGGCATGATGCGGCGAACGATTATCGACCGTTTGTACAATATATGTTGGGAGTCATAGCCGGCGCGTACCGGGAATTCTTCCATCGGGTCAATCTTTTGGTTAATCAGAGAATGCTGAAATCGGAACGAGTTGCAGCAATCATCCGGGAACAATTGGGGAAGATTAGTAAGTCCGAGATTGTTGCCATGTGTCCCGGCATCAGCGAAATTACCATCCAGCGAGCCCTTGCAGAGTTGGTGAAGAATGGAAATATCATCAAGCACGGCGGCGGAAGATATACATACTATACCTGGAATGACGAGAAACAATAATGAATACCGCTGATCAATAAAAACTTGCAGAAGTCATCAACGAAAACATGCAAAAGTCATCAATGAAAACTTGCAAAAGTCATCAATAAAAATTTGCAAAAGTCATCAACGGCTGTTATAATGAAAGCGCAGAAAGGGGGTGCGAAGATGCCGGAGAACTACATGCGAAGAGTTTGTGACAGAATTCTTCAGGAAAAACTCGAGGCTAAAGGTGCCGTTTTGGTGAAAGGCGCGAAGTGGTGCGGAAAAACAACCACCGCATTGCATGCAGCAAAGTCGGTCATCTACATGGAAGATCCTGCGAGAAAGGAGCAATACCTGCAGATGGCAGATGTGAATCCGACACAACTGTTGCAAGGTGAGGTCCCGCATTTGATTGATGAATGGCAACTTGCGCCGAAACTGTGGGATGCAGTAAGATTTGAGGTCGATCGGCGAGACGACTTCGGACAATTTATATTGACGGGATCTGCGGTTCCACCGGATACATCGGAGATATCGCATACCGGCACGGGAAGAATCACATCGTTATTGATGCGACCGATGTCGTTGTCCGAGTCCGGAGACTCGGACGGCACGGTGTCTCTTGCGGAATTGTTCTCGCCGCAGCAAGAGATTTTCGGCAAATGCGACCACAGGTTGGAGGAACTGCTGTTTTTCATCTGCCGCGGAGGATGGCCGAAGAGCGTCGGGCAGTCAGACAGAGTGGCGCTGGCGCAGGCGATAGATTATTATGATGCAGTTGTTGAAGCAGACATTGCCAGAGTCGATGGTGTATCCAGAGACCCGGAGCGCGCAAGGAGGGTAATGAGGGCCTACGCGAGAAGTGTTGCCTCCGAAGCCGGCGTTACATCCCTGCTGAAAGATGTTCGGACAGATGGCAGCGATTCCTTTAGCGAGAACACGTTGCGCTCGTATCTCACGGCATTACAGAAGATTTTTGTGATTGAGGATACTCCTGCGTGGAATCCGAATCTGAGATCAAAAACGGCAATGAGAAGTTCCGATACCAGATATTTTGTGGACCCTTCTATAGCGACAGCAGCTTTGGGAGTCGGTCCTGAGGATTTGATGAACGACTTATCAACGGCCGGTCTTTTGTTTGAAAATATGTGCGTCAGGGATTTGCGTGTATACGCAGAAGCTTTGGACGGCAAAGTGTACCACTATCGTGACAGAAGCGGCCTTGAATGCGACGCGGTAATTCATCGCCGAAACGGGCAGTATGGCCTTGTTGAAATAAAACTGGGCGGAGAGCAACTGATAGAAGAGGGTGCAAAGAATCTGAAAACATTGCGCGACAAGATTGACAGTGACAAAATGAATGCGCCGTCATTCCTGATGGTTCTGTGCGGCGTTGCCCCGTTTGCCTATCAGCGAAAAGACGGGGTGTTGGTCGTTCCGATAACATGCCTGAAGGAGTGAAAATACCCGGCGTTTTTATCGGAAAGAACCGCATTGAAAAAGCCAAAACGGGTTTGCTCGTTTTGGCTTTTTGTGGTAGAATAGACTAAATATCCGGGCATGTATAATTTGGTGAAAACAGATGCCCAGCGGAGGGATACCATGCTGATCTACAGCGGCACGAAAGCCGACTTTATGGCGGACACGGAGAATGATTGTCTGGAGACAAAACTGTACGACGCCATCAAGGAAAAAATGAACCGTACCACAGGTTTGAGCGAGCTGAATTCCTGGCGTAATTCGCTGAAGGAAATGTATATTGCGCTAAATGATTTTGCAATCCCCGTGGATAGCGGTGTGGCAATTGAATACAACATTCCTCAGACTTCCAAACGTATCGATTTTCTGGTTTCCGGAAAGGACGTCGACGACACCGGAAATGTCGTGGTGATTGAGCTGAAGCAGTGGGACAAGCTGACGGCGATTCCGGGCCAGGATGCGGTCGTGGAGACCTTTACGGGAGGTGCTGTTCGTCGCGTGGTTCATCCCTGCTATCAGGCATGGTCTTACGCGGAAATGATTCGTGATTACAACTCTTATGTGCAGGAACAACTGATTGGTTTGTATCCTTGCGCTTATCTTCATAATTACCCGAGACAGAATAATGACCCTCTTGATGCGGAACAGTATCGCGATTTGCTCGAAGATGTTCCTGCATTTACCATGGGCCAGCGAACCGGGCTTCGGGAGTTCATTAAGCGTCACATCAAAAAGGGCGACGACGCGCACGTTCTTCTGCAGATTGAAAACGGAAAGATTCGTCCGTCCAAACAGTTGCAGGATTCGCTTTCGGGCATGTTAAAGGGCAATCGTGAATTTGTCATGCTGGACGACCAGAAGGTTGTGTATGAAGCAATTGTCGCGGCCTCTACGCAGTGTCAGAAGGACAAATGTAAGCGAACCATCATCGTGGAAGGCGGCCCCGGAACAGGAAAAACAGTCGTGGCAATCAATCTTCTGGCTGAACTCACCAAGCGCGGACAGTATTGTCAGTATGTCTCGAAAAATGCAGAAGTCCGTAAGGTGTACGGCTACAAACTGAAGGGCACTATGAGCCGCAGAAGTGTTGATTTGATGTTCACCGGCTCCGGAAGCTTTGTGGATGCTCCGCGCAATTCCGTAGGAACCGCCTTAGCGGACGAGGCGCATCGCCTGAACGAAAAGTCCGGAATGTTCCAAAACTTAGGCGAAAACCAAATCAAAGAAATCATTCATGCGGCATGCTGCAGTGTGTTCTTCATCGATGAAAGCCAACGCGTCACGACAAGCGATATCGGAAGCGTTGCGGAGATTCAGAAGTGGGCTGCCCAGGAGGGCTCTAAAGTCATAAAAATGGAACTGACATCGCAGTTTCGTTGCAACGGTTCCGACGGCTATCTTGCGTGGGTTGACGATGTTTTGGAGATTCGTGAGACTGCGAATTTCGATCTCAACGACATTGACTACGAAATCCGCATATGCGATTCACCGCAGGAGATGCAGGACATCATTTTCGAGAAAAACCATATTCGCAACCGGGCCAGAATTCTTGCCGGATACTGCTGGAATTGGCCGAAGGAAACGCGAAACGATACCAACTTCCACGACATCAAAATCGGCGATTACGGTATCAGCTGGAACCTTGACGGAGGGGATGCATTTGCCATCAACGAGGAGTCGGTTCATGAGGCCGGCTGCATCCACACATCGCAAGGCCTGGAGTTCGATTACGTCGGCGTCATCATCGGCGACGACATGCGCTATGAGAACGGTCATGTTGTGACCGACTTCACGAAACGCGCCAAAACAGACAACTCCTTAAAGGGCATTAAGGCCCTCGCAAAGCAGGACCCGCAGGAAGCCGACCGCCTCGCCGATGAGCTGATTAAAAATACGTACCGTACACTGATGACCCGCGGGATGAAGGGCTGTTATGTGTATTGCACGGACAAGGGGCTGGCGGAGTACCTGAGGAAGAGGGTTGCGACCGCTTGACAGGCAAAAAATGTTATTATGCAATTTGCTAAGGAGACAAGGGAGAGATGATAGCAAAGGATATTGATTTTCCGCGCAAGATAATTGAAGCAATTGAAGCTAATAAATTGGTCGTTTTTGCGGGAGCAGGGGTTTCGAAGGGGGCGCCGACCAACCTTCCAGATTTCAAAAAACTAACTAAAACGATTGCTAATAGTGCAGGGTACATTTTTAACAGAAAAGAGAAGGATTTTGAACGTGTACTTGGAAGAATCAAAGAAGATTACCATGTTGACGTAAATAGCGAAGCTGCTGAAATTCTCAATAGTAGCTGTCTGGTGCCCAATGATACTCATCGCGCTATAGTAAATCTTTTCAAAGAGCAGAAGGCTGTAAGGATTGTTACGACTAATTATGATTTGATGTTTGAAAAGGTTTTTGAAGAGAAGGGCTATAATGACATAAAAAAGCATTCGGCCCCATCACTGCCACTTGGAAATGATTTCACCGGAATAGTTCATATTCACGGTTCCGTTGATGAGCCTAAGTATATGGTTGTTACTGATGAAGATTTTGGTGCAGCCTATATGTTATATGGGCATTCTTCACGTTTTTTGTTTCGCCTGTTCGAAGAATATACTGTTCTTTTTGTAGGGTATAGTTATTCCGATACTATAGTTAAGTATCTTACAAGATCTATTATTCAGAAAAACCGTGGTAATCTGTTTGCTCTAACGGACGCTAACACAACCGAATGGAAATTAATCGGGATAACCACGTTGCCTTATCCTCAGAATGCACATGTGCGCATGAGAGATGCGTTAGTCGATTTAGGATCATGCGTGAACAGATCATTAGCTGAATGGCAATCCCGAATTAAGTATTTCTATTCAAAACCACCGGAAGATCCATATGGCGAATCAGAAATAGAGTTTTGCCTTGAAAAAGAACCTCGAGCAAGGGTTTTATCTAAAAATGTCTGTGGAAAGGAATGGTTCGATTTCTTTCTTAAAAAAGGTGTGTTTCAAAGTTGGTTTTCGAATGCCGATTCAATGTCTCATTATGATGAGATTTGGTTTGATTGGATTTTAAACGAATACAAGAGCGATGAATACGAACCGCTGCTTATATTATTCGGGATGTATAAAGGGGAGAAGATTAATGCAGATTTTGCTAGAAAACTTCTATGGCAAGCGACCAGCTCATCCTTTAGTGATGAGGCACTTTTACATTTGTTGTTACTCTTACAAGACCATATAGTGGATTTAGATCAATCTTTGGTAGTAAGAATTGAGACGCTTTGCAAGCGTCAGTTGTATGACACTGCTTTTGATTTGTTCCTGCTATTGTTTGATCCCGTTTTCTATGTCGAAGAAAGCAAGAGCCATTCCGGTAGTGTAGACATAAGATTTCAGTGGAGAACGCGATGGACTTATGACAATGCGGATTATTCATGGAGAATAATAAGTAAAAGCATTCAGTCCCTAAATGTGAGACGAGCTTTGCTGAATACTGTTGATTGTATAAGGAAAAACTACTATCGGTGTTACGTAAATGGTCTTGATGTTGCTGGTGCCCGCCAAGAAGCTCTTGAGACGTCGTTTATAGATATTGAAAGAAGGAATAACCGATATTTTGGTAATGCAATGCCAATACTATCGGAAGTAGTGTGTCGTCTTGCAGGGTCAATTAGTAAGAGTGATAAACAGTTCATCACAACTCTGTTGTTAGAGTGTATTAATGGTCCATCGATGTTCTTACGACGTATAGCCCTTAAGTCATTAAGGGAAGTCTCGATTGTAGGTATAGAAAAGAAATTAGCGATAGTTGTCCATGGTCTTGGTTGGGATAGAATTCAGGGCAGAAAGCAGATACGGATGCTTGCTGAAACTATAGCGAAGGATTTGTCGACAAATCAACAGCATCGTTTGATAAAGGCAATTAAAGAAGAGTACCATTACGTTGATGGTGAGAAAGAACCCGAAGAAGCGAGGTTGTGGTTTAGGCGGTTGCAGGCTGCGGGAATGAAGAGCAAAGAAATTGATATGATTTGTGCCGTCGATGAGGGGGGAAATGATGTCCCTATGCTTATTGATGAGGGAGTGGGAGTAGGCAAGTTTGAGTTTAAGTCCGATAGCCCACTCTCAAGGTCAAAAATGGCTAGCATGACTGCAAAAGAATTGCTAGAGTACATAGATAATTATGTACCTAAGGAATACTCAGAGTATTCGCTGTTGAATGAGTTTTCTACACATGTAAGTGAAGCTAGCAAGGATCGAATCATGGATCTGCTTCGAGAAGCCACAACTGTGAAGAAAAGAGTTAATGATGTTTGTCTTCACTTGTTCACAGGCATAGAGCGTTTGAGGTGCTCCGAAGAGGATTATTGGGCAATTGTGGATTGTGTTTCTGAATATGTTGGACAATTATCATTGCTGGAAAAAGCTTCCAATGTTCTGCTGACGGCGGTACGTTCAAAAATATCGCGGGAAAACCTTCAGATGTATGAGCCCATCTTTTGGAAGTGTGTTAATAGCATTCTTGCCTCGTATGGCGGAAAGCTTGAGTACAAGACTGACTCGCTTTGGATAGAAGTTGCAAATAATACGTTGGGATTGCTGTCGCTTAGTGCGATTTGGATGGTTGCGTATCAAAAAGAAGATACATCGATTGAGAGGTACTTGTTGCTTTTTGAAAAGATGATGAGCGATTATGATGAAGGCAAAGAATTAATTGTATGTGTTCTTGCAGGACAATTTGACATGTTTTATGCGAGAGATCCTAAGTGGTGCAAGAAAGTTATAATTCCATTCCTTGAAGGGAACAATAGAGAAGAGTTTCGAGCAGCATGGATTGGAGTGGAGAATGGTAGTTCAAGGTGGGGACTTAATAATGTTTCGGCCACAAAAAAAATCTACTTAAAGGCTCTCCCCAAAATAAGGGAATGGGGTTCGGAAGATATAAGTGGTATTATTGCTTTTAGTTTGGCTGATTTACTTATTATCGGGGAAGGGGTTTTGCGTCGTAATAGTACGACTTTGATTATGTTGCTTTATAAGTCATCTCATGAAACGAGCCATGTGACGTTTGTTAATAGAATTGATTATTTGTTAAATAACATGGACGAGAAGCAAAGGACTCCTGCTTTGCAAAATAGTCTTAAGTCCATTTTGAATAATCGAGTTAACGGCGTTCCGACGGAACTATCTCCTAGAGAAATGGAGCATTTGCTTGGATGGATTCTAAACTTGCCATTGGTATACGATGAAGCCGTAAATATTGTGATTAGGTATACACAAAAAGTTGACGCTAGTATTTTTGTTTCGAATTGGGCAAAAAGTAGTTTAATTGTCGAGTCTCCGAAAAGCTCAGCCAAGTTGTTGAGGTGGGTGCTAAATGGTAATTTGGAAGTAGGATACCATGAGCGTGTAATAGAAAATGTTTGCAAGAAGATCCTTCCCAATTTGGAACAATCTGATAAAGATGATTTGGGCGAGGCTTTACTCGGTGCAGGATACTCGTTTGATTTTGGAATGTAACATGGGGATGAACAGCTTCTGTGTTGAAAAGAGGAATTGTTTATGGAGAACATCGACCGATTTGTTGGTGCTGTAGAAGCGTTTAGAGAAGCGCATTTGTCAGACGAGAAAGGATGTTTTCGTACCTGGGAGCATTACTTCAGATGTTTTCGAGAGGCGAGGGACGATGAAACTCCAGACTACGATTATTTGAGTTTACAACTTGCTTTCTATCTTACAAGCTGGGGGTATGTATCGCGGTTCTTCCTTCCTGTTGCAGAAAGACTATACAGTGCATACTCCGGTAGTAAAAACCATACTTGAGAAGAAGTATGATTGTCTGTTGGAATTAAAGTGCAGCGACTTTCACAATGACAAAATGTTGGAACGGTTAGATGAATTGGTACTGTTATAATTCGTGAAAGAATAGAGCGAGTGAAGAAAATGGGTAGAAAAGGGAAAAATACACGATAATTTTGACGGAAAGAATTTTAGTTTAAAAGAGAGGTGAAGTCATGCAATTCGGCATGCCGACTTTAATCGAGAACGACACCCTGGCGGACAACATTGCGTTGTGCCGGGAGCTGGGGTTGTCGTTTGTTGAGTTGAATATGAATTTTCCGGAGTACCAGGTGGAGAAGCTGGAGTGGACGGACCTGCTCGCGAAGATGGGCGAGGAGGCGGGAGTTTATTTCACGATTCATCTGGACGAGAATCTGAATGTGGCGGATTTTAATCCGCGCGTGGCGGGGGCGTATCTGGAGACGGTGCGGCGGAGTATTGAGGTGGCGAAGAAGCTGGTGCCGCTAAAAAACCGGTTCGGGGATCCGAACCAGCCGCTGACCATCAACATGCATATGCACCACGGCATTTACATTACGCTGCCGGATCGGAAGGTGCAGCTGTATGAGCGGTGTTTTCCGGTTTATGTGGATGCGATTGAGCGGTTCCGGGACTTGTGCACGGAGTGGATCGGCGACAGCGATGTGCGCATCGTTGTGGAAAATACAGACGGCTTCAAGAACTACGAGATGCGGGCCATTGAGCTTATGCTGATGAGTCCGGTGTTCGGGCTTACATGGGATATCGGGCACTCGAAGGCGACGAAGGAGATTGATATGCCGTTCATTCTGGCGCACGAAGACCGGCTGTTGCACATGCACGTGCATGACGCAACAGAATCGCCGGCGCGGAACCACTTAGCCCTCGGGGACGGGGAGATTGATCTCCCGGCGCGGCTTTCGCTGGCAGCGGAGCACAACGCGCGGTGCGTCCTTGAGACAAAGACGATTGAGGCGCTTAGAAGCAGCGTCAAGTGGCTTGACGAGCGGGGACTGCGGTAGGCTTGCATCGGGTGGTCTGCCTGAACGGATTATAACCTCGCTCCGGACAACATATGCCCGGTACGGAAGGACTGGTTTTATGAAGCTTCGTTGGATTTCCGATGTGTTGAAGGAAATGTACGGCGAGAAGATTTATCGTCTGGCGCTGTCGAGCGGCTGCTCGTGCCCGAACCGGGACGGGACGGTCGGCGTCGGCGGCTGCACCTTTTGCTCGGAGGGCGGCAGCGGTGAGTTTGCGGCGGAGCCGGCGCCGGTTGCGGAGCAGATTGAGCGCGCGAAGACGCTTGTCAGGGCGAAGACTGACGGCAAACGGTTCATCGCTTATTTTCAGTCGTTTACGAACACCTACGGCGATGTGGAGCGGCTTCGGAAGCTTTACACCGAGACGATTTTGCGGGATGACATTGTGATTCTCTCCATCGGCACGCGGCCGGACTGCCTCGGGGACGAGGTGATGGAGATGCTTGCGGAGCTCAATCGCATCAAGCCCGTGTGGGTGGAGCTCGGGCTTCAGACGGCAAATGATGCGACGGCGCAGCGTGTAAACCGGGGGTATCCCCGGAGCGTGTTCGAGGATGCGTACCGAAGGCTTCGCGAGGCCGGGATTTCGGTGGTTGTTCACCTGATCTTCGGGCTTCCGGGCGAGAGCCGCGAGGATATGCTTGCGTCGGTTTCGTATATTGCGGGGCTCACGCCTCCACCGGACGGTGTGAAGCTTCAGCTTCTGCAGGTGCTCGCGGGGACGAAACTTGCGGAGGAGTATCGGGAGTGCTTTGCGCGGGAAGACAACGCGTCGGAGGATTCGCGGGACAACGCGCCGGCCCTTCACATTATGTCGCTCCAGGAGTACGGAGACCTTTTGGTCGACGCGCTTCGCCTGCTTCCGCCGGAGACGGTTGTACACCGCATCACCGGGGACGGGCCGAAGAGGCTTCTGCTCGCGCCGAAATGGTGCGCGGACAAGAAGAAGGTCCTGAATTATCTGACGAAGCGCATTCGCGAGGAGCTTTTTTGAATTAATGCTATCGGAATCGGTGCTGTTTGGAGTATAATGGCTTTCGGAAGTGTGAAGTATAAGCGATAGGAGATATCGCGAAAACCGCGAAGCGCTTTTCGCGGATACCCGGTCGCGCTGCGTAATCCTTGCGCAACCGACCTCGATTTATTTCGCTACGCTCATAAATGGAGGTTCGAGCGGTTTCAGGGGTTCTTCACCTTCTTCATGGTGTTGGCCGGGCTCGGATTGCTTTCGGTTTTGTTTCTGATTGCGTTTGTGTTTTACCGCATAATCGCGCACCGGGTTACGAAGCGCGTGACGCGGGAATCGCAGGGCGAGATTGACCGCAGGCAGGACGAGGCAATCGAGACCATCTCGAAGGAGACGAAGAAGGCGCTTGCCCTTGAGGACGAGCTCAACGCGATTAAAAACAGGCTCGGCGAGCCGAAGGAGGGGTAATTATGGGCGATTCTAAGAAGCCGGTGCGCCCGTGGTGGGGCGTGCTTGCGACACTTTTGTTCTGGGTGATTTTGGATGCGGTTGCTTTTCTGGCGGGATATGTTCAATGTCTCAAGCTGACGAAAATCAAGGAGTCCTCGTCGGGAGGACTCTGGTTTAACGGGGCTGTGTATCAGTACAACACGATGTGCTATCTCGGCGGATTTGTTCTCTTTGCGGGAGCTTTGGCGGCGCTGTGGTTTCTGCTTCTTCGGAACAATTACATTTCTGTCGAGGAGAATCCATGGGCCTGCAAGACGCTTCGCGAGGTTCTGAACATCGCCGGCGCCATCGGGCTTGTTATTGTATGCATTCTTTCCACGATGATTTCCAAAGACCTCGGAGACTCGCTCACACCGGGTTGGGCTTCCTTTATCACGATGGTTATCTGGCCTGCGGCGTCTCTGGCGCTCGCGGTGTTCGGCGGCAAATTGCGGAGGTGATTGCGATGTTTTCGTTCTTTCGACGGGAGACGCATCCGGATCTTGAGAAGATTCTTCTGAGGCTTCGCCTGAATGCGGAAAACAACTACCGCGACGCGACGAAGGAGGATCTCGGGGAGCTCTCGACGCGCTATGAGGAGCTTAAGAGCGCGGGAAAGCTCAACGATAAGCAGATTGACCACTACCGGGAAGTCATCACGACCTACGGCGTCAAGCTGCAGAATTTTTCGCACAAGACGCAGAAGGTGAATGCCTACTCGGAGAAGTTATAAAAAAGACGCAACCGCGATACCTGCGGCTGCGGATTTGGAAATACGCAAAAGGAAGAGGAATTTCAGTCTATGGCAAGAAGCAAAAATCCGATCATCACATCCATTTACACGGCGGACCCGGCGCCGATGGTGTACGGCGACACGCTGTACCTCTACACGACGCACGATGAGGATGTGTTAATCAACGATTTTTACACGATGTTTGACTGGAGATGCTACTCCTCGAAGGACATGGTGAACTGGACCGACCACGGAAAGATTTTCGGTCTCGACGATATCGCGTGGGCGGACGACCGCGCATGGGCGCCGCAGTGTATCGCTCGAAACGGCCGGTTCTACCTCTACTGCCCGGTGCACAAGACGGGCGGCGGCATGGCGATTGCCGTGGGCGTCTCGGACAAACCCGAGGGGCCGTTTACCGACATCGGCCACCCGCTGGTGGACGAGGGCGACTGGAACGACATCGACCCGACCGTATTTATCGATGATGACGGTCAGGCGTATCTCTACTTCGGCAATCCGGAGCTTCGCTATGTCCTTCTGAACGAGGACATGGTCTCCATCGACGAGTCCGTGGGCGTTCAGAAGATTCCGATGACCGTGGAGTCCTTCGGGA
>CADBXF010000032.1 GCA_902798585.1 uncultured Lachnospiraceae bacterium
AAGCAAGCTGTCGACTATATCCGGAAGCACGGTCCTGTCAGCAGTGATTCTCTGCCCATAGAGGGGACCATCTTCTGGCATTCCTCCATGCACTGGAGCGGACACTGGGAAAAAGAATCCCTGGCCGCCCGCTCCGTGCTGGAGCAGCTTTACACAGACGGCATCCTGCTCATCCATCATAAAACCGGTTCACGGAAGTATTATGACCTGGCAGAAAAGTATCTTCCCGCCGACCTGTTGAACGCCCCGAATCCCTTCCCGGATGAAGCCTCCCTGACAGACTGGCGCGTCCGGCGCAGGATCGGCGCTGTCGGCATGCTCTGGAACCGGAATTCCACCGCCTGGCTGGGAATCAGCATGACCACGGAGCAGCGGGACGCCGCCTTTGCCCATCTTGAGAAGAATGGCAGCATCACCGCGGTTCAGGTCGAAGGCATCCGTTTCCCGATGTATCTGCTGTCTGAAGACCTTCCCCTTCTGGAATCCGTGACTGCCGGTCAGGCGGATACCAAAGCCAGGCTGGAATTCCTGGCCCCCCTGGATCCCATGCTCTGGGATCGGAAGCTGATCGAGGCATTCTGGGGCTATCAGTATTCCTGGGAAATCTACACCCCTGCTGTCAAACGCAAATACGGCTATTATGTACTCCCCATTGTATACGGAGATCGTTTCATCGGGCGGATTGAACCCAAAGCCGACCGGAAAACAAATACGCTTACAGTTCAGAATGTATGGCTGGAGCCGGGCGTCCGGAAAACCAAACTGCTTTCCGGCAAAATAGACAAAACTGTACAACGCCTGGCAAAGCTGAACGACTGTGATTATCCGCAGGAATAAACCAATTCATCAGGAGAAAACAATGATCGATTTTACCCTCATCACCGCCTGCGGCGAATGCTGCACCGGCTGTTCAAAAAAGGCCGACGGCCGGTGTCCCGGCTGCATCGAAGCGGACGGACGCGTACCTGAATGGGCAGACTCCGGCCGCTGCAGAATCCATGCCTGCGCCCGGGATCACGGCGTTCAGTTCTGCGGCTTATGCACTGAGTTTCCTTGCAGACAGCTCCCGTCGCTGATACACTGGAACCCGGATATCGTAAAACACCTGTCCGCCCTGCGTGACGAATACCTGAAGGAGCATCATGGATAAAACCCTTTACGTAACCGATCTGGACGGCACCCTGCTGAACCGGCAGGATCGCGTCAGTCCTTTCAGTATCAGTACGATCAATCATCTGGTGGAAAACGGCATGCTCTTCACCTATGCCACCGCCAGATCCCTGGTCTCCGCGTCAAAAGTCACGGAAGGCCTCTCCACAAAAATCCCGGTCATCGCCTACAACGGTGCTTTCATCCTTCAACCCTCCACCGGTGAGATTCTCTCCAGTGAAGGCTTCACAGAGGAAGAGCGGGCCTTGGTCAGGGATGTACTGAACAGTCGCGGCATCAGCCCGCTGGTTTACGCCTTTGTCAACGGTGTGGAAAAAGTATCCTGGATTCCGCAGAATGAGAACGACGGGATCCGGCGGTACCTGTCTCTCCGTCAGGGAGACCGGCGTTTTCGTCCGGTTCCCGGGAAAGACGCCCTGTATGAGGGAGAAATGTTTTATTTCACCTGCATCGGCGAAAAGGAAGAATTGCAGCCGGTTTATGATGTTTTTTTCAATGACAGCCGGTATCGCTGCACCCTGCAGCAGGAACTGTATCGGCCGGAATACTGGTGTGAAATCATGCCCGCCAAAGCTTCCAAGGCCAACGCGATCCGCAGGCTGAAGGAAATGTGGGGATGCACCCGGGTCGTTTCATTCGGAGACGCCGTCAATGATCTTCCCATGTTCGAAATTTCCGACGAATGCTATGCGGTTTCCAACGCAGTGAACGAGGTGAAAGCCGCCGCGACAGGCATCATTGAAAGCAATGAAGAGGACGGCGTCGCCAGGTGGCTTCTCCACAGGCTGTCCCCGGCAGGCTCTGGCATGTAATATCCATACTTTCACAAGGAACATGACACAGCGTTGTCATGTTCTTTTTGTTGATCGGATATATGAAGCTTGACCGTCTGATCGCTATTCTCTCTGTTCTCCTGAATCAGGAACAGTCCACCGCACCGGAACTGGCTAAACGTTTTGAAGTATCCCGCCGCACCATCAACCGGGACATTGAGGCGCTGAACCAGGCCGGCATCCCCATCGTCACGCAGCAGGGTGTAGGCGGAGGGATCCGGATCATGGATGGTTTCCGGATGGATCGCACTGCCCTGACTTCCCGGGAAATGCAGGCCATTCTCTCCGGTCTGAGGAGCCTGGACAGCGTCAGTGGTACCGGTCAGTACCGGCAGCTGATGGAGAAGATCAGTCCCGGTTCTTCCGGGCTTCTTCCCGGAGACCAGCACATCCTGATCGACCTCGCTTCCTGGCATAAAGCGTCCCTTTCTGAGAAGATTGAATTGCTGCACGGAGCAATCGAGCAGCATCGCCTGGTCTCATTCCACTATTTGTCCCGGAACGGCGAGAGTGATCGGATTGTGGAACCGTCACTGCTGGTTTTCCAGTGGTCCAGCTGGTATTTATGGTGCTGGTGCAGGGAAAAAGCATCTCCTCGTCTGTTTAAACTGGACCGGATGGACGCTCTGCAGATCGGTGAACCATTTATACCGCGGCAGATGGAACCTCCGGATCTTCTCAGCGAACAGGCATTCCCTGACCGGTATCACGTTACTGTCCGAATCAGTCCCGCATATAAATGGCGGCTGGTGGAAGAATACGGGCCTGGCTGTTATAAGCTTACCCCGGAAGGAGACTGCCTGTTTTCTACCGGCTTTACAGACAGGAATCATCTGATCAGCTGGATTCTGTCCTTTCAGGGAGAAGCAGAACTGATGGAGCCCCCGGAATTACGGGAAGAACTTCGGCTAATCGGCAAAAACATTTATGATACGTACAATACATGACATATTGATGTCATGTTTAATGTGATACCCTGCCTTTGAAAAGTAAAGGAGGTATGCCCTGTGAAATATCCCTGGATTGACGAATACCTGATGGCCAAACGCGGTGTGACAAAAGACCTGCAGGCGGAATGGAACTGGATCCGGTATCATATCGGAGGCAAAATGTGCGCCGCCGTCCTGCTTGATCACGACGATCGGCCATACTATATCAACCTGAAGCTGGATCCGGCTGAAGGAGAACTGATGCGAAAACAGTATCCGGATGTGATTCCCGGATATTACAGCAATAAACTGCACTGGAATTCCGTCAAACCCGACGGGGATATTCCGGACGATCTGCTGAAAACCTGGCTGGATCGTTCCTATCTGCTCGTTTTACAGGATCTCCCTAAAGCAAAGCAGCGGGAAATCCTGGGGCTTTCCGTCTGTGGAACGGACTGCTCCGCCTGTCCCCTGCACGGCAATCTCTGCACCGGATGCAATGAAGCCTGCGGGAAAGTGTTTCACGCACCGGAAGGAAAGCCTTGCCCCATCTATGGCTGCTGTGTCAACAAGCATCATTACGCAACCTGCGCCTCCTGCAGCCGGGTTCCCTGTGCTGTATGGCAGGCAACCCGTGATCCTTCCATGACGGATGAACAGTTTGAGCAAAGCGTGAACGATCGTGTTTCCGCCCTCAGAAAGATCTGAATCCGTTTATGCATAAAGGAACACTGAAAAGCTGCTGCAATATAATACCCACCGGATCGTATCCATTCAAATCCGAACCCGGATGCATTTTTGCAGGCGGGATATATGGCACTCGTCCGCATGGAATGAAATATCCGGAGGGCAGCTATGATAATGATTACCTGATGATCAAAATGATAAAATGATCATCAGTAAAATCGAAAAACGTATTTTAAGATAGTCGACCATCGATAAATCGAAGGTTGTCGGGATAATTGAAGTTGAGTCTTATGTTGGCTTTAGTACGGAGGGAAGAAAAAGATGAAATACCAATACAAAGCAATGCCTGAATCTATGAGGGGAACATACGGAGAATTTGCAAAAAACTTCGGGTTTGATTGGAAAGAATTTATTATGGGAATACCGACACCGATGTTTCTTGTCACAACATATAAATCTAATGGACAGCCAAATGCTACGATGCAGTCATGGGCAGGGTTTACGAGTGCGAATCATGGAGGCGGGTATTACGTGATTCTATGCAGCGTGGAAAAGAAAGTAGCCGTGCTGAATTTCATGTCTTCTGATTTATACAAAGCCTGCATGAAGACAATACAGAACAATCAGTTCGAGGCGGATGAGATAACTTCGTCAGGGCTTACTGCGGAGAAAGCTTCATGGGTAGAAGCGCCGATGGTCGCTGAATGTTTCATGAACCTTGAGTGTAGGTATTTGTGGGAGAAAGAAATTGTACCGGGTGATGATCATGTTATGATCTGCCTTGAAGTCGTAGGCGGGCATATAGAGAAGGATTATATGGAGGATATGTTTGGAGATAAAGGGGTTCTTTACTATGCCCATCATCCGATAAATCCGGAAGACGTGAAAGAAAAAGGTTGCGATTATGTGGCTGCACTTAGGAAAGTAAATCAATCCTACGAATATTGATGAGATATGAAATATATGAGCAAAACTACGATTGACAAAAATTCTGAAGTGTAAAGGATACGAAAAATGATAAAGATACTTTTCATCTGCCACGGCATGATATGATCTCTTTTCGGAAAAGCCTTATTCTACTAGGGTTTATGGAGGTTTTAAGGTTGGTTTTAGACCAGCTTTAGACCGGTAAGACTTAGAAGAAAAGCAATGGGTCAGAGCCTGTATTTTGTAGCCTTTTGTTCTATACATACAGGTATATTTTAGCAAAAAGCATTCTGCGATTTGCAGGGTGCTTTTAATGTTTCGCAATACTGACAGGATGTCGGTTTGAATGTCGGTTTGAATAAAACAGAAAAGAGCGGTTTTAAGATTATTGATTGAAAAGAAAGATATAGGATTGAAGGAATGGTAGCTTTTGGGTATAGAAACTTTGAAGAAACGGAACCTTACGAATGGGATTCTGGATATGAAAACGATAATCGAGCAACAGAACGGAGACATAGGTACGGATGTATGGAATGATTGAGAAGCACTGTCGCAAAAAAGATGAAGGCTAGCTTATATTGTTATGAAACGCAAAATAAGGCATTGAAAGAGAAATGATGCACAAAATATGGAAAAAGATATTGACATTTTTATAAGACTGTGTTAATTTAGTGACAAACAAAGCACATGTCTATAGAAAACTATGGTTTGAAATGAGTACAAGGAGGATTCTATATGGCTACATTAGGAGAAAGATTGAAAGAACTACTTACTAAAAAAGGAATGACTCAACACGATCTTGCGCAGAGGGTGGAGTGTACAGAGGCATCGATTTCTCATTATATTAAGGGAGACAGAATTCCACGATCCAGCGTACTCTCAAGAATTGCAATAGCATTAGATACTACTTCCGATTATCTCAACGAAGGAATTCCTACTGATGCAAGGGAAGAACTGATCTATGCCAAAAAACTGATAGCGAGAAATGCTTCTCAGATGACGACATCTGATAAGCGGGAATTTCTTAGCCTTTTGATGGGGGCGGGTGATGAGTAGAGAATTATGGAAACTGACAAATGAGGAATACGAGTTTATCAAAGGCGAGATAACATTTATCTTTGAAAAGTACCAGATACATTGTATTCCGGTCTGTGGATTTGAGATTGCAATTAAAATGGGAATCAAGCTTATTCCATATTCAGCGCTGCCGGAACGAGAGCAGAAATATGCGCGAGAGAAGTGTCCTGACGGATATGTTGTCGAGACGAACGACGGCCGCGAGTTGATTTATTACAATGACATTGATTGGTCGTATGAGCATCAAAACTGGACGATTCTTCATGAAATAGGGCACATTGTCCTCGATCATCGGGGAATTGATCAGGAAAAGGAGGAGGATGAAGCGGACTTTTTTGCCAAGTATGCTATTGCACCCCCGATTCTTGTGCATAAAATCGGTGCGAAAAGTCCTTGTGATGTGTATGAAAACTTCGATATTAGCATGGAAGCAGCCGTATACGCATATCGTTATTACAAATCATGGAGAGACGGGTATCTTCTTGTGGGACGTTTGACGGAATATGAAAAGAAGATTCTGGAGTTGTTTTCGGCTTAGCGCGAAGCACAAAACGAACATCCTAAATGTCGGTGATTCATGTTGGTGAAAAGAAAAGCACCATGCCTGTAGCGGGAACTACAGTCACAGTGCTGTTCGAGCACTTTGTCTCGAATCTGAACACCTTCATTTTATCATACGCTTTGCAGTAATGCAAGAAAAATGTAACTAGCGCGGCTTTGGTTGCGCATGGCCATCCGCGGAGCGCTTTGTTTCGAATCTGAACAATTCATTGGAAAGTACTCCACGGTTACCCTCCGGGAGTAGTTTGCTCTCTTCCGGTTGTATGTAACGGAAAGGAGATTTTCCATGAGCAAGATTAATTCGCAGCGCAAGAGCTGCAAAGACGTTTTTAATGCGTTTTTAGTAACATTGGCAAGATATGCAGGGCTGTTTGAGTTCCCGTGTATCCTACCAACATATGATGTGCCGAATCGCTTGATTTCCTTCTCAAAAGCCGTTTCGGGTAAGGAGTATAATCAGTGGGTACATTTTTATGAGGACGACCATCTCTTCGAACGATTGTGGCGTAACCCGCAAAAATACCTCGAACTATTGAAGCGGTTTAACGGAGTAATACTTCCGGATTTCAGCTTGTATCGAGACATGCCGTTTGTCATGCAGTTATGGAACATCTACCGCAGTAGGGCAATCGGACATTGGCTACAGAGACATGGAATCAAGGTGATACCGAATATACGCTATGGAGATCGCCGGACATTCAAGGTATGTTGCGATGGGATATCCGAGAGTTGTGTTATTGCAATCGGGACGCATGGAACAATGCGCAATATCGCGGACCGAAGGTTTTTCCTTGATGGCCTCGATGCAGTAGTAAAACGGCTTAAACCAACGGTTATCGTAGTTTATGGGACGGCGCCGGACAAATACTTTGCGAAGTATAAGGACGCCGGTATCCGAATCGTGGTATTCGAGAGCGAATTTGCCGCCTCTCACAAGGAGGTGGTATAGATGGGAACAGGATATCACGGCGGCTTTGGCAATACTCGAGGATCTAAACAATATGCTGCTGAAGATAAAAGACCGCATTATGTAAAAAAGAGAAAAAAGCCGGTTTTTGATGAGAAAGGCCATGTTACGCTGAAGAGCATATCTGATCGAGCCGAATTCTTTCTTGGCAAATCGGTGGCGCGGTTGGAGCATGAATTGCATAAACATGGTTATGAGACGGATAGACGACCGTCCACGCATTCAAAATCGAAGGCAAAGATTATTGTAACTCTTAATGGAAACAAGGATCGCAATATTTCGCAAATTCAAGTCTCACCAGGAAGCAAACGGCATGGAAATGTGCCTTATGTGAAGATTAGTACTACTGATATAGGGAAGATAAAGATCATTGGTGCTTCTGAGTCAGAGTATAAGACCGACGGAAGTGAGTCAGCCAAGATATTGTTTAGGAGGAAACGAAAATGAAGACATTAGTTCCGTATAAAGGATTTGAAGACTTATCGTTTGAAATGTCGTATGAAGATGTACGCAGAACGCTTCGGGAAAACAAAGTAAAGTTTATCACGGAGCATTGGCCCAACAAAGGCTGCTCGCCTGAAGTCGCGTGGGATATCATTCGAGTTGGCGAGGATATAAGTTTTTTCTTCGCCAAAGGAAAAATGTTTAAGATATATGTCGAAAACAGATTCTCCGGAAGACTCGAAAACGGAATTTCGCTTGGTATGACAATAGCCGAGGCGCAATCGATTGACCCGTCAATTCAGTACGATGATTGGGAAGAGGAGTATACTTCGAGTCTTGGATACTGGCTTGAGGATGATGTTGAAAGCAGAGAGATAATCTCGATTACCGTTTTTATCAAGGAACTTGAGAATGACGAGGTTTTCTTTAGATATGAATGGTGCGACTAACTGATGATGTTAATGAAAGATTTCCGAGGGAAAGGCCATCTTGACGATGGTCTTTTTCTGTTAGGAGGTACCCCGTGGCACGCTTAATCTTACACGCCCGCTACTTCGCCCCGAACGCCAAAAAGCGTCAGGGGGCGTCTTTCTGAGAAACTGGGGAGAAACTGGGGACGGGGTTAGTGGTTCATTTACATAATCTTTTCACAGTGGACACGGATATATCCATAAATCGTGATATTTGTTTTGTCGTTAGCCCTTTATGTCGTAGCTGCCGGACATAATCATTACGCTGAGTTTTCTGCAGAGTATCCACTTCAGCGGTTGATGAAAGATTAGTTACTGATTTGAAAATCGATAAGGCGTATTCATCGGTTAAATAATGTGACGTGTCACGATGATCATTTATAAACAATTCATGATCAGAAGATATTTGTTCCGTACCAAAATAGTGCTGCAATGACTCTTTAGAACCGCATAAGTCATTGGCAAAAGATATGTCGACCACAGGATTTTTGGCGCCATAATATGCGTTAAAACTACTCCATCGATATTCAGAAGGGTAGCGACAAATGTTAGCCTTGACGGGATTGTTATGAATATATAGCAATACGGATAGAAAGGCTTTGTCGTTCTCGATGGGCACACTGAAGAAACGATCTTGAAAAAGATGACCGCTCCGAGAATGCTTATTGTTATACCACCTGACAAATCTGGTCCCGAGGCTCTGGAAGAAGCTTGCTAAAGAATCAGGTGAAGAATGGATTAAGAGGTGTACATGGTTATCCATCAGGCAATATGCATATATCTGGCTATCATATTTCTTGACACAATCTGATAAAATAAATAGGAATTTTTGGTAATCGGAATCTTCTTCAAAGATAATATGCTGATTAACAGAACGAAGTATGATATGATATATGCCAGATGAACTCATGCTTCTGGGTTTTCTTGGCATAATTACTCCTAGATAGAACATTAGATTTAAGAACATTTTAATTATATTTGGATGATAAAAGGATTGCAAGGGAAAAGATATGAAATATGAAAATGGACCACAAACCCCGTCCCATAGGACCATTCGGGTGCTTTTCGTTTGCCACGGCAATATCTGTCGCTCGACAATGGCGCAGAGCATGTTTGCCGACATGGTTGCGAAGATACATCGGGAGTCGCAGTTTGAGATTGATTCAGCTGCGACAAGCTATGAGGAGATCGGCAATCCGCCGCATTACGGGACGGTGGCGAAACTGCGGAATGTCGGAATTCCCGTGGTGCCGCATCGGGCGAGGCGAATGACGCCGGAGGACTACGGACATTTTGATTATATCATCGGAATGGATACGGCCAATATGCGCAACATGGAGCGCATTGCCGGCGGCGACCCGGAGCACAAACTGTACAAGCTGCTTACATTTGCAGGGTTGTCGCGGGATGTGGCGGATCCGTGGTATACCGATGATTTCGACGCGACTTACCGCGATCTGGAAATCGGCTTGACGGCGTTTCTGCGTCGGTTGGAGGAACCTGGAAAATGAGAAAGAAGCCGGACCACCGGCTTCTTTTTTTAACTTCGAAAATTGCAAAGAAAACTTTGCAAAAACCTCTTGACAAGAAAACTTGGCATATGTATAATGATGACAATAAAACTTGGCAGACGCCACGGCTGATTACACATGAACAAGGAGGGTTTATTATGGACAGAGAGCAGATTTTGGCAAGAAACCGGAAGGAAAATGAAGGCAGGGAGGATGAGCGCGAGCTGAAGATCTTTGCTGACGCGTCGAAATTCGGAATGGCAGTCGGCGGCGTTTTGGCCGTTCTCATTGTGCTGTTTTCGAGAATCACGAAGATACCGGAGCTCGGTTTCGGGGCTTGGGCGCTTTATTTTGCGATGTTCGGAAGCCGCAGGGCTTACCAGTACGGCAAGACGAAAGAGCGGAAACGCCTGATTCAGGCAATCGTCGGTCTCGTCGCGGGTGCGGCGTGCATCGCCGGAATGGTATACCTGGGGGTACGGAGATGAGAGAAGATTCTTTGGTGCTCAAAAACCGGCTGGCGGAGATGCGCAAGAGGGCGAATCTCTCTCAGGCGCAGTTAGCGGAGACGGTGGGGGTGTCGCGCAACACAATCAGCTCGATTGAGACCGGGCAGTTTAATCCCACGGCGAAGCTTGCGCTGATTCTTTGCATCGCTTTGGAAGTGAAGTTTGAGGACCTCTTTTACTTTGACTGAGCATGCGGGATTCGTCCGGGAAAAGACATCGCAAAATGCAGCGTGCGGGAAGATTTCGAAGGATTTCTTCCCGCTTGTTTTGTTGTGCGCGTTTTTCTTGATTCTCCTCTCGCAAAATGCTATAATAACTCTGTGTGGGCATCAGCCAAAGAGAGGAGGAGCCGCCGTGGATTTTACGCATCTTCATGTTCATACGGAGTACAGTCTTCTGGATGGCTCCGGCAAGATTAAGGAGCTGGTGCATCGGGCGAAAGAGCTCGGAATGGACGCGCTGGCAATCACCGATCACGGTGTGATGTTCGGTGTCATCGATTTCTATCGCGCCTGCCTCGCGGAGGGCATCAAGCCGGTCATCGGCTGCGAGGTTTATGTCGCGCAGGGCTCGCGCTTTGACAAGTCGGGAACCGTCGGGGAGAAGCGGTATTATCACCTCGTTCTCCTCGCGGAAAATAACACCGGCTATCAAAATCTCATGAAAATTGTCTCCAAGGGCTTCGTCGACGGCTTCTATTACAAGCCGCGGATTGACTATGAGCTCATGGAGCAGTACCACGAGGGCATCATTGCGCTCTCGGCATGTCTGGCCGGCGAGATTCCGTCGCTTCTGCGCATGGGAATGTACGAGGATGCCGTCAAATGTGCGCAGCGGATGCAGAGCATTTTCGGGGAAGGCAATTTCTTCCTGGAGCTTCAGAATCACGGTATTCCGGATCAGACGACGGTCAATCAGCTGCTGCTTCGCATGAACCGTGAGACCGGCATTCCGCTGGTGTGCACGAACGATATCCATTATGTGCGCGCGGAGGACTGGGAGGCGCACGACATTCTGCTGTGCATTCAGACGCAGGCGAAGGTGCAGGATGAGGACCGCATGCGCTACGAGGAAGGGCAGTTTTATATGCGCTCCCCGGAGGAAATGGCAGAGTTGTTTCCGTATGCGCCGGAAGCCCTCGCTAACACGAAGATGATTTCGGACCGCTGTAATGTGACGATTGAGTTCGGCAATTACAAGCTGCCTGTTTTTGAGGTGCCGGAAGGCTACTCCTCGTATGACTATCTGGAGATGCTGTGCCGGAAGGGACTTATGGAGCGCTATCCCGACTCCTATGCGGAGCATGAGGAGCGCCTGACCTATGAGCTGACGACGATTCGCGACATGGGTTTTGTCGACTATTTCCTGATTGTGTGGGATTTTATCCGCTATGCGAAGGAGCATGACATCCCCGTCGGGCCGGGCCGCGGCAGCGGTGCCGGAAGTATCGTCGCTTATTCGCTGAAGATTACCGACATCGATCCGATCCGGTACTCGCTCATTTTCGAGCGTTTCCTGAACCCGGAGCGGCAGACCATGCCCGATATCGATGTGGACTTCTGCTATGAGCGCCGGCAGGAAGTGATTGATTATGTCGTGCGCCGCTACGGCGAGGACCATGTGGTACAGATTGTCACCTTCGGTACCCTGCAGGCGCGCGGTGTGCTCCGCGATGTCGGCCGCGCGATGGACCTCCCGTATGCACGGGTGGATGCCGTTGCGAAGATGGTTCCGATGGAGCTGGGAATGAATATCGCGAAGGCTTTGGAGGTCAATCGCGAGCTGTCCGAACTTGTGAAAAATGATGCCGAAATCGCGCGGCTTGTCGATTTTGCGAAGCGTCTCGAGGGTCTTCCCAGACACTCCTCGATGCATGCGGCGGGCGTTGTCATCGCACCGGCTCCCGCGGACGAGTTTGTTCCGCTGTCCCGGTCCGCCGACGGCACGATTACGACGCAGTACACCATGACGACGCTCGAGGAACTCGGCCTTCTCAAAATGGACTTCCTCGGGCTTCGAACCCTCACGGTAATCAAGGACGCCGAGGACATGGTCAAGGCGGAGAGACCGGACTTTGACATCGAGAAAATCACATATGACGACCCGAAGGTGTATGAGCTTCTGGCTTCCGGCAAGACGGAGGGCATTTTCCAGTTGGAAAGTGCGGGGATGAAGGCGTTCATGAAGGAACTCAAGCCTCAGTGCCTTGAGGATGTCATCGCCGGAATCAGTCTCTATCGCCCGGGGCCGATGGATTTCATCCCGAAATACATCGCGGGCAAGAATGATCGCGAGGGCATCACCTACGAGTGCGAGCAGCTCCGGCCGATTCTCGAACCGACCTACGGCTGTATCGTATACCAGGAGCAGGTTATGCAGATTGTGCGGGAGCTCGCGGGTTACAGCTTCGGCCGAAGCGACCTCGTGCGTCGCGCCATGAGCAAGAAGAAGGCCGAAGTCATGGCGAAGGAGCGGGAGTACTTCGTGCACGGCAATCCCGATGCGAAGGTTCCGGGCTGTGTGGCGAACGGCATTTCCGAGGCGGTTGCAAACCGCATTTTCGACGAGATGACCGATTTCGCAAAATATGCTTTCAACAAATCGCATGCTGCGTGCTATGCGGTCGTCGCATACCGCACGGCGTATTTGAAACAGTACTATCCGGCGGAGTTTATGGCCGCTCTGATGACCTCGGTCATCGACAACGGCGACAAGGTGTCGGGTTATATCGCGACGCTTCGTCCGATGGGAATTCCGCTTCTGCCGCCGGACATCAACGAGGGTGTTGCGGCATTTTCCGTGGGAAGAACGGCGGACGGCGCGAAGGCGATTCGGTACGGTCTCTCGGCAATCCGCGGGCTCGGCAGCCAGGTGATCAACAGCATCGTGCGGGAGCGTGAGACGGCAGGTCCGTTCACAACGCTCACGGATTTCATAACCCGGATGAACAACGGGGAAATCAATAAGCGAAGCCTTGAGAATCTGATCAAGGGCGGAGCGTTCGACACGCTTCCGGGGACGCGCAAGCAGAAGACGCAGGCGTACGGTGCCATTGTCGACGGGCTTGCGGCCGGGCGAAAGAAGCAGACGGCGGGCCAGCTGTCCATGTTTGATTTCCTGAGTCCCGAGGAGCAATCCGCGGAGTCCTTCCCGGACTGCGGGGAGTTCTCGAAGGAGGAGATGCTTGCGTTCGAGAAGGAGGTGCTCGGCATCTACATAAGCGGTCATCCTCTCGAATCGGACTATGCGCTCTGGCAGAAGCAGGTGACGGCTCGCACCATTGATTTCAACTTAAACGAGGAGACCGGTCTGCCGGCGGTGAAGGACGGCGAGAACTATGTAATCGGCGGACTCCTTACAAACATTACCACGAAGACCACGAAGAGCAATTCCATCATGGCGTTCCTCACGATTGAAGATCTTGTGGGCACTGCGGAAGTGCTTGTGTTTCCGAAGGATTATGAGCGAATCCGCCAGGCGTTAACGCCCGACAGCCGCGTGTTCATACGCGGTCGCGCGAGCGTCGAGGAGGACAAGCCGGCGAAGCTTCTCTTCGGGGCGCTCGTGGATTTTGCGGATGTGCCGCGCAAACTGTGGATCAGTTATCCAGACGAGGCGGCGTTCGAGGCGGACCGCGAGGCTCTCACGGAGATTCTCCGCGGCGGCGGTGACGGCAATGTGCCGGTTTCGGTTATGTGCGTTGCACAGAAGAAACCGATTGCAATGCCGCGCGGGCTGACGGTGGATATCGAGAGCGGTCTGCTCGATGTTTTGGAACAGAAATACGGCAGGGATCGCATCGCGTTTACTTACCAGAGCGCGTTTACGACCGGTCGGTAATTGCGGAATCGTCCGTGAAATAAATAAAAAAATTCGTACGAAGACGGAGGCCGGATATGGGCATTTTCAAAGGGAAAAAGACGGAAGAGACGAAAGTGAAGACAATCGGCGTACTCACAAGCGGCGGCGATGCGCCGGGCATGAATGCGGCGGTGCGTGCGGTTGTTCGTACCGCAGTGCACGCAGGCTGCAAAGTAATCGGTATCCGGCGGGGATACTCGGGACTTCTCGAGGAGGATTTTACGGAGATGACGACCCGGAGCGTTGCGGATATCATTCAGCGCGGCGGCACGATTCTCTACACGGCCCGCTGTGCGGAGATGATGCGTCCCGAGGGGCCGGAGAAGGCGGCTTACATCTGCCGCAAGAACGGAATCGAAGCGCTCGTCGTCATCGGCGGCGACGGTTCGTACCGCGGAGCTTATGAGATTTCCAAGCACGGAATCAATGTAGTTGCAATCCCGGGCACTATCGACCTCGATGTGGCGAGCTCGGACTACACCATCGGCTTCGATACCGCGTTAAATACGGCTATGGAGGCAATTGACCGCGTCCGCGATACCTCGGCCTCTCATGAGCGCTGCAGCATCATCGAGGTTATGGGGCGCAAGGCGGGTCACATCGCGCTGTGGTGCGGTATCGCCAACGGCGCCGAGGAGATTCTGGTGCCGGAGCGCTACGATTACGAGGAACAGGCGATTATCGACCGCATCGCGGAGCGCAAGAAGCTCGGCAAGAAGCTCCATATTATCATCAATGCCGAGGGTGTCGGCGACTCGAACGGTATGGCGAAGCGCATTGAGGCCGCCACGGGACTTGAGACGCGCGCGACCATCATCGGTTACATTCAAAGAGGCGGCAGCCCGACCTGCCGTGACCGTGTGTTTGCTTCCGCGATGGGAGCACGGGCCGTGGAGCCGATATGGACATCACCGAGGCGCTTGCGATGAAGAAGGATATTGACACCGAACTTTGGGATATTTCCAGAAAGCTGTGCAGATAATGTATTTCCCGTCCCATTTCAAAAAGCATCAGGCGGTTACGCTTCCCGCCCCGTATTTAAACGGGCAGGACCGGGGAGTGCTTCGTCCCATGCCTTACGGTTTGCGAACGGTCGGGAATGTCGGCTGCGGACCGATTTCCCTGTATAACGCCATGATTTATCTCGGGATGAAACCGGATTTTCCGCGGATTCTCCGCTATATGGAGCTTACCTCGACGCCGCTTTTCGCTGCGTTCGGTACGTTTCCGTTCAGCATGGGATATTGCCTGCGGCATTTCGGGGTGCAGAACCGCATGACGCGGTCGCGCAAAAAACTTGCGGCGGCACAGTGCGGCATTCTCGCGTTTTGGACCAAGCGTCCGATTTTCAGCGGGGGACATTTCGTGTTCTATGTGAAGCAGGAGAACGGGACCTACATCGTGTACAACCGTTACAGCAATGTTGAGCATCCGGTGGAATACAATTCGCTCGACGAGGTGATGCGGCCGCATTGTCTGATTGTCGGCTATGTGATCCGGTAAGTTCCGGCGTGGATATTTTGCGTATGAATAAGCATCGTAAGACTGTGATTTTTGCGACGGTTCTGTCGGGGGTTCTTCTGGCAGGACTGTTGCTTGTGTTTTGGCTCTCAGGGTCCGGCAGGCCGGATTTTCCGGGGGCAAAGGTAACGCCCTCGCAGGCGGCGACACCGACTTCGGCGAACCTGCTTTCTTCCAATGCGACGCCGACGCCGGGGATTTCCCCGACACTGACTGCGGCTCCGACCGTAACGGGAACACCGATGAATAAATGGCAGGATCCGGTGATTCACATCCTGTCGGTCGGCGAGGGGAGCAGTGCACTCGTGTGCTGCTACGATACGGCGATTCTCATCGACGGCGGCGACGCGCCGACTTCGGCCTATGTGGTTTCATATCTGCAGAAGCTGGGAATCAAACATCTCTCCATGGTGATTGCCACGCACTACGACAGCGACCATATAAGCGGTCTCGTGGGTGTTCTGTCTGTCCTGTCCGTCGACGCGATTTACGGGCCGTCGGGCGGTGTTTCGACGAAGACCTACGAATCCTTCTGCAATATGGCGGAGGTGAAAAATATACCGCGCCATGTTCCGGTAATCGGAGAGATTTATCGCACTCCGAACGATATCACCGTGGAGTTTCTCTCTGCGGAAAATGTTGAGGTTTCGGATTCGACGGAGGACCAGGGGCGGGACGCTTCCCTTGCGATGGTTATCACAATCCGCGGCCGGAAGATTCTGATTATGGGCGACGCCGGGGCTGCAAAGGAGCGGCGTCTGGTGCGCGACGGAAGGATTTCGGATGTTGACATTTTTCTTGTGAACCACCACGGAAGCCGCTATTCGAACACGGGCGAGCTGCTCATGGCGGCAAGGCCGGAGTTCGCGGTAATCAGCTGCGGCGCCAATGATTACGGACATCCCGCATATGAGAGCATTGCGCGGCTGACGGAGTGCGGGGCGAAGATTTTCCGCACCGATGTGCAGGGCACGGTTGTATTATCCTTCGAAAACAATGAGATTCGTCCGAATGTGCCGGCGCTTGAGGATCCGTACGCGGATCCCGATGAGGAGGATGTTGTGGCGAGGACGGACACGCCGGAGGATGTGACTTTTATTCTGAACGGCAATTCCAAAGTGTACCATCTGCCTGACTGCGATTCAGTGAGCGGGGAGATGCATCGGAACTGGTTCTATTTCTACGGGGCCGCGGAGGAGGCGGAGGCGCTCGGATACCGTCCCTGCGGACGATGCCTTCGCAAATAACCGGCGCGGGGGGCGTCGCGGGAGCAGTTCGTTTTATAAAATCGGCAAAAGGCCTTGCACAGGGGCTTTGCATATACTGGTATTGTACGGAAATACACGCGAAAGTGAGAACAAAAAAAGGTGAAAAAATGGTTGAAGACCTTGAAAAAGGTCGGGTCGGCGGCGGCCGACAATGTCGGTTTCCTGCTGGGGGCGCTTGCCTGCGTCGCAGCAGTATTGGCAATTGCTGTTCTTGCGGAGACGCTGATTCGCAAGGCGCATGCAAAGAAGGGGGACAGGGAGACTGAGGCATCCAGGGAGTCGTTTAAGCTCCGGCGCATGACTTTGATTGCCATGCTTACCGCGGTGGCTATCGTGCTGATGATGTTCGAGTTTCCGGTACCGTTCATCCCGCCGTTTTACAAGATGGACTTCAGCGAGCTTCCGATTATCATCGGGGCATTTGCGATGGGACCGGTTGCCGGTGTTATCATGGAGTTTTTGAAGATTCTTCTGAACCTCCTGTTTACCGGAACAGGCACGGCTTTCGTCGGCGAGTTCGCCAATTTCATCATGGGATGCTGCTTCATCGTTCCGGCGTCGGTTTTGTATTACGCCCATAAGACGAAGAAGATGTCGCGAATCGGCCTCGGCGTCGGCTGTGTCGCGGTCACCGTGTGCAGCTGCCTTCTGAACGCATATCTGCTGCTTCCGACCTACGGAAAGCTTTTCCATATGGATCTCGATGTGATTATCGGGATGGGAGCCGAGAAAAATGCGGGCATCAAGACGCTTACGACATTTATCATCTACGGTGTCGCGCCCTTCAACCTGATTAAATACGGGTTGGTGTCGACTGTTACCATTTTCATTTACAAGCATATCAGCCGGCTTCTGAAGAAGCAGGCGTAAGCTGCCCGGATACCGTTAGAAGAATTGCAGGTCGCGAAAGCGATGGAGGAATTATGGAAGATTATTTGAAAAGTGCGGAGACTGCGGAGGCGGTGACAGAGACCGCGGAAGGCTTTTCGGAAGACTGTGCATCGGAGACGACCGTTGATGCCGCGAATGCGGAGACGGAGCTCACACCGGAGGAGGAAAATGAACGCCGCTGTGAGGAAGCCCTGAAATCGGAGCACTTCTGCCTGACCTACAAGCTTCGCTTTCGCGACCTTGCGAAATTCAATCTGCGGTTTTCCCTTCTGGGAATCGGCAATATTTTGTTTTGGCTTGTCCTTGTGCTGAGCAGCGCCTATCTTGCGTTTTTCTGGAAGAAGCTCGGAGCGCAGGACAGAGCTCTGATTATTGTCTGCGTGGTATTGCTGATCTGGCTTGTGCCGGTTCGCGCGGTGGTAAATGCCGCGAGAAGTGCTGCGTATCTGCAGAAATCAAGCACGCCGACGGAATACCATGTGTGTGACGAGGGCTTCGTCATTTGCCAGGACGAAGTTCGCGGATTGCTCACCTACGATAAGATTCGCCGGATTACGGAGACGAAATCGACGCTGTATGCCTATGTGCTTAAAAACAGCGGTTTCATTTTCCCGCGCGACCTTGTCGGAGAGCGGTACGATGAGTTGAAGGCAATTTTGAAGGCGCACATTTCCGGGAAGGAATGATTGAGGAAAGCTGTGTTGTCGGAGGTTTGAAGACGGATGGTTGTTGAGAGTAACAGTGCGGAGGAGACATTTCACTACGGGCAGCTTCTCGGTGAAAAGGTGCCGGCGGGAACGATTGTGTGTCTGAACGGCGATTTAGGCGTAGGCAAGACGGTGTTTGCCAAGGGAGTAGCCAGAGGTCTTGGCGTGTCCGAGCCGGTCAGCAGTCCCACCTTCACCATTGTGCAGGAGTACCGCGAGGGGCGCATTCCGCTGTACCATTTTGACGTATACCGCATCGAAGATCCCGAGGAGATGTACGAGATCGGCTACGAGGAATACTTCTTCGGCGACGGCGTCTGCCTGATTGAGTGGGCGGAACAGATTCGGGAACTCATTCCCGCATCGGCGGTCTCGGTGACGATTGAGAAGGATGTCGACAAAGGGCTCGGCTATCGGCGGATTACGATGGATTTCGGAGGCGAAGAATGAAAATACTTGCAATTGACAGTTCCGCGCAGGTTGCTTCCGCGGCTGTTGTGACCGAACAGGGATGCCTTGCGGAATATACCGTGAATCACAAAAAGACACATTCGCAGACGCTGCTTCCGATGATCGACGAGATTCTTCGCATGACGGAAAATGAGGGCAGCGACATCGACGCCATCGCGATTGCGGCAGGTCCCGGGTCGTTCACCGGTCTCCGTATCGGAGCGGCCACCGTGAAGGGGCTTGCGATGGTATGGGATGTGCCGGTGATTCCGGTTTCTACGGTTGCGGCGCTCGCCTGCAATGTGGCGGGAACGCCGGATGTCGTGTGTCCGCTGATGGATGCAAGACGCTCTCAGGTTTATACAGGTTTGTATGGTTTTCAGGCTTCTACGCTTGTAGAATACAGTGCGGCGGAATGCGTCGGGATAGCCGCTGTCATCGACAAAGTCAACGCGATAGGGCGCAAGACCGTGTTCCTGGGGGATGCGGATTTGTTTGCGGACACTTTGGCGAAATCGGTTACCGTTCCGTATGAGACAGCGCCTTTCCATCTGGCAAAACAGCGTGCAGCGGCGGTCGGCTGGCTCGGTCTTTCTCTGTACAGAGAGGGAAACTATGTGAGCGCAGAGGAGTTTGCTCCCACCTATCTTCGCATTTCCCAGGCGGAGCGCGAGAGGGAGGAGCGGCTCACTAAATCGTGAGGAAGGAAGCTTCCGCATCGGTTGCGGAAGCCACAGAGAAGAGAATTGGAAGAGAACACTGCGGAAATAAAAGATTGTACGGGAGCATCGTACACGATTCTGCCCGCGACGACGGAGATGGCTGCGCAGATTGCGGAGCTTGAGAGAATTTGCTTCTCCGACCCATGGAGCGAGGAGCTTCTGTGCGAGTCCATCCGGCACCCGCTGTATCGTTTCCCTGTGGTTTGCGACGGGGCGAAGGTGCTCGGATACGGCGGAATGTTTCTGACGCTTCCAGAGGCGCAGATTGCCAATATTGCCGTTGCGTCGGAGGCGAGGCGAAGAGGCATCGGAACCGGGCTCCTGCGGGCGTTGTGCAGCGAGGCCGAAGCGGCGGGAGCCGAGGTCATTTTCCTTGAGGTTCGCGAGCACAACACGGGGGCGATTGCCCTGTATGAAAAGGAAGGTTTCACCCGCGTCGGGATGCGGCGGAATTACTACAGCAATCCGACGGAAAACGGGTTCATTTATCAAAAGACGATCCCGCGGCCCGCTGCGATTTGACGGCGCGGCGCGGAAAGTGAGGTTGTTATGTTGGAGGTTTGTCTGCTCGGCACGAGCGGAATGATGCCCCTGCCGGGGCGGTTCCTGACATCGGCCATGACGCGGTACAACGGAATGGGACTCCTGATCGACTGCGGGGAGGGGACGCAGGTCGCGCTTCGAAAGCGGGGCTTCTCCTGCCACGACATCGATGTGATTCTCATCACGCACACGCACGGGGATCACATCAGCGGATTGCCCGGGCTTCTGCTGTCGATGGGCAACGCCGAGCGCACGGAGCCGGTTATGATTGTCGGTCCGGCGGGCACGAGGAAGGTCGCTGAGGCGCTTTGCATCATTGCGCCGGAGTTGCCTTTTGAAATCGAATACCGCGAATTGACGGCCCCCGCGGAGGAGATTCCCCTTCGCGAATACACGGTTTGTGCATTTCGCGTGAGCCACAGCATCGCGACCTACGGGTATTCGATAGTGATTCGCAGGCAGGGCAGGTTTCAGCCGGAGAAAGCCGCGGCAAATGCGGTTCCGATGAGCCTGTGGAGCCGCCTGCAGAAGGGGGCGATCATCGAGGAAAACGGGCGTATTTATACGCCGGATATGATTCTCGGTCCGGAGCGAAAAGGACTTAAGCTTACTTATTGTACCGACTCCCGTCCGACCGCCTCGATTCCCGCGGCGGCGCAGGGAGCGGATTTGTTCATCTGCGAGGGCATGTACGGCGAGCCCGGGATGGAGAAGAAGGCGCGTGACCACCGGCATATGACCTTTGTCGAGGCCGCGACGATGGCGCGAGACGCGGGCGTTCGCGAACTCTGGCTGACGCATTACAGTCCGTCGCTTGTGCATCCCGAGGCCTATGTTGATACGGCGAGAGCTGTTTTTCCAAACACCGTCGCTGCCCGCGACGGACAGTTTGTCGATTTGATGTTTGAGGAGGAATGACCGCATCCATCCGGGGCGAACCCGCTTCGGAGGCACGGCCTGAATTTATGAAAGGTACCTATATTCTGGCAATTGAATCCTCGTGTGACGAGACGGCGGCAGCGGTAGTTCGCAACGGCCGCGAGGTTCTCTCGAATGTAATCTCTTCGCAGATTGATCTGCATACGCTTTACGGCGGCGTTGTCCCGGAGATTGCGTCGCGCAAGCATATCGAGAAAATCAATCCGGTGATTACCGAGGCGCTTAAGAAGGCAAATATGACGCTCGCGGAAATGGACGCCGTTGCCGTAACTTACGGACCGGGTCTTGTCGGGTCGCTTCTTGTCGGCGTTGCCGAGGCCAAGGCCATCGCGTATGCCGCGAAGAAGCCGCTGATCGGTGTTCACCATATCGAGGGGCATGTGTCGGCCAACTACATCTCACACCCGGACCTCGAACCGCCTTTCCTGTGCCTTGTGGTATCCGGAGGGCATACGCATATTGTCGAGGTTGAGGATTACGGAACCTACCGGATTATCGGGCGCACGCATGACGACGCGGCCGGCGAGGCCTTTGACAAGATTGCCAGAGCTATCGGGCTCGGCTATCCCGGCGGCCCGAAGGTAGACGCGCTTGCGAGACAGGGCAACCCGGAGGCGATTGCTTTTCCGCGGGCACACATCGAGGATCGTCCGTACGATTTCAGTTTCAGCGGCTTAAAATCGGCGGTTTTGAACTATCTGAATATCGAGAAAATGAAGTCGCGTGATGCAGCGCTTCGCGGAACCGGCGCGGATGCTGCCGATGCGCAGATGGGCGGTGCGGCGCACAGCGGCGTGCCTACCGGCGGCGATTCGGAGGGGACGGAGGCCTGTCCGGACACATTTTCCGACGGACTGACCAAGGCGGATCTTGCGGCTTCCTTCCAGGAGGCGGTTGTGGATGTTCTGGCTACCCGCACGGTGGCAGCGGCGAAGGCGTTCGGTTTTAAGACTGTCGCGATTGCGGGAGGAGTCGCTTCCAACTCCGCGCTTCGGCGCCGCATGACCGATGTCGGCGAGGCGAACGGGATGCGCGTCGTCTATCCGGAGCCGATTTTGTGTACCGACAATGCGGCCATGATCGGGTCAGCCGCATATTACGAATTCCTTCGCGGCAATGTCGCGGATCTCACGCTGAACGCGGTTCCCGGGCTGAAGCTCGGGGAGAGGTGAGAACAGAGCCTTTCGGTGAATGGGACGAATCGCCCGTAAACGGTGCGAAGACAGCGCCCCGGAGCGGGGCGAAATCGTCCGTTCGGAGCAATTTCAGTCGGGATTATTGAATTCATCATCGCAGGTATAAACAATGCACGAAAGTGCTTGACAACACGCAATGCTTGTGTTATTTTAGTACTTGCGTTCTTTGGAGAGTTGGCCGAGTGGTTTAAGGCGCCGGTCTTGAAAACCGGTGATTCCGAAAGGAACCGTGGGTTCGAATCCCACATTCTCCGTTTCGGTTTTCCTTCGAAGACACAAATCAAACAGTGCGTAAGTAATTCGGCTGTCCTGCAGACTGCAGTCGAAACTTCACCATATGGAGAAGTACCCAAGAGGCTGAAGGGACACCCCTGGAAAGGGTGCAGGCCGTTAATAGCGGTGCGAGGGTTCAAATCCCTCCTTCTCCGTCACAAGAGCCCGGACAATTCGTCCGGGTTCTTTTTTGCGTTTCACTGCGCTGTGCATTTTGCGTGTTCTCGGCGAAAAGATGAAAAATCGATGCGCATCGCGGCGTGTTTCGCCAAAAATTACGACATATCAGCGATTTTGCGCACAGAATGCAAAATGAAACTGTTCAGGAGCCTTCATTTATTATATGATGAAACAGAGGAAAGCGCGTATGCCGGGTGACGGCGATAAAGAGGAGGGTAATCGATGAGGAAGAGAAGACGATTGGCCATGCTTTTGGTAATGATGCTGATGAGCATGGCTTTGGTACATGTGAAAACCGAAGAGGCGGATGCGTATGTGTTTGAGGTCTGTTACGAGTGTAACGAGATGGGCGAGTACCATTGTCCGGTGTGTCATAACGAGGGCATCGTTGTGTGCGACGGATGCGGCGGTACCGGAGGAGGTGTCTGCCCGGGCTTTGATGGGCATGTCTGCGACGGCGGTTATTACACTTGCACAAGCTGCAGCGGGGACGGCCTGATGCGCACCGGCGACGGCAAGATTGATCCGGAAGGCGCCTGCGGAAACTGCGGTGGCTCCGGCAAGCTCCGCTGCATTGTGTGCCACGACACGCCGGGCCGCGTGATTTGCACCCGGTGTAACGGGGCGGGGAAAACGGAGTGTCATGTAGGAAATTGCGAAATAGCAAGGACAATCGGCTGGAAATGTCCCCGGTGCAAGGGCACCGGCTACACCGGCATCCATTTTGACTGGAAGCCCGAGTGGAACGACGGCGTTCGCAATACGCCGAAGCCCGGAGACAAAATCTGGGTCGACGGAAGAGAAGTTCCCTATGCGGAATACTTCGGAATCAGCGAGCCCGGCGGAGATCAGGGTAACCAGGGCGGCCAAGGCAACCAGGAGCCGGGTGGAGAGCCGGGCGGCCAGGGAAATCAGGAGCCGGGCGGAGACCCGGGGAATCCGGGCGATGCCCCCGGAGATATTCCGCGGAACATGGATATACGCGGCGATATTCCCGCGGTTTCGCAGGGCGAGGCCGGAGCCGTCTCAATGGAGTTCGTCTATGACGGGCTGAACAACGAGCAGAAGGAAGCGCTTGCCGCAATGCCTGAGGAGGAGCTGCGGACTCTGGTCGAGGAGACGCAGGTGATTGTCGCTTCCGCCGAACCCGGAGGGACGGAGGACGGCGTCGGGGAGCTTTTGAGCCGGGTGATGGTCTCGAACGGATATGAATCCCTCGAGGACGGGCGCATTTTCCCGATTGCGTTTACCGGCCATAAGGAGCTGCCGTTCCCGGTCGAGGTGACAGTGCAGCTTCGAAAAGGGGAGCTGCCGGGCGGAACCGAACTGTATATCTACCATGTCCTTTCGGACGGAAGCCTCGAGCCTCTCGGGAAAGCGATGTATACGACATATGACGACGGAAGCGTGGAGACGATTCGCTTCCGCACCATGGGGTTCTCGTCGTTCTTCACCGTGAAGGGTGAGGTGAGGTTGAATCCCGACAATCTGCCGGAGGTTCCGCAGGAGCCGGCGGAAAATCCCGAAGACAATACTGACGGAGATCAGAAGCAGGGCGATCCGGGGACGGACAATCCGGGCGCCGCGGTTGAGGAGCCCGAAAACGCGCCGGCGCAGCAGGAGAACGGCAAGGACGGCGATAAATCGTCGATAATCCGGCTGCTGATCGGCTTTGCGGCGGTTGCGATACTGGCCGTCGGCGGATTTTTCGTAATCCGCAAAAAATAACTTCGCTTATGTGTAACATTACAATATTACCCCCATTTTGAAAAATGCCGGATTTCAGGAGAAAACTCTTGACAATCCGACATTTTTCATTGAAAATGGGAATGTACATTTCGGGGCATTAGCGCAGTTGGGAGCGCACAACACTGGCAGTGTTGGGGTCACGGGTTCAAGTCCCGTATGCTCCATTTTCCGGGAAGCATCTCTGCAGGGTGCTTCCTTTTTTGTGCGGAAAAAGCCGAAAACGCCGTAAAATAAAGGCTTTCCGCGGGGCGAAATGTCGGCCGGAAAAGAAATTTAAAAAAAATTACACAATACCTATTGACATAGTAGGCAAATGGTGTTATGATGCACACATCAGAAAAACAAACACCGATTTCGGTGGAAGAAAGGAGCGGAAACCATGAACCTTACAGTACAGAACGGAAGAGCCGATGTCATGTGTTGTCGAATGCAAAACTCCCGGGCGTGTTGTGTGGCCGGGGCATTCGAGTGCGTTTCCGTCTGCCCTGTCGAAAAGCGATGTCGATGACCGATATTCGTAAGCCATATGCCCGGGAGCAAAATTGATGCCCCGGCATTTTTTATGGCCGGAGAAACGCAGACACTTTCGATAACATCAGGAAACAAAACCATTTTTCGATAATAAAGGAGATTACAACAATGAGCAACTATCGTTTTGAAACACTTCAGTTACATGTAGGTCAGGAACAGGCCGATCCCGCAACCGATTCGAGAGCGGTACCGATTTATCAGACAGCAGCGTATGTATTCCACAATGCAAAGCATGCGGCAGACCGCTTCGGTCTTGCGGATGCCGGCAACATTTACGGTCGTCTGACGAACACGACGCAGGGGGTTCTCGAGCAGAGAGTGGCAGCGCTCGAGGGAGGCAGCGCCGCTTTGGCAGTGGCCTCCGGTGCAGCGGCAATCGCGTACACAATTGAGGCGCTTGCAGCCGACGGCGGACACATCGTGGCACAGAAGACCATTTACGGTGGAACCTACAACCTTCTGGAGCACACGCTTCCGCTTTACAACATCACCGCTACCTTCGTCGATACGAGAAACCTGAAGGAAGTTGAGGACGCTATTCAGGACAATACGAGAGCAATCTTCCTGGAGACCCTCGGCAACCCCGGCAGCGACCTTCCGGATGTGGACGCCATCGCAGCCATCGCAAAGCGCCACGGACTTCCGCTTGTGGTTGACAACACCTTCGGCACGCCGTATCTGTTCCGCCCGATCGAGCACGGCGCAGATATCGTGGTTCACTCCGCAACGAAGTTCTTAGGCGGCCACGGAACGACCCTCGGCGGCATCATCGTTGAGGCCGGCAAGTTCGACTGGAAGGCCAGCGGCAAATACCCGAATATCGCGGCTCCGAACCCGAGCTACCACGGCGTATCGTTCTACGATGTCGTAGGGCCGGCTGCATTTGTCACCTACATCCGCGCAATCCTTTTGCGCGACACCGGCGCAAGCATCTCCCCGTTCAACGCATTCCTGCTTCTTCAGGGAATTGAGACGCTTTCGCTCCGCGTCGAGCGCCATGCGGAAAACACGAAGAAAATCGTGGAGTACTTAAGCCACCATCCGCAGGTTGTCAAGGTAAATCATCCGTCGGTTCCGGATCATCCGGATCACGCGCTGTATCAGAAGTATTTCCCGAACGGCGGCGGCTCCATCTTTACCTTTGATATCCGCGGCGGACAGAGAGAAGCGTGGGCATTTATCGACGGCCTCAAGATCTTCTCGCTGCTTGCAAATGTCGCCGATGTGAAGAGCCTTGTCATTCACCCCGCTTCGACGACGCACTCCCAGCTCTCCGACGAGGAACTCGCGGATGCCGGCATCGGCCGCAACACCATCCGCCTCTCCATCGGTACGGAGCATGTTGACGACCTGATTGCCGACCTTGACGCCGGTTTTGCGGCTGCGGCCCGCGCCTGAAAAGAGCCCCGGCCGGGATTGACAGACACCGCGGATTGGCGGTACAATAATCGCATCCGTAAACGAAAAACAAGAACCTATCATATACAACACATTTAAGGAGGACAGATACGATGTCTAAGATTTATAAGGGTACGCTCGGTTTGATTGGAAACACTCCGCTTGTGGAGGTTACGAACATTGAAAAGAATCTGGGTTTGAAGGCTACGCTTTTGGTAAAGCTTGAGTACTTCAATCCGGCAGGAAGCGTGAAGGATCGTATCGCGAAGGCGATGATTGAGGACGCGGAAGCGAAGGGACAGCTGCATGAAGGCAGCGTCATCATTGAGCCTACATCCGGCAACACCGGTATCGGTCTTGCAGCCATCGCGGCAGCCAAGGGTTACCGCATCATTCTGACGATGCCCGAGACCATGAGCGTTGAGAGACGCAACATCTTAAAGGCATACGGCGCGGAGATTGTCCTTACGGAAGGTGCGAAGGGCATGAAGGGTGCAATCGCGAAGGCGGAGGAACTTGCGGCTGAGATTCCCGGTGGTTTTATTCCCGGACAGTTTGTAAACCCCGCTAACCCCGCAATCCACAGAGCAACGACAGGTCCGGAGATCTGGAATGACACGGACGGAGCGGTTGATGCGTTTGTTGCAGGCGTCGGCACGGGCGGTACCGTGACCGGAACCGGCGAGTACCTGAAGTCGCAGAAGGCATCCGTCAAGGTTGTGGCTGTCGAGCCCGCGGCGTCTCCGGTTCTTTCGGAAGGCCACGGCGGTCCGCACAAGATTCAGGGTATCGGCGCAGGCTTCGTTCCGGATGTATTGAACACGAAAGTATATGACGAGGTGTTCCCGGTGCAGAATGAGGATGCATTTGCAACGGCTAAGCTCCTCGCAAAATCGGAAGGTATTTCCGTAGGTATTTCCTCGGGTGCAGCGCTCTTTGCCGCAATCGAGCTTGCAAAGCGTCCGGAATTCGCGGGCAAGACCATCGTGGCGCTTCTTCCCGACAGCGGCGACCGCTACTATTCGACGCCTTTGTTTACGGAGTAAGATTCGCAAAACGGGGCCGGTAATCCCCGATTGCGTCATATTGATGCATTTTGAGGCATTTCGGCATCTGCATTTTTTACATATTGCGTATTGAAAAAAGATATCCTTTAGCGTAAACTCCTTTTCGGCGTCTTCATAAGGCGCAGAAGAGGAGTTTTTCTTTATGAAAGTATTTCAGCCTAAGATTACAACCGCACTTCGCGGATATACGAAGGAGCAGGTGATTAAGGACATTGTCGCCGGTATCATCGTGGCTATTATCGCGCTGCCTTTGTCGATAGCGCTTGCCATCGCATCGGGAGTAGGCCCGGAGCAGGGTCTGTACACCGCGATTGTTGCCGGATTCATCATTGCGCTTCTCGGAGGAAGCCGCGTCAATATCTCCGGACCGACTGCGGCGTTTGCGACGATTGTAGCGGGAATTGTGGCGCAGTACCACATGGGCGGACTTGCGCTCGCCACCGTGATGGCGGGTATCATTTTGATTCTGATGGGCTTCTGCCGCTTCGGCGCTCTCATCAAGTATATCCCGTATACCATAACCACCGGCTTCACCGCAGGCATCGCCGTGACAATCGCCATCGGGCAGGTCAAGGATTTTCTCGGCCTTTCGTACCCTGCGGGGACGGCCAATGTGGAGACTGTCGATAAAGCACTGAATATCGGGAAGAACATCTCGTCCTTCAATTATCAGGCGCTTCTGGTGGGGCTTCTGGCGCTTGCGATTCAGATTGTCTGGCCGAAGGTAAGCAAGAAAATTCCGGGGTCGCTCATCGCGGTTATCGTCGGGGTGTGCATCGTCAAATTCGCGGGGCTTAAGGTCAACACCATCGGGGATTTGTACTCCATTTCCCGCAGCCTTCCGAAGTTTGCCATGCCGGAGATTTCTTTTTCGCTCATCCGCGAACTTCTGCCGAGTGCATTTACCATCGCAATTCTTGCGGCAATTGAGTCGCTTCTGTCGTGCGTGGTTTCCGACGGTATGATCGGAAGTCATCACAACAGCAATACCGAGCTTATCGCGCAGGGTACCGGCAATATCGCATCGGCATTTTTCGGCGGAATTCCCGCGACCGGCGCTATCGCGCGCACTGCGGCAAATGTGAAAAACGGAGGCCGTTCTCCGATCTCGGGCATGGTTCACGCGGTGATGCTCCTTTTGATTCTTGTCGTACTTATGCCGTATGCGGCTTTGATTCCGATGCCGGTCATCGCGGCAATCCTGTTCATGGTTGCATATAATATGAGCGAGTGGAGACACTTCCGCGACATTTGCAAAACCGCGCCGAAGAGCGATATTCTGGTTCTGTTCGCCACCTTCCTTCTGACGGTTGTGTTCGACCTTGTGGTTGCCATCGAGGTCGGCATGGTGCTTGCAGCGTTCCTGTTCTTAAAGCGCATGACCGATGTCACCGAGATTCGCTCCTGGACATACATCGCCGAGGACGAGCAGCAGACGGACGAGCTCCACGGAATGAAGCCTGTGCCGGACGGTGTCAGCGTATACGAGATCAACGGACCGATGTTCTTCGCCGTGGCCGACAAATTTGCCGCCGTTCCGCTTCGCGAGAAGGATAAGGTCGTGATTATCCGCATGCGAAATGTTCCGGCGATGGATACGACGGGACTTCGCAATCTGACCAACCTGGTTAAGACGCTTACGGACGCACATATCACGGTTCTTTTGTCCCATGTCAACGAGCAACCGATGAATGTCATGAAGAAGGCCGGTTTTGCGAAGCTTGTCGGTGAGGAGAATTTCGTGCCGAATATCGACGCGGCGCTTGAGAGGGCGTCGGAACTTGTATCGAAAAATGCTTGATTTCTTTTGAAATATGCATTATAGTTGTTGTTGAGCCGGATTTCGGCGAAAAAATATAACCGATTGTGTGGAATCGGAGAAGGGGTTTACTATGAAGAAGAGAGTTATTTGGGTTGTTGCAGTGATGATGGTTTTGGCGTTGGCTGCCTGCGGTAAGGACAGTTCCGACAAATCCGATGAGAAGGCAACGGCGACGGTGACGATGTCGCCGACCGCTACGCCGACAACAGCGCCGGCGAAGGAACGCCAGGTGCGGCATATCATCAAGGATACGGAGGGAAACACCGGGTCCGTGGCTCTCCAGTCGCTCGTGTTTGCACCGAAGGGTTCCGTTCTTTATGTTATAGTGAAGAAGGACGGCGAAACGACGGAGGATCAGACCGGCAAGTCTATCGGCGGTTTCGCGTTCGACAATTCCACAAAGGAATTCGAGTATGAGTTTGTGCTGGATCACAATCCTGCGAAGGGAGAGGAGATTCGGTTTGAATTTACACTTGCCGACCTCCAGAAGCTCGCAGCCGGAATGCCGAATGCCGAGAATGCAAACAAAGCAATTGTTACAATTAAGGATGAAGCATATACCTTCATCGGCCTTGATCTTGAATTTGAAGAGGAATAAGAGCCTGAGAAGACAGCAGTTTCACGGCTCCCGGCGACATGCCGGGGGCCGTTTTTCATTGTGCGTCGCAGCTGTTGTGGATAGGTGAAGCGGACATTTTAAAAAAAGTTGAAAAAACATAAAAAAAGTAGTTGACACGCTCAAATGCCTGTGTTATAATCGGCTTCGCGCTCACGAAAAAGCGAGTGCACAAATCCTTCCGAATCCCTTCTGTTTTTAGGGGATACAAGGATGCGGAACCTTGAAAACCGAACAGTGAAACAACCTTGAAATTCTAAGAAGTTTCTGGCAACAGAAGCGAACTTTAAACAATGTAAATTTCAGGATACAAAG
>CADBXF010000033.1 GCA_902798585.1 uncultured Lachnospiraceae bacterium
GGTATCCGTAGCGGTCCGCAAGCGTCGGAATCTGCGCCTTAAAATCATAGGTGAGCGTCATCTTTTCCCCGGGCGAAAGCGGTTTTGCAAGGGCAATCCACACGACGGAAACATCCGTGTCGCGGGTAAAGGTAAGCTCCGCGTTGTCCCGGCTGTCAACGATTCCTCCGATTTCCGTGAGCGCCGCATGGGCATTCACCGTCCCCGGATACCCGGCTACCCTGCCGTCGATAAATACACTCGAATCATCGCGAAGGCACAGCCGATCCCAGGGGTCCTCCGAATCATTGTAGAAATCAAACACAACATGTCCGCTCACGGTCTTCGCGTCCGCGTCCAGCGTTAAATCCATCGTATAGCGGTACCGTTCTCTCTCGGGAAATGCAATCGCGCACCCCTCCTCCGGCGCCTGAAAGCCTGTCGGCGTAGGGGTCGGCGGTACTTCCGTCGGACTCGGCGTCGCCGTGGGCGCTTCCGTGGCTGTCGGCGTGGCTGCGGCGGTCATCGTCGGCGTCGCCGGAGCTCCGCTGTCTCTCTTCCTCGCATTTTCCGTGTTCTTCCCGCAGGAAATCGTTGTCATTAGCAGAATGAACGCCATGACAACAAGTGCAAATCGTTTCATTTTTCGCATTCTTGTATTCCTCTTAGTTTTTTGTATTCTCCCCGCAATCGTGTTGCGCGCTTATCCTGTTTCCCGGCAGGATTCCGGTTCGCTTTCATCCCTTCGCGAATCGCCGGCGCGACTGTCTGCCGCGCCGGCTCCTTTATGTCATTTTCGTCCCCCGGCAATTACTGCTTGTCGCCCTCGCTGTATTCCGGATCGATTGCTACTCTGCCGCCGACGGTGCGTCGCATATCATAAACCGGTGTTCCGTTCAGTTTGCCGATTTCCGTCACAACCCTGATGTCATCGGGTCTGTAGGTGATGCTTACGACACCGGTGTCCCCGATAATCTCGGCAAGGACGGTATAAGGAACTTTCAGATACAATTGATGCACGATTCCGTCTGCCTCAGCCGGTCGATACTGTCTGTATTCGGGATGGCGCTGGAAGAACTTCTCCTCCTGCTCAAGCTCCCATGTCTGCGGAAGCGAATTGTGCAATTCCCATCCCCGCATGGCTTTCTCGACTCTCGGGTCGTCGTTTGCCACCGGGTTCTCCTCGGTCTTGAGCCACATATAGGCCTCATATTCCTCCTTATATTTTTCGCGGAGGATTCGCTGCCCCTCTTCCCAGCAATCGCCGAAGTCGAGACAGACCTTCGCAATGTCGGTCGCCTCATGCTCGCCGGCAAGCCCTTCTCCGAGCTTCTCGCCGTCGATTGTAATCGGATTCACCGGCTGTTTTGCCGGAGGCTCAGGTGCGCTTTCGAAGCCTTCGGAAACCGGCATCGCGCACATAGCCCAGATCATCTCGTAGCTGAACCGTTCCGTCGGAGCAATCATCCGGAACTGGTCTGCCGTAATAAGAAGTTCAAGGTAACCGTAATCCTCCGCAAGCACCGTCACGCCGGCTGCCAGAATACGCTCCCGCTCTTCGCGGTATGTCTCCGCAAGGAAATCGCGCTTCAGTTCGTTCTCATCTTTGATTTTGACTATGATGTTCTGAACATCTGTCCACTCCTCCGCGGTGTGTCCTTCCTTCCAGTAGGCATCATATTTGTCCATGATTACATCCCCTTTATCCGCGTTTCCCCATGCGGGAATCGAAGGATAATATACCTCCGTGAGCCAGCGGTCGTAACCCTCGGCGTACTCCAGATAAAGCGGATTTCTGCTGTATTCCTGCACGAACTTCTGCTTGAATTCATCGTGAAGCGGATCGTTCCAATCCAACAGAATCGATAGTTTGACATGGAAGAGACCGTCTGCCTTCGCCGGATCGCGAAGGGAATCCATCAAGGTCGTCCCCACATAAAATACCCCGGGATTCGGGGAATCGTCCGTCAATCTTCCCATGTCCGGAAGCTCCCCGAATGTCTGCTGCACGGGCGTCGGCGTTGCCGTAATCTCCTGCGTCGGCGTGATTTCGGCGGACGATGTCGGCGTTGCGGTTCCGCTCGCCGGAGCCGACCCGGCAGGCTTTCTTATATTGCCGAAATGAATGAACAGCGGAATTGCAATCGCCAGCACGACAACCGCGGACGAAGCCGTAAGGATGCGGGATATTTTCCGTCGTCTCCCGACCTCGTATTGCCGATGCCTTTCTTCCAGTCTCTCTATCACTTCCTCATGATTTCTCATCGTGTATTCCCTCCTTTTGCAGTTCTTCCTTAAGGGCTTTTCGGGAACGTTTCAACATGCTGTTGACGCCGTGAACGGTTCGTCCTGTCGCTGCGGCAATCTCCTTAACGGGCATGTTCTCGAGGTACTTCAGCTGCAATACCAGCCGGAATTTCTCCGGCAGCCGGTTCATCGCGTGAGACACTGCTTCGCTCTTCTCCTCGCGAACACACCGCTCCAGCGCATCGTCGCCTTCGATTGCCGCATTGGTCAGATCCTCCGGCGCCGTCGGAATCGTGCGGTTGTTTTTGTAGAGATACTTGAGCGTGACATTTTTCGCGACGGAGAAAAGCCATGTCTTAAATGTCGCATCTCCGCGAAATGCCGGCTTCCTGTTCATCAGCACCAAAAGCGCCTCTTCCGCCATATCCTCCGCGTCGTCCTCACTGCCGAGATACCTTGTAAGATACCGCACCAGATCGTCATAATAGTCCTCGACGATTCTCACTAAACCTTCCCGGTCTCCTTTCAGAAAACGGTGGTAGCTACTTGCACCGTTGTCCTCCATTCGGTTCACCTCCTTGCCCTTCTGCCTGTTAGTACCGGCAGACTGCAAAAATTAGGCACGATTTTTAAGAATTTTTTCGAAAAATGCCGGAAATCTCCCCTACGGCTCCGCGTCAGCCTGCAATGCATACCGGTCGTCCGCACTCTCAAGCCACGCAAGCGTAATCTCCGGAAAATGATTCTGCACAAGGCGTTCCGCATTGTACGCCAGGGTTCCGACGGTCTGTAGCCGCTCGCCGCTCCGGTCGTAATCGGCCTTAATCCAGCACAGAATCGGAAAGACAAGCGACTTCCATACCGCATGCACGGCCGCAAGCTGTTCCTCATCAAGCACCTCCGAAAGCGCCTTATAGCCCTTCCGCACATCGCCGGTGTTGACCATTTCCCACAGACGGTCCATCAAAACAGACGGCATGCCCCGACCGATTTCCGCGTACGATTCGTATTCGTACCAGCTCTTATCGCTGATGAGAAGATAGGAAAACGGCAGCACATCCGTTCCCATACGCTCCGGGATGCTTTCAAAGATGTCCAAAAGCTCCGTCTTCTGCTCTCTGCGAAGCGAATAGACAATCTCAAACAATTCCGCCACCGCCGCTTCGAATGTCACGTCGCCGAACACGATTTCCTGCGAGTAGAAGCGCCGGAAATCCCGCGTCTTCGCCTCGCCCTGCACCGCAAAATTGAAGCCGCACTCCTGCAAATCCCGGAAAAACCGCGACAGGAACTGCGCCGCCGTCTGCCCGCTCTGCCTGTCGAGCTCGGTGATGACGGAGCTGACATTACTTCCGTAGATAGCATTTTGCGCAAGCGACACATCGGCATCCGCAAAATAATCGTCGAAGATAAGCTCATCGTTGATTTTCGAAAGACACAAAAGCATGCTGCGCCGCGCCGCATCGTACGCATCCCCGGACAGCGCACTGTTGTCGCGGTACGAGATTGCCGTAATCGGGCGAATGCTTCTGCCGGAAGCGTCGCGAACCACGACGCGCACCAGTTCCGTGTGATGCTTCTCCTCCGCGGCCGTGCCGGGAATCACATGGTCCGTACCGTACCGGACAAACCCCATCTCGGCCGGCGCCGCATACGGCACGGGATCCGCGGGATTTACGATGTTGTGAATGCATGCGTAGGCTTCCTTTGCCTCGCTTCGCACGCCGCCTCTGGGCGCCTCGAAGGTGTACGCAAAGGTTCTTCTGCCCTCGGGATCGTACCGGTCGATAATCCGCGCCGCTGCCATCCCGGCGGTAGCGCCGCCCCGGGAATATCCCGCAAGCCAGAATACCGTCCGGTCGCTTTCGCCGTTGATTCCCCGCGCCGTAAGATACTCCTCCAACTCCTTAAGCACCACATCCGCGGCGCTCTTAAAGCCGGCGGCCTCCCCTGTGCTGCCGAGCGTAAAATTGCTCGCCCATTCCGCCTCATAGCCGGAGCCGCGCGTACCGATGATGACAAGCGTGCGGTTGCCCGTTTTCCGACTGCCTATGGTCACGCCCATCGTATCCGTGCCGGGTTTTTGCTTATTGAAATCGTTGCAGTGGATATCCTCCTCCGAAACGCCGATATCCAGAAGAAGCTGCCGGATATTTTGCGTCTTGACGGAATACATGAGAGCGCTGTCAAGGCCTTCCGGCACACGGTTGGACGCCCCGGCCGCGCTCGCAAGAATGCACGACATCGTGGCGAGATGTTCGTTATATACGCGCGGATTACCCGCAAAATAACCGTCGCTGTAATAAAAATCAACCGCGATATCCTCCGTATCGTCAACGGAGGAGGGGATGCCCGCAACGCCGTGCAAAAGCGCATACTCCGTGCCTTCCGCCTCGTAAGTTCCGACTTCGGTAACGCCGCCGGGTTCGCGGGGATTTGCTTCGGTTTTCTCCCCGTAGCCCTCCGGCATCCTCGATGCGGGCAGCGCAATCAGCCACCGATAATTGTACGAAAGCGAGTTCTTTCGGACAATCTCCGCGCTTTCGTCGAAGAACGGGTTGTTCTCGCTGTTCCAGTAGTAATACACGGTGTCGCTGTCGCTCACAAACGATCTCTGGTCGATGGTTTCCCCGCGGTTGGTCTCCGTGAAGGAAACCGTCGAACCGCAGGCGATTTTGCCTGTGTGCGCCGCGGAGAGCGTAAGCCCGATGCGCGAGCGCCCGGAGAGACCGCTCACCACAAGATAGGCGCTTTGAATCATTCCCGCATCAAGGAAAATGTTGCACTTCCCCCGTTCCGCGAGGTTATTTTCCGCGATAACCGCACCGCCGAGAAGCAGGTCGACGCTGCCGCTCACATACGCGCCGCCGCCCTCTCTCTCCGCATAATTGTCCGTAATCCTACAGTCGCGAACCGCCGTCAGATCGTTGCCGACATAGAGCCCGCCGCCGAGGCCTCCCTGCCGAATCCGGAATGTCGTCTTGAAAAACGCTTCGTTTCCCGCAATCACACACCCTGCCAGCGTGATATGATCCGCGACCGAGCAGATCCCGCCGCCGTTTCCGCCGGAAAATGCCCGGTTGCCGAGGATATTCACACCGGTCAGAGTCGCCCCGCTCTTTTTGAGATACACGCCGCCTCCGCCGCTTGCGCTCTGCGTCACGGCGTTGTTTGCGATGGTGCTTCCGTACAATGGATTCCGGTGCGTCCCGTCATAGACATCCGAGAGAAGCGCCGTAAGCTCCGGCGCTGTCCCGTCGCCCTCCGAGGCGATTGTCGCATCGCCGGTCAACCGGAAATCCGAGCCCGCCGCGGCGATTCCTCCGCCGTTGTCCGCGCACGCGTTTCCGTCAATCCGACTCCCGGTCATCGTGACGCGGCAGTTGTCGCCGTCCGCATAGATTCCGCCGCCGTCATTATATGCATAGTTGTAGGCGATAACCGAACGGTCGAGGAAGAGTTTCCCGTAATCCTTCTCCATCCGGATTCCGCCGCCGTACCCGTTGCGGGCGAGATGCTGCTCCGCGCGGTTGCCGACGAGCGCCACGCAGACCAGTCTGACGGTCGACCCCTTGCGCATCTCAATGCCGCCGGCGTGGTTCCGGCTGAATCCTCCCGTTAACACGCCGCCGTACACGGTCTTTGAAGCTTCCGTCAATTCGCCCTTCCCGTCGACTTCGTACGCCCGCACCGTATGAATCTGCTCCATCGCACAGGCCGGATTGTCCGCGGTTCCGCCGTAGACGGTGAGTGTCGCATCGTCATCCACGAAAAATATCTCGCCGTCCGGCGCCGCGCCCGCAAGCCCGCGGCTCAATATGCGGCCGTTCAGTTCCACAAACACCGCGCGGTTCTTCGGAAGGGACAGCCGCCCGCAGCGTAAATCCGCTGTAATTCCCATTCCGGTTCCGAGCGAAACGGCTTCCTCCCACGCCTTCGAAACCGATTCGACATAGACGCGCTGCCCGTCGGCGCCGTAATAATAGACATCGCCGGAGGCAACGCCTGCAACGGTGATTTCCGCATCGTCCGGGGCAGTCCCGTACGCGCGAAAAGCCCCGAAGCGAAATGCTCCGAGGCTTGCAATACTCAAGATAAATGCAAGTACCCCTGCTGTTATCTGTCGCCGAAGCGGTTTTCTCCGCATGCTCTCACCCCCGCATTTTCCGACGGCATTTGCCATTTTTCCTGTCGCTCGGCTGCGCGGCCGGCAGCAGGCTTACCGTTTTTCCAAACCGCAAAAGCATCATACAATCCGCAGATACAGATCGACGGTCAGGCCGTTGTCATTGAAAATCTCCGCGCCTCCGCCCTGCTTCTCCATATAGGTCTTCACAAGATACATGCCGAGACCGACGCCGCTCTTGCCGCGTGCGGCGCTCCCGCGAAAATACTTCTGCGTGACAAGCGGCAGCTCTTCCTCCGGAATTCCCGGGCCGTCGTCATGCACGCGAACGCGAATGAACCGCGCGTCGCTGCGGTCCGCCGTCATCATCGACAGCTCATCAAACCGCACCTGAATGTCCGTGCCGGCATATTTATGCGAATTGCCGACCACATTGTCGATGACCTGCTCCATGCGAAGCCGGTCCATATACACAAGGCACGGCGGAATCCGGTTCTGAAGAATGATATTTCCGTAGTTTCGAAGATTCCGGAAATACTCTTCAACCGCCTCGGCGCTTTCCTCCGTGCTGTTCACCTCGATGCGATCAAGCTCCTCCAGCGTCGTCTGGAAGACATTTTCCATAAGCTGCCGAATCGTATCGGTCTTATGTGAAATGCTCTGCGCCTTCTCCAAAACATCCCGCGCATCCGCCAACTCTTCCTCGCCTGTAAGCCGTGCAATTCTCCGCTGCTGACGCAGCTCCATCACCTCGCAGGTTGCGCGGATGGTCGCCACCGGCGTCTTGATGTCGTGCGCCAACTCCGCGACCAGCTCCTTCTTCGCCTTCTCAGCCTCGGCTTCCCTCGAGCGGGACGCCTTCAACTCCTCCCGCATCAAATCAAATCCCTCGACAAGATTTCCGAAGGGATTATGCTTTCGAATCGGAAGCGGAACATCCAGATTGCCCTTTGCAATCTCCCCCGCCAACCCGCGCATCTCGCGCGTCGGGCGAAGCAAAAACCAATCGACCGCCCCGAGGAACAACAGTCCCGCGACAAACACGGCCGCCCAGAAAATCAAAAACGTACGCCGGTACACCTTTCGCGACTCGCGAAAATCTCCGCTTACATCGTCCCAGATGACTTTGCCGATGACCGTCCCTTCCGGCGCAAAATCCATGACCAGCGCATACTCCGAGTATCCGCGCAAAATCTCCGCGGCGGACTCTCCGTCGAGCACGATTTTGCATCCGAATTTTCCTTCAATCCGCTCTTTCGACTCTCCGGCCAGGTACGCTTCCCCGATGCGGTAAATCTCGTCGTTGTAATGCACCATATCCCTCTTGGTCGAAGTCTTTCCGCCGCTCACAAACCAAAGCCCCGCAAGCGCGCCGAGCATAATCAGGATATAAAGAATCGCGATTCCGTTCCGGTATTTCATATCAAATCTCCAAAATGTAGCCCGTGCCCCAGACAGTCTTGATCATTTTCGGTGCGTTCGAATCGTCCTCCAGCTTCTCCCGGAGCTTGCGGATGTGTACATTCAGCGTTCCGTCGCTGTAAAATGTATCGCCCCACACCTCCGTAAAAAGCACTTCTTTCGTCACTATCGTATTGCGATGCTCATACAGGCAGTTGAGCAACGCAAATTCCTTCGCCTTCAGCGGAATCTTTCTTCCGAAGCGCACCGCCGACATCGTGGCTGCATCCAGCGCCAGCGCAGCCCCCGCGTTCGCACTTCCGGCCAGGTCGCCGGTGTTTCCGGCGCCTCCGTTTGCGACGCTTCCTGCTCCGGCTGCATAGCCTGCTGCACCGGCCGCATTTCCGGCGCCTCCGTTTGCGGCGCTTCCTGCTCCGGCTGCATAGCCTTCCGGGCCGCGGCCGTCAGCCGCCAAGCCCGCTGCGCGGAGCTCGGCTACGCGCTTCAGATTCACCTTTACCTTCGCCAACAGCACCGACAGACTGTACGGCTTTTTGATATAGTCATCGCCGCCGATTGTGAGCGCCGCCAACACATCGTCGTCGCTCTGCCTTGCGCTGATAAAAAGAATCGGCAGGTTGTATTCCTCCCGCAGTTTTTTGCATACGGCAAATCCCGAGCCGTCCCCGAGATTGATGTCGAGAAGAATCAGTTCGGCTTCATTCTGGAAATCGACGCCGACCAGCTTAAACCTGTAGCTTCTGCGTCTTATGGAAACAGTCAGTACGAAGCGTATGACGCGAACCTGACCTGGGAGACATTCTCCTGCCTGATAAACTCTTGCCTTCTCCGTGTTATGCGCGGATTTTTGCCCGTCGCTCTTCCTCTTTCGCTGTTATGATTGTATCACACAAGCAGCAAAACCGCCACTGAAAATCGCCGCTGCCATTGCCGGCAGGCGGTCAGACTTTCTTCGTAAAAACATACAAAAAACAGGTTGGTTTTTCTACTTGCATTTTCCGCTGAATCCGACATACACTTTCTTTATCTGACGATAATCTGTTTTATTCTTTAGCCAATCTGTTTTCCGAAACATTTCCTGCTCTGCTTTTCGGATTGCGTCCTGCTCTGCTTTTCGAATCGTTTCACGCTCTGTTTTCCGAAACATTTCCTGCTCTGCTTTTCAGATTGCGTCCCACTCCGCTTTTCCGAATCATTTTTCGCTTCCTTTTCCGGAAGATGACCTGCTCTGCTTTTCGAATCGTTTCACGCTCTGATTCTTTGAATCATTTCAAACTTTCTTTCTCAAGGAGGATTCCATGGATTATTTTCAACTCGAAAACAACCGCTGTCAACTCTTCGCCCTGCTTACCGAGCAAAAGTCGATGCTCGAACAATTAATCAGTGACCTGAAAGTGAAGACCCGAAATCGTCCCTACGGGCAACTGCGCTCTTCCTTCTGCGGAATTTACCCGCAATACTACATAAAGCCCGGAAGGGACAAGCCCTGGCAATATCTTTCCAAGAGCGAGCGCCCGCGCGCAGTCAAAATCGCCAATTACGAATATCGGAAAGCCCTGCTTCGTCGTGCAGAACACGACCTGAAAGCCATCGAAAGACTGCTCTCCGACGGTATCTCCGATAAATATGATGAGAATTTCTCGAATTTGCCGCCGGGACGCCGCCTTTTGGTCGACAAACTTTATGAAACCGACGAAGAGTTCGTTAACGGCTTCCTCTCGGAAGACTTTGACTCCTATCAATCCTTTGCTGAAAGCAAGCAGTTCGATACCGCCCAGGGAGAGTCCGTTCGCTCCAAAGCGGAATGGATTATCGCCGAGTCGCTGGCTCGCCATGAAATCCCCTATCAATATGAATATCCCCTGTATCTGGACGGCCTCGGAATTGTGCATCCGGATTTCCGCTGCCTGAATGTGCGCACCCGCCGAATCGTCTTTTGGGAACATCTGGGGCTCATGGGCGATCCCGAGTATGCAACACAGGCAATCCGCAAGCTTCGGTTTTATGAGTCAAACGGTTTGCTTGTCGGCGAAAACCTGATTGTAACAGAAGAAACTCAGGCCATCCCGCTGCGCCCGGAAACCATCAATCATTGGATTGAACGACTTCTTCTGTAGTTAACGGAATGTACCCTTGTAAGCCTGAAATGTACCCTTGTAAGCTTGGAATCTGCCAATCTTCCGACCGCCGTACGCTTTTGTTTCCGGTGTGTTGGGGCGCCGAAGAAGGTTGTTTTTGAAATTTGTACCGCCCAAAGACTTCAAATTAGCCGTTGGGCGGTAACATCAGCGAACTACTTGCTGAATTCTGCCTCTCTACATGACACTTTTAAAAAAATCTACCGCCCATTCCAACAAATCATCTCTTTGGGCGGTACGATTATCGCCGGAATTGATTTCTTTACTCCAAAGTGTACCGCTCAGAAGAATAATTCTTCAAGATGAGCGGTACAAACCTGAAAAACAGTCGTTTAAAAAGCTTCCATAGCGACCTTTCAAGTGAAAGTGTACCGCTCAGGAGCAGGATTTCTGCTCCTGAGCGGTACAAAAATTGAAATCAGTCTTCTGAACCGACACTTCACAAGAAACTTTGTCTCAAAAGCCTCCCAACACGGCCACCCAAGCCTATGTCTCGGCCGCGCCCCATGGACACTAAACTTTTGACAAGCCCAGCCGCGCCCCATATGGACACTATACCTCACATAGATGCTTCCCTCGCATGTCCCGGCCGCGCCCCATGGACACTACGCTTCTGACAAGCCCGGCTGCGCCCCACAGGGGCGCCACAAGCCTATATCATGCGACCGAGCCAAGCCCGGCCGCACCCACAGGACGCCGCAGGCTATGCCGCGCCCCACAGGGCGCGGCAAGCCATATCGCACTTCCTATTCCTCCGTAATCATCTCCACGGGGTTGCAGCGGCGGACGCGGAGGCCCATCAGGGCGGCGGTGAGCAGCGCCATCAGGATGATGCTCAGGGCGCTTGCTGCCTTGAAGACGAACGAGGCGCCGAAGACAACTTTCTTCATGCCGAACAGGCTGAAGATGACGCGGCACAGGGCGCTGCCGGCAGGGCCGGCAAGGATGACGCCGAGGATGCTTCCGAGGATAACGGCAGGAAGGTTGGAGAGCATGATTTGCACAATCTGCTGACCGCTGGTCATACCGAGGGCCTTGTCGATACCCATAGTGCGCCATTCGCGGGTGATCTTGCCGCGTACAATCAGAGCTATGGTGAATACTACAATGAAGATGGTAACCAGGGAGACCACGGCGCAGACTGCTTTCATGGCCATGGAAACCGTACCGGTGGTAACCTTCATATACTTCTCGCTGTTGACGATGACATAGTCGTCGCAGCCATGGTCGGCGAAGACTTTCTTCACTCCCGCTTCCATGTCGGAGAAGCCGTAGCCATCCTCGGCGGTAATGATGTAGGTCACCTTTTCAACGGAACCGAGAACCTTCAACGCCCCCGGAATTGTCAGGTTTGCGGTTCTGCCCATGCGCTCCATCCGCTGGTCAAAGCCCGTCACGATATACTCCGCGGACTTCTTGCCGAGCGTCACGGTCACAACATCTCCGATACCGCAGCCGAGCTCTTCGGCGAGCACCTGCGTCAGAAGAATTTCATTGTCATGAACCTCGACACGGCCCTTAAGCATCATAAGATTCAGACGCTTGTTGGTATCCTCATCCGCATAGGTATACGCCGAATACTCCTTGTCTCCGTACCGGATAATCGGCTCAAAGCCGACATACATCAGACTGTTGTCGACGCCGTCCATGTTCTTCAAATCGTCCTCACAGGCCGGGTCCGCATTCATCACCTGGATGGTTCCGATCTCGAAGGCGAACATCTCTCCCATGGCGTTTTTGTTCATGCCGAAGGACTCGTAAAGCGCGAAGCCGCAGGTCATGGCGATTGCAAGAATCGCAGAGATTGCAACAAGCAGAATGCTTCTTTTCTTTCCGCCGAGTGTGCTCTTAAGAGACATCGCAACCGGAAGCGGAAGAACCGATTTATCAAGAGGAACAGGATTCTTCTTGTAGTTGTGAGTATTGATTCCGCCGCGAAGCGCGTCGAGAACCGTAATCTTCCTGTAGCGACCGCCCAGAAGCCAGGCAATCAGGAGCGTGGTAAGGGAAAGTCCCAGAAGCGTGCCGACAGCCGCGCCGACATTGACGGGCTGATTCCACGAGATACCGAGAATGCCGCTCACAAGGTCAGTCCCGCATAAATTCCGAGCTTGCTTCCGAAAAATGCCACCGCCACAATCTGTACGCAGAGCGCTGCACGAAGTGTCGAGGTCGTATACCCGGCGGCCTCAAGAATTCCGGTATTCTTCATGTTGCGAATGATGAAATCCCTTACGCCGTACGCGATGATGACAAATGCGACCACAAGGATGATGACCGCAAACAAAAGCACCACTGCCATCACAACCTGCGGCAGGAACTGCGCGCCGCCGCGCATCATCTGCCAGTTCACAGCCGTAAAATTGTTGTAATTGCGCTCCGGATGCTCCTCCTCGTATGGAGCAATCAACCGATGGTAAGCAGTCGTGACAGCCTTCTCGACATTGGCTGTCTTCAACCCGTTTTCAAGGGCATTTGCCGAAACCTTACCGCGAAACACCATTCCCATTCCGGCAAGTCCCGGATGGTTCGCCGCGATAGTATCGATAACCGAAGGGGCCATGTAACAGTAATAGATTGTAATGTTGATGGAGGACGAAAAATAAGGATCCTCCGTGTAGCCCGCAACGCGGAAGGAATACACGGTGTCGTTGAACTTCAGCTCCATCGTGTCGTCGACAGCGAAGCGACTCTTAAGAAACATCGGCACGAGAATATCGTTCTCCCCGAGATCCTTCGCATCGAATCCGAGGTTCATATACTTCGGGTTTACGGTGAACGGCTCTACATAGAACTCATACTCCTCAAACTCCGTATCCTTCGTATTCCGATACGAGCAGTACAGCCGGAGAAACGGCGTTTTTTCCGTGTCCGTAATATCCTTCGATTCGGCAAATGCCGCCTCCCACGCGGCAATCTCCTCCTCGTAATCATCTCCGAAAATCTGAACTTCAGCGCCGTTCACATCCTTAAAACGGCTGTCCATAACCTTTCCCATGCCCAAAAGCGCAGATGCGCAATGGAAAATCAGGAAGGAGGCGAGCATCGTAAACAAAAGAAATGTAATCATGTCGCCCTTTTGTTTTTTGATGTTGTTCCAGGCAATAAAGAAATACTTGTACATCTCACCACCCCATTTCCTGCAGGAATGCCTTAAGCTTTGCGTGACGCTCCTTTGCGAGAGCCAGGTTCGGATTGTTTTCGTCGCGGTAATCGCCGGCGTACGCGCCGAGGTCGATCTCCGCGGTAATCACACCGTCCGCGAGGTAGAGAATCCGGTTTCCGCGCTCCGCAGCCTTGATGGTATGCGTCACCATGACGATGCTCTGGCCGTTGTTGTTCAGGTCCGTTAAAATGTTGAGCACATTTTCCGTGTTCTGCGAATTCAGGGCGCCGGTCGGCTCATCCGCATACAAAATCTCCGGCCGATTGATGACGCCGCGTACCACGGCGACACGCTGCTGCTGACCTCCCGAGAGCTGCGCCGGGAATTTGCGCTGGTCGCGCTCCTCGATCTCCACGCTCGAGAGAAGCTTCTTCGCCCGCTCCGCTAAAGCCTTGCGGTCCTTATTTTTCAAAAGGCCGCACACCATGACATTGTCGAGCGCGCTCATCGAATCGTTTAAGTAGTTCTGCTGAAACACAAACCCGGCGTGGTCTCTGCGGAATTTTGCGAGCGCATCGTTGCCGTACTTCGAGATTTCCTCGTCCTTGCCGTCGAACCGGTAAGTCACGGTTCCGAGCGTCGGGCGATCCATGCCGGAGAGCGTATAGAGAAGCGTGCTCTTGCCCGATCCGGAGTTGCCCATAATAACCGTAAAATCCCCCTTGTACACATCGAGATTCAGATTTTTCAAAACATGCTGCTGAACCGATTCGTTGGAAAATGTCTTCGACAGATCCTTCGCGGTCACAACCGCTTCCTTTCTCGTTGTTACTTCGATAACTTCTTTCATTTTTCCGTTCCTCCCGTTTCTTTTTCCGAATACACACAAACCCCGAACATAAAAAACTTCCGTGCGATCTGTTGTTAAGCTTACAATACAACAAATCAACATGGAAGTCTTTACGCAACTCTTGTGCAATTCTTAATCGTTTCTTAAATCGGGAAAGCAGCTCTGCTGGTACACTGTGACCGCGCCCTCATTTTCGTCGACAAGCCGGTAGAAGTATGTCCACCGCTCCTCCTCGCAGCGCCACAGAAGCTCAACCGTAAGGTCCGCGAGAAGAATCCTGCGCTGGCAGAACACAAAGCCTGCGTCCGGCAATTCCTCCTTGAGGTAGCTTTCAAAGCGGTCAATCGGAATCGGCTTTTCCCCGACCTCCGTCATCGTGCGGTTAAACCGGTAGGCCTCCGCAGCGGCATCGAGCTCTTCGCGGCTGTAGGTGAACATGGATTCCGGCGAACCGTCCTTCTCGGAAAGATACACGATGCCGTATATATCGCGGATTTCCGCAGAGCGATATCGGAAAATGTCCGCGTCATAGTAGCCGTCCGTCAAAACCGCAAGGCACATCTCGCCGATGGGAAGGAAATAATAGGTCGCATCCGAAATGCCGTCCTCCGATTCCTTCCGGAAGGAAACCTTCAACCGGATGTTGTCCCAAACATAGGAGTTGTCATCGCGCTGCGCGCATACATGGGAAATGCGGGTGGTTTCGGTCGTACCCTCCTGCGGTGCGGCGGCGTTCTCCTCCGTTGCGAAAATCACGCCGTTCACCGGGCTCTCGCCGTTTTTCTGCCACAGATAGCTCACCTCGTAGCGATAGCGGGCGTTGCCCTCGGATTCATCGTACACCGCCGCCTCAAAGATGACAACCGTGCCGAAGTTTCCGAACGGAATCGCGCCGAGGCGATTGTCCGTTGCCACCGGCTGGGGAACACCCTGACTCCGGTATTTTGCCTCCAGCTCCCCGCGATATTGCTCCGCATGCCGCTGAAACAGCGTCGCATTCGTCTCTGCGTAGGCAGTCGGAATGAACTCGCCCGCGAACTCGCGGTCCTCCTTATAGTAACGAATCGTCAAATGCTCCGCGACCGGTTCATAGTTGCTGTACTGCGCCCTCTCCTCCGTCTGCTCATAGTAGAGCGAAACATCCAGAGACTCCCCCGAACCGTCGGTATATGTCTTCTCGTACCCGGTTGCGAACACGCCGACCGGGATGGAACTCGGCGTATTGTCGATGCCGAGCTTGAAATTAACAGCAATCTGATCCGTTCCGAAGGCGTTGACATACAGTCTTCTGCCTTCTCCGAGCGGTGTCATGGCCTCAAATGAGGTGTTGCCGGGTCTCGCCCCGTCCGCGCACTGTGCCGGAATCCTGCCGCCCGTTCGCAGCGCCCGAAGCGTCTCCGCGATATCGGCGAAGCGATATTCAAGAATCTGCCAGTTGCCCGCCCCCGTCGAGAACAGAAGCCTGCCCTCCGCATCGCGAATCTCTGCGCCGAGCACCGTATCGATTGTCGGCGACTGCCGCCGCTCCTCGGACACATCAAGGCAAAGCCGGAAGTTCTCTCCGCGGCCGGTGTAAAACAGCCGCCGCTCCTCGGACATCTGCTCGTTGACCGAACCGTCCCAGTATTTTCCGAAGGCAATCTCGGTCGCCGTCTTCGTAAAATCGGGGCCCGCCGAGTAAAAATCCTGCATCCGGAACTTCTTCGTCAGCCACCAGCTCGAGATATCCTCGCCGGAATCAATGACCTCCGTAAGTCTTACGGTAGATACGCCGCCGGAAGCCTCGCACAGATTCAACACGACGACATAGCGTCCGAACACCGAATTGCCGCCCACAACCCAAACGGCGGCTCTCGAGTACACCTCAAGCTTCCCGTTCGCTCCGAACGACATCTCCGTCTCCAGATGCTCGTCGGCACAGCACCAGTCCTCGCCGCTCTCCCGCGCCTCCGCGGACTGCTGAGCCAGAAGTCCGGCGATGCGGTTCGTTGCGGCCTCCTGCCACTCCGCCCGGTGTTCCGCGATATAATCGGTCGAGGAAAATGTCACATTTTCCGCCTCCGGATTCTCCCGATACGAAACCGAGACAACATCCTCACCGGACTCTGCGACCGTCCATTTGACAAGAAACTGTTCGCCGTCAGGCTCGACGGTCACCGTCGCCGAAGGAACACCCGGAGAGAGTGTGCCTGTCGGCGTGATGACGGGTTCGCCGCCGGGCGTGGGCCCTGCGGTCTCGGTAACGGTCGGTCCGTCGGTCAGATTTCTGTCCCCTGAGCCGCCGCACGCAGCGAGCAGCATCATCGCCCCCACACATACAATGACGATGCCGCTCAATCGTGTCATCCGCTTCATACACACTCCCTCCCTGCGTCATAGTAAGATTATTCAAAATCCCCCGGAGCCTATCTTAGCACAGAGTTGTTACATCCGGGTTGAGAACATGTTACATTGTTGTTACATTTTGCGGACAATTCCGTTACATAGGCAAACGGAAGGTCGAATCCCCCGTGATTCGACCCTTCGCTGCACTATATATTTCAAGAAGGAGCTTGTTATCAGTCTCGCTTCTCCCCCTTATCCTCTTTCGCTCTCACTGCCGTTTCTTTCGTCCGGGTTTGCCTTTCCCCGAGGGACTTTTCCGCTCCGATTCCTCCGGCTTCGGGGCTTCTCCCTTCTCCGGTGCGGATTCCTGCGGCGGCTCTGCCGGAGCATTGTTCTTCTGCTGCTTATGAATATTGTCGATGTCCTCGGTGGTTCCGCCGCCGGTGTCGTCCGGTGCGCGGAAGAATCCCCGGTCGACGAGACGCAGGAAGGCGTCGACGACATCCGCCGTCAATTGCGTGCCTGCGGCGTTGCGGATGATGGAAACCGTTTTGTCGAAATTCATGCGGCCGCGGTACGGCCGGTCGGAGTACATCGCGTCGAAGGTGTCCGCAACGGCAATAATCTGCGCAACTCTCGGAATCTCCTCCTGCTTGAGTCCGCGCGGATAGCCCTTGCCGTCCGGGCGCTCGTGGTGAGCCGCCGCGCCGACAGCGAGCTCCGGCATCACCGAGATGTCCTTCAGCGCGCGATATCCGAGCGACGAATGGGACTTGATAATCTTGAATTCTTCGTCCGTAAGCTTCCCCTGCTTGTTCAGGACCGCAGCCGGAACGCCGATTTTTCCGATGTCGTGCAGAAGCGCGATGTTGTGGTATTTGTCGACGGTTTCCTCGTCGCAGCCAAGCTCTTTTGCAAGCATCACGGTATATTGTGCTACACGTGTAGAATGGCCGTTTGTATAACGATCCTTCATATCGATGACCTTCGCGAACGCTTCCGTCACCTCGTCGATGAACATCTTCTGTTCCTTCTGCTTCGCAATCAGTTTCCGCGTCTTACGCTTCACAAACAGATATACAAGCAGACAGAGCAAAGCGGCGAGCAACACCTGCGCCAGCATTTGGAACCAAAGTCTCTCGTAGAGCGCCCTCGCCTTCACGATGCGTATGGAATACTCCCGCCCGAGCATGTCGACGGAGTCGTGAATCTTCAGGATAAACCGGTACGACCCTCCCGGGATATTCGTGTAAGCAACCGGCGTCAAATCCGTGCGGCGAACCGTCGTAAAATCCTTCTCAAAGCCATCCAGCCGGTACGCCGTATACGGATTCGAGAGGGAATATGTGAACACCTCCGGATGGACAACGACTCGTTTTGCCTTCGGGGAAATGCGAATTACACCGTCCTCATCGGGGTAGACATCAACGCCGTCCACCGTCACATAGGGGACGCTCATTCTCAGATTGTCAACCTTCTCGCGCGGCGCATCAATGTTCACGCGAACCACGCCGGTGCTGCCTGCCATATACAACACGCCGTAATCGGTAAGCGCACTGTAGGAGTTCGGCGAGGCAAGACACGGCAATCCGTTGGCGAAATCGTAAAATTCAGGCTCAATCGTTCCGTTCGCAAGCAGCGTGTCCGCGCGCTCGATGTAGATTCCGTTACTGCTCAGAATCCACATTTCCCCGTGGCTGTTTTCGTACAAATCGAAGTTGTTCGAATACGGAAAATTCCGAATCTTCGTCACTTCGTATTTTTCGTCCATCCGCATATAGGACAGGGAATTGCTGGTGACAATCCAGTACACTCCGCGCTTCTCGTCCTTCTTGATTCGCATGACGATATCGGAGCTCAGACCGCTGTCGGTATTGCGCTTCTGCGGCGTATTTTCCCCTTTGATTATAAAGATACCGCCGCCGTCGGTGCCGATGATATACTCGCCGGCAGGGGACTCCGTGACTGTCAGAATCTCCGTGTTGACGATTCCGTCGTCCTCATCGTATACCTTCACCACTTCCTTCCCGTCGCGAATCACGGCGAGACCGCCGTGGCACGCGGCAAGAACAGTGCCGTCCCTGCATTCGTATACCGTTCGAACCTGATTCGACGGAAGCTTCTCGGCCGTGAGATCCTTGTTGGTAAAGCAGGTTACGCTTCCGTGGTCGTAACATATCAGACCGTACGGGGAATTGTATGTGGAAATCCACAGTCGGGATTTGCTGTCGCATATAACGGAGCGAATGCGAACATCCTCCAGCATGCTTACGAGATTGCTCTCGTGAATCCTCACGCCGTCCGAGCGGGAAGCCTCATAGATGTCCATCTGCGTGATTTCCTTCGTGTCGTTGAGCACGATCAGTCCCTCGTCGGTTCCGAGCAACAGGCGCGTCCCGTAGATGCAGGTTGAATTCACCACCATTTTCCGCGGCTCGTCGGAATACCATGCAAGGATATCCGCAAAAGGATTGGGCACAATCTTCATCACTCCGGCGCGCGACGATGTAAACCAGAGATTGCCCTGATAGTCCACCAGAAGATGTTCCACCGAATTGTTCATCGGCACCTTGTCAAGAAGACGAAACTGCCCTTTCTCCATCACGGCGATACCGTTGTCTGCGCAGATCCACAGCTGATCCGGCCCCGGCACCGCATCGTTAATGTAACTGCAGGGCGTCACAATCTTGCGGTATGCTCCGACGCCGTTGCGGAGATTCATGTGATACAAAATATCGGTCTCCGTGCCAAGGTAAAAATATCCGGGATTGTAAGTGTCCGGGCTTATTGACACGAAGCGCTCTTTAAACTCCGTCTCACTCCAATCGATAAAGCAGACCAGCTTGCCGTCCTCCAGCACAAACAGCTCATTGCCGGTGGTCAATCCGTACACGCGTCCCTCCTCGTCCTGCGTCAGGCAGCGGATGCTCTTGTCGCGAATCTGCGTCTGCCCGACGGCCTGTCCGAGCATTCGGACCTGCAGATCTTCGTTGATTTCCGCGATGCCGCGCGAGGTCGCAATATAGATATTGCCGTTTCCTCCCTCGGCAAAGCCGCGAATCGTAAGCGACTGCAAACCTTCCTGTTTGCGGAATGTTTTGATCTCCCCGCGGTACATCATCGCAGCGCCGCCGTCGTTTGTTCCGATCCACAGACGGTCCCTGCTGTCGACGAAAAGACTCACGACACTGGTGATTCCGGAGGTCGATTCAAAGCGCGTAAAACTATTGCCGTCATATCGAATCAGTCCGCTGTAGCTTCCGATCCAGAGGTAGCCGTCCTGCGACTGCACAATGTCGTTGGCCTCCGAGGTCGGCAGTCCGTTTGTGTTGTTGTAAAGCACCGCGGAATACCCCTCGCCGGGTTTGGTGGGATCTTCAACAACCGTCTCCCGGACGCCGGACCCGTTGCCGTTCTCCGCATCGTCAGCCGCTGCGGCCACGCCGCCGAGGCTCCGCATGTTGCGAAGTTGCAGCGCACCTCCGGGAAGCCCCATGAGCAAAAGAAAACACAGGCAAAGGCACACACCGATTCTGCGTGTACCCCGCCTGCATCTTACAGTTTTTCCCTGTTGAATTGTAAGTTGACGGGCACTTTCATCCCGTCCGATTCTCTCTCTTCCATTCATATCGCGCACCGTCACACCGGCCAACCGACACCAAATCCGCCGGGTTCTTTTCCCTCTGCCGTTATAATATCATAAACATCGCAGTTATGATACATTTTTCGTTGATTTATCATGAAAAATCAGGGTTTGACAAATCTCGCGACATTCCCCCGCAATTCCGGCCGGGCACTCCGTTATTCGTGCGGCCTCATTGCACCGCAAGCGCGCCGCGAGGCATGAAAAATCCCGCAGGACGCTCATTGCGGCGCCCTGCGGGAAGCCTTCGAATTATCTCGTAAACTGTGAGATGAACAGCCATGCATTTTCGTTGGTATGACGGCGGCACTCGTGAATCTGATTGTCGATGCTCGCAAGCGCCGTGCGGCACACGCCGTCCTCGCTGTTGTAGTAGCGGACGGTCAAAATGCTTCCGCGCGACTCATCCGGAATCTTCTCCACGCGGTCGCCGGCAAGACCGTAGACCGGATCCTCCCAGCTGTCCTTATCCGCATAGGAGATGTCGAATTTCTTCTGCAGCTTGTTGACCTGCGCGAGATACTGGATGCGGTCGAGGCCGCTCTCCGCCTGGAACGGAAGCTCCGGGAGATGCGATTTCTCGCCGCCCGAGTAGAACACCGGAACCGCGACATCCTTGTTCATGCGCGGGTCTTCGACAGAAAGCCCGAACGGATTGTTGTGAACCGGGAACAATGCGCTCGCGGGTGCAAGTCCCGCGAAGAGCCCCGGATACTCCTGGAACATATCCCAGGTCTTGCCGCTGCCCATCGAGAAACCGCTCGCATATACGCGGCTCGCGTCGATGTTGTATTTTTTCTTAAGATCCTCCAGAACCTGTACAACCTCGGTCGCAGTCACATCCTGATGATTCTCGAGCGACACGAAGAGGAAACCGTACTTGTGGGCAACCTCCCACCATCCGGCCACATAGGTCAGGTACATTGAGGTGTCCCCGCCGCCGTGGAAGCCGATCATGAGCGGCGCAGGCCCGTTGTCGAAGGTATCGTTGTTGTAATACGCAAAATAACCCACCTTATGTTCGGGTGCGTCCTTGTAGCGGCCGCGGTTGTCCGGCGAGGTCTTCACAAGCGTATATCCGACATCCTCCGTCATGCCGAGGTCTTCGAAGTCCGGCTCAAGCTCAATCTTGCCGCACCACATTTTGAATTTGCGTACGAAATTCTTAAAGTCGCAGCGATAGTCCGCCTCAGCCTTTACACAGAGATTCTCGCAATCGCCGAACGCCGCGTTTACCTCTGCGGAATTTCCGATGCTCAGAATCGCGATGTCTTTGCGCTCCACCTTCGGAATCACCGAGAGCCCCTGCATCGAGCACATCGCGGGCGTGATTTCGCCGGGTCCCCACAGGTACTCGCCCTGCAGCGTCTTGAGAAGGTGCGTCGCAACATAGTCCGCCGAAGCGCCGTAGCTGTAAATATCCGCGCGGAAAATGGCGCCGCGCACGAAATATCCCTCAAACTTTCGCGTGAAGAAGTTGTTGATTTCCACAATGCCGTCTTTGTAGAAGGGGTTCATCTTCACTTCCGCAATCACGGAAGCGTAGAGCTCCTCCGTCGCGTTCGCCCAGCCGCCCTCGCAGGTCGGATACACGAACAAAACGCTCGAATCCACTGCGGAGGCAATCTCCGCGAGGCCGGTCTCCTTCGCAAACGCAATCGCCTCCTCCATGCTTCTCTTCGTCTCCTCAAAGATCAAAAGAAGCGGCGCGCGAAATGTGTAATTGTTCACTTCGCCGTCAATCTTCGTCGCCGGCACATAAACCTTGAGATCAAACTGCTCAAAGGTGTTCCCCCAACTCTTGCCGCCGTCCTCGTAGAAAGTGACCTGCGGCCGTTCCATCATAGCCATACCGTAGCCCTCCTGAAATAGAATACCTGTGCAAAAAAGAAATACACATTGTAGGAATTGTAGCATTTTGCGTCAATTCAGACAATGTGTATTATCAGCCGAAATCGTAACTCAGAAAAATCCAGCCGCCATGAAAATGACATCCCCCGCCGGCTTCCGGTCGCTCATCCCATCGTGATATCCCGCTTGAACAGCTCCATAAACCGGTCCACCGCAGCCGTCTTCTCCTCCCAGAAGGCGCGTCCCTCCGGCGTCACCATCGGATTCTCGTGCTGCATGGGGTATGTGTAGCGGCTGAAGTGGTTGTAGCAGTCGTAAAATGTCGCATTTTCCTTGCGTGCGCGAACAATCAGAGTGTCCATGACAATTCCGAGCAGGCCCATGTCGTCGAGCAGGTCCGCCTCCATAAGCATCAGAAGATTCCTGTCAACGGAGGGATCGCGCATAAGCCATTTGTCGGAGTGCGCCCCGACAAGACCGCTGATGTAGTCCGCGCGCTCCGCGGAAAATCCGTGCACAAGAAGGTATTCCCGCGTAATCGGAACGCCCGCCGCCGCATGCGACATAAGGCCGGTCTTTGCGGATTCCGCCCGCCCTACATCGTGGAAGACCGTCGCAATCATCAGGTCCTCATACCGAAGCCCCGTCTTGTCCGGAGTGCTGTCATAAAGGCGTTTCGCCCAGCCGACCACGCGCTTTGTATGCTCAAACCGGCTGTAGCCGAACTCGGTCTTGTGAACGCCGACACCGCCCTCGCCCTCCGTCTGAGCCGTCTCCAGAATGCTCTTTACATACGCGAGCATCCCTGCGTAATCCGCATCGCCGAGCGCGCGAATCGCAGCCTCCTCGTCCGCCGCAAACCGTCTCTCTCTGGCAACCTCGTCAACCATGTCCATAACGCGCATCTCGCGCTCAATGATTCCGCGCTCGCCTCCGCGGTTTAAGTTCCTGCGGTTTTCATGCGCAAGAATCGTCAGAAACGGCGCCCACTCCGCCACAAAATCCTCCTCGATCTCGTAGTCCTCAGGCGTGCGCTCGACCGATTCGTCAGACACCTTGCAAAAATAATAATAATTCACCTGTTCAAAAATGCCGTCCGGATTGTCCGTGTCGCGTTCCCTGCGAAAGACACTGCCGTACTCCTCGATCGACTCCGGGATAACAATGTACCCCGTCTCCTCTGCAACCTCGCGAATCAGCGCATCCGTCGGGCTCTCGCCGGCCTCAAGCCCGCCGCCGGGGAACTTGTAGTATCCGTATTTCCGCGAGTGCATCACAAGAAACTTCCCGTCCTTTTCGATGATGCCGCGCGCGGACGGGCGCCGGAACACCGGCCCATCCGGGTTGTAGTCTTTTCTGTCCATGGAGAACAATTCATTCATACTCCGCATCCCCTGTTTTCCCCTCGTTTTTCACAGCCCCCGCGGCATTTTTCGCCCGGGGCAGCAGAGTGATTTTATCATTTTCCGACGAAAAAGACAATGCGCAAAATCCTTCGGAAGCGCAAACTTCCACAAAGATTCCACATTGTTTCCATGCATTTTCCCGGTTTTCGTTGTATACTTACGACAGATAAGAAAAATGATTTATGTCGCCGCCGATGGCGCACCGGGTTGCAAACCGGTATTGTACAGACAAAAGACACAAGCGAATCCGCCGGTGTGGGACAGGAAGAACGGTGATTCGCCTCACGGCAAACTCACGGAGGTATTTATGAACAAACGACTGATATACAGACTCATGGCGCTCCTTGTTACCGTCCTGATGCTTCTTTCGCTGGTCGCCTGCGGCAAGGCGACCGACGGCGGGACGGAGAAAACGGAGACGCCCACGGTCACGCAATCGGATAATTCTCAGAAATCCGACAATTCAAACAATTCAGACAACAACCCGGACAACTCCGGGAAAAACAATTCCGACAGGAAGAATGACAATTCCGGAGACAACTCCGGCGCAAAAGATTCGACGCTGACAAACGAAGCAACCGAACTCGACATCGATAAGCTGTTCACGGACCGCGATCTTGAGCAGTCACCGGACCTCACCGGGGCCATCGAACTTCAGGTGAGCAGCGGAACCGTGATTGATGTCACCGAAGAGGGCGTCTACCGGATCACCGGCACGGCAGCCGATTGTACCGTCCGCGTGGATGCGGGTGAGAAGGCCAAGGTGCAGCTGGTGCTCGACGGAGTATCCGTCACCAATTCGGATTTTCCGGTAATTTATGTGGTATCCGCCGACAAATGTTTCGTCACCCTGGCGGGGACGAGTTCCCTCTCCGTCACGGGAGCCTTCCGTGCGGACGGAAGCACGAACACGGACGCCGTCATCTTCGCAAAGGACGATTTGGTGCTGAACGGCAACGGTACGCTCTCGCTTTCTTCGTCGAAGGGCAACGGCATCTCCGGCAAGGACGATATCCGGATTACCGGCGGGACCTACATTTTGGAAACCGCGCTCGACAGCATCGAGGCGAACAACTCCATCGCTATCTGCGGCGGCACCTTCACCGTCAATTCCGGCAAGGACGGTCTTCACAGCGAGGACGATGAAGACAGCACCGTGGGTTGGGTTTATATCGGAGGCGGTATCCTGACCGTCAACGCGAAAAGCGACGGTATCCAGGGAACCACCTTTGTCAGGATAGACGGCGGCAATCTCAAAATCACCGGCTCCGAGGCGATCGAGGGTACCTTTATTCTGATCAACGACGGAAACTTCGATCTCTACGGAAGCGACGACGGCATCAATGCATCCCGCAAGAGCCGCTCCTTCGGAACCCCGGCGATTGTCATAAACGACGGCGACCTCAAAATCGGAGTCGGTCGCGGAGACACGGACGCCATCGACGCGAACGGCGCGATATATGTCAACGGCGGAACCATCGATATCACTGCCGAGGGCATGTCCTCGTTCGACTATGACAGCATCGCGGAGTTCAACGGAGGCACCATCATTATCAACGGCGAAACGGTTGATTCGATTCCGCAGTCCATGTTCGGTCCCGGCGGCGGCCCCGGACGGCAGGGCGGCCCCGGCGACGGGCGTGTACGGCCCGACGGCCAGGGCAACAGCGGTTGGAATCCGCCCGACAGCGACGGTAACGGCGGCTGGGGACGCCCTGACGGTGAGGGTAACGACGGTCGGGGACGGTCCGGCCAATAAGCAGCCCTGCGTAGGAACAAAGCACTTGCGGAAGACTCATTTTCCGAAGAAACATCCGGAGGTATCCAATGGCAAAAATACTGATTGTCGATGACGAACCCGATATCGTGCGGCTGGTGGAGCGATATGCCGTCCGCGAGGGCTACGAGGTGACCGGGGTCGGTGACGGAACTGCGGCGATTGAAGCCTGTCGGCGCGAGGTCGGAGCGACTGACGGGGGCGGCAATTTGACTTCAAGCGCGGTTTTAGAGTACAATACGCGTCCTAGATGAAAAAGATATTAGTTATAAACCCAGGCTCGACCTCAACGAAGGTGAGCTTGTTCGAGGACGAGAATTCCGTCTTCGAAAAAAACCTCTTCCACGACTCGTCCGTGTTGCTGAAGTTTCCGCACGTGAACGACCAGATGCCCTTCCGCCGCGACGTCATCCTC
>CADBXF010000034.1 GCA_902798585.1 uncultured Lachnospiraceae bacterium
TAATCTCCGACTCCGCCTCGCTCACCTTCTTACCGATAAAGGTCGTCGCATTAAGCGTCTTGTACGGGCCCTTAAACCATGCGGTATAGGCCTCGTCGAAGTAGCCGAGCGTCGTGCAGAACAAAACCAGAGCAATGATTCCGACCGCCTTGGTCACGCGGCTTCTCGGCATCGAGACAAACCGTGTGATGATAAATGCCATGCAAAGGCCGAACATGATAAATGCCTGATAGGTCAGTTTAAACATCGTGTTGGCACGGATATATGCGCCGCCGTAGATGTCTCTCACATAAATCAGCTCCGGAAGTAGCACAAGGCCCACCGCGCACAGTCCGAGAATAATGACATAAAGATCGGAAGCCGGCAGCTTGTCTAGGAATCTTGTAAAGCCGTTGTTGACCTGCGCAAGCGCATCATCCTCCGGCTCGGACACTCTGCGCAGACTCTCAAGCTCTCTCGGGAGCACTTCACTGCGTTTTCCGCTCTCCCTGCAATGGCGATAGATGCAGGACACAAGAAACGCGATGATACAGCCGACCGGCAATCCCCACAGCACGAGCAGCTGCTTAAACAGCGTATGATGACCGGAACCGCACCATCCGATTTTCGAAGCGATATTGCGGAAGCTGATGATAAACGGCAGCGCCGCAATTACTCCGACCACGATGAACATCGCAGCCTGATATGCCGTGAGGAGCACTGCAGAGATGCGATGTCTGTGCAGTATCAGGTTGGACGCCAGTATGATTGCGCCGCAGACCACAAAGTAAATCGGGAAATCCCAGTAGTTGGTCGAGCGGAAAAATCCGACGAAAAATGCGCAGAGCACAATTGCCGGATGGAACACCTCCGCGAGAATACTGCCCTGAACCGGGTCGGTATCGTAGCGCCGAACCAAATCCGTCCGCTGCTTTCTCCACATAAGCCATGCGAGAAGCAATCCGAGCACGGTGAGCACGAAAATCATGTTGATTACATGCGCATGCAGGTCGCCGATGGCGAAGGAGTACATAGGAAACTCATGGATTGTTTTATCGGCCCGGTCCGGAAGATATCCGACAAACCGCGTTGCGTCGGGGAACCAATAGCTGTAAATCTTCTTATCTCCCCGGAAGTACTGAACCTTCGGATAAATATACTTATAAATCGTGTAGTGCATATTTCCCGCGAACACAACCGCAAGGCCCGACAGCATTCCCGCAATTGCCGGTCGGAAGAAGGGCTGTCCGTCCTCCCGCGAGATGGTTCCGAGCTCCTGCATCTGTGCAATCTCCGCCGGAGACCAGTTGCGTGCTGCGCGGTCGCGCAGGAAGACATGCATCAGATTGTTGCCGATGCTGTAGGAAAGCGAAAACGCCAATGCCGCAAGCGACATCATTGCGATATTATAAGCCTGCGCCACCGGAACCCCGGCAAGTTTGGCCAGGTATGTCATGATATACTGTCCGACATAGTAATAATTGATGCTCTGGCCGGAGAACCACATATCGGCAGCCGGCATGTATTCGGATTTCGACATGGACATCATGAAACCGTAGTCCATGAACCGCTCCGTGCCGTACGCGTCCGGCAAAATGCCTTTGATGTAGCACCAGAATACCAGCATCGCGAAAAATACGGTCTCGGCGGTGACAATCGATGACGCGCGGTTCAAGGTAATCATCGACCGAAGCGATGCGTTTCGATTTCTGCGGCGCTCATAGAAGTAATAAAATACACTGCTTAACATATACACCGCAACAACCGCGATGACACATGCCGTCCGTGTAAATTTAACAATTTTAAACGAGGAAAAGAACCAGACCAGCCAGGCGCTTATAGCCAGACCGATGGTCTTTCCGAAAATCCATCCGCCGTCGTGAAAATTGCGGAACACAATCAATGTAAACGGTGTCACGGCAATTCCGACAATCAACAGTGTCAGCCACCATTTAAACACCTGGGAAAAGTCGTCCGATCCCAGATGCTTCAGCCCTGCGAATAAAAACACAAGGAATACGATGACCGAAATCAGTATCCGGGAAATGCTCCGGACCGTCATATCCTTTTTCATTTTTCCCCACTCTCCTTATCTTCCTTCATGCTGCGCTTAATGCAGCGGTTAATCTCACGGAAATCCTTCCACGCCTGCTTTCCGATCTTGAATATTTTCTTCATGTTAATCGAGTTTACGCCGCCCTGGCGGGGACGGAACGTAATCGGGATATACAAAACCGGCTCCTTCTTCTTCGCATAGAGAACGGAAAGAACAACATTGGGCAGATTGTAATTTTCGGGAATCACCTTGAGGTTTTTCTCAAGATACTCCGCCTGCATGATACGGAACGGCGTGTTGGCATCCTTCACTCGCACATGGAAGCAAAGCAGGCATACAAGCTTGAGCGTCTTGGTGACAATCACTCTCGAAAAGCCGTCCTGACGCCCCTTGCGATGTCCGATTACCATGTGGTAATCCGCTCTCTTCTCCCAAAACTGTGCAAACTCCTCCGGGCGTGTCTGGCCGTCCGAGTCCGTCTGAAAGACATAATCCGCGCCGTGATCAAGCGCATAGCGATAACCGTACAATACCGTGGCTCCGTGGCCGCCGTTCGGCTTCGTAAGCGGAATGAACTTCGGCATCTCCTCCGAGAGTTTCTGCATGATGGCATAGGTCGAGTCCTTGCTTCCGTCGTCGATGACAACCAGGCGGCTGTCCTCGCTCCGCTCCCGAATCACCTCATACCATTCCCTTACAACCGTCTCGATATTGGCCTCCTCGTTATACGCGGGAATCACGATATACAATTTGTCCATGCTGTTCGCTCCTTTTGCATTTTCTGTCTGTTATTTGCCCGAATCCGCTTCCTGTATCGGCAACAGGTCTGCGGGAATCGACTCCGCACGCTCTCTGGTGTCGTAGATGCTTGTCTTACCTGACACAAACACCCTCTTGTAGGTCGAGGCAATCACCAGCTCATTCACCTTGTATTGATCGGATTTTCTGCAGTCGTCATCGACAACGATGAAGCGGATGTTGTTCTCGCTCACCTGTCGGATTAAATCCTCCGACGAGCGCGACTCGTACATCTCCCGCACCTTCTTTGCGCGAAGATCCGTATCATACCCCGCCGACCATGCGTAATACGGCCAGCCGTAATAAAGCATCGCGCCGCCGAACACAAAATTGTTCAGGGAGTAATACGGCGTAAGGAAAATGTCTCTCGAATCCGAATTGTCAATCACCCAGTTCGTAATCGGATCGTCCTCATTGAGCACGAGATACCGATGTTCCTTGATATCGTTTTTTCGAACCACGATACGAAGATCATAGATTCCCGTCGCCGTAAGAACAACCAGAAGGAAAACCGCCGTAATCTTCGTCCATACGCCCGCGCGTTCGAAGAGCCATACCAAAAAGGCAGCTGCGGGAATCGCGAGAAGCATCAGACTCATCATGATATACTTGTGGTTGACCGTAATATCGATTGTGAGCGACACGGTAAATGCGAACACAAACGGCGCCGCGAACGCAACCCAGATCCATTTTCGGGCGCTGTCCGAAATCAAAAAACCGGCCAGCAGGACGATCGGAAGAATTCCGCAGAGCGTCATGATGTACTCCCATGCGCCCGCAAAGGTGCGAACTTTCGCAAGGAAGCCAAAGTAATACTTCATGGAAACCGCCGAACCGTCGATGAAAAAGTTCGATGCTCCGAGGGTGCACGCAACCGTGATTGCGGCGACCATGGCATACTCGAGGCGATGGTCCGAGACAACGGCCAGAACAAGCAAAACACAGAGACAGCCGATGACACATGCGCCGTTGAAAAAGCTGCACATGCCGAGAAGCAGGCCGAGCAAAACCGCACGAACGGGCTTCTTCGGAAGCCATCCGTCCGGCTCAAAGACTGCGAAGCGAACCGCATACCCGATTTTTTCAATCGGCAGCAGTTTATACTCCGGATCCTTCGCTCGGAATTCCGCAAGCTTGTCGGCGATTCGTCCGCGGACGCGCCCCACGGCGGAAAATACCGGCGGAAGCAAAAAGATTACGAGACAGAGCAAAACGCACAATCCGATTGCCAGATGACGCTGATTACAATATACATTGAGGTTCCAAAGTCCCCAGTCCTCATGTTCGGTTGTTCCGACAAACGCTTCGTTCGCGCGGAACGCTTTCCAGACAAGCGAGGAAAGGTTTTTCTGGTCCGGCCCCGACTCGATTACGAGCTTGGTCGGGGGCTTTGCAAAGAAATCAAACAGCGCATCGCTGCTTCGGAACGCAAACAATGCAGCGGCGACATATCCGACGGCACGCTTGCCGGTCAGCTTGACCGCGAGAACATACAGAAGCCAGAAGGCGCCCGCAAGGCATATGGTGCTCGACAGGTTGAACGCCCAGTCGAGCCGCATTCCGAGATACTCCAAATTGCCGACCATGAACTGAAACAGGAAGTGGTATTTGATGTCCTCCCCCGCAAAATGCGAATATCCCGTCGGGAAGTTGGAGCCCTTCGAGAAGGAGCGAATCATACCGATATGCGGCGCAAAATCGCTGAATACGCTGTAGCCGACGCGGTACACTCCGTCCTGATAAGAGAATGTCCACCACATCAAAAACGCGGCAAAGATAAATGTGATTGCGGCAAAGATCTGTTCACCGCGGTTGACCTGCGCAAGATACGCGCACATTTTCTGAAGTTTCCGATTCCGGTAGAGGAGATACATCCCCAGAAATACGAAAAATGCATCCAGAGAGATGATGATTAAATCGGCGACGCCGAGAGAATCCTTCGCCCCGCATTTTTCCGCAAGACATGCCGTCAGATAGGTAAGCCATGTCATCGGCAGAGCGCCCAGGACATACCAAAACGGCAGGCACAGAAGCGCCGGCATCACCGTAAGCTTCTCCCCCGTATAGGTCCTTCGCGTAAAAGCCATGACCCTCGGCGCTAAAAAGCCGCAAATCACAAATCCCGTCAAAACATTCAGAATGATGTACACGAACCCAAGCATGTTCTCTCCTCACATCGTCTACTGTCCGTTTGATTGATTGTATTGCATTGCCCTTGCGGAGGAAGCGTTTCCGGCAGAAAGGAACAACCGTGTCGACGGCTGCGGAGGAAGCGGCGGAACCGGCATATCGGTCGGAATCTCATACTCCGGCGTCTGCGTGACAAACTCCGTCACGATTCCGGTCTCCCTGACATCCCCTTCGGAACCACGCGAGATTCGCGGCAGCAGAAGCCCTAACATCACGGCGCACAAAAGACATGCGACAGCCAGCATCGCCTGCTTTATACGGCCTCTTCGAATGCCCGACCGCCGATTGTGCTGCTCCATTCTCGCAAGAACATTCGCAAACATCTCATCACTGCTCTTCATATGGGAAGCCCCTCCTTTCCAGTTCGGCGCGAAGCGCCTTCTTCGCGTTGTACAAAAGGTTTTCCACCTGCCTTCGGTTTTTCCCCATCGCTGCCGCGGTCTCTTCATTGCTCATTTCCTCGAAGAACGAGAGATGCAAAACCGAACGATAGTCCGTCCGCAGCGTGTGCATCGCCTGCCGCACAATCCGCGCTCTCTCATCCCGCAAAAGCCGGCTCTCGACGCATTGTTCCGTGTCGACGAGCTCCTGCAGATGCAGGGGAATCTCGGAATGCCGCGACTGCTTTCGCAGATGCTTGCACGCGAGGTGTCTGCCAATGGCATACAACCAGGTTTTAAAGAGGCTTTTCCCCGAAAAATGCGGTTTCCTGATGGCAATCTCCGCAAAGGTATCCTCCGTCAGATCCTCTGCAGTGTGGATGTTTTGCACGATACCGTTTAAGTAAAGCATCAGTCCGCCCTGATACTCACGAATAATCTCGCGCAATCCCTCCGTATCGCCCGCGAGAAACCGGCGATATTGCTGCTCACCGTTCTCCATCGTGGGAAACTCCTCTCAAATGCAACCAATCCCTGTCCGGGTTCACTGCTTAGTACCGCATTTTTCGTAATACTCTAAGTGTCTATGAAATTTTTTCGTTTTTTCGTTTTTTTCATCATTTCCCCGGTTCCGGCTCTCGGAATGCCGGAATCGTCGCACCTCTCGCCGACGCAGCCGAATAAACCGCGGTGAGGCACTTTTGTCAGTATACCACAGAATCCCCGTGTTCCGCAAGGCACACCTTCACTGCGGCTGCATATTCCGCGGGCGAGAGATTCGCCACGGCATGCTTCGCCATCGCGAGTACCTCAGCGTCGCGAATCGGATCCGCAATCCGGAAAACATCCTCCCCGCTCTGCCGGATTCCGAAGAAATCGCCGGGGCCGCGCATTGAGAGGTCCTTCTCGGCAATCGCGTAGCCGTCCGTCGCCTCCAAAAGAACCGAAAGCCGCTCTCTCGCGTCCGTGCTGTCGTTTCCCTGCACGAGGATGCAATACGACTGCTTCTCTCCTCGCCCGACGCGTCCGCGCAGCTGGTGAAGCTGTGCAAGGCCGAAGCGCTCCGCATCCTCAATCATGATGACGGTCGCATTGGCGACATCGATTCCGACTTCAATCACGGTCGTGCTGACCAGGATATCGATTTTGTGATCCCCGAACGCCTGCATGATCTCCGTCTTGTCGGAAGCGCTCATCCTCCCGTGGAGTACGGCGATGCGAACTCCGGACGGCAGTTCCCCGGAAAGCATTTCTGCGTAATCGGTGACATTTTCCGCATCCAGACCGTCGCCTGCTTCAATCAGCGGGCAGATGACATAAGCCTGTTCGCCCGCCGCAATCCGGTCGGCGATGAATTTGTAAGCGCGAGGCCGGTAGGCGGCATCCACCACGCACGACTTTATTCTCTGCCGGTTCTTCGGCATTTCATCGAGGATTGAGATGTCAAGGTCGGCGTAAAGCATCATTGCAAGCGTTCTCGGAATCGGCGTAGCGCTCATGAGCAAAACATGCGGCGCCGCTCCTTTGTCCGTCAGGGCTCGACGCTGCTCCACGCCGAAGCGGTGCTGCTCATCCACGACAATCGTGCCGAGCCCCGCAAATTCGACTCCCTGCTGAAACAAGGCATGCGTTCCGACGAGAACCCGGGTTTCCCCGCTTTTGACCGATTCCCGCATTTTGCGCTTCTCGGCGCTTCCCATCGAACCCGTGAGCATCCCGACGGAGATTCCGAGCGCTCCGAGTCTCGTTGTCAACTCGTTATAATGCTGCCGCGCGAGCACTTCCGTCGGAACCATTAGGCACGCCTGATATCCGGCTTCCGCTGTCGCCGCGAGCGTCAATTCCGCGATTACGGTCTTGCCGGACCCTACATCGCCCTGCAGCAGGCGCTGCATCGGTCTTGTCCCCGCAAGGTCCGCGGAAATCTCCGCCCATGCGCGTCTCTGCGCACCGGTCAGGGCATACGGAAGGCTTTCCAGCAAGCGCCCTTCATACGCTCCCGCCCCGATTATGTGGGCATTCGGCTCCTGTTCCGTCATCTCCCGCAGGCTGCGGACCGATAGCAGAAAGAAGAAGAACTCATCGAACGCAAGGCGCCGCACGGCCTCCCTCGTGGTCTCTTCATTTTGCGGAAAATGGGCTTCCGCAAGGGCTTCCTTCAGTTTCATCAGGCCGGTGGTGCGCAGAACGCCCGCGGGTATCTTCTCGCGGATTTCGCATGTCGAAAGAGCCTCCTTCACGGCCTTGGCAATCGCATTGGTGGTAAGTCCCGCGGAGAGCGCATAGACCGGGCGAAGCGTCTGCATGAGAGCGCGGTACTGCTCGGTCGAATACATCTCCGGCTGCAGAAGATACCGGCCGCGCCGGTCCTTCACGATTCGGCCGCGGAGCACAACATATTTAGCGACGGAAATCTGATTCCGAAGGTACGGGCGGTTAAACCAGCGCACCGGAATCTCGCCCGAATCGTCCGAAAAACGGCGGAAAATGTCCCCGAAAAGGTGACGGTTCGTCCCTCCGAAGCAGCCGCAATCGGCGTCTCCGCAGCGTAGGTCTCATAGCGCTTGGGCAGATACGAAAGCAGATCGCCGACCGTCGCAACGGAAAGGCGACGGAACGCTTCCGCCGTCTTCGGGCCGATGCCCTTGAGTTTCAAGATGGATTCCGTGCTCTCCATACCGCCTCCGTGTCGCAAATGCCGAAATTGCACAAAGCGCCGGCTGCAATCCGCAACCGGCGCCTGCCGTTATCCTTATTTATTCAACCGAAACCACATAGTAGTAAATCGGCTGCCCGCCGCAGTGAACCTCCACATCCACCAACGGATATTTTTCGGAGAACCGGTCGGCAAGACCCTGCGCCTGCTCCTCCGTGACATCGCTGCCGTAATAGATGCTGAGAAGACCGGACTCATCGTCAACCATCGTGTCAATCATCTCCAGCGTCGTGTCGTCGATATCCCTGCCGACAGCGACGATACCGTGATCGGAAATGCCCATGATGTCGGACTCATGAATCTCATGTCCCTCGAAGCTTGTATCGCGAACTGCATAGGTAACCTGGCCGCTCTTGACATAGGCAAGCGCCTCCGTCATCGCCTCGCCGTTTTCTTCCGCGGACGCCTCGGGATTGAACGCAATCACCGCGCTGATTCCCTGCGGAACCGTCTTCGTCGGAATCACGACAATCGTCTTGTCTTCAACTAAGCTCTTCGCCTGCTGTGCAGCCAGAATAATATTCTTGTTGTTAGGAAGAATGAATACTGTGTCGGCCTCAACCTTGCCGACCGCCGTGAGCATATCCTCCGTGCTCGGATTCATCGTCTGGCCGCCCTCAATCAGGCAGTCGACGCCGAGCTCACGGAAAATGGCATTCATACCGTCGCCGATGGAGACCGCAACAAAGCCGAACGGCTTGCGCTCCACGGGCTTCTGCTCCTCCGCCGCCTTCTCCTCGGCCATGACAACGCGCTCGTTGTGCTCCTCGCGCATATTGTCAATCTTCATGCGGGACAACTGGCCGAAGGTAAGCGCCCTCTGAATCGCCAGACCGGGATCGTTCGTATGAACATGTACCTTGACGACTCCGTCATCCGCGACACATACAATCGAATCGCCGATGGAGGAAAGATATGCCTTAAACGAAACCTCATCCGCATGCGTGAACTCGCGCTCAAGCAAAATGATGAATTCCGTGCAATAGCCGAACTTGATATCCGCCGTGGAGATGTCGGTCGCAGCCGCACCGCGTCCGCCGCTCTTGCCCTCGCCGGCACTCTCCGACTCCTCGAAGGTGTAATCGATTTCCTTGCCGAGCATGCAGTCGAGACCGCCGCGCATAACCTCCAAAAGGCCGGTACCGCCGGAGTCCACAACGCCCGCTTCCTTCAGTACCGGAAGAAGCTCCGGCGTATAATCGAGCGCATCCTGCATCCGACTTACAACCTTGGTCAGAAACTCCTCGAAATCTCCGCAGCTGCCCGAGATCTCCGCCGCGCATTCCGCACCGGCTCTCGCAACCGTAAGGATAGTTCCTTCCTTCGGCTTCATAACTGCATTGTAGGCCGTATCCACAGCGCGTGCAAAACTCTCTGCCGCAATCGGGATTGTGATTTCGTCGTACTCGCGGATTACCTTGGAAAATCCGCGTAACAGCTGAGAAAGAATCACGCCCGAATTACCGCGCGCCCCCTTCAGTGAACCCGAGGACATCGCCTTGGCAAGCGCCTTCATAGACTTGTCCGCCTGATTGACCTCCTTCACTGCCGAGAGAATCGTCAAAGTCATATTGGTTCCGGTATCGCCGTCAGGCACCGGAAATACATTCAATTCGTTAATGATTTCCTTCTTGGATTCGAGATTCTTCGCTCCGGCAAGAAACATCTTGCGCAGCAGCTCCGCATCCACTGTCTGCAACGCCACTTTTCGTTCCTCCTTCTGCCCTGTCGCACAGCGACGCAGACCGGTCATGGTCTCCCGGTCCCGGGCCTGTCATCAGTCGATTACACGAACTCCGTCGACATAGACATTTATTTTCTCTACAGTCAAGCCCGAGAACTCCTCCACGCGGTACTTGACCGTCTCACACAGATTCTGGCATACCGTCGCGACGCTGATTCCGTACGACACGATGATATGAAGATCAATCGTCAGACGATTCTCCGTGATTTCCACATGAACGCCGTGATTCAGGCTCTCCCTGCGAAGCAGCTTGGCGAGACCGTCTTTCATGCTGACAGCGGACATTCCGACAACGCCGAAATTTTCCACGGCAGCAGAACCCGCATACTGAGCAATCACATCCAAATCAATAAAGACTTCTCCGAATTTTGTCTCCAAATTGCCGTCCATGATTCACCTCTTTCCCGTGTGCCGTGCAACTCCCCGTCTGCCGCACACGAATATTCGGGATTTGCGCACAAACCCCCGGTCATTATAGTACAATTGCGCGGAAAATGCAAGTCCAACAAAAAGAGTCCGACACGACGGCAACCGCCGCGATCGGACTCCCGGTATTTGTTTCTCTGTCTTATGCGCGCTCTACAAGACCGGATCTAAGGCACGCGGTGCAAACATGCATCTTCTTCGAGCCTCCATCCACCTTGACATGAACGGACTTCACATTGGACTTCCACATTCTGTTGGCACGTCCGGAAACCTGACTTCTCGTAATGCTGATCTGTCTTCCGAACAGAGCGCCTTTATCACAGATATCACACTTTGCCATGATATCGCACCTCCTTTACCAAATGGACTCAAAAAAACCGAACATTGACATGATAACAAACTTACTCGGAAAATGCAAGAACATTTTTCAATATTTTTTCCGGTTTTTTCGCGCTGCCTTCCGCGGCTCAGTCCTTAGCGTCTTCCTTCATAATTTCATCGGCAATCGCGTCGATCTCCTCCTCGGAAACCCCGTCTCCGTCCTTCTTTTTGCCGATCATGTTCTTAACGCGCTGTACAACATCCGGAAGCATCTCGAAAATGCGGGACAGCGTATCCTGGTCCTTGATAGTAATTAAACGCGTGTTGTCGTCACGGAGAATCAAAACGGCGCAGGGCGACATCTTGCCTCCTACCGCACCCGTCGCGCGGTTTTTCGCATCCTTGTTGAACGCGCCCGCACCGACTGCGAAAGCGACATCCACAAGCGGAATAATCACGGTTCCGTCCGGCAGCGTTCTCGCGTCGCCGACGACACTCTTGGTGGATACAAAACCCTCCATACCTTCCAACAACTTGCTTACGGTCTCCCCGAAATTCACATCAGCCATATCTTTTTTCTCCTTTTATTGATTCCGTATTACGGTTACGCTGCTTCCTTTTTTACAATTTTCCGAAGTTCGTCCGGCGTCGACATCATCGTTTCCTTCACCTTCGAAAACTCTTTTCGAACCTTCTTGATATTCTTGTCAAGCAACAGCCCGAGGGCCCGTATCACAACGCCGAAGAGCCGTATGCGCCCTTTGAGCTTTCCCTCTCCCCGAAGCGCTTCGCCGGAAAATTCGGGATACACATCCACATGCTTCCAATACCACGGGTACAGGGTTGCGGCTGCGGCATACACTTTGCCGGTCGTCTCGGGATTCTTCAGCCCGAATACGAGTTCCGCATGTCCCCTCCTCGGAGCGATTGTCCGAAGAAGCCATTTTGCGGTTTTTATCAGCTTAGCAACGGCCGCCTTGGTCGATTTTTTCTCAAAATAGCGGCGGAGCAGATCCTTCCGTCTTCCGAACAGCTCCGCAACACATGATACGGTGTCCCGGAAGCTCTCGATCTTCGCCTCGATTTTCTCGCCGATTGTCAGCTTTTTCTCTTCTTTTTCATCCTTCGCCCCGGCATCCGCTTCCCCGGAAGGTTTGTCCGTATCTGCGGCCTCCGCGCCTTCGGAAGTCTGTGTACCGACCGTCTCCGAAGCCGGTGTCTCCGAAGCGCTCTCGGCGCTTTCTCCGGTATCACACGCCGCCTCCGGCCTCACTGCCGCCGGCGTTGTCAGCGTTTCCTCCTTCGACCCTTCCGAATCCGAAGACACTGCCGAATCGGGCTTTTCTGCGGAATCCGAAGTCTCCGTCGCAACGGCCGTCTCTTCGGAATCGCCTGTTGTCACGGCAGCTGCGGAAGTCTCCGGAGATTCCGTTGTCTCCGCCCCTCCGGAATCATTTGCCGCCGTTTCTGCGGAAGCGGCTTCCTCTTTCGGGGATTCCTTCGGAAAAATCACTTCATCCTTCTTCTTTCCGAAAAACCAGACGATGCGGAGTTTCTTTTTTACCGACTTCGGGCTCTGCGCCTCAATGCGCAGGTGAATAATCCGAAGAAGCCATGTGACATCGACGGTTCCGTTCCACTCCTGCTTTGATTCGGCTTTTCCCTGCACGCGGTAGCGAATCGGCACGAAGAGGATTAGGGCCAGCAGTAGAAGAATCAGCCCCAGAATGCACAGAATCGTGATTCCGAGAATTTTCAAAATCAGCAAAACGATTCCCATTCCATCCTCCCCTTACAAATAGTCCGAAACATCAAACCGCCCCTGCTTAGCCATGGAATCCACAATCTGACGAACCAGTTCAAGCGCATTGGTCTTGCCCTTTGCAAGGCCGAACACGGTGATGTCGCGGTCTCTCGCCTCGAGGCGCGCATATGCAAGCGGTGCAATCTCCATCAATCCCTCGGTGGCATCCGAGTGCATGACGCAGTAGACGCCCTCGCTGTCTTTGTTTCGGCGGACGGCACGAATCATGGAGCCGAGCTCACCCGACTCCTCCCCGATGGTTCTCACTTTGCTGCTGAGTTTAAGCATCGTCCGTCTCCGATTCCTCTTCCGCCGTAATCTGTGTCGGCTTCGCCGGTACGCTTACAGCTGGTTTCGGAGCAGCGCCGCCGCATACCGGCGCTCGCCCTCCGTTCTGCATCCCCGCAGGGATTGCTGCATATATTCCATCACCTCGGTGCGGTTTTCAAACCACACCGGAAGCTCCGATAAAACATTTGCCATCATCTCGCGGACATACGCTTTCGTCTGCCCCGCAAAATGTTCCTCCGCCTCGCGAAGAAATGCGTCGCGGCACTCCGCTATGCGCTCCGGTGTCGCATCCGGTGCAGGCTCCTCGTTAAGAGAAGCAAACGCCGAGGTTGAGAGAAGTCTTGCCGCCTTCATAACCGGGATGTACGCCTTCGCAGTCTCGTCGTCCATATCGTCAATGGCCGCCTGAAGCCGTGCGGTCTCCTTCTCCGTCAGCACGGACAACGGTTCGAAATACTGCTCCATCGCGCTGTGCGCTCTCGCAACCGCAGCTTCGAAGTCCTCCCCGGAAATATCGTCCCCGCATGCGCTCCCGAGCTGCAGGCGTACCGCGGGAATCAAATCGTCAGCAACCGTCGAATCCGCATACAGCTCCGCCGGAAGGCTGCTCAGAATTCCGATCGCCGCAAGAGGATTCATGCAGCGCACAACGCTCTCGAGATATCCGATTGCGGCGTCAGCCTCCTTCGTAAGCTCCGTCATTGCCGAAGCGATTGTACCGTCCTCCTCCGACGCCTCACCGTTCACGGCATCCCGCGCCGACCGGAGGCAATCCGAGATAAATGCGTACGAACTGTCGTCCGGGCCCGTCGCAATGGCCGAGCGCAGACGATACATAAACGATGCCAAGCCCTCTCCGTCATCCCTGCCGTTGTACAGGGAGAGATATCCGGAAATCAGGTCAAAAAAGCGCGTCCGGGTCATTCGCGCGGGAAATGCCGCCACCATCGACCGAATCCGGAGATTTGTCATCATCGGGTCGTTTCCCGCAAAAATCTTCGCAAGCAGCGAACGAATCTCCTCGTCCGTATCAAACGGCACCACCGTCTTAGCGCCTGCCGCTCTGCGCTGGAGCACGCGGCACAGAATTCCGGCCTCATTGCGATACCGCGTCAAGTCCTCCACCTGCTGTTCCAGAGAATCGCGAAGAGCAAGAAGCCTGTTTGTTCCGTCGGAGATTGCATTCGCAACAGCCGGGGCATCCTCCTCCGAAAGCTTCGCAGCCGTGCTCTTCGAAATCGCCGCAAGAAGCGGCTTCGCCTCCGCGAAAAATGCCTCCCGGGCCACAGCCCTGCGACTGCTCCACTCCGCCTCGCCGTCGTCTGCCTCGGGAAGATTCTCGAGACATGCGCAGAGGTTCAACCATGCCATATCATAGAAACCGCAGCACAGACGGTGTTCAATACTCTTAATGCTCATGGTCGCCTCCCGCAGGTTCTCTCTTTACATGCGTATGTGTGTAAAGGTGGTCCATACAGTATTCGTAATCGCCCTCGCATTTGGAGCAGAAACGGAATTCCAGCGAATCATCGTCGAGCTCCGTTCTTCCGCAAACGGCGCAGCGATGCTTCGTAATCACCTTGCGGTTGCCCACGGTGTTGACAACGGCGCCGTCCCTCATACCGCTCGCAACATTCGACCGGTATTCGAACTGTCTCCGTAAATCCCGGATTGTCCTTCTCCTCATCATTCTCGCCCTTCTCGAGGCAATGAAATAGATGACAAAGTGAAGCAGTCCGACTGCGAACGGGATGCAGACAATTACGGAGGACACATTCACGCCTTCTGTCACAAACAATTTGGCGAATTGATATCCGTAAAGTCCCGCATAGAAAAACCCGAGATATTTTACCTTGAGCGGAATCATGAAGAACAGCAGAAATTCTACATCTCCGAACTCCGTTGCAAAGGCAAAAAGCATCGCGAGATTAATGTAATCAAGTCCGATCACCGGCGTGACTCCGAACCCTATGACAGACCGGACGATGAAATATACTATGGTTGCCGAGAGAATATGGAAGAGCGCGCCCGAAAAATAGAACAGATTGAACCGGAAACTCCCCCACCGCATCTCCAGCATAGTACCGATGAAATAGAACAGATACATGTTGATCAGCGTTATGAAAACGGACTCCGAATCAATCGGCTGGATCAGAAATGTAAAGAGTCTCCACACCTGTCCCTGCAGAAAAACCTTATCCACATCGTATCGGAGCCACACTCCGTAAAAGTCTTCATCTATCAGCAAAATAACGAAGCCAAGCGCATAGAGAATCATAATGTACTTCATCAATCCGCGGATGGCATATCGTCCGAATTTGCGTTCCAATTTGTTAATCATATAACCTGCCTCATCGTAAATTCAATCGTATCTATTATATGTTTTTCCCGTGGCAATGTCAAACGATTTGTGCTATACTTGGAATGCCCGCAGGGCACCAAAGCAGTAACCTTCAGGGAGGAATTACCCCATGGCATTGGACGGAATCACCGTTGCCTGCCTCGTTCACGAATGGCAACAGGCGCTTGTCGGCGGCCGGATTACGAAGATTTCGCAACCCGAACCCGACGAGCTTCTGCTTACGATTAAAAACTATGACACCTACCGGCTCCACCTCAGCGCAAGCGCGTCGCTCCCTCTCGCATGCATCGTTCCGGACAACCGTCCGGCGCCGCTGACGGCGCCGGCATTTTGCATGCTTCTCCGAAAGCATTTAAACAGCGCGCGGATTCTCGCAGTTGAGCAGCCGGATCTCGAGCGTATCATCCGTCTCAAAATCGAACACCTCGACGAGATGGGCGATGTCTGCGTAAAATATCTCATCATCGAGCTGATGGGCAAGCACTCGAACATCATTTTCTGTGACAGCGACGACAGAATTATCGACAGCATCAAGCGCGTCTCGCAGATGGTGAGCTCCGTCCGCGAAGTTCTCCCGGGCCGCGCCTGGTTTATTCCGAAGACCGCGGACAAGCATTCCCTGCTCTGGGACGACCCCGCGGCGCTGTCTTTGGCGGTACGCGCCTGCGGCGGCGACCTTCGCAGGGCAATTTATTCGACAGTCACCGGAATCAGCCCGGTTCTTGCCAACGAGCTTCTCCACCGCGCCTCTCTCGATACCGTTACGGATGTCGCGGAGCTCGATGCAGCTTCGCTTTCACGCCTTTCCGACAGCTTCGGATGGCTTCACCGCACGGTTTCGGACGGAATTTTTTCGCCGGTCTGCGTAGAGAAGGACGGTATTCCGGCGGAATTTGCGGCGGTTCCTCTCACGGTTTATTCGGACTTCCCGGGATACACGACCCGCTCTTTCGATTCCATGAGCGAACTGTTGCTCTTCTACTATGAGACGAAGGAGGCCGCAACACGAATCCGGCAGAAATCCGCGGAGCTTCGCCGCACGGTGCAGACTGCGACAGAGCGTGTTGCCAAGAAGCTCGACCTTCAGGAGAAGCAGTTTTCCGACACGGAGAAGAAGGACAGATACCGCATCTACGGTGAACTCCTGACCACCTACGGTTACAGCGCCGTATCGGGCTCCGAATCGTTCACCTGCACCAACTACTACGATGATACGGAAATCACGATTCCGCTCGACTCCGCTTTGTCCGTTATGGATAACGCGAAGCGCTACTATGAGCGCTACAGCAAACTGAAACGCACCGGCGAAGCGCTTTCCGCGCACATCGCCGAGAGCCGCGGGGAGTTGGCACACCTGGAGTCCGTTCGCGACTCCCTGGAGTACGCGAAGGATGAGGCCGATCTCGCGGACATCCGCAGAGAGCTTACAGACTGCGGATATTTGCGCTTTCACCGCGCGGACGGCGGAAAGAAGGCGTCCCGCAAGCTCACAAGCCGGCCTTATCACTACCGCACTTCGGACGGGTTTGACATTTATGTCGGCAAAAACAACTATCAAAACGACGAGCTGACGCAGCATTTTGCGGCGGGAAACGACTGGTGGTTCCACGCCAAGGGCATTCCCGGGTCGCATGTCATCCTGCACTCTGTGGGCGCTGAGGTTCCGGATGCAGTCTTCGAGCTCGCCGGGTCCCTCGCCGCATACTATTCCAAGAACCGGAACTCGCAAAAGGTTGAGGTCGACTACCTTCCGAAGAAAAATGTCAAAAAGCCGGCCGGCGCCAAGCCAGGCTTCGTCGTCTATTACACCAACTACTCGCTCGTGGCGACACCTGCGGAGCATGCGGAGCTGCTGGTTTCCGACTGATACCGGCTCTCCTCCGTCCGGTATCCGGGCAAAGCTTCCGCCGGTATCCGGCCGGTCTTCCGGCAACAGGTTACCTGCGCGGCGAAAGAAAGGATTTGTTATGATTATTGCAGACATGCACACCCATACGCATTTTTCGTCGGACAGTCAGGCGTCCCCCGACGCAATGCTGGAAAGCGCTGCGGCTCACGGTCTTACGACCTACTGTTTCACCGACCACATGGACTATCTCTATCCGATGGACAACTCGAAATTTGTCTTCGACCCGGAAACCTATTGGGCAACCATGTCGGAGCTTCGCGAAAAATGGCGCGGGCGCATTGATGTAAAAATCGGCGTCGAACTCGGTCTTCGCGACGAGGCGGACACCGTCTCCCCGGTGGAGGCATATTACGAAAAGCTCCTCGCAAAATATCCCTTCGACTTCGTCATCGGTTCCACCCATTGTGTGGACCATATCGATCCGTACTACCCTTCGTATTGGGAGGGTAAATCCGGAACGAAGGGCATGCTTCACTATCTGGAAAGCGAGCTTTGGAATCTGGAGCACTATAACGGGTTTCATGTCTGCGGCCACCTCGACTACCTGATGCGATATGTTCCGAAGGGCAAGCGCGTTCACGAGCTTCCGCTCTGGCCGGTTTTGGATGAAATCCTTCATGTGCTTGTAAGGCGCGGAATCGGTCTTGAAATCAACACCGGCGCCCTTCGCCGCGGATACCCGAAGACCAATCCTGCGGAGGTCATCGTCGTCCGTTATCACGATATCGGCGGCGACCTCATCACCATCGGCTCCGACGCCCACTACGCCGAACATGTCGCCGCGGACTTCGACCGCGCCGAAGCAATGCTTCGCAAGATCGGTTACAAAGAGTACGCAACCTTCAGCGGCGGCAAGCCGGAGTTTCATAAGTTTTAAATACAACAAGGGGATTGACTCATCAGGTCAATCCCCTCTCTGTTTCTATCAGACTTTTCTTCCTTCCCGCAGCTTTGCAACGATTCCGGCAAGCGCGGTGACTGCACCGTCAATCTCCGCCTGGGTAGTATCCGGCGAAATTGTCAGGCGAACGGTTCCGTTTTCATATTCGGGCGGAATATGCAACGCCTCGATCACATGGGACAGTTTTCCGGATGCCGATGAGCATGCAGACCCGCCCGAGCAGGCGATTCCCGCCATATCCATAAGCACCAGGATTGACGACGCCTCCACCCCGGAAAATGAGACATTCACATTTCCCGCGAGGCGATGAATGCGGCTTCCGTTCACACGGGAATCCGGTATCTCGCCGGTAATCCGGTGCATCATCATATCGCGAAGCGCCCGAACCCGCGGCAGGTTTTCCCGCAGCTCCCTGCAGGAAACGATGAGTGCCGCAGCCGTTCCCACGATGCCGGGCACATTTTCCGTACCGGCGCGCAAATGCATCTCCTGCGGTCCGCCGTGCAAAACCGGCGCAAGCTTTGTTCCCTCCCGCACAAAAAGGAATCCGACGCCTTTCGGTCCCCCGAACTTGTGCGCTGACGCCGAAAGCATTGTAATCCCCTCATAGTCCCGCGGTGTCGCCCCGAGCGGCAGTTTTCCGGCACCTTCGGTACTTCCGAGCGCAAACGGCAGATGCCCTACCGCCTGCACGGCATCCACGAAGCAGGCGACGCCTCTCTCCTTTGCGACGGTGGCAATTTCCGCTATCGGCTGAATCGTTCCGATTTCGTTGTTTGCAAACTGTACCGCAACAAGAATTGTGTCCGGTCGAATCGCTCTCGCAACCTGTTCCGCAGTAATCATACCCTCGCCGTCCACCGCCAGCACCGTGACTTCGGCTCCCTGCGTCTTGAGCCATGCTATGCTCTCCGAAACCGCCGGATGCTCGATGTTTGTGGTGATGATATGCTTTCCTTTTCCCTTGTTCGCCTCGAAAAATCCCTTGATTGCAAGGTTATCGCTCTCCGTTCCTCCCGAGGTGAACACAACCTCGTTCGGCTTGCACCAAAGGCATGTCGCGATGTCCTCCCGTGCCTTCTGTATCGCCTTCTTCGCCGTCAACCCCGGCGTGTGAAGCGACGAAGGATTGCCGAACTGCTCCGCCATATACGGCATCGCTGCCGCCAAAGCCTCCGCTTTCGCCCTCATCGCCGCTGCATTGTCAAGATAAATCGCCATTTTCCTCTTTCTCCGCTACCTCGTCTCCCATCAACGAGGCTTTCTTTCTCGCCAGCCAAACAAGCAGGCCCCAAACAATCGGAATTGCAAACCACAAAAACACCCAGACGACAAATCCGATATACCGCCCGGTCTTCGTGAATGTCCGGATCGGCAGCATGCCGGGATTGCCTGCGATAATCACCGTATCCACCTTCATGTTGCAAAACAAAAAGCTGGGACCGTCCTTGTCCAAACGGTATATAGAACCTACCTTAAAGCCACCGTCACTAACCGTGAACCCGTCATACTCTATCCACTCATCCTCGGAGAGTTCCGGATTTGCGGCTAACAGCCATTGCTCGTAAATTTTCGATTCTCCGAAAAGCCTAATGCACATGGCAGACTCCGACCAACACTCGTCATCCGTCGGTTTTTCCGACATATAATCGCAGAAGCTCTCCTTGCTGAAGAACCATTTTCCGGGCCCGAAAAATGCACCGTCGGTTGCATTCCCGACATAAAGCACCGCCACCCAGAGTAGCAAGAACAAGGTGGAAAGAATCACAGCCTTTCGGATAAACCACCGTTTTGCCTTCTCCGTCGTCAGCCGGTAACTGCAAAAGTGTTTCCACAGCCACTTCGGAAGCGGGGAAATGAGCAGTAATCCGACTGCAAGAAGAAGCGGGAACATCAACAAGCTCGATTCAAAATCCCCCGATTCATCGCTCACCGCACCGATCAACAACACGCATAATGCAACCAAAAAGACCGTTTCACCAAGAAAAAACTTTCGGATTCTCTTCTTTCCGGTCGCCGCGGCCTCCGAATTCTCTGCCGCCGACAGCTTCCGACAGGAAGACCAGTACGACAATCCGACAAACATGCATGCGGCAATCCACAGCCCGAACATGAGGGCAGTCGTAATCGACAGGACAACCCTTTCGGACGGTTCTCTGCCGACATTGCTCGCAACGCAAATCTGCAGGATCAACCCACCGATTGCCGCAACAACCACAATCAACGAACCCACAATATACCGAAATGTTACGTTATCCACCAGATAGCGGATCTGCCGTTCCGACCGCTCCGTTGATTTCGGTGCCTCTCCCGAATTGCGTTCCCCTCGCAGCAACTCATCCGATGTCACCCCAAAGATGTCGGCAATCACCGGAATCAACGCAAGATCCGGATAATTTTCATCCCTCTCCCAGCGGCTTACCGCCTTATCCGAGACATTCAGCCGGTCGGCAAGCTCCTTCTGTGTCATTCCGTTCGCCTTGCGCAGCGCAGTCAAAAAAGAACCGAGTGTTTTCTTTTCCATAATCCCAAACCTCCCCGCTTGTTTTGACTGCATTCTACGGTCGCGAGAGAGAAAAGTCTATCCAGCAGACCGAAAACTTCTCTCGCTTCCGCGGTGCGTAAAGCACATTGCAACCCGCAAAACAAAAGCAGACAGGGTACAGACTTCTCCGCACCCTGCCCGGGACAAGACTCTTCAACAACTTCTTAAGGATTCTCAACAACGCCCGCGAACAGCGGGATTGCACCGGAATCGCCCATCACCAGGAATAGGAACGGTCGGTCAAACGTCACATACAGATCCTCATACTCCGGCACACGTACCCGCTGCTCCGAGACCTTCGTGTAGGCGGCTGCCTTGACACCCTTCTCATCCACCTTGATCCGTGCCGCGTGTACCGCTTCGCTAACGCTGTGCGCTCCGCCGTTGCGGAACAACTGCGAAAAATCCGCCTTTCCGGCCTCGAAGATGTCGGTCACTCCGAGCTTTTGTAACACTCCTTTCAGATTCGCATCGAACTTCACGTCAAACTTCGGCAGGCCCAGATGAAGCCGTGCCTTCGTAACGTCGCGTAAATCTCCCCGCCAAAGGTCTACAAGACTTTCCGCTGCCGCAATCTCATCGACACTCACGCCCTCATCCGGCAGAATCAGCCACATCACGGAGCCCGAGAGCCCTCTGGGAATCGCGATATAATTCTCCCCGCGATAATACGTCCCGGTTCCTTCGTAATGCATAAACGGAACCGTCGCATCTCCGCCGGCTGCATGAAATGTTTCCTCACGGGTTTTCGATTCGTCGAACGGAATCAGCCACTGCTCTTCAAACAGAATCGTCGAGAAGAGCGCAATCGTCGTGTTTTTATCAAATTCCAGCGATTTCACGCTGTTCTGAAGCAATCCTCCGGTCATCCTGTCAACCCAGGTTTGAAGTGCACGGTTGTACTCGTCACTTCCCATCTCCCCGATGAAGGAGGACGCATAGTAGTTCGCTGCCAGTCGCTCGAGTGTCTTTTGCTGATACGCTTTTTCAGCCTGTCGGCTGAGCCACACGGAAGATCCGAGGATGCACTTTGCCGATTCGGAGTTGGAATACAAGCGGTTCCACAATGCTTTTGAACGGGCCCTCAGATCCTCGACGCTGTCCGAACCGGCCAGTTCCAGAAGTTGTTTCTGCGAATCGCCGCCCGTCGAATCCGCTAGCAGGCCCAGCATCAAATAAATGTTAAGCGGCGAATACACGCAGTTTTGCCCGTTTCGATCCGCCAATACAGCCTGTAAACTTCGGGAAGCAAACCTCTGCACGGCGTCAAATGCCTTTTCCTTGCCGTACGTCGTAATCAACGACAATCGCTGGCTCCGCTCTTTCTCCCATGCGACATAGTCAAGTCGATACGCCTCTCTGCCGTCCTCCGTATCCGGATAATCATTCTGATCGGGCTCTTCTCCGTCCGTCGGCTGTGTCGCTCCCGCCAGCACGAACTCCTTCAGTACCGGATCGTCAGCCGGGTCGAAAGAATTCTTCGGCGTATTCCTTCCAAGGACAAACTTGAGAATCAAAACAATTCCGACAATCAAAGCCGCAGCCGCGACCAAAGCTGCGACCCGAACGGCAATCATTCGGACGTTGACGTTTCCTCGCTCCGTCGGTCCCGCCGTCTCGCTGCGCTCTAAAAGCTCCTCATCCATCGTGCCGATGCTGTCATACAAATCATCCGCCTTCATGATCTCTCCTTTCTCCCCTACAGGAACTGTTCCTTCACAAGATATTCCCGCAACTTCTTCCGGGCATGGCACAATACGACGTTGACATTATTGTAGCTGATGCCGTATTTCTGTGCGATAACCGATACATTTTCCGTAAAGAAATAGCGTCGAAGGAAAATGTTTCCCTCCCGCTCGGGCAGCGACTTCACAAACTCGCGAACGGCTGCCGCCAGCTCCCCCGACATCGCCGAGTGTTCGGGGTCGGAATTGCCGGCGATGCACTCTCCGAGCTCCTCGAGTGCAAGTGCTACCTCACCTCCGCCCCGCTTCGCAGCATGCGATTTCCGGTAACGGTTGATCGCGCAGTTGCGGGTGAATTTGGCGAGGAACATCCGAAATACCGACGGCCGCTCGGGCGGAATCCGGTTCCAAACCTGATGCAGCGTATCGTTAACACACTCCTCGGCATCTTCTGTGTTGCCGAGGATCCGGTAAGCCACGGCGTGAAGGTAGTTTCCGTACTTCTGCTGTGTCTCCGCAATTCCCCTTTGCTCCCTTTGAAAGAACAATTCAACGATCCGGTCATCATCCATGGATTGCCTTCCCCCTTGCATAAATCCTGTCCCCTACTCTATATGACAACTTCTGCAGCAAATCATTAAAAAGTATTTTCAAAAAACCGCCCGACATCACTGCCGGGCGGTTTATGAATGCAATCAACAATTATACCGGGTAGGACTTCGTAGCAGCATCTGCCTTCGTCACATCGACGCCGGTCTGCTGAGCCTGGCGATACTTGAAGAACTCGGTTGCAACCTGCGGGAACAGCGCGTAGGACAATACATCCTCCTCCTGCTGAATCCACTGCTTGCACTCCTCCTTGAACTTCGGAAGCTGCGGCTCGATCAAATCGGCCGGACGGCAAGTAATCGGCTTTACATCGCCGATGCACTTCTTCTGTACCTCAGGATTGAACGGCTTGATGGTCTGGCCGAATTCGCCGGAGAGGATCTTCTTCGACTCCTTCGTTACCATCTTGTAGCGCTCGCCCTGAAGGACATTGAGAACAGCCTGCGTACCTACAATCTGCGAGGACGGGGTAACCAACGGGGGCTCACCGAAATCCTTACGAACTCTCGGAACTTCCTCAAGCACTGCCTCAAACTTATCCTCAGCGCCGGCTTCCTTAAGCTGCGATACGAGGTTCGAAAGCATACCGCCGGGAACCTGATACATAAGAGTTTTGATGTTTACGCCGAGTACCTTCGGGTTAAGAAGGCCGCTCTTGAGACACTCCTCACGGTAAGGGCGGAAGTACTCTGCAATCTCTGCAAGAAGGTTCTGATCGAGGCCGGAGTCATACGGCGTGCCGCGGAAGGTCTCCACCATAACCTCGGTAGCCGGCTGGCTGGTACCGAGCGCAAGAGGCGACATCGCACAGTCGATGATATCGCAGCCTGCCTCTACGGCCTTGAGGTATGTCATGGAAGCGACACCCGAGGTGTAATGCGTGTGCAGCTGAATCGGAAGCGAGCTTCCTGCCTTCAGTGCGGACACAAGCTCGGTTGCCTTGTACGGAACCAAAAGACCTGCCATATCCTTGATACAGATGGAATCCGCGCCCATCTCCTCGATCTGCTTTGCGGTCTTCTCCCAGTACTCAAGGGTGTAAGCATCGCCCAAAGTGTACGAGAGCGCAATCTGCGCGTGGCCGCCTTCCTTCTTGGTCGCGTCAACCGCGGTCTTAAGGTTGCGAAGATCGTTCAGGCAGTCGAAAATACGAATGATATCGATACCGTTGGAAATCGACTTCTGTACGAAATACTCTACAACATCATCGGCGTAATGATTGTAGCCGAGAATGTTCTGTCCGCGGAAGAGCATCTGCAGCTTCGTGTTCTTGAAACCTTCGCGGAGCTTTCTGAGACGATCCCACGGATCTTCCTTGAGGAAACGGAGGCACGCGTCAAACGTTGCTCCGCCCCAGCACTCTACGGAATGATAGCCGACCTTGTCCATCTTGTCGACAATCGGAAGCATCAATTCCGTAGGCATTCTTGTAGCAATCAGAGACTGATGCGCGTCACGCAGAATGGTCTCTGTAATCTTAACCGGTTTTTTCACCTGATCTGCCATTGATTTCTCCTTACTCACATCCGGGTGTCGGATGTGTCACTATTGTTGCGGGACATTTTGCGAAAAATGCTTTCGCGTCCCAAAAACACATTCCGACTCTGATTATACGCCGAACACTGCCATGAATACACCGGCCGCAACTGCGGTACCGATAACGCCGGCTACATTCGGTCCCATCGCATGCATCAGCAGGAAGTTCGAAGGATCTTCCTCCGCACCGACCTTCTGGGATACGCGCGCCGCCATGGGAACGGCGGAAACGCCGGCAGAACCGATCAGCGGATTAATCTTACCGTGCGTAGCCTTGCACATAATCTTTCCGAATATCACGCCGCCTGCGGTACCGACAGCAAATGCAATCAAACCGAGCGCAACAATCTTAATCGTTTCAAGCTTCAGGAATGCCTCTGCACTCGTCGTAGCGCCTACGGAGGTACCGAGGATGATAACCACGATGTACATCATTGCGTTCGAAGCCGTCTCCTGCAGCTGGCGAACCACACCGGATTCACGGAAAATGTTACCGAGCATAAGGCATCCGACCAACGGAGCCGTATCCGGAAGGAGCGCAACTACAACAATCGTAACAATAATCGGGAACAAAATCTTCTCCAGTTTGGAAACCGGACGAAGCTGCTCCATCTTAATCTTCCGCTCCTCTTTCGTGGTGAGAAGCTTCATAATCGGAGGCTGAATAATCGGCACGAGCGACATATACGAGTATGCTGCAACCGCAATCGCACCCATATACTTCGTCTGACCGAGCTTGCCTGCAAGGAAAATCGATGTCGGGCCGTCGGCACCGCCGATGATGGAAATCGCTGCCGCCGCCTTGTCATTGAATCCAAGGAAAATCGCCGACAGATAAGCAAAGAAAATACCGAGCTGCGCTGCTGCTCCGAGGAGGAAGCTCTTCGGATTGGCAATCAAAGGACCGAAGTCGGTCATCGCGCCTACGCCCATGAAGATAAGGCAGGGCAAAATCGCCCACTCATCCAGCTGGAAGAAATAGTACAAGAGGCCGCCGGCCTGCTTGGTATCTTCCATGCGGGTGCTTCCCGCACAGGAAAAATCAGAGTATTTTCCCTGGTCTTTCACCATGCTGAAGATTTGGTTGTCCGAGGCATCCAGATAGATGACATAAATAAACGCAAGTCTCTGCTCGTCCTCGTTCATTTTGGTTCTCACATCGCAGTATTCATAGCACTGCTTCACCGATGTGAAACCTTTCGCCTGGAAAATGCCGTTATTGTTGCATTCCGAGAACATCTCGGCATCGACATAATAACAGGTCAACTCATCTTCGTTATAGTTGAAGAATTTAACTTCCTCACCTTTAAACTCCGCAATCTTTTCGTCTTTGTTATAGAATGTATACACATGGTCAATCGGTTCCGCCATAATCGAGGGATAGAGATTGACAAGAAGCATACCGAACGAAATCGGTACCAAAAGGAGAGGTTCGTAATCTTTGGCAATCGCCAAATACATGAAGCCCAATGCAACCGCGATCATGATCAGATTGCCCCAGGAAAGGGAAGCAAACGCCGTGGACTTTGCAAGGTTCCCCAATGTATCTAAAATATACTGCATGTTCGTTACCCTCCCGATATTCGTTGTAACAATCGATTAGTTCATTGTCGCAAGTACTTCACCGGGCTCAACGCTCTGACCGACGGAAACATTGATGCTTGCAACGGTACCGTCCTGAGGAGCAACGATATCATTTTCCATCTTCATGGCTTCGAGAACCACGAGGACATCACCCTTCTTAACCGAAGCGCCGGCTGCAGCAGCAACCTTCAGAATCTTGCCGGGCATCGGAGCGGAAATCTTAACGCCGCCCTGCGGACCTGCAGCCTTCGGAGCTGCCTTGGGAGCTGCCTTCGGAGCTGCCGCAGCTGCCGGTGCGCTCTGCTCGCCGCTCTCTTCTACGCTTACTTCGTATACATTGCCGTTAACTGTAATGGTATAGTTTTTCATGTTATCCTCCTGATTCAGGCATTCTGCCATTTCGATTTATTGACTTTGCGAATGGAGCGAACCACCAGACCGCCGGCCTGAACATCATTTCCCATCGCCTTTTCGTACTCATAGACAGCCGCAGTAATCACTGCAACCAGTTCAAGATCATCCGTTTCGTCGCTTGCGCTCTCAACAACCGGAACATTCACAGGCGCTTTCGACTTGTTCCCGATTTTTCCGATCAGCCCCAGAAGACTGATGATAAACGAGATGAGAAGCAGCATACAGAACACGATGGAAATACCCATCACCGTATTCTCAAGCGCTCGAAGCAGGACCCCGGACTCAGGCAGTTTTATCGCGAACAGTAATCCTTTCATAGGTTCCTCCTTCGCTTATACCGTTCCGTGCTTCTTCGCGGGGCGAAGCTCACGCTTGGTCGCAAGCATCTCCAGAGCGTAGATAATCTGTGCACGAAGCTCGGAACCGTCGATGACGGCATCCACATAACCGCGCTTCGCAGCATTCTCACAATTGTTGTAAGTAGCCTTGTATTCCGCAGCCTTCTCCTTAAGCGCCGCATCCTTGTCGGAAGCGCCTGCAAGATCATCTGCAAATACAATCTGCGCAGCGAGCGAAGCATCCATTGCACCGATTTCGGAGCCCTCAACAGCAAGCTCGAAATCCGCGCCGAGCGACTTCGAATTCATCGTAACATAAGCGCTGCCGTACGCCTTGCCGACTATGACATTGAGCTTCGGAACCGTTGCGGAAGCAAATGCATACGAAAGCTTGCCTGCAGCGATAGCGATGTTCTTTGCCTCTGCCGCCGTGTTTGCGTAACCGGTAGCATTGGTGAGCGTTACAACCGGAATCCCGAATGCATCACAGAACTTCACAAGGCTCTCTGCCTTATAGCAACCCTTGGTCGTCAATACCGCGTCGAAGGATGCCGCCTTCTTGCCCTTCTCATCGAAGAGAACCGTACGGTTGGCAATCAAGCCTACGGTTGCACCGTTTAAACGGATGAAACCGGTAACCATCTCGGGAGCATAATCTGCCTTCAACTCGACAAACAAACCGTTGTCGGAGAGATCCTTCGCCAAAACCGCGGGATCTTCCGACTCCGACGCGAACGCTGCAATCGCACGGTTCAAATCATCCGTGCATGCATCCTGCGCGTCATCCTCATTATTGGAAGGTAATACAGCGATCAATTCGCGAACTTTCGCAAGCGTATCCGCCTCGTCCTCGCCGATGGCATCCACCATACCGGACTCTGCCATAAATGCTGCGGAAGCTGTGTCGCACTTGCCCTCGTTGTTGCCTGCAATCGCGTTCGGAGAGTTGACGAACAACTTCGCATTGCTCTTCTCCATCACCGTAAAATCGCTCATTGCCGCAAGAACCGCAAGTCCGCCGCCGCAATTGCCGAAGATTGCCGTGATCTGGGTAACCAGACCGGAAGCCATCGCCTGCGCCTTATACAAACGACCGAAAGCGGCCAACGCATCGGAAGCCTCCTGCAAGCGAAGACCTGCGCAGTCGACGAGACCGATTACCGGGGCACCCGTCTTCATTGCCAGGCGATAGAGACCTGCAATCTTCTTTGCGTGCATCTCACCGAGGGTACCGTTCAAAACAGCGGCATCCTGGCTGTACACATACACCAGACGATCGTCGATTACGCCGTAGCCGGTGATAACACCGTCGCCGGGAGCGTCCGTCTGCTGCAGATTGAAATCCGTGCTTCTCTTCGTCACAAGAGCACCGATTTCAACAAAACTGTTGGCGTCCAGCAAGGTCTCAATCCGTTCCCTTGCGGACAACTTCGCTGTACTACTCATGTTCAGCCCTCCGTTGATATGTTTATAACTGTGTCGTTTTAACCGGCAAATCGCGGAAATAATGCGCCGCGCTGTTCCTTAAAAACCCTGACACAGGTATCTTTGGTATTGCAATAAACCAAATTGCACCGAGTAACATTATATAGTATGCCCCCCTAAAATGCAACACAAAAAAAGCGGCGAAACAAAAAACCGAAGCATTGTTTTCATGCCTTTCGAATCTTTTGTTTCACCGCAAATGATTACTTCATAATCACGGCTCAAACGGTCTCCGGAAAATCCTCTTCGAAATCACCGTCAACCGTCGTATATTCGGACAAAACAGCGCGGATTGCCGGATAAGAAAAGCCCTTTCGCAGGAGTCCCGCAAGCACTTTCTTCCGCTTCTCGCGCGTCATCTCCCGGCCGTGTACTCTCTGACTTACAAACCGTCTTACGGCTGCCTCCTCAACGGAAGTACCGTCGGAATCGTCTGCGGATATTTCGGCTGCACTGCCGCGCGTCATCGCCTCATACTCCGTGTAGGCCTGTTCAATCAATGCCTTGTCAACACCTTTTAATACAAGCACCTGGGTAATCTCCCTGCGGCTCTTGGTCTTTGCATGATTCAGGATGAATTGGTAAGCGTAGCGCGCTTCGTCGATATAGTGAAAGGAGACGACATATGCAATAATATCCCATGTCTGCTCCTCGGTATAATCTGCCGCAATCAAACGATCATGCAGTTCCCTGGTGGTGCGGTCCTGTCTCTCCAGAAGCTCAAGCGCCTTCTTCTTCCCGCGCGGGAGAATCCTCTCCGCGGTAATCTTCTGCCATTGCTCCTGCGTCACTTCACTGCCGATCTCCAGGCCGAGGGCATTCACATCGCGGCGCTCCAAAAAGCCCCTCTTCTCACCGTCGATCCAGAGAATCAGCTGCTGCCGCCCTTTCGGCGTCATATCAGTCACTGTCATTTTCTTTTTCCAATCTCCGCCTTACTCGTCGCTCTCAGCCGGCTCCTCGGGTTTTGCGATACACTTGTCACGAACCTTGGCCTCAATCTCCGCCAGAACATCCGGGTGCTCCTTGAGATATGCCTTCGCATTCTCGCGGCCCTGACCGATCTTCTCGCCGAGATAAGCGAACCATGCGCCGCTCTTATTGACAATATCCAAATCGCAGGCGCGATCCAGAATATCGCCCTCGCGGGAGATGCCTTCGCCGAACATAATATCAAACTCCGCCTCGCGGAACGGGGAAGCCACCTTATTCTTCACAACCTTGACACGGGTGCGGTTACCGATTGCCTCACCGCCGGCCTTGATTGTCTCAATACGGCGCACATCCAGGCGAACCGAAGCATAGAATTTAAGCGCACGACCGCCGGTCGTGGTCTCAGGATTGCCGAACATGACACCGACCTTCTCACGCAGCTGGTTGATAAAGATAACGATACAATTCGTCTTGCTGATGACGGAGGTAAGCTTGCGAAGTGCCTGCGACATCAGACGCGCCTGCAGACCGACATGGGAATCGCCCATATCGCCCTCGATCTCCGCCTTCGGAACAAGCGCCGCCACCGAGTCGACAATCACGATGTCTACTGCGCCCGAGCGCACCAGTGTTTCCGCAATCTCCAAAGCCTGCTCGCCGTCGTCCGGCTGCGAGATATAGAGATTATCGACATCGACACCGATTGCCGCAGCATATACGGGATCGAGCGCATGCTCCGCGTCGATAAAGCCCGCAATACCGCCTCTGCGCTGCACTTCCGCAACCGCATGAAGGGCAACGGTCGTCTTACCGCTCGACTCCGGCCCGTAGATCTCAATCACACGCCCCTTCGGAAAGCCTCCGATTCCCAATGCAATATCCAAACTCAGCGACCCCGTCGGAACCGCCTCAATACCGGCTGCCGCGTTCGTCTCACCGAGCTTCATCACCGTTCCCTTACCGTAGGACTTGTCCAGCTTATTGATTGCTGCCTCCAGTGCGCGTAACTTTTCTTCCGTAGCCATCTCTGTCTCCGCCTTTCCGAACATTTGTTCTGTTTTTATAATATACCGACTTCCCGCTCTTGTCAATCGAAAAATGTAAATTTGCTCATTTTTCTCACGACTGCCGTCCGCCGTCCGTTCCCGCCAATGCGAGATAATTATACCGCATTCCGGGGGCGCCGTCCATTCGCAGAAGCGCCAAAATACAGCGCGCATTTTCTCACAAAAGACCGTCCCGCGGAAGCGGTTTTCCTTTCGACACCCGAAGTGTAACAAACATTGAGTCCGATTTTCAGTACTTATACACAAATCGCGGAATCTAGAAATGTTTTTTTAAACGCTTGTTTTTGCTTGCAACTACATCTGCAAACTGGCAATTACTTTTGCAAAGTAGTACATTTAGTATTGCCTTTGTTT
>CADBXF010000035.1 GCA_902798585.1 uncultured Lachnospiraceae bacterium
AGAGGGCTCATCTTAGCGTCCGGGAGGACGCATAAAGGCCGTTCCGAGATGTTTGAGCGAAGCGAGTTTCGACGGAACGGCCTTTCGCCATGCGTACGAAGCGGATGCTTAGATGCCCCGTGCAGTTCCCGCATGGCTTGCGCCCGTCCGGGCCCCACATAAGGCAGCCACCGACGGAACGGCCTTTCGCCATGCGTACAAAGCGGACGCTTAGATGCCCCGTGCAGTTCCCGCATGACTTGCGCCCGGAACAGCCCACACAAAAAAACCCGGGCGGAAGGGCTCCGCCCGGGAAGGGATTACGGGTTGTATTTGTCGCCGAAATAAGCTTTCATCTCGGCGTCGGACAAACCGAAGTACTTTTTGATGTCGGCGAGCACAACCTTGTCGCGCTTGCCGTCCTTTACATAGGTGTAAAGATAGTCCACCGCTTTGTTCCAGCTGTCCAGAGATCTGCCCCAGCGCTCGCGATCCGCGGCAGCCTCAGGCGTCAGAATCTCGCGCCAGCGGTCGAGTTCCTTCGTGATGTAGTCCTCGTTGAGAATCGTGTTCATCAGGTAAGCGTATCGCTTGAGGAACAGGTCGCGGCCGCGCTGCGTGTGCACCAGCTTGTAGATAAGAACATGCTGTTCTCCGGTCGTGATAATGCCGGAGACCGGGTTTGCCTGAGTTCTCGAATCGGGGTCAAAACCCCAGTCAATGTCGTAGTACATCCAACGCCATTTGTTGTCGCCCTCCGAAGAGCGGAAGTACCGGACATTGGCCAAATCCTTGTCGCCGTGGTACGAGCGGCAAATGTACCAGTCCATCAGACTGTTGATGTCGACGCGGCTCTCAAAATATTCAAAATTCTCGTCCTTGCTCAGGTCGTTATTTTTCACGAACTTAACAAGCGCATTGAAGTCTTTTGTGCTGCCCTCCTCAAGACGGCCGACACCGGAAATCAGATCCACCGAATCCTCGGGAACATCGAAGTGCGACGCGATATAGTCCGCACTGAAGCGTTCGCGGATGAAATAGATACCCCAGTACTCGCCGCCGAGGTACATCACGACAGGCTTGCACTGCTGCGCGAGAAGCGCCGTATTGTTGATGACCATGTGCGTCATGAATTCGTCGCGAATCATGGAGCGGGCCCAATCCTCGCTTCCGCCCTTGAGAAGCAGCGAGTTGAAAGTGTCGATTTCAAGGTCATCGAAAACCTTGTACCTGAGCTTGCTCACGCCGTATGCCGCGCGGAAATGCACATTAAAGTTCTTCTTCGCGGCGTCACGGCTTCCGTTGTTGTTGCCGTGGAGCGTGATTCCGCACGGCACGGCAAATTTGGCTTCGCCGTCCTCAATCAGCGTCATCGTGACCTCTGCCTCGATGCCCTGCCCCTTCTTGTTCAGCTGGTCGACACCGTTGGGTCCGACCGTCGTCTCATACGGGCCGCTCAGAACGAGAATCGGGAGCGTATGCGATTTGCCGATTACATAAGTGTACGAACCGAGGTCGCTCGCGCGTCCGTCCTTGACGGAGACGGCATTGAGCGTTGTCACCCCGCTGATGGGAATCGCGCCGCTGTACACCTTCGACGCCGTCGTCGGGCGGCTGCCGTCAAGCGTATAGTAAATGGTTCCCTCGCCGAACAAAGTTACCGAGATCGGGTCGGGATATACGCCGGAGGCGATGCTTGCCTCAGGAACTGTTGTGCGCGATGCATAGCCCGCGTTGTTGGGGTTGCCCGGCGACGGGACATCGTAGTAAAGCCACTCGCTGCCCGTCCGTCCGAAGCTCGCATTTTTCGGAAGATCCTCCGGGATTTTAATGCGGTCGCAAAATCCTTCCGCGTTGGAGAGGTACACCTTCTCGCCCGTGGAGCTCAGCTTAAACGGCGCCTGGTTGCCCTCGCCCTTGCCGTTGCAATACAGGATGTACCGCTCGTCGGGTCCGAGCGTCACCTCCGGCAGACGGTACTTCTGCGGATTGTCCTTGTTGTCGGAAATCCAGTAGTCGCTCAGCGTGATTGTCCCGGTCGAGCGATTGTGCAGTTCAATCCAGTCGGGGTGGGTCCCGTCGAGCTCCGCATAGAGGGAGTTCGAGGACATCGCCTCGGTAAATTCAAGCGCCGCCAGCGGCATTGTCTTCCAATCGATTCCGGCCTCCTCCGTCGGCGTCGGATTGTCCGGGTCCGGCGTACCGTTGCCGTTCCCGCCGGGTGTCAGGGGCTTCGTCGGCTCTCCCGTTACCGTTCCCGAGTCCGGCGTCGCCTTCTTTTCGTTCGAATCGGAGGATAAGAAAAATATCAGAGCAAGCGCGAGAATCACGCCGAGAATACAAAGCCACAGGATGGCCAGCCTCCGATTTCTCTGCTTACGGCGTTTGCGGCTGTTTGTCCGGCTTCCCGAACGGGTTCCCCGGCTGCTGCCGGAGGTGCCGCTTCGCCTTGTATTGTCAGGTCTTCGGTCCATTTTCCTACTCCTTCCCAAGCTCCGCGGAGTCCAGCAGAACGGTGAACGGTCCGTCGTTTAAGAGCCGAACCTTCATATCCGCTCCGAAGCTTCCCGTCTGTACGCGTATGCCGTACCGGTCGCGAAGCTGCGCAACCGCATACTCATACAGATGTTCCGCGGCCTGCGGGCTGCCCGCGCGCGTAAACGAGGGGCGGTTTCCGTGGCGGCAGTCCGCATAGAGCGTAAACTGCGAAACGACCAGCATCTCCCCGCCGACATCGCCGATTGCCCGGTTGGTCTTCCCGTTCTCGTCCTCGAAGATGCGAAGCCCGACAAGCTTCTTCACCATCGCGTCCGCAATCGCTTCCGTGTCGGTCTCACACGCGCCCAAAAACACGAGAAATCCGGCGCCGATTGCACCGATTGTCTCGCCCTCCACCATGACCGACGCCTCGGTCACGCGCTGTATCAAAAATCTCATCTTCCGTCCTCCTCGAAGACGAGCTCTCCGCCCTCCATATCGAGAAGAATCGCAAGGGATTCGAGCTGAATGCCGCGCGCACGAATCTTCGCGCCGCCGCCCTGAAATCCCTTCTCAATGGCGATTCCGCAGCCGCACAGGGTCGCTCCGGACTGTCTCACCAAATCCATCAGCCCCTCAAGCGCGCAGCCGTTCGCCAGAAAATCATCCAGAATCAGCACGCGGTCCTCCGGTCCGAGGAAGCGCTTCGAAACGATGACATCAAACTCCTTACCCTTGGTAAACGAAACGATTTTCGTCGAATATACATCCGAATCCATATTGCGCCCGGAGCTCTTCTTCGCGAACACCGCACGGCATCCGAACTCCTCGGCCGTAATGCAGGCAAGCCCGATGCCCGAAGCCTCAATCGTCAGAATCTTCGTCACTCCGGCGTCGGCAAATCTCCGGTGCCACTCCTTCGCCATCTCCCGGAAGAGTGCGGGATCCATCTGGTGGTTCAAGAAGCTGTCCACCCTGAGGATTTCACCGTCCTTAACAATTCCCTCGCGGCGAATCCGATCCTCCAAAAGCTTCATATTACGCCCCTTTCCGCGGCCGAAGCCGCCTGTTTCTCACAGCGAAATCACGCGGTGCGGTATCCCGAGTTCCCCGAGAAGCTCCCGCTCCGTATCGCGGCAGGTAAACAGCAAAATCTGCGTCCCGAGCTCCGACAGCATCTGCAGCGTCGAGCGCAATCGCACGGTATCATAATACACAAAGCTGTCGTCAAAAACAAGCGGTAAATGCTCCCCGCCGTACATTTTCGAGAGCACGGCAAGCCGCAGCGCAAGGAATGTCTGCTCCGCCGTTCCTGTGCTCAGCTGCGTGGTCTCCACAGCCTTAGAGCCCCCGCTTGTGCGCATCGCGAGCCCCTCGTCCGCGGACACCTTCGCATACGCCCCGGCCGTGGTCTTCGAGGAAAATTCCGAGATGGCGTCGCGAAGCTCCCTGCCGAAACTGTCATGGATTTCCGTCGAAATCCGCCGGATGGTCTCCTCCGCGAGCGCCAGCGCACGGATTTTCCGTTCGTCCTCCGCAAGCTCGGCCTCACATTCCGAAAGCTTCTGCCGTGCGTCATACAGCTCCGCCGTTCTCGCCTCTCCGTCCTCTATCTGCTGCGCCATACGGGCGATTGCGCCCGTCAGTTCCTCCTTCTCGGTTGCGAGGGCGCTTCTGCGGTTTCGACACTGCACGCTCCGCGCAAGCACATGTCCCCGGATCTGCGAGACAACCGTATCACTGAGCCCTTCCGCGGGCTCAAGCGTCGAAAAATGAGCAAGCGTCCGATCCCGCATCGCCGCAATCCCGGCGTCGACATCCGTCATCCTTTCGCGAAGCTCCGCGCACCGGCGTTCGCACTCCTCCGCGCGCGCCGTATCGGCAACCGCGCGGTCTCTCGCCGTATGAAGCTCCTCCTCCGTCGGCAGCTCCGCAAGCGCAGCCTCAATCTCCGCCTGCCGCTCGGACCGCTCCGCCGAAAGCAGCTTTCTCCGGGGCGCCAAACGGCGCAATTTTCCGCGGACAATCGCCCGCGCACACCATCCGGCAACGGCAAGTCCGCCGCCGATGACAAGCGCGCTCAGCGCATACGGCCGAAGCGACGCAAGCTTCTCCGTCTTCTTCACAAGCGACGCGATCAGCAGCCCCGCTGCCGCCGCGAACAAAACCAGCCCCGGAATCCACAAAAGCGCCTTCCTGCGCTTGCGGCCGCGAAGCTCGGTCTCCTGCTGTGCGAATTTTTCGCGCTCCGACTTCCACTCCGTCTTCGCCTGTACCAGTTCGCGAAGAAGCGAATCGACCCGCTTTTCGGTCTGCTCCAGCTCCTCCACATCCGGAATTCCGTCGAGCAGCTCCGTTTGTTTCCGCTCTGTCTGTACAATCTCCTCCGCCAGACGGTCACGGCGCTCAAGCTCCTCGCAATAGACATCATACTCGCGGAGATACTCTGCAAGCTGCTGCTCCTCCGCAAGGCTCCGATCCTCCGAGAGCTCCGTAAGCTTTCCCTCAATTGTCGCCTTCTCCGCCCGAAGCCGCTCCGCCGCGGCTGCCGTCCGGTCGAGCTCCGCCATGAGCGTTTCGAGCTCCCCGATTTTCCGGCGAAGCTCCGCAGCTTTCTCCGGAAGCTTTTTCTTCTCAAGCGCCTTCCTCTGCTCGGAAAGCTCCGCAAGCGCGGCCGGGACATCCACCTCGCGGTCCTTGCTGAGCGCAAGGTTGGCGATATAATTGCCGTACAGCTCCGAAAGCTCGTCCCCCGGCGCTGCGCTCCCCTGCGGAACCATCGCCGTATTTTCAAAGCCCGCGCGGGTCACGCGCGAACCGATAGCCTCCATCAGCCCGCCCTCAGCGGGAATCTCACGCATCGCCGGCTGCAGATATACGCGAAGCGACCGTCCGCCCTCCGTAAAATCCCGCTCCACGCGGTACTCGCGCCCTTCATAGGTCAAATCCATCGCCCCGCCGTAGATTCCCGCGGCGTCCCAGGGGCGGTATTTTTTGTACGGATCCGCTTTGGCGCGTCCCTTCTCCCAGCCGAACAGCATGGCCGTAAGAAAATTGCGAAGCGTGGATTTGCCGGCTTCATTTTGCCCGTATATGATGTTGATTCCGTCGTCAAAACGAATCTCGCGGTCCTTCAGTTTGCCGAACCCGCCCGGATACAACCCGTTGATTTTCATGTGTTTCTCCGTTTCCTTCACCGCCGGATCAGCGCCGTCAGGCCGAGATACAGGGCCTGCTGCGCGGTCTCATCCGTCTTTGCCTGCTCCGAGAGCGCGTCGATGTACATTCCGATGAGGCTGTCCGCATGCTCCGCGCGAAGCGCCTCCAAATCATACTCCGGAAGCGTCCGGTCACAGATCTCCGTAATGTTGCCGGCTGCCCGCAGGTTCTCGCCGTCAATCTCCATGTCCGCGTTGCGCCTTCCCTCAAGGAAAATGCGGTACATATGCTGCGCACCGCCCTCGGCAACCGCAGCGCTTACCGCGTCCCGAAGCTCCGCCTGCGTCGTCGTCCCCGTCACGGGAAGCGTGACATCGCGGTATTCGCGAACCGCCAGCGGCACAAACTCCTGCTCCGTCTCATAGCGCCCCGGCGCAGCTTCGGAGATTGTCACGAGGCGATACCCGTGCGCACCCGTCTCGTTCCGGTCAAGCGGCTCCGGCGACCCTGCGTACGCGATGCGCGGCGCGAGCTCTCCCGGCTTATGAATATGCCCGAGCGCCACATACTCCCACCCGTTGCTCTCAAGCTTCCGGAGGTTGAACGGAGCATCGTTGGCGTCCCCGCCGTGCGCAAGCAAAATCTGTATCCCGTCGCCCGGCGGCGTAAAATCATCGTACACGGGTTCGGTGACATTTTGCGTATGATAGCTTAGGCCGTACACCGTCGTCCCGAGCCCGGGCAGCGTCACATGCGACATCTCCCGGTCGGCGAGCATCGTCACGCGCGACCCCTGCGCGGCGTCCTCCGGCCGCCAGTGATTTGCGGCAATCCACGCGGGGTAGTTTGACCTCGCCGAGATAAAATCGTGGTTTCCCGCAATCAGCACGACATGCGTATTCACAAGCTTCCCGAAGAGATAGGTAACCTCGCGAAGCTCCCTCTGCAGCGGACCTCTGTGAAACAAATCTCCCGCAATCAGCAACAGATCCGCCGAAACCCGGTTGCACTCGTCAATCAGTCGCGGCAGCACATCCGCAATCTCCTGCGCCCTCTGCGCCCCGATCGGCAAATCCTTCTCCGGCTGCATCCCCAGATGCAAATCCGCGGTATGCACAATCTTAACCGTCCTGCCCATAACTTCTCCTTCCCGCCCGCCGCTTCGACGCCGGGTTCCGCCCCTCCGCACAATCCTCCGTCTCCTTCGGAAGGGCATCTCCATTGTACCATATCGGCGGCTCATTTTCTACGGCAGATGACCGGTTCCGGGCAACAAAAAACGCCCGGACTCCATCGTCCGGGCGCCTGTGTTTCATGTATTGTCAGTGCGCTCAACGCTCCACATAGCCCATAGCCAGCAGATAGTTGTTGAGCATGTCCGTCTCGCGCTCCGCATAAGTCCGACCTTCGAAATTCTGGTCGTACAGCCCGCTGAAACGCACCGGACCGGTCGAACCGTTCTCGACATTGCTGTTGCCGTTGTCGAGATACCAGAAACCCTGCTCATCGTAGCCGATTACCACGAAGCAATGGCTTCCTTCCTTCGCGCGGTGATCCACCTGAATCCAGATGCCCTCCGGATGCTTCGAGAGCATGCAAATAAGGTAATCCTTATTAGTTCTCTTCCAACGGTTGTTCCAGGGCGTGTAGTCAATCGTGACCGTATAGGTGGACGGATCAATGTGGCGCGATCCGTAATTATTTGTGAACTCAAGCGTCGTAAACCGGTGGGAATAATCATAGTTGATACGCTCCCCGCCGGAGTACCCGACATTCCCGTACACGCCCTTGCCGAGCGTGGATCTGCCTGCTGCGGTGACGCGCTGCGTTCCGCGGCTCACCGTCATGTTCGGCACCCAGGAATTGTTGGTGCAGTTTGTCATCAAAATGTCACGCAAGTCGAAGAAACTTACCGTGCCGAGTCTGCCGTCGTAAGCAAGCGCACGATTCATAAGCTCCAGGAGCGCCGAGTCGGTGCACCAGGAGTTCTGGCCGTTCCAGTCACAGAAGAGACGCGTCGTTCCGAAATTGTATGTCGAATACTCGCCTCTGCGAAATGCGTTGACAAAGACTTTGCCGAAGTCCATCTGACTGTTGATTTTTTCGTAAGCATTTTCCCAGTGAGCGTACACATGCGAAGTCGTGAGCTCGGTGTCCGCAGTCACTTTCTCGCCGCCCCAGGGGCTCGTGTACCATCCGAGGAAAATGTGCATCGGCCGGTAGGCTGATTTGTTCGTCACCTCGGCGCCGAAGCGGGCGGCGTTGATTGTAACGAACTGCTTCGCCTCACCCTTAAGCGTGCCGACATGAGCGTCTTCGGCGTTGGCATCGAACAAAACCGTCATCGGCAGAATCGTAATAATCTGCGCGTCGGCCTTCTTCGTTGCCGCCGGCAGTGCGCTCACTGCCAGAACCAGCACTAACAATACTGTGATTGCGCGTTTCATCATCCGCACAAAAACCTCCGTAAACTCGTTTTGTAACCGGCGACTTTCGCTCCGCCGCCAATTCGCAAAGCATTCGTAGTATACCATAGAAAACGGAAGAAAGCAAGTTTGCGGCCGGATTGCGGAAAATGCCCCTCGCGGTGACGCATTTTCCGTCATATGCAAAATACGCAAAAAACCCGGTTTTCGCGTATTCCGATGTGCCGCAGAGCCCGCAGCCGGGGTGCGCAAACGCGCCCGGCGGGCGGGGCAGTCCCACCCGGGGACAGGGCATTTTGCGGCCGGCTTCGCGGAGTCGTTACGCGGCTTGACTTCGCAGTTACCCTGTGCTACAATCGGGGCGCAATTGCGCGCGGAAACGCATATGCGACAGGCGCATGCCCCGCTGCAATCGCAAAATGATTTTGAAAGGCGGCGATTAGCCATGAAGAAAATTACAACGCTGCTGCTCTGCCTTGCGCTTCTTGTAAGCCTTGCGGCCTGCGGCAGTGACACAAAAAAGAACAACTCAACCGAGACACCTGCGACAGCGACTCCGACCGGGACGGGCGAGCCGGACGCGACCCCGACCGGGACGCCGATTGTGCGCGAGAACATCAATGTAGCGGTTCTCAAAGGACCGACTGCAATCGGAATGCTTCCTCTTATGGATGCGGATGAGAAAAATACCTCCCGCAACGATTATACATTTACCGTAGCGGGCTCCGCGGATGCCGTCGTCGGCTCCATCATCAAGGGCGATATCCCGATTGCCGCAGTACCCTGCAACCTCGCGGCAACGCTGTATCAAAAAACCAACGGCGGTGTAGCGGTAGCCGCAGTCAATACGCTCGGCGTTCTCTATATTCTCGAGACCGGCGAGAGCATTTCGACGGTGACGGATTTGAAGGGCAAGACCATTTACGCGACCGGCGCCGGCACCACGCCCGAGTACACGCTTCGCTATCTCCTCACAAGCGCAGGCATCGACCCGGACAAGGATGTCAACATCGTACTGCTCTCCGAGGCGAGCGAGGCAGCAGCCAAGCTCGCAGCCGCAGACAAGGGAACCGTCGCCATGCTTCCGATGCCGTATGTCATCTCCGTTCTCAAGCAAAATGCGGATGCGCGCATCGCGCTCGATGTCACAAAGGAGTGGGAGAAGCTCAACAGCTCCACCGTCGTGACCGGAGTGATTGTCGTAAACCGCCGGTATCTCGAGAGCCACAAGGCTGCTGTGGACGCGTTCCTCGCAGAGTATGCCGAGAGCACCGCATTTGCCGCAGCCGAAGTCGAGCAGACAGCGGAGCTTTCCGAGCACTTCGATATCTTTAAGAAGGCAATTGCCAAGGAGGCCATCCCGTATTGCAACATCGTCTGCCTGACCGGCAGCGACATGAAAACCGCGGTCAGCGCATACCTCGAGGTTCTTCATCAGGCAAACCCCGCCTCGGTCGGCGGAAGGCTTCCCGATGACGCCTTCTACTACATGCCGTAAGATTTTCCTTGACGAAACGGGCCGGATGGTGTATAACATAGTCACAAGGTAATTGTGGTTTACCTGCCGCGGGACGGTTCGAAGCCGTGCGGAAAATCGCGAAGCGACCGACCGGGACCCGGCAGTAAGGAGGGAAAAATATGTACGACAACGACCTGTTCAATCAATTTTCCGAGGCTTTCCACGACATGTTGGATAATCTCGACAAGGGCCTGCGCGACGGCGTCGGCGAGATCAAGGATTTCAAGAAAAATGTAGAGCGCAACGGAATCTTCGGCGAGAAGAAGCAGGAGCGCAAGACCAACTATCGCACGCCGTTCTCGAAATTCACCAAGAATTTCCAGGCGCCGAATCTTGAGAATCCGTTCACACGCAACAAAAAGATTCACGCCGATGTGATTCGTGTCGACGGCAAAATCATCATCCGCGCAGAGCTGGCGGGCTTTGACAAGTCCAACATCCATGTGGACTACCGCGACGGAGAGATTATCGTGAAGGCGCAGCGCGAGTTTGAGGATGTAACCCCCGGCATGGAGGACAACGCCGGCAGCTATGACCGCTACTCCGACCGCTACTACGGCAAGGTGGAGCGCGCGTTCAAAGTAGGCAAAATCGATGTGACGACCGTCCGCGCAAACTTCCAGAACGGACTTCTGACCATCACCTGCGACGCCCCCGAAGAGGCATCGCCGATTGATATCGAGTAAAACCGACGCGGGACGCCCCGTAACAAAAGTATCAGAAGCAAACCCTCTTTGCCGGGTAACCGGCAGGGAGGGTTTTTTGTGCGCAAAACAGGGACGGACGGGCGCAAGCCGTGCGGAAACTTTACCTCCCGGGGCAGCTAAGCGTCCGCCCGGAATGTGCCGCCAAAAGGCCGTTCCGCCGGTTTCCTTCGTTATCGGGGGCGGACGGGCGCAAGCCATGC
>CADBXF010000036.1 GCA_902798585.1 uncultured Lachnospiraceae bacterium
GATAGGTCGGGAGTGGAAGCACAGAAATGTGTGGAGCGGACCGATACTAATCGATCGAGGGCTTGACCTTAGTTGTTACTGAGAAGCGGTATGAATTTGCCTGAGGCTGACGAAGCTTCGGATGTACGGCCCGGTGGCTCAGTTGGTTAGAGCGCCGCCCTGTCACGGCGGAGGTCATGGGTTCGAGCCCCATTCGGGTCGTTTGATTTTTCGGAATCCATTTTCCGGGGAATCATGCCGGAACCTTCCGGATAATTTCATAAGATAACCTCGTTCGGCTTCGGCTGACGAACGGTTTCACATGGGGTCTTAGCTCAGCTGGGAGAGCATCTGCCTTACAAGCAGAGGGTCATAGGTTCGAGCCCTATAGGCCCCATACGGATGGGTTCCCGAGTGGCCAAAGGGGGCAGACTGTAAATCTGTTAGCGACGCTTTCGAAGGTTCGAATCCTTCCCCATCCAATTTGTCGCGGGGTAGAGCAGTCTGGAAGCTCGTCGGGCTCATAACCCGGAGGTCGTTGGTTCAAATCCAGCCCCCGCAATTTCCGGCGTGTTCGACCGTTGGTTGCTCGTGCGGCACAATCGAATACATACCATGCCCAGATAGCTCAGTTGGTAGAGCAGCGGACTGAAAATCCGCGTGTCACTGGTTCGATTCCGGTTCTGGGCATTTTTTCATATTCTGCGTTTGATAAATCAAGGCATTCGACCCGGATTTTTCGTCCGGAAGGTGCATTTTCCTGCGGGGAATATGAAAATTCCGTAAGGATGGAGCACTAGCTCAGTCGGTAGAGCACTTGACTTTTAATCAAGTTGTCGCGGGTTCGATTCCCGCGTGCTTCAGTGGAAAACATGGAATCCCCGTCGTATTCGGCGGGGATTTTTCGTATTATAACGAGGTCGGCGGAAGGCTTGCCGGGTAACGATTTTTACGGAAAATGCACTGTTTTCCGCAAAAAAGTAATAATTGTGCTAAAATAAGTAAAAATAGTGCGTTCACATTTCTGAAAAAATGCTCTATACTATGCTATGTCTTGCAGGAGGCGTTCATGAGAAAGTTTGTTTTTTTACTTTCCCTTGTTGCGGTTTGCGCGATGGCTGCCTGTCTTTTCACCGGATGCTTTGACGAGGATCCGCTGGGGCAGGAACGGATTACCATCACAATTTGGACGATTGCGACGCCGGGCGATTCGTTTCATCGTCCGTTCACGGAGGCAATCGACGAATACAACCGCAGCCAGTCAAAATATCGTGTCGTGATGGAGACATTCGAGAACGATCAGTATAAGGCGAAGCTTCCGATTCAGGTGCAGGCCAATCAGCTTCCGGACATTTTCTATACATGGGCCGGAGGATTTTCGAAGTCCTTTGTCGACGCCGGGAAGGTACTTCCGCTCGATGAGTATTATGAGCGCTACCGCGATGATCTCCCGGAGAACTGTCTGGGCGCCGTGTATGACGGAAAGCTCTACGGGGTTCCCTATGTGACGCCGGTCTCGGTTGTGTTTTATAACAAGAAGGCATTTGCCGAAGCAGGTATTGCGAACACGCCGTCGACTTTCGAGGAGTGGATGGCATGCTGTGAGAAGCTCAAGAATACAGGCATCATTCCGATCGGCAACGCAGCCAAGACGGGAAATGTGTGGGTTCTTGCGATGCTCCACGACGCCATTACGCTGAAGTCGGTCGGACCGGAGAGACTCTCCGAGGTTCTGTCCCGCAAGCAGGGCTCCTACAACAGCGACGATTTTATCGCGGGGGCGAGAGCTTTTCGCTATATTGTTGACAAAGGCTATATGGACAGCGAAGCGGAAGAGATCAGCAATGATCAGGCGCTTGCAAAGCTGTACCGGGGAGAATCCGCGATGTATGTCATGGGCTCCTGGATGGCCGGACTGTTTTACGACGAACGAAATTGTGAATTTCCCGATGATTTCGACTTCTTCCCCGTGCCTGTAGTGAACGGTGTGCGGGCGCAGTTGACCGACTTCATGGGCGGCGCATCGGATACCCTGATGGTCAATCGGGAGTCCGAACATGCCGAGGATGCCGCGGAGATTGTGTTTGAGCTTGCCAAGGCTGTCTCGCGCAAAGCTTACCTGTACGGCGCAGGAACGCCGGCATGGCGCGTCGATTACGATACATCAAGCGTGTTTCCGCTTCCGAGAAGGATTGCGGAAACCTGCAGCGGTGCAACCTCCTTCACCTTCTGGTTTGACACACTGATGGTTGCGGACGACACCGAGGTTTACCTTAACAACCTGTCCCGTCTGTACGGCGGACAGATTACGCCCGAGGAATTTGCGGAGAGTATGGCTGCGAAACTCGGAAAATGAATTTGCCATCATCGTAACATTTTTCCAAATATACGCACAAGCCTCGAATGAGAGCGCTGTTGCAGCAATGCAGCAGTGCGGTAGGCCGCCGGGAGTTCTCCCGCGCGGCCGACCCTGTCGAGGAATCCGTCCGAACGACTTCTTACTATGTTTATTTGCGCATAAGGCAAAGCGAGTCCGGTTTATCCGGGCTCGTTTTGTTTGTACGGCACGCCGTTTCGGCGTGTTTTTTATTGAAAATATCGCATGGGTTTGTTATAGTTAGTGTATTCTCTTTCGGTGTTTTTGTGCGCACGGCGGGGGTCTTTCATGAAGATGTACGGCAAAAATCACGCGTTTCGGTCTCTTCCGTTGAAGCAAAAGCTTCGGCGACTGTTTGCGCTGACCTCAATCCTTTATATCGTGTGCCTGTTTCTTTTGTTTATCTTTATCTACCAGCGCCAAATGGTGGATTCCGAGATGAAATCGATGCGGAGCAATCTCCAGACGGTCGGCGGCACGGTGCAGTCGAAGGTGGAGCGCGTGAACGCATTTACCTTTTTGATTCTGATGGACGAGTCGGTTCGCGAGTATCTTCTCTACGACATGCAGAAGACCGGCGCGGAGGAGAAGACGCTCAAAAACCTTGAGTGGGACGCGCTTTCTTCCATCCGGAAGGTTACGGTTCCCTACGACGAGGTCTGCTCCGTCTATATTGTCCGCAACGACCTTCGGTACGCCTGCCTACAGCAGGATGTCCGCGTCTTCAATGTGAATTGCTTTGCGAAAAATCCCTGGCGGGCCGCACTGAGCGACCGGCACGGGAGATATGTGGTCTGGCAGAACGGTGACGGCATTTTCGAGGTGTCGGGCCAGAGCATCATGAGCCTGATGCGCGTCTTTAACGATACCAAAACGCAGAAGCCGATCGGCTTTATGAGCGCAAATTTCTATGTTTCGGAGCTTCTTGCACCGCTGGCGGGCGAGGATTTTTCGAAGCGCGACTACCGCTTTTCGGACCATGAAAATGAGGCGATTTGCTACTCCGGAGAAGGAGATATGAGCCTGTTTGACAAGTACCGCGAGGAGGCTGCGGAGAAGGGGGTCGACACCTTCGTCACGAAGGGCATTTTCCGAAGAGACATTTACTCGGAGTATGTGATTCCCGGGACGGACATGAAGATTGCGTGCATCGACCACTATCGGCTGCTCGACACGATTACATACAAAATGATTATCATCCCGATGGTGTCCATCGCCCTCATGCTGATTGCGCTTCTTCTTCTGGATACGCTGATTCGCATCTATGTCACGAGGCCGATTCGCCGGCTTTCCGAGGCGATGCAGTCGCTGAAGAAGGGATGGCTTCGCCGGGCGTCCGTCGTCACCTATGACGACGAGATTGGCATGCTCAAGGACAGCTACAACGAGATGCTTGTGGAGATGAACCGCCTGATTGTCGAGCTCCTGGAGAAGGAGGAGTCGGTTCGCAAGACGGAGATCAATGTGCTTCAGCAGCAGATAAAGCCGCATTTTCTGTATAATACAATCGAGATGATTGCGAGCCTTGCCATCGACGAGGAGACGGACCGCGACCAGGTGTACGACGCGCTGGAGACGCTCGGCAGCTTCTACAGGCAGTTCTTAAGCAACGGAAGCAACGAGGTGCCGCTCTCTACGGAGATTGAGATTGTGAAGAAGTATCTGAAGCTTCAGAAGCTTCGGTACGGAGAGATTTTCGAGGATGTGTACGAGATTGACGAGGCGTGCCTCGGAAGGCGTCTTCCGAAGCTGACGATTCAGCCGATTGTGGAAAACAGCCTCTACCACGGAATCCGCCCGAAGGGCGAGTTCGGAACGATTCGCATCCGCGTGTTCCGGAAGGACGAGGATGTGTGTGTGGAAGTGTACGACAACGGCGTCGGCATGCGGGGAAGCCTGGTCGCCGGTATTATGAAGGACAACGACGAGCATTTCGGACTCCGGCGTACCATCGAGCGGTTCTGCTACTATGAGAAGAGCGACGATTGCTACAGCATCGAGAGCACCGAAGGGGAGTTTACGAGGATTACGCTCGTGCTTAAGGAGCCGTAATCCGGAAAAAGGAGAAATCATGTATCGAGTGATGATCATTGACGACGAGCCGGCCATTTACCGGCTGTTGTCGAAAACGATCGACTGGTCGGCGTACAACATGGAGATTGTGGGAACGGCCGCAAGCGGAATCGAGGCGATCAACACGATTGACGAGCTGCAGCCGGATGTGTGCTTTGTGGATGTACAGATGCCGTTCATGGACGGAATCGAGTTCGCCAAGCTTGCAAAGGTCCGCTACCCGGAGATTGCCATTGTTGTGCTCTCCGCGTACGATGAGTTCCAATACGCGCGGGAGTGTATCGGCATCGGCGTGTTCGACTACCGCCTGAAACCGATCGAGAAGGACGACATTAATGAGACGCTCCGCCGCCTGTACGCGCATCTCAACGAGCAGAGAAAAGCGCGCGGCGACGAGCCGGATATAACGGAGGGCGTGAAGGGCTCGCACAGCCTTGAAAAGGTGAAGGAGTACATCAAGACGCGGTACTTCGAGGTGGACATGAATCTGGCGAAGGTGGCGAAAGCGTTCGGCTTTAACTCAAGCTACCTGAGCCGCAAGTTCAAGGCGGAGACCGGGGAGACGCTCACGGCCTACATCATGCAATGCCGCATGGAGCATGCGAAGCGCGCCGCGATTGCCGGCAAGCAGACATACCAGGTGGCGAAGGAGATCGGAATGCCGGATCCGAACTATTTTTCGAGGTGTTTCAAGCGCTATACCGGCGTCGCTTATTCGACCTATCTCGCAAACATCAAAAAGGAGTTGTGACAACCGCAGTCACGACCGGATTTTTGAAGGTTTTGCGATCGGGACAGACTGCCCGGGACAACCCTGACGCGTTATTCTATAAACTTTGGGGTGAAGCCGGACCGACCGCGGTGATTTTTCGCGGAAACCCCTGAAAAACAAGGGATTTCAAGACAATTGAAGCGCATGAAAGACTGCCCCGAAAGAGCATCCTCCGGGAATCGGACTTGCTTTTTCGGGGCAGATGGACTATAATGTGCATACATTTGCGCGCTGAGAGGATGAATGGAAAATGTGGGGGATTACAAGGAAAATGACTGCGGCGCGCAGGGAGGAAACGAATGACATTTAAGAAAGAAAGGGCCGGAATCACCGCGATACTTTTGTTCGCGCAGATGATTCTGATTACATTTGTCGTGGACGCAGTGCTTGCCCGCGAGGTGAGTCTCAGCAAGACACTGCTTCCGCTGATTGTCCGTGAGGGCGTTTTGACGGTATTGCTTCTGGTTGCCGCCATCATCGGATATTTTGCGGTGCCGACCGGAAGGAAGAAGGATCTGTATACGGAGATTGCATTCGGAACCGAGGCGATCTTCTGGCTGTTGTCCGCCATCTGGCTCGGGACCGGCGGAGTGCTCGGCGCGATGGAGATTGTCCTCGTGCTGATTGTGCTCGCACTGCTCGTCGCCTGTGCGGCGGCGCATATGGTACTTGCACCGCGGAAGGAGCGGAAGGGCAAATGGAACCGCCTTCGCCTTGCGGTGACGGCGTTTGACCTTACGCTGCTGGCGGTCGGCTTCTTCGTGGCAATCTATTACCGCAACGATTTCATGCGTGCGGATGTGTGCATTGTAATGTTTATCCTAAGCGCGCTCAGCATCCTGTTTTTCTGGTGGATGCCCGAGAAGCTGAACCATGCGGTGTCGCTCGGAATGGTTTTCATACAGATTATCGTGTATCTGGTTTGCTTCGGCAAGCTCTGTGCCAACAAGGAGCTGCAATCGCTCTTCGGCGTCTTCTTCAAAGGCCGCGGGCTTACGCAGGTGCTTGTATCCATCGCGATGCTCATGGTGCTGCTGCTTGCGGTTTCCATTTTGCTTCACTATCTCAAAAATCTTCAGATCGTCGGAAAATTCGCGACGATTGCGTTCACAAGTCTCGTGATCGGGCTCTTCTTAATGCTCGGCACGCTGCAGGAGAAGATGGGAGATGCGACGAACATCAATGCGGATTCGGCGGTTGAGAAGTCGCAATACAGCATTTTCGTGCTGACGGATGATCCGGCACAGCAGCTCGGCGATGTCGTGTCCTACTCGGTCGGATACGCCTCGGAGGGGCGGTCGATTGCGATGGCAACGGCGATTGAGAAGTTGAACGAAGCGGCCGGAACAAAGCTTTCTCTCACCGAGTACGGAACACATACGGAGCTTGCGGCGGCGCTCACCACCGGTGAGGTAAGGGCAATCTTTATGGAGACGCTCTATGCGCAGATGGTGGATATGGTGTATGAGGCGCTTGAGATCGAGGACTCCTTCACGAGTCAGATCCGCGAGGTATATCAGCTTGAGATGGATGCCGTAGCGGATGATCCGGTGCCGACGGGAGGGCCGACTCCGACCGCTGACCCCGAGAATCCGACGCCTACGCCGGACCCCGCACATCCTACGGGCGAGCCGGATCGCGATCCGACCAAGCCGATTCCGTTTGTTCCGCGCGCGGACAATTCCGGACGCGACCTTTCCAAGGAACCGTTTACCGTATATGTCAGCGGCATCGATACCTACGGCGGTATTTCCGCGAGAAGCCGAAGCGATGTAAACCTTCTTCTTTCCGTCAACCCGGCGACGAAGGAAATTGCGATTGTCACAACGCCGCGTGACGGCTATGTCGATATCCCCGGAAAGACGACGAAGCTTCGCGACAAGCTCACGCATGCGGGAATCTACGGACCGCAGTATTCGATGGCGACGCTTGAGTACCTCTACGGTGTGCCGGTGGATTTCTACATTCGTGTGAATTTCTCGAGCGTGGAGGCGATTGTCGATGTGCTCGGCGGCGTAGACGCTTACTCGCTGTTCAACTTCTCGACTGAGGACGGATGGCACTTCAACAAGGGCCTGAACCACATGAACGGAAAGCAGGCGCTTTCATTCGCCCGCGAGAGGAAAAATGTCTCGGGCGGCGATTACACCAGAGGCAAGCATCAGGTCGAGCTGATTAAGGGCCTGATCGGTAAAATGACAACCTCGAGAGTGCTCTCGAACTATGAGTCGCTTCTCTCGTCCGTGTCCCGAAGCTTCCAGACCGACATCACGCTGGCGCAGATTGCGCAGCTTGTGTCGATGCAGATGAGTGACGGCGCGAACTGGCATATCACCTCCTATGAGACGCTCGGACACGGCGACATGCGCCTGTGCGACGCGATGCCGACCGACCGTCTGTGGGTTGCGATTTTGGATGAGGCGTCGGTGCGGAAGTCTTCCGAGCTTCTGTCCCGCGTTCTCAACGGCGATTATATCAAGGACGGCGAGTACAAGTACGATAATTGATGATTTGACGGATAATACTGCAAATTTGCCGACATTTACGGCAAATTAACGGTCTCTCGGGCCGTTGTCGAAAATCGTCGTGGCATTTCCCGCGCCGAAGTGCTATACTGCAGGTGAGGGGAGAAAGAATTAATTAACACGACGACATACGACAGTATTCACCTTTGTTATTAACACTTTCCGGAAGAACCGGGAGACGAAAGTCTTCCGGTTTTTCTGTTGCGAAAGTTTCGTTGAAAAGCAACGGAAAATGTGCTATTCTACAAGCAAATCCGGACAGCGGTTTCGCTGTTTCGGTAGTGTTGAAGGCGATGCCGGGCGCTTTGTGCGCGGACCGGCGAAAACAGGAGGGGAAGGTCATGGAAAAATGTTCGGCAAACGAAGTATTTCGGTATTTCAGTGAGATTGCATCGATTCCGAGAGGATCGGGCAACATCGGGGAAATCAGTGCGTATCTGCAGAATTTTGCGAAGGAGAGAGGGCTTGCATATATCGCGGAGCCGTGCGGCAACGTAATCATCCGCAAGGATGCCACCCCGGGGTGCGAGACTGCGCCGGGAGTTGTGATTCAGGGGCACATGGATATGGTTGCGGTGAAGGAGCCCGATTGTACGCTGGATCTCGCACGCGAAGGACTTATTCTTCGCAAGACCGAGGACGGGCGCTACCTCTACGCGGAGAAGACTTCTCTCGGCGGCGACGACGGAATCGCTCTCGCCTACGGACTTGCGGTGCTTGCCTCGGATTCGATTGCGCATCCTGCGATTGAACTGGTGGCGACGATTGACGAGGAGACCGGCATGGACGGCGCAAAAGCCCTTTCCGCGGACGATGTGCGCGGACGGCAATTCTTAAATATCGACTCGGAGGACGAGGGGATTGTTCTGGTCGGATGCGCCGGCGGACTGACCCAGAAATCGACATTTTCCGTTGGAAGAGACACGGTGTCGGGCAGCCTGCTTCGAATCGCGGTGACCGGCTGCCGCGGAGGTCACTCCGGCACGGAGATTGACAAAAACCGCACCAACGCGGTGCTGCTGCTTGCGGAGCTTGTGAACGCGATGGACTGCGGTCAGATGCTGCAGCCGCTCTGGATTCGCGGCGGCGAGAAGGACAATGCTATTCCGACTTCGGCGGAGATGGTGATCTGCGTCAACGATTATGAGCGCTTTGCAATCTGCAAGGCTTTCGACGCAGCGGAGCGCAAGCTGCTTGACGCGTACCGTCTGCAGGAGCCGAAGGTTGATTTTTCGCTTGAGGAGACGACGGACGGCGGGGAGTATGAGATTCAGGAGGGCAGCTACCGCGTCATGAATCACGCCTCGGTGGATAACATCCTTCACTTCCTTCTGCTCGTTCCGTTCGGCGTGAGCGAAATGAGCGTGGAGCCCAAAGGGCTGGTGGAAACCTCGAACAACATCGGTATCGTCGACACATCGGGCGATGTTGTCACGGTCACCAGCTCGGTGCGCAGTTCCGTCGAAGTGAAAAAACAGCTTCTCGCGGACAAGATTGCGCTTCTCACTTCGCTGTGCGGCGGCATCGTCTCGCGCTGCGGCGAGTACCCCGGCTGGCAGTACCGACCGGTTTCGCCCCTTCGCGACGCCTTCATCGAGGTCTTCCGCGACCAGTACGGCGAGGAACCGCTCGTCCAGACCATCCACGCCGGCCTTGAGTGCGGCCTGATTATCGAGAAAATGCCTGAGACCGACGCCATCAGCTTCGGGCCGAACATCCTCGACATCCACACAACCGCCGAGCGCATGGAAATCGCTTCCGTCGAACGCACCTGGGAGCTTCTTCTCCGCCTGCTCGACAAGCTCGGCCGCGGCTGATTCTTCCCTTCACTCTTTCCCCCGGGCGGGGCCTTCCCGCCCGGGGTTTTTGTATGGGTTGTTCCGGGCACAAGCCATGCGGGAGCATTACCTCCCGGGGCAGCTAAGCGTCCGCCCGGAATGTGCCGCAAAAAGGCCGTTCCGCCGGATTTCTTCGTTATCGGGGACAGACAGGCGCAAGCCATGCGGGGACATTGCTACTCGAGAAGGCAACGCCTGCGAGAGGGCTCATCTTAGCGTCCGGGAGGACGCATAAAGGCCGTTCCGAGATGTTTGAGCGAAGCGAGTTTCGACGGAACGGCCTTTCGCCATGCGTACGA
>CADBXF010000037.1 GCA_902798585.1 uncultured Lachnospiraceae bacterium
TTACTCGCCCTTTACAACCAGAGAGCCGAGAATTGTCTTCGCCTCTTCGCTGTCAAATGCGAAACCGCTGCTGGAGACGCGAACGGGCTTGCCGCCTACGGTGGCAATCAGCTCGAAGCCGTAGCCGCCCAAGCCGTCGCTGTACTGGAAGCCGGTCCACTCAATGCCTGCGATGGTCCCGGACACATCCTTCTGCTCGTTGGTGTAGGTGTTCTTGTTGTAGGTGTATTGCTGGTTCGCAAGCTCTTCGGTCTCGCGCTTGAAGTCAAAGAACTTAAAGTCCGACTTCTTGACAGAACAATAGCGGGTGTCTTCCTCATCCAGGGCGTCGCCCTTGCGGAAGGTCCAATCGGCGGGAATACCTACCGTGAAATCGCCCCAGGTTTCAGTGGAAGCGATGGTGATACCCGCGGCTGTGGTCGGGGTAGGATCTTCATCGCCGTCGTCCGAAGCTTCGGTCTTCTTGCCGGAATCGGACTTCTTTCTGCCGTTGTCATCGTCGTCATCGCCGCAGGCCGCTAAGCATACGCACAGGCAAAGCGCGAGCAGGATGAGCAGGATTTTTTGCTTCATACATTCCTCCTTGTTCGGCGGTTTGGGATTGGCTCGGCCGCGGCACGGCATTTTACGCGGAAATGCCGGATACGGACAGGCTGACCGCCTACGAAAAATAAAGCACAAAATGATTATACTCACGCGAAGAAAGATGTCAAGGCAGATTCGCCGTCCGTGCGGATTGACGCCGTTGCCTTTTGCACTTTGCTGTGATAAAATGATTCAAATCGCTTGTGCAATGCATAAGCATATGCGTTAGATGCATGCGTATAAGCGCATGAAGGAACCGTGTGATCATGCCTGTCGAAGAAAGAGAGGGGATTGCCATGACGCAGACCGTGCCGGCGGAAAGAGGGAAAATGCTTCGCCTTTTGTGTGCGATTGCAGCCGAAGTGTTTACGCTTGTGACTCTGCTTTTGCTCATCGCCCGGAGGGATTGGGCGCAGCTCGATGTGTGTCTGGAATGCTTTGTCCTGGTGCTCCTTCCCTGGATTGTGGAGAAGCTCTTTACATGCAAAATGAGCCTCCCAATGTATTTCTTCACGGAATCTTATGTCATCAGCTACCTGCTGGGGCACTGTTATAAGCTCTACTACACCACAAAATGGTGGGACAAAATTCCGCACATTTTCGGTGGAATCGGGTTCGCACTCTTAGGGTACCTCGTGTTTCGCAAACTGACGGGCGATTCCCGTAAAATCGCTGCCGGCGCCGTGTTTGCGTTCTGCTTCTCTGTTACGATTGCACTTTTGTGGGAATTTGTCGAGTTCGGCGGGGATCTCTTCCTCGGGATGGATGCGCAGACCGATTCGGTTGTTCACGAAATCCGGTCCTACAGCCTGAGCGATGAACCGGGAGAGATTACCGAGATTCGTGATATCGGGAGCGTCTCGGTTGACGGGAAGCTTCTTTCCGACGAGGGTTATCTGGATGTAGGACTGTATGATACGATGCTCGATCTGTTGCTGGAGAGCCTCGGAGCATTCCTTACGGCAGTGTTTCTGTGGCGCGACAGGGGGCGTCACACAGGTTTTTATCTGCGGGAGAAAACACTGGAAACAGCATAATTCTACTAATGTAGAACAACCTTAATAAGCAAAAGAGCCGCACCGTGTTTTTCGGTGCGGCTCTTTGAGAATCAGGGTATGTTGTCAGCGCATTAAATATTTAATCCGGAATCATTTTCTGGGGAGAGCCGGCCGACGATCAGCCGGTCGCAACAGGCGACCAGTCCCGGAAGGACGAAAAGAATCAGCAGAAGAGCGATAACCACGCCGAGGAACAGGGTGATGCAAACCTCGGAGACCATGGCGGCTTCCGCGAAAATTCCCAGGGATGCGAGGCAGAAGACAAGAATCGCGCCGGAGGTCATAATCGTGTGGATGGATCTCTCGTAGGCGGTCTTCAGGGAGGTTTTTACATCGTCCGTCTTCCGGCTGTCGAGATAGAAGTTGCAGAACACGATTCCGTAGTCGATGGTCGCGCCCATCAGGATGCTCTGCACCACCAGAAGCGCAAGGTAGTAGATTGCGCCGCTGTAGGCTCCGAAGGCTGTCACGGTGATGAAGACGCCGCATTGTACGAGCAGCGTCAGGAGGAACGGGAGCGTAGGCCTGCGGAACGCAATCAGCACGACGAGAAATACGGAAACCGCGGTAATCAGCGTGATAATCGGGTATTCCTCCGCGAAGGAAGCATTCATCTCGCTAACCATTACCGAATTGCCCACAAGGTAGTACTCGCTGAGAGATTCCCTGCACAGTCGGTCGAGATTATCGATGAACTCGTAGGTCTCCGGCGACTCGTCGGCGTATCCGGTGTTGAGCACAAGGCGGCTGTAGGTGTCGCCCCGCATCTGCCGCACAGCGTCCGCAAGTTCTGCGCGACCTGCGGTAACAGCCGCCTTGGTGGCCTCGTCGATGAAACCTGCGTATCGCACATCGGTGAACAAATCGTCGCACAGAAAATCAAACAGCTCCGGGATCGACATCCGGCTTGCGGGTTCGCCCGTTCCGCCGCAGAGCAGGTACAGCATTTTCACCATGTTTTCGTCGATCGCCGCACCTCCGCCGTACGCGGCAAGCGCCTTGCTCATTTCCTCCGCGCTCAGTGCCTGTCCGAGGGTGTTGGAGTAGCCGAAAATGCTTCTGATTTTCGTGTCCTTCGCAAGCTCACCGATGACGGCGGGGAGCTTTTCCTCGTCGTCGCTGCGGTAAATCACGACAACCGTATTGTCCTTCGGGAAAATGTCAGCGATTGGATCGTCGCTTTTCTCGGTGAACGAAATCACGGCGGAGCTTTGCAGGACGAAGGAACCGACCAGGAGAAACGCAAAAACAACCGGCATCACAAAGCGCACTCTGTGGCTGAATTTTGCGAAGAGGCCCATCGGAATCTGCGGCGCCCGTTTGCTTGTTTTTGTAAGCAGCGAATCGAACGCGAGAATCATGACCGGAAGAACCGTGAAGACGCAGAGCATGCTGATAAACACGCCCTTTGCGAGCACGATGCCGAGCTCGGGGCCAAGCTTAAAACTGAGGAACACCAGCGCGAGCAGACCGGCGACCGTTGTGAGCGAGCTGGACGCGATGGAGGATACGGAGCCGGAAAGGGCATTTTTCATGGCCTCAATTTTGTCTGCGTTGCGGCTCTTCTCCTGGCGATAGCGGCTCATTAAAATGATGGAGTAGTCCATGGAGAGTACAAACTGGAGAATCGGTCCGATGGCCGTAGTAAGCTCGGCGATGTGCGGGAGAACAATATTAGTCCCCATGTTGATGACAACCGCGCGATGCCGAACAGGAACACAATCGTAATCAGACGGAAGGGGACGTCGGTCGCCGGGACATCGTCGTTGCGGCAGGCTGCGGCATACCCAGAAAATTCGCGGGCAATCGCGTCCTCAATCGCTTTCTCCTCGTCCGTCGAGTAGTCAAATTGACTTCGGACGATAAACAGCGTGTGGTTGTCCCTGTTGTAATCTGCGCTGTCCGGCTCGTAAGCGACGCTGCTTACATTCGGAAGCGCTTCGAGCCGCGCTTTGATTTCGGGAATTTCCTTCGCGGACAGATTGTCGAACATCACGCGGACGGAGGACTTTTCAGCCTCCTCCGGAAAATCGGAATGGATGACGGAAATTCCGTGCTTCATACCGGAATCGTCGGCCAGATATTTCGTTCGGTCCTTGTTGACGGGCACTTTCCGTGCCAGAAATACGCACACGGCCGTGAGCACAAGCATGACCGCCAGCAGAATATGTCGGCGGTCGATCAGAAAATCAGCCGTTTTTTTCAAATCGGGTACCTCCCTTGATTTTTCCTTCTGAAGAAAATATAATGGACATGTGTTGATTATACAACCAACAGATTTTTGAATTTGGAAAGATAATCAACATTACGGCGGCAGCGTGTTGACATTTCACAGAAAAACCATATCGCGGAGGGTGTCATGGAGAAGAGAGAAGACCGGCGCGTCCGGGTTACAAAGCGCATGCTGAAGGATGCGTTGATTGAATTACTGAAGGAGCGGGATATTTATCATGTTTCCATCCGCGAACTGTGTGAGGCGGCGGATGTAAACCGCACCACCTTTTACAAGTATTACGGCAATCAGTTCGATCTTTTGTCCGACATGGAAAATGATTTGATCGGCTTCATCTCGAGCACCATCGAGAAAAATCAGACCGATTCCGAGAAAATTCTGGTGTCGGCATGTCGTTATCTCGCGGAGAACATTGAATTTGCGAGGCTGATTATCAACAACAATGCGGATCCCTCTTTCCCGAACAAGCTGTTTTCGGCGGAAGCAATCACTACATCCTTTGTGAACCGCTATTCGGTCAACCAGAGTCCCGAGACGCTTGAATACTTTTACAATTACATCACCTACGGCGTGTTTCGCGTGGTTTGCGTGTGGCTGAACAAGGAGAATCGCGAGACGCCCGAGGCTATTGCCGGGATTATCAACCGGATGGTGATGCGATAAACGACGCGCGGCTGCTCCGTTTCTTCCCTGTTTTTATTGACATATCATGAAAAGTGTGGAATAATTTTTATGTGTATAGTTACAGGTTAACGCGAGTACTTTTGTTACCTGGAGATCGGGTTTACCGACTTATGAAAGAGGCAAATCATGGTTTTGTGGGTGGCGGATTATCTTATCAACTTTGTCAGTTATTATATTGTCTATCGGTGGATTATCAGTCTGCCGTTCCGAAAAAATGTCCTTTTTAACATCGGCGTGGTGGCGGCTTCGAGCCTTCTGGTAATCGGGCTGTGCCAATCCTATATCTTCGGCTATGACGGCGTGGTCATTTCCATGGTGGCGCTGGCGTCGCTGCTTGTTTTGGTACGGGAAAAGCACACTATGGTACTGCTCATTTTTCCGATTGCGTTTCTCGCCTCGGGAGCCGTTTCGATTTCCGTTACATACCTTCTGTCGTTTATCACCCAAATGCCGTATCCTGTCTTTATGGATTCCAAATGGCGCGGGCTTCTGTCGGAGACCGTTTTCCCAATCGTGTTTCTCATTCTGTTCCTCTGCAGCAAGCGCGTGCGGGAGGAGCGTGACACGCTGACCTTCAATATCCCGCAGTATCTGATTGCACTTCTCGGTTCGGTCTGCCTTTTCGCAATCATCGCCATCTCTCAGGGAATGATGAAGGAGAGGACGGAGCTGAAACAGTTCACCTACCTTTTTGTATGGTGATTGTCGGAATCATGTTTGTCGCCCTGATTTTGTGGCAGTCGAGCATCGAGAAGAAAGCGCTGCGCTACAAGATGGAAAATGAGTACTACCAACTGTGTCTGAAGCAGCAGGAGGCGCATATCCGCGAGATTGTCGAGAACGATCAGAAAATTCGCCGGTTCCGCCATGATGTGAATGCACACCTCACGGCGCTTGAGCAATGCGTGCAGGCGGACGATTTCACGCAGTTGAAGTCTTATGTGGAGCGGATGCGCGCGGAGACGCGGAAGCTTGAGGTTCAGAAGTTTACCGGAATCGGAGTCGTGGACGCCATCGTCAGCGAGTGGTACCAGAAGGCGCAGGCCGCGGGAATCACATGGGAATGGGACGGCGGACAGCTCGGCGAGACCGATATGGAACCGTTTGACCTCTGCGTCATTTTCTCCAACCTCTTAAGCAACGCGGTGGAAGCCGCCGAGCAGGTGGAGGAGGGTAAGGAGCGGAAGATTAAAATTTCGTGCGGGTCATTCCGGGAAAGAATATGCATTCGTGTTTCCAATACCTGCCGTGACACATCCGGAACCAAAAAGCGGCACGGTACCACGAAGAGCGATTATCGGAACCATGGGTTCGGTTTGATGAACATTCGGAACACGGTCGAGAAAGCGGACGGTGAGTTCAATATCACCGAGGAACCGGGAATTTTCAGCGCCGAAATCATCGTTTAACGGCAAAAACATGTCGTTCATCAAAAAAATATGTCGTTCATCCAAAAGTTGTTGCATTTTTTGTCGCCGCTTCCCATAATGTAGTCAAGAAGGGGGTGCGGCAATATGTTCAACAAATTTGGAAAAAATTTCGTTTTGTTCGAGTACGATTTTTGGGAGTGGCTTTGCTACATTCTCGGAATTAATCCTTGAAGTTACATTTGAGGATTTTGTGAATTCAGACAACTACACTTAGTGGAAAGGGTCATATGACATGAGCAGTGTCTATGGCCCTAGGGGTTCTTTTAAGTATAATCGATATGACCTCTCTCGCATCGTACGGAACAAAAACAGAACAATATTCTGCATTCTGCATTCGGAGGGGACATGATACTCATTGGCATTTGCGATGATGAAGAGATGTACCGCGCGCAGATAAAAAAACTCTGCAGCGCTTTTTTTGATGTTGTGAATCAGGAGCATGAATTCGTCGAATTTACATCCGGAGAGGATGTTCTCGCCTATCAGGGCGAGCGGCTTCATCTGTTGTTCCTCGACATAGAAATGCCCGGAATGAACGGGCTGGAGGTGCTTTCGGCGATTCGCCGGAATGAGCGAATCTGGCGCGTTGTCTTTGTGACGAGCCACAAGGAGCTGAAATGGGATACCGTGGATCTGAAGACGCTCGCGTTTTTGGAAAAACCGCTGGACCCGATGGGCGTCGAGACCTGCCTTAAGACCGTAGTACGGGAAAATCAGGAAAACATCGACATCTCCTACAAGACAATCCAGGGTATCGATCATATCCGCCTGGACCGGATTGTGTCCGTGCAGGCAAGGGGAAATTATGTCAATATCTGCATCGAGCAGGAGGAGATTCCCGGATACGACAGCATCAAGGTCATCGAGGGACAGACGAAGGGAACGACCATGATCCGGACGCACAAATCGTACCTGGCCAATCTTCAATATGTCAAGAAAGTTAATGCGGACGGCCTGCTCATGACCAACGGTACCGTGGTGCCCATCGGAAGAAAGTATCTTCCGGAGGTGAAAGCGGCTTATTTTGCGTTCCTGAAGAATGTTACCATCGACAGAAATCTGTAAAAACCATCCGCGGAAAATGAAGATAATCCACGCCGGCGACAGGGCAGCTTGCGCCGGCTTTTTTCGTCCGATTATGTCGTTCATCAAAAAATAATGTCGTTCATCAATGAGGGCTTGCAAATGCGGAAGAAGTATTCGATAATGTATTTGCAACGTTGCTTATGTGCAAAGGGCCGGGGGGCCCGGAGCAAAAAAACAAAACCAAAAAGTTTAGAAGAAAAGGAGAAAAGTGTTATGTTTAAGACATTGAATCAGAACGAGATGATGACCGTAAACGGCGGTGGTCACTATATTCCCGTGTATGCAGATTGCTGGACTCGTATTATTCTCCAGGCTACCGGTTGGCAGGTAGGTACGAGACACGACGGCAGAAAGTGCATCGAACTGCGTTGGGTATCCGACACTGACACCAGACCGAGGATTGATGTCGGCCAGCGTTGGTACACCCAGTATGTATAATGTCTGATGTCCGGCGGGCGGCAATCGGCGCGAAGTGCAGATTGCCCGTTGCTGTGAACGGCATCGCTTTTTCGGAACGGTATCCGAAAAAGGCTGAATAAGAACGGAAAGTTTTTATGCGGGCTGAGTGTGCTTCGGCATGACTCGGCCCGCTTTGAATTGACATATATACACAGTTTGTTATATAATAAAGAGAATAAATATTCCCTTGTCTCAGTGTTTGCGGGGATGGACTTCGGAGTGGGAAATAATGAAGTATTATTGTGTGAAACAGTATGATATGACAGATTGCGGTGCAGCGTGTCTGGCCACAATCTGCAAGCAAAACGGATACAAGATCGGAATTACGAAAATACGCGAGGCCGCCGGGACGGACACGCAGGGAACCAACGCCTACGGCATGGTGCTTGCGGCGGAACGCCTGGGCTTTACCGCGAAGTGCGTTCAGGGCGAAAAGGAGGACTTCTTTACGGAGTTCCCGCTGCCCTGTATCGCGCATCTGATTGTCGACGGTGAGCTGGTCCACTATGTTGTTGTTCAGAAAATTACGAAGAAAGCGGTTGTAATCTCCGATCCCGCCGAAGGCGTAGTGAAGCTGACGCCGGAGGAATTTTTCGGAGAGACGGCCGAAGGGGGGAAGGCCCCGCATTATCAGTGGACCGGCGTTCTGATTTTACTTACGAAAAATGCAAACTTCAAAAAGGGAGTGGAAACCAAAGGAATCTTCAGCCGGTTTTTCTCACTCCTTCTGCCGCAGAAAAGTCTGGTGCTCCACATCTTTTTTGCGTCTTTGATTCTCACGCTTTTCGGCATGCTCGGGGCGTTCTATTACAAGGCGTTGATAGACTCCGTGCTGCCGAACAGCCTCACCAAAACGCTGACGACACTGTCCGTCGGCATGATTCTTCTGTGTCTGTTCCGCGTCGTGCTCAGTATCGTCCGGGGACAGATGATGCTCTATCTGAGCCAGAAGCTCGACATTTCGCTGCTTCTGGGATACTACCGCCATGTCATGGATCTTCCGATGAACTTCTTCGGGACGAGAAAAGTCGGGGAGATTATTTCCCGCTTCTCGGATGCCGGCAATGTGCGCGATGCGATTTCCGGCGCGACGCTGACCATCATGATTGACACTTTGATGGCGGTGGCCGGCGCAGTCATTCTGTGTTCGCAAAATGCAAAGCTTTTCCTGATCGCGGTATTCATTCTGATTCTCTACGGAATCATTGTACTGGCTTTCAAGAACCGGTATCGGAAACTGAACGAAATCGTGATGGAAAACAATGCGCAGCTGACCTCTTACATGGTGGAATCGCTCAACGGCATTCAAACGGTGAAGGCATTTAACGCCGAGCGCAAGGCCAAGCACGAAATGGAATCGAAGTTCGTAAAGCTTTTGAAAAGCATTTTCCGACTGGGCTGGGTGAGCAATGCGCAGGAGGGGCTTAAGGTTACCGTGGAGCTGATTGGCGGCGTTGTCATCCTGTGGGTCGGAGGTCTCAGTGTTATCCGGGGCGAGATGTCAATCGGCGGTCTGATTACATTTAACGCGCTGCTTGTATATTTCCTCGATCCCATTAAGAATTTGATTAACCTGCAGCCGCAGATGCAGACGGCGGTTGTTGCCGCGGAAAGGCTCGGTCAGATTCTCGACCTCGAAGCCGAGAAGACGGAGAAGGAGCTGCGCAAGGCTGCGCCGGAGAATCTTAAAGGGGACATCTCCATTCGCAATCTCGATTTTCGATACGGAACAAGACAGCTTGTGCTTGAAGGGGTATCGCTGCAGATTCCGAGAGGAAGCAATGTCGCATTTGTCGGCGAGAGCGGTTCCGGCAAGACGACGCTTGCAAAGCTCCTGCTGCATTTGTATGCGCCCGAGAAGGGTGAGATTCTGATCGGCGACCGAAATCTCGAGGATATTCAGATTGAGGCGCTTCGCGACAGAATCGCCTATATTCCGCAGGAGACATTTTTGTTCAGCGGCACCGTCTACGACAATCTGACCTTGGGACTGGACGGCGTGAAGATGGAGGATGTCACGGAGGCGACCAAGATGGCGCAGGCGCATGACTTCATCAACGAGCTTCCGCTTCGCTATGACACTATGCTTGAGGAGAACGGTGCAAATCTCTCCGGTGGCCAGAGACAGCGGCTCGCTATCGCGAGAGCAATGCTGAAAAAGCCTGACATTCTGATTCTCGACGAGGCCACCAGCAATCTGGATTCAATCACCGAAAGAGCGCTGGATTCGACGATTCACGAATATGCGAAGGATGTCACGACTGTCTTCATCGCGCATCGTCTCAGCACGATTAAGAACTGCGATAAGATTTTCGTTATGCAGAAGGGCAGGATTATCGAAGAGGGGACGCACCGGGAGCTGATTGCCCTGAAGGGAAAATACGCCGAACTGGTGAAACAGCAGTCTTTGAATGAGGATGATGCGGAGGAGGCAAACGCATGAAACCGATTATAATCGAGATGAAGGATTTGTCCGAAAGCGCCGAGATTTACGAAAAGAAGCCGAATCCGGCGATTGTCGGGTTTATATACAGTTTAGTCGGTATTATCATTATCGCCGCAATCTGGATGGCGTGCTCCGAATTTGATGTTGTCGCGGAAACCGGCGGTACCATTTCCTATACAGGCGATGTCGCGGAAGTGAAATGCAACTATAACGCGCAGGTCGTAAAATGCAATGTCACGGACGGTCAGTATGTCCGGGAGGGAACTGTTCTGTACGAACTGAAGGTTCTCGGGGGCGATAAGACGCCGAAGGACGAGGAGCTTGTTGACGGGCAGCTGGTTATCCGCGCAAAGAGCGACGGATACTTTTACACGGCGCTCGAGGAAGGCCTTGATGCCGTTTTACAGGCCGAGAGCCGGGTCGGCTATATCTTCCCGAAACAGGAGAAGACCTTCCAGGCCGAGATTTATCTTGTCGGCAAAGACATCGCGAATGTCAAGGTAGGGCAGGAGGTTCAGATTGAAATTCCTGCATTTCCGGCTTCTGAGTACGGCACCATAACAGGACACATTCGCAGGATTGCTCAGGAGGCGGAATTCGATCCGCAATCCGGAACAACATACTGCGGGGCATGGGTTGAGCTGGAAGCTACGGCCTTAACGGGAGGCGGCAATAAAACCGTTCCGCTGCGAATCGGTCTGTTCTGTCAGGTAAAGATTATAACGGAGCGAAAGACCGTGCTCTCCTACATTTGGGAAAGTATCCGCTGACTGGCGGCGACAATCGGCATAGAGAAAAAGAGCGACACATGTGACGGCAGATACCGTATGTGTCGCTTTTTTAGTTTTGCGGGAAAAGACTGAAGTAGATTTTAAAGCTTAATATACAGGAGAACTATGCGTGAAGCGATTCTATGGGGATTACTCGGTCTGCGGCTTTTTTTACTTCGCTGTCATGTGTGACAAGAATTACGGTTTTTCCCATTTGATTCAGTTTTTTCAGCAGTTCGACAACAAGCTGCGCGTTGTCGGAATCCAGCGATCCTGTAGGTTCGTCTGCAAGGATTACAGTGCATTTTTTTACCAGTAATCTTGCAATCGCAATGCGCTGTTGCTCTCCGCCGGAGAGCTGGTATACTTTTTGCATTTTCTTATCAGACAGACCTACAAAGGAGAGTGCCTCGTCAACGGAATATTCTGAGCGGCTTCTCCGCGGGATTAATTCCAAATTCTGTTTCACGGTCTTGCGTTCTACCAGCGCAAAATTCTGAAATATGTATCCGGCATCCTCCCGATAAAAGCGGAACCGATCGATTCGTTTGCGGAGTTTTTTTCCGTTCACGATAACTTCTCCGCTGTCGGGATACTCCAAGCCGCCGATAATATTCAATAATGTTGTTTTGCCGCATCCGCTCGGACCGGAGAAGCATAGGAAAGCTCCGTCTTCAATTGTGAGATTAACATCTTCGTACAGCTTCTTTCCTTCAAATGATTTGCTCACATTTTTAAGAGTAATCATATTGCACCTCCTTTCAGCACCTTGACTGTGTTTTGACGCTCCCAAGATTGTATCATCAGCACCATGAAAAGTATAATTACAGCAAGAGAGCCGACACCGAACATGAATGGGGTAACAAGGGATAATCGCAGCTGTTTTGCCAAAAGTACAGCGCCGGCGGTTCCTATTCCCAAAGCTGTGACCTGAAGGAAAAACATTTCTTGATAGCGCGCCAGAATGCCCCAGCCATTCGTTTTTTGAATACAGAGCTCAAGTGCATTTACGGAATACTGCAGGCGAAGTGAGAGAACTGATAACGCCAGAAGCAGTATACCGGAGAATGCTGCGATTCCTGCGAATAGAATTGCCCCGAATTTCCGCTCCGAGACACAGCCGAGATATAAACGGTACAGATCGGTTCGGTCCCCTTCAAATATGCCGACATAATTCTTTCGGATTAGGCGGATATCACTCCACCATGTGACCATTTCTTCATCGTTCGGGAAAAAAACAATGATTGGGTCGGAGAAGCTGCTTATGTAGAAATTATCCTTCAGCGAAACCGAGTTATCATACTCAATACCGTCCACCACGATAGTCAGTTTGCCCTCCCGGTCATAGGCGATAAATTGTTTGGCTTCGCCCCAGTTCTCTGGTTGTTCTGCGTATTCCCGGTATATTTTTCGGGGAATGAAACACACGGTTACATCGTCTGGAAAATCGGTGAGCCCGGTAACTTCGGAAACCGTCTCTCGAGTATTCTTGTTCGCATAAAATATGGCGTGTTCCGTCCCGTCGCCATCGCGAAAAGAGGCGATATTATGGCATATTAACGATTGCCCGGAAGCTTTCACAAGCTCACTGCCGGATGGCTTCTCATAAACGCCGGACAGGTAATGGAATCCCTCATACTTTCGCATTGCGGAATCGTTCTTTCGTAAATCGTAATACTGCCGTAACATTCCGGCGGATATCGTTCCTAAAAGCAGAAACACAATCGCACAGATAACCTGCAGAAAACGGCACAGTGTCAGAATTCCCGAGGGATTTCCTGCATTTCCCAATGTTTCACGAATGTTTATTCGCAGAGTTACCGCAGTAAAAACACTAACATCGAGAAACAGAACTATACCGGCCGGAATCCATAACTTCGTCAGAAAAGGAAGATTGTGACAGTATCGGTAAAGAAGCAGATAAGGAATCAGAAAAGCGGCGGTCATTCCGGTTATCTCCCATACTATGGAACGCCCGATGGTGCTTCGGAGAGATTCTCCATTTAAAATTCTAATTGATATATATTTCTTTGAGAGATAGGCTTCAAAAAGGGATAGGAGAAGAAACAACAGAAAAAGGAGAGCAAACATAACAGCTATTGCAATCAGATAAATAGTACTGCCTTCCTCGCCGGGAGACACTTCGCGCTCCAAATAATCTCCGGCCACGGGGAGCGATGCATACTCCTCGGGTGCGTTAAGGATATAGATTATTACTTTGCCGGTACTGTTTCCTTCACCGATGAGAGATGAAATCTTTGATGCATAAAGCACCCTGACACTTCCGTAGAAAGGACCTACATAGGTCCCCTCAATATGCAAGCGTTTCTCCATACATTTGCGAGCTTCGTCCGTGGAACAGTAGTATGAGACGCTCAGGGTCTCGTCGTCGATATCGGAACGAGCCTCAAGTACATATTGCAACTTGTTTTCCTGGAGCATATTGCATATGTTTTGCAGACGTTCATAATCGGAGTCGTCCTTCAAATCCCGCACATAGAAATGATCAAAGGATTCACTTGAAAGACAATATGCCCGAAACAATTCGATGCTCGTAATCAGTACGACTACCGTGAAAAGAGAAAGTATCAGAAATTTCAAAGGCTTCATACGCCACTTACTCCTCCGGGGGATTTAGTATGCCAAATACGGTATGTGCCACAACAAACGATTCCCTGATTTCCTTATAGTATTTCTCGTAGATTTCTTTTCCGTCGTCGGATTCCAACTCCATATTTTCGTTCAGGAAGATGTCGTCCAGCCCGTTACCGTTTTCGTCGTTCACCTGTGCACGAATACTATAGCCTGAAGGGAATCGAACATGAATTATCAAATCGCACAGCGGTTCTTTTTTTATTTCGAGCTTGCCGTTCTCATTCTTTTGCGCATGCCTAATCGGCGTTACATACAGATTGCCCTGAATCTTCGGAAATTGAGCCGGCAAAACCACCCCGCATTCATACTTCCCCTCGTATCGGAGGCCTTCCTCTCCCGTAATATCAATAAATGGCTTGAAACGGAAGTGAATATACATTGCTCTGGCCGCAATCAACAGAGTTACGGATAGTATAATAACGGAAATGATTATCAGTTTTTTCTTCATGTTCGCACTCCTTGAAAATTGCGCCCTCCTTCCGAAGGGCGCATGGTGAAGTTGTAATTAATCGGAGAAAAGAAAACAAAAAATGTCTTTTGAAATATGCATTCGCGAAAGAATTGTTCCGAAACCACATATGAATTATTTCGACGCTTTTCAATGATCCAACGCAAATTATACATTATAAACGAGGATA
>CADBXF010000038.1 GCA_902798585.1 uncultured Lachnospiraceae bacterium
TCAAGGGCGCGACGGAGGCCGTTGCGATTCATCCCGAGCTTCATGTCACCTTAGTCGGCAGGGAGGAGGTCATTAAGGAGCACCTTAAGAAATATTCCTACGATGCCGCGCGGATTTCCATTCAGAATGCAACCGAAGAAATTTCCTGCGACGAGCCGCCGGTGGAGGCGGTTCGGAGAAAGCGCGATTCATCCCTTACCGTTGCCCTGAATCTGGTGCGTCACAAAGAGTGCGACGCGTTCGTGTCGGCAGGCAGCACCGGTGCGATTCTGGCCGGCGGGCAGATCCTTGTCGGCAGAATCCGCGGAATCGAGCGCACACCGCTCGCTCCGTTGATTCCGACGGAGAAGGGCGTTGCGTTGCTCATCGACTGCGGCGCCAATGTGGACGCCCGCGCATCCCAGCTTGTGCAGTATGCGATGATGGGAACCATCTACATGGAAAATGTCGTGGGCATTAAGAATCCCCGTGTCGGCATCATCAACATCGGCACCGAGGAGGAGAAGGGGAATGCTTTGGTGAAGGAGACTTACCCGCTCCTAAAGGCACTTCCGGGCATCAATTTCGTCGGAAGCGTCGAGGCGCGTGAGATTCCCAAGGGAGCTGCGGATATTTATGTCTGCGAAGCATTTGTCGGCAATGTCATCCTCAAGCTGTACGAGGGTCTTGCCGGAACGCTTATGAGCAAAATCAAGGAGGGCATGCTCTCGACGACGCGCAGCAAACTCGGCGCGATGCTCGTCAAGCCTGCGCTCAAGAAGACGCTCAAGGGCTTTGATACATCCGAGTACGGCGGCGCGCCGATGCTCGGGCTGAACGGACTTGTCGTGAAGATTCACGGCAACTCGACATCGGTAGAGACACGCAATGCACTTGCGCAATGCATCGCGTTTGTGAAGGAAGATATAGAGGGGAAGATTCGCCTGCATTTAGCGGCGAAAACGGAAACCGAATAACCTTACAGGGGGTTTGTGATGTTTGACCAGGTTGCTGCGGTAATTGCGGAAACGCTGCATGTCAGCCGCGACTCAATCACCAGGGACATGTTGTTGGTGGAGGACCTCGGAGCGGATTCATTCGATATGTACCGGTTATGGCTGGCACTTGCGGATGCATTTGACGCGGACCTCCGTCCGGATCCCGAGGAGAGATTCCGGACTGTCGGAGATTTGTGCGACCGTCTCAAGAAACATCTCTCAGACACATTTTAACGGAGCACAGGGAGCGGAAGCTCCCGGAAAGGGGCACCATGACGGAGGCTTCATTGTCCCGGCTCGAGGAGATTGTCAGCCATCGGTTTCACGACCGGTCGCTGGCGGTGCTTGCGCTGACGCACAGTTCATATGCGCATGAATCCGGACGGGCGCAACGGGGAACCGGCTGCAATGAGCGGCTGGAGTTTCTCGGGGATGCGGTGCTGGAGTTGGTTACCAGCGAGTATTTGTATGAGAATCACGGAGAGATGTCGGAAGGGAAGCTTTCGAAGCTGCGGGCCAGCATCGTTTGCGAACCTTCCCTGGCCATCTGCGCGCGGGATATCGGGCTCGGCGAGTTACTTCGCCTGGGGCGCGGCGAGGAGATGACCGGAGGAAGGGAACGCGATTCCATCCTTTCCGACGCTTTCGAAGCGGTAATCGGAGCGGTGTATCTCGACGGAGGTATGGAGCCCGCCAGGGCGTTCGTGAAGCGCTATGTGCTTTCCAACCTCAGCGAAGAGCAATTGTTTGTCGACGCGAAGACGTCGCTTCAGGAGTTATGCCAGCAATTGTTCCGAAGCGAGCCGGTATACACGCTTGTTTCCGAGGAAGGACCTTCTCACTGCCGGAGTTTCACGATGTCATGCACCGTGGACGGACGGTTTACGGAGGAGGCGCAGGGGCGCTCCAAGAAGAGTGCGGAGCAGGTCTGCGCCAGGAAGATGCTGATGCGGCTGCGTAATATGCAGCAATAATTCCGCCCGCCGGTCGGGCGATGCCGGAGACGCAAAGGAGATCGACATGTACTTAAAAAGCATTGAAGTTCATGGGTTCAAGGCATTTGCAAATAAGATTCGCTTTGAGTTCGACGGCGGCATCACGGGAATCGTGGGTCCGAACGGAAGCGGCAAGAGCAATGTCGCGGACGCCGTGCGCTGGGTGCTCGGAGAGCAGAGCGCGAAGCAGCTGCGCGGAAGCAGCATGCAGGATGTCATTTTCGCCGGAACCGAGACGCGTAAGCCCATGGGTTTTGCGTATGTCTCGCTGACCCTCGACAACAGCGACCGGAAGCTTCCGATTTCCTACGACGAGGTGACGGTGGCAAGGCGCGTGTACCGCTCGGGCGAGAGCGAGTATCTGATTAACGGCGCGGCATGTCGTCTTCGCGATGTGCAGGAGCTGTTTTTCGACACCGGTATCGGCAAGGAAGGCTACTCCCTGATCGGACAGGGGCAGATTGACAAGATTCTGAGCGGTAAGCCCGAGGAGCGCCGTGAGATTTTCGATGAGGCGGCAGGCATTACCAAGGTTAAAAAGAGAAAAATACAGACGGAGAAGAATCTGGCGGAGGAGCGTCAGAATCTGGCCCGTGTGAACGATATCATCGCGGAGATCGAGGGCAGAATCGAGCCGCTCGCCAAGCAGAGCGAGAAGGCCCGCCGGTTTCTGGAACTGCGGGAGGAACTCAAGGACCGTGAGGTGAACCAGTTTCTCTCCGAGTATGAGAAGAGCGAGAGCAGCCGCAGGGATTTGGATGGCAAATTGGAGATTGTGACGGCGGATTTGAATCGCGCAACGCAGGCTTACGAGGAAGCGCGCGAGGAGTACGACCGGCTTTTGAATCTTTTGGAAAACCATCGGGAGGAGCTCTCAAGGGCGAAGGAGACATCCGCTTCAAAGCGCGTCGAGGCCGAGAAGGGAAGCGGCGACCGGAAGGTGCTTCGCGAGCAGATTGCCAACCTCGAGCAGATGGAACAGCAGTTTACGGACCGAGCAAACCGTCTTCGCGAGCAGGTGACGCAGCGTGAGGAGGAACTCGGTTCCTTCGATGAAAAGCTTCGCGAGTTTGACCGTCAGCTTGAAGAGCTGGCGGAGGCGAAGGAGTCCGCGGAGAAGCTTCTCGCGGGGATGAAAAACGATCTTGCCGACAGGATTGCCGAGGAGCAGACGCTTCGGGAGGCGCAGATTGCCGGCTTGCAGGCGAGCGCGGAATTGAAGGCCGAGCGGGAGCACAACAACACCCTGCTGGAGCAATATACGATTGCCCGTGCGGAGACGAACGCCAAATTGCTCCGCTTCCGGGAGGAATCCGATGAGGGGATGCGTGCGCTCTCGGAGGCGACCGAAGCTTTGAAGGAAGCGGTAAACAAGGTGGCCGACGCCGCTGCGGAGCAGGAGGCGAGAGAAGCGCGAATCAGGGAATTGACGGCATCCATCGCCGAGGCTTCGGAGCAGTGGGAGCACACGAAGAAGCGTGCGATTGAGGCATCCTCGCGTCTGGAGACGATGCGGAATGTGACGGAGCGCTACGAGGGTTATGCCGGAACCGTTCGACGCGTCATGGAGAAAAAGGGCGAAATCTCCGGCATCCACGGTGTGGTTGCCGATCTTGTACAGACCGAAGAACGCTATGAGACCGCCATTGAGACGGCGCTCGGCGGCAATATACAAAATGTCGTTGTTGACGACTCCGAGACGGCAAAGAAGCTGATTGAGTTCCTGAAGAAGAACCGGCTCGGACGCGCAACCTTCCTTCCGCTTGCGCAGATTCGCGCGAAGAAGGAGGAATTTGACGAGGCCGTGTTCCGCAAGGCGGGAGTGCTCGGCATCGCGTCGAAGCTGGTGTCCTCCGAAGAGCGTTACCGTGAGGCGGTTGACTATCTGCTCGGGCGATTTATCGTGGTTGACAATGTGGACCATGCGATTGCGCTTTCTAAGGAATACAAACAAAAGCTGCGGCTTGTGACGCTCGAGGGCGAATTGTTTGCGCCAGGCGGAGCAATCTCCGGCGGTGCGTTTAAAAATACGGGCAACCTCCTCGGTCGTCGCCGTGAGACGGAGGAACTCGAGGCGGAGACAGCCGCTCGGAAATCGGAGGCGGAGGCGTGCGAGCGCACGGTGATCCGCTACCGCAAAGAGCGGGAAGTTCTGCGAAACGACCTGGAACTGGCGAGACAGACTCTGCAGGAATTGATGCTTGCGCAAAATACCGCCAAGATGAATCTCGACCATGTGACAGAGCAAAACGGCGGCTTGCAGGCTCAGCGCGACGCGCTTAAGAAGGAGGTTTCCGATGCGGAAGCCGCCTGCGAGCGCATCAAGGACAGCAACCGCGAGCTGGATCTCCGGCTCTCGGAGACGGAGTCGCATAATGCCGAAAGACTGGCGCGCGCGGACGAGCTTCGCGCAGAGATTGAAGCGCTTCGAAGCCGCGAGGATGAGGCGAGCGCGGAGGCCGTGCGCACACTCACGGAGTACAACGGCCTGAAGCAGACCGTGGAGTATCGCAGGGATTCCGCGGATCGGCTGGAGCGGGAGCTTGAGGGGCTTCGCGAGGAGCTTGAGAGCGTCGAGGAGGCCGGCGCCGGAGCGAAGGAGCAGATTCGCCGCAAGGAGGATCGCGTCCGCGAGCTCGAGGAGGAGCAGTGCGAGCTTCAGAGAGAGATTCAGGACACTGAGGCGCACATTGCGGAACTGACGGTTCTCGCAGAGGAAATCACGAAGCAAAACCGCGATTTCTTCGAGAAGCGGGAGTCTCTCTCGAAGGAGATGACTTCGTTGGACAAGGAACAGTTCCGTCTGCAGAACCAGCGCGAGAAACTGGAGGAGCAACTGGATGCCCAGACCCATTATATGTGGGAAGAGTACCAGTTGACATATACACAGGCATGCGAGCTTCGCAATGCCGAATATGAGAATCCGACGACGAACCGGAAGGCAGTGTACGAGCTGAAAAACCGGATTCGTGAACTCGGCAATGTCAATGTCAATGCCATCGAGGAATACCGCGAGACGAAGGAGCGCTATGAGTTCCTCGGCGCACAGCGGGCGGATATCATGGCTGCGGAGCAGACCCTGCTCGGAATTATCGACACGCTCGACGCGGAGATGCGCAGACAGTTCGAGGAGACATTTGCCGAGCTGAAAGTTCGCTTTGACCGCGTGTTCCGCGAGCTGTTCGGCGGCGGAAAGACATCGCTCTCACTCATGGAGGGGGAGGATGTGCTCGAGGCGGGAATTCTGGTGAACGCACAGCCGCCGGGCAAGAAGCTGCAAAACATGATGCAGCTCTCGGGCGGCGAGAAGGCTCTCACGGCAATTGCGCTGCTGTTCGCGATTCTCGATCTCAAGCCGTCCCCGTTCTGCCTGCTCGATGAGATTGAGGCGGCGCTCGACGATTCGAATGTAACCCGCTTCGCGCAGTATCTGCGCAAGCTTTCCGATGAGACGCAGTTTATCGTCATCACGCACCGCAGAGGTACGATGGCGGCGGCTGACGCGCTGTACGGTATCACCATGCAGGAGAAGGGTGTCTCCACGCTGGTGTCGGTCAATCTGATCGAAAATGAGCTCGACAAATGACAAGAAGGAGCATGACTCATGTTTTTTTGGAAGAAAAAGAAGAAGGATGCGGAAGATGCGGTGACGGAAGCATTTTCCGGGGAAGAGCCTTCCGCAATTCCGGAGGGATCCGCTGACGGAGAGGCTACCGCGGAGGATATCGCGGACGCCGTTTCGGAGAAGGAGGATATCACTTCGGAGCAGACTATTGCGGAAGTTTCGGAGTCGGTGAATCCCGCGGAGGCGGAAAATGCGCCGGCATCCGGGGAAGACGAACCGGACGCGGCGACGGAAGACGACGCGGATGTGCCTTCGGAAGATACGGCGGAAGCCGTTTCCGAGGAGCCGGAGAAAAAGAAAGGCTTCTTCCGCCGGCTGCTCGACGGAATGAGCAAGACGAGAAACAATCTGGCGGACGGCCTTCGCTCGCTGTTCGGCGGAAGCAATATCGATGAGGACTTTTACGAGGAGCTCGAGGAGATTCTGATTATGGCCGACCTCGGTGTCGGGACGACGGAAGATATTCTTACGAGTCTTCGCGCGAAAGTGAAGGAACAGAAAATCAAGGAGCCCGCGGAGTGCAGGCAGCTGTTGATGGACACAATCCGGGAGCAGATGGCGCTCCCCGCCGACGCGTACGATTTTGAAAATCAGCCGACCGTAATCATGATGGTCGGAGTGAACGGCGTCGGAAAGACCACAACCGCCGGAAAAATCGCCGGCTCGATGCACGCGGAGGGGAAGAAAGTGCTTCTCGCCGCCGCGGATACCTTCCGGGCGGCTGCGACGGAGCAGCTGACCGAGTGGGCACACCGCGCGGGATGCGAGATTATCTCCGCGAAGGAGGGCGCCGATCCGGCTGCGGTTGTTTTCGACGCGGTCAACGCCGCGAAAGCCCGCAAGGCGGATGTTCTGATTTGCGACACTGCGGGTCGTCTTCACAACAAGAAGAATCTGATGGATGAGCTCGGAAAAATCAACCGGGTCGTCGACCGCGAATATCCGCAGGCACATCGGGAGACCTTTGTGGTGCTCGATGCGACTACCGGACAGAATGCGCTTGTACAGGCAAGAGAATTCAACGAGATTGCCGATATCACCGGCATCGTCATCACCAAGATGGACGGAACGGCGAAGGGAGGAATCGTCATCGCGATTCAGAAGGAGCTCGGAATTCCCGTGAAATACATCGGCGTAGGCGAGAAGCTCGACGATATGCAGCGCTTCGACCCGGATGCCTTTGTGGAGGCTTTGTTCGCTGCGCCTGACGGGAATTGACAGGCTGCCGCAGCAGGAGAATATCAAAACCGGACCTTCGGGTCCGGTTTTTTTGGTTGCAAAAACAAAGAACCGGTGTTATAATTTCCGAAAGAGTAAATGTGGTTTAACAGCCGGGCGACGGTCGTGCCGGCGGCCACGTTTCGCACAGGGGGGAACTATGACGAAGCATTACATGTGTCCGGGGTGCGGCGCGACAGTGGAGTATGATCCCGCTGTTCACAAGCTGTGCTGCCCGTTCTGTAAGAAGAGCTACACGGTGAAAGAGCGTGCACAGCTCATCGGGGAAACGGAAGAGGACAAACCGATCACATTGTCGATGGAACTGAAGAACCGGCTTCGGGCGAGCAGCACGATCCCGATGCACGTCCTGCAGTGCAGCGCGTGCGGAGCCGAACTCGCGATGAACCGCGTGGAGACTTCTTCCTTCTGTCCGTACTGCGGCAATGCGACGGTTGCGACCGATCGGCTGGTCGATTACCTGAAACCGGAGTACATCATTCCTTTCAAAGTCACGAAGGAGGAAGCGGAGCAGAAGATCCGCGAAAAGCTGAACAAGGGACTCTTTGTACCGAAGGCGATCAAGAACTTCGAGACCGTGCGGTTGCGCGGGATCTATATCCCGTACTGGCTGTTCGATATCTATCATTCGGATGAGCAGTACTGGAGCTACCGGTCGAAGCGTGAGAAGGAGCTCCGATACTCTTACCGCATCGGCGACTGTTTTTTCAAGCAACTGACGATGGAGGCCTCCGAGACGCTCAATGATGAATTCTCGAAGAAATTGGAACCGTATGACCTGTCAGAGCTGAAACCGTTCGACGCGGCGTATCTCTCCGGGTTCTATTCGGACCGCTTTGACGTCAATCGAAAGCAGGCGCAGCAGCAGGCACAGGAGCGCGCGGGCGATCTTTATAATGAGGCAGTGTATAATACGCTTTCCGGCAAGGATATCAATCTGGATTGGGACAACACGAAAAATGTTACGACACGCGCGGAGTACGCGCTGCTTCCGGTGTGGTTCCTGACTTTCCGCTATAAGAACAAACCGTTCACGACCATGGTGAACGGGCAGACAGGCAAGGTTGTAGGTGCAGTCCCGTTCACAAAGATGCGGACGGCAGCATTGTTCACGATCTTTGCCGCCGTGTTCGTTCCGCTGTTCTCAGTCCTCTTTGCATTCATCCACAGAGCTCTGGTGTTTTTGCTTACGAAGAGCGATGACTTCGAGGCGCTCGGCGACAGCATAGGTTTCTATATTGCAGGGATCGCGTTTCTGTTCGGCTGGACATGGCTGACGGCGTGGAAGAACTACCGGAAGATGAAGGAAAGTGTAGAGTTGACGTGTGCATACAGCACCAACCGTCTTGTAAAAGAAAGGCAGGATCACTGATGAGCATGTTTTACTGGAT
>CADBXF010000039.1 GCA_902798585.1 uncultured Lachnospiraceae bacterium
TGTACTCTCGGCAAGATATACCCGCAAATGCGTCATTCTGCAAGGCCTTATAGGAGGGTCTGCTGCGTGGTGCCGTGGCAGACATATAAAACCTTTATCATTTTTTCTTACCTCAAAAAGTACATAAAAATTCCAACGGCGTTTCAAATATGTGCTACGCTGTCGCACATATCACGGCGATACCACTTAGGAATCGGATTCTCCATGTCATCAAAGATTGTAAGAATACTCTTGTTAAGCCCCATAATACTATCCAATTCGTTCGGTGCAAAATACTTTGCCCAAACTATTGAAGTTATAGCGCTCACAGAAATATATAATGCAAACAGCCGCCAAAACTCTTCAGGAATACCACCGTTAAAGTACCCGTCTATCTGCCCTTTTGCATATTCGGGATACTTTGTGTCTATCCTGTTAAACTCATACCATGGGTCGCCTATACTATCAAAATCCATCGTATGCCAGTCGATTACCAAAACCTTCCCTGAATTTATGATCAAATTGCCTGTGTGATAATCTCCGTGATGCCGGCACATCGAGCGCCCTTTCAAAAGATGCTTATTATCTTCAAAATACCGAAGAATCTTTTCGCATCCTGCAAAAGAAACGCCTTCGTGCTTAAATGCATCTATACGAGGCTGTATTGTTTCGATGTAACGGTCATACCAACTCTTTTCGACGCTGTTTTCGGGACAGGTATCATGTATCCTTCGAAGAATACTTCCCGCCTGCTTTCCGACCTCATATTGCTCATTAAAAGGCATCTTTGAAATAACACCTTCCAAGTCTTCTCCGGGCACCCAGGACAACAGTGTGAGGACTTTAGTCCCGTCATCAGTCTTTACACATTCCACACACTTGGGAACCGGCAGCCCCGCATCACTTAGTCGTTTTAAATGCGCGAATTCTTTTTCCTTCTCATCATAGTCCTCGCCGTCTGCAACTCTGAGAAGGAACTCGTCTGTACCACACCGGCATCGATACTTATCATCTCCGGCCATTCCTCTATCTATCTTTTCTGCGCTATCAAATTCAGCCAAATAAGTTTCAAGATTCAATGCATTCCCCATTCTTAAAGCCCTTCTCTAAATCCGTCCATGGTTTCCTGCCACTTATTAAGCCAGTAAAGCTGACCGTCTATAAAGCCTTCATCTATGCAGTCCATTCCATATATTTCAAGGATGGTGGCTTGTAACTGAAAATGTCTGATTGCAATCCAATACGGAAAAGAAAGGATTTCCTCGCGGCTCAACTTATGATAACCAGCATATCCCGAAAGAAATTTCCGATACACTTCCTTAGTAAGCTCAATATCTTCCTGCTTCAGATTAAAATAATCCGTCAAGTCACACATAACCATGACATCGAACATAAGCGGAGCACAACAAGCAGTATCAAAATCAACAAGATAAATCTTCCCATCCGCATTCTGCAACAAGTTTCCTCTGTGAAGATCGCCGTGACAATTTCCCTGAGGAAGATCCTTAACCTTATCCCAGAGGTGTTCTCCTAACTCCTCATACTCTTTGATACGCGGGTAGTTCTTTTTACGAAGGAAACCAATATATCGATCTATAAAGAATTCTTTACCATGTAAAACAAGCTCTGCAGGGTATTTCTCCATTAGCTGATGAAATCTTCCAACCATAGCTCCGACTTCAGTCGGACACGTTTCCAATTCCGGCTCTTCCCCGGCGATGAATTCCATGAGAACAATCAGTTTATTCTCCCCGTCAATTTCAGTTTCAAAGAAGGTTTCCCCGCTATTTGTAAGTATCGTTTTAGGCACCGGGAATCCATTTTCTTCCAGGTATCTCATAATGGATGCAGACTGTCTTGCTGTATCCGAAAAAGCAGATCCAATAACCTTAAGCAGATACGGATTCTATTCCGTAATTCAATGCCAATATATCTTGCAAAGTCTTTTCATCCATGATTGTTATTCCTCTTGTAACTGCCTATCATGAAAAGGCAACTCCTAATTAGTCTCGTTCTTTCCTTGCTCCAACCCGATTCCCTATCGATGTCATCCCGTCATTTTCTCAGCATTTCCGCATCAATCCACGTCTGATTCAAGTTGCTCCGCCCTGCTTTCGGCAGCATCGATTCTATCCTCTAAATCGTCTATTGAACTGTTCAAATCGTCGATGCGACTTTCGATGTCATCAAGCTGGCTATCCGCAACATCGATGCTGCCTGTAACCATTGTTCCGATAGGGCAATTCTTCTGAACAACGGTACAATTATCGCCGAATGACATATCGCCCTGACATTCCCTCATTTCCAAATGAATGTCATTGCCTTCTGAAGATAAAAAGCCCTTTAACAGCTGCTCAAGAACCTCGATTCTTTTCTCCAACGCCGAAATCCGGTCTTCCATGTTGTTTTCCCTCCGTTTATTGTTTTTTGAAATCATTTTGCCTTATATACATCCATCACTTCGTTCCCGGAGCTCCTTAATCCTGTCATATTCCCGGCTGAACCTGCGCTCCGGCACGAAGAGAAGCACCGCGATTACCGCGCAGACCGCGACAAGAATGTATTTCTTAAAGAGCAGGCAAAGCAACAGTCCGACGACAGTCAGGAATATTCCGCCTCTGCACAGAGACACATTGCCGTTGATATCATCCAGCTGTTTCGCGATTTTTTCCTTCTCCGCCGTGGCCTCATCGGGCACGGCGGGTGTGCCTTCGAGGTTCTCTTTCCGATAGACTTTCCCGATAAATTCGCGGAAATTGTTTGCAACCAATCGCACCGTGTTGCCGCATTCGTTATCGACCAGGACGATTCGAGGCTCGCCGCTCTCATCTACCGCAGAATAGTCCAGATAATACATGTCATGGCCGGCGGATTGCGTCTCGCCGAACGGAACACCGATGACCGGGCACTGAAGCTCGTTTTTCCACTCGTCAAAGACGCTTTGAATGCTGCCGGGAGTATCTTTGTTCTCCCCGATTCCGTATATCGCTGTCAGCCAGCATTCCGTGTATGTATCGCTCAGCAGCCCGCCGTTTTGAATCTTCAGAAACGCAATCAGTGACGGCGGCAGTTGAAATCCCAAGAAAGCCTCAGCTTCCTCGATTCTACTCTCGTAGAATGTTCCGAGGTTACGGCTTCTCCCGAGCTCGCTTTGATTGTCAAACAATCGGTTAAAATCGATATTGTCGTACATTTTCCGCCCCTCTCCTGCTGCATCGTTCCGCTCCGTGTCCGCTCATTCGAAGCACCCTGCGGTCGCGAATTCCATATCAGAAATTGGTTCCGTTCCAGCCCCAGTCGGCAAGCGGATGATAGGTCACATAGACGGCGTTGCCGGGGATGCCGAGTTTTTCCGCGAGCATATCGCAAATCTGTCCCGTCAGCCTGTTGTAATCCTCCGAAGGGGCGTTTCCGAGCAGTGAAACCTCCACATAGGCGCCCTTCTCCAGCTTCTTTCCTCCGAACCAGAGGTCGTAACCGTCCTGGATTCCGACCATCAGATACGCCTCGCCCTTGTGAAGCGTCGCAATCAGTCTTCCGAACTCACTCTTGAGTTCCTCCTTCTTGATGTCATCCACCGATACGGTGAATTTTGCGTCAATCATCGGCATATTTACTCTCCCTTCCCGGAGGTACCCTCCGTGCCCGCGGCTTTACCCGCGGAAGTTTCCTTTCTCTCTTACAACTGCAAGGCCGGTCTCCATGGCTCTGTCACATCCCTCCGTGAGGTCGGCGAGGGTGACGGCGACCCGGATATCCGGCGAAAAGCCCTTGTTGTAAATGTCTTCGCCGTTCTGCGCGATGCAGCGCCTTGTGCAGATGCGATAGTTTCCGCCGCTTTCCAGAAAGACAAAGTACGGTTGGCCCGATGTGCCGGCGGTGTTGCCCCCGACGAAAACCGCTTTCGTGTGCATCTTCATGACATCCACGAAATCCTCCGCAGCGGACACCGTATCCCCGTTCATGAGCACCGCAACCGGTCCCTCCAACAGGCCCGGAGCGTTATTTTCCGCCTGATTGCTTTCTCGCTGGAAACTGATATGCCTGCACATGCGGTAGGATTTAAGGCTGTCCTCGTCCCAGTGCATCTCCGCTGCCTTCTCCGGCGGCACATTTTTGAAGTCCTCGCGGAACAAGCCCCAAGCCTTGTAGGTGGGCTCGTAAACCTGCGTCTCAGCGGCGCAGCTCTCAAACGGTCCCGGGATAAACATGGCAGCGACAGCATCCGCGTTTGAACTGTTTCCGCCGCCGTTTCCGCGGACATCGATGACATAGCCCTTTGCCTTGCGCAGCTCTTCAAACTTCCCGTATATTTTGCCCGGAACGGAATCATCCATAAATGTCGTGACGGTGATTACCGCGATTCCGTCCTCCGTGATTTTTATCCTGACGGACTCCTCATTGAGAATCATCTCGCCGGGAGCGGTTTGGGCTTTCGGCATCCCGTAATCGCACCATTTTATTTGGGTGGCATCCACCCTGCGCAGGCTCACATCGAAGGCTTTTCCGTCCTTCTCAAATGTCAGAACCGCCTCGCTGCCGGCCCTTCCGTACAGCAGTTCAATCGTGACGGCCTTCCCGCAGGCAGCCTCGTTCGCATGCCAGATATAGGGGTAGCATTTTTCGCGGATATACTCCGAAATCGCAACTCCGTCGTACTTTGTAAGCACGCTGAAGGGCGGAATCGCGTCCTTGTATTCCTCCGCCGCGCTCATCACGACATACTCCCCGCCGACCGGCACGAGATACACCGGAAGCATCGAAAAATACTCCGGGCTCTGCATGAATTCCATCGGAAATGTGATTCCGGTATGCCCGTCCCCCAGCAGCGCAACAAAGCGGGCGAGCTCCCGATAGTAATCATATATATCTTCGGTCGCAAGCACGCGCGGCAGGGCTTTCTTATACTCCTCGTCCCAATCGATATTCACCTTGTCCCAGAACGCAAAATTGTACTCCGCGTCCTTCCAGATTCGCGACAGCTCATAGATTTTCTGCTCGTTGGAAATGGTTCTCATACTGTATCTCCCCGTTATAAACTGTTCTCGTCATCTCAGTACTCCACCTTTACGGTATCAATCCCGTAGGTTTCCCTGAAGTACTTTTCATCCTCGGCATTTCGGATCAGCATCACTTCCGTAAAATGCCCGTCCTTCCTGTTCTTAAACCCCGCAACCTTCTCTCCCGTGCAGATGGAGCTTCGTATGACGGCAATCTGCGTGGCCGGATCAAACTGTATATCTGCGGAACGGTCCTTGTGTTTTTTTCTAAACATGAAATCTCCTCCGAAACTCTGCCGCCACGGCTCTTCCCCGGAAAATGACAGCTCCCGCGAAGAGCACAACGCTGACCATCAGGCAGATTGCCCATGCGAGAGGCATTTTGCTCCTCGCGAAGAAACAAATGACGCCCGGCACGACTCCCATGGCAAGTCCCGAGAGAAGGTAGGCCATCGTATTGCCGTTTTTGTCAATCATCGCAAGCACGAAATTCACCGCGATGGTGGCCGCCAGCGCGCTCGGAACCACAAGGTCGACGGTAATCTTCATCAGGCCGAAGAAGTATGCTGTGATGCACCAGCCCGCGATGGTTATTAACACCAGCATGGTCACCTTGCCGGCCGACCCGGTTCCCGGCTTAAACTGCCGCATGATTCCGAACTCAAACACCATAAGCCACATGGCTAAAAGCAGACTCCAGTGCAGCTTCGGACTGCCCGGCAGACGGAGTCCGACCATGAAATCGAGGCCGATTCCGACAATCAAAAGGCCCCAGACGAAAAACAGCTGAAACTTGTAAAAGAGAGACCGCTTCCTCTGCGCCTCAAACTGCGGGTAGCACGGAGCCTCGCCGGTTCCCGTCAGCTTGCTCTGGCACAGGGGGCATTTGCTTAAATCCCCCGCGATTCCGACCCTGCAATAAGGACATCGTCTCATTTGATCACCTCCGTCGCACATACGGTGATATCCACTCCTGCTGCGGAGAGGAACCGCACGAAATTCTTCACGACACCGGTGTTCATGTACTCCGAGGAACAGGGTGTTTGTACTGCAGAAACCGCTGTAATTCTCGATGTGCTCCCCGAGCGATTTCGGGGGCTTCTGAACGCCCATATTGGAGAAGGTCATGGACACCTTCCGGTTCGCCTTTTTCGTAAAATGCCTTACAACCCACTGCTTGATAAACAGCGGCACCACCCGGACCGGAGCCACATACTCCATGGTCTCGAAGGTGTCCATCTGCTTTTTGACATTTTCCTCCGTCAACTGGCTCTTCAAGGATATGTCAAACTCTGCCGCCAGCTCCTCTGCGGAAATCTCGCGGTCAAAGACATGGGTAACATTCACGCTGTTGAAAAAGTTGCGCGTTGTCTTCGACGGAAAATAATTCCGAAGGTTCACGGGCAGAGATATCGTCACCGGCAGATGGCTCTTCCGGGCGGGCATCTCATCGCGGAGCGCAAGCATCCAGAGAGCTCCCAGATAGCTTGTCAGGGATACATTCAATTCCTTAGCCTTCGGAAGAATCTGCGCAGTAGGCATGTGAATCTCGAAAAACTGCAATTGATGGTACGGAAGCTTCAGTCCGCCCGGGTGATACGCCTTCGTGCGGGCGGACACATGCGGGAGATTTTTGCCTCCGAAGAACTGTCGGTAACTGTCCTGCCTCAGGTCTCCCTCGGAGGCGCCGGAGTGAACGGTCACATCCGCGAATTCCCCGGGATATTTTCTCCTGAGATACTCTAACACGATGATGTTCAGAAACTCCATGGCGCCGGTTCCGTCAGCCAAAACATGCGAGATGTCGAGGTTGATTCGCTTTCCGAAATAGGTCACCTGATAGTGAAGCATGGTCTTCGACGGGACATAAAGAAGCGGACAGATCCGGTCGTCCTCCTGCTTTACCGCCGGCACGAGGTCGGTGTCCTCCATATAATGCCAGAAGAACCCCCTCCGGATTCTCACCTGCACCTGCGGGCGGTCTTCGATTGCGGAAATCACCGCCTGCTGCAGAAGCTCCGGATTGACATCCTCCTGCAGCGTACAGCTGAGGCGAAAGGACCGGGTGTCCCGCTTTCCCACCGTGGCCAGAAAAACCTTCGCCACATTGTCAATCTTGTACCAGTTAGCGCTTCCCATATATTGTATACGACACATGCTCCGCCAGCCGCTTCATCGCCTCTCTTGCCATGGAGCCGGGCATCTGCTGATACACATGCCATCCTTTCTCTTCAATGTCAAGCTCCGCCGTCCCTCCGGCCCGGTCTATCCGTTCCTTGAGCTTGACGCTGTCATCCAGTAAAATACCGTTTCTTCCCGCCATAATGTAGACCGGCGGAAAATTCTCAAAGCTTCCGAACAGCGGGCTGAACGCCGCATCTTCCGGGTTCCCGTCCCCCATGTATGCCTTGGCGGAATTTAACACGAACTCTTTCGAAAGAATCGGATCGATGCTCCGGTTGGTCTCATAGGATTCCGCCGTTCCGGTCATGTCGGTCCACGGGCTGAACAAAAGAAGCTCCCGCGGAGCCGGCTTTCCTCCCGCAAGCAACCTCTGCGTAAGGCACAGCGCCATGTTCCCGCCCGCCGAATCCCCGGCTAAGAGCACATGGTCCGCTTCCGCAACAGTTTCCGTAAGATATTCCCACACGGCGTTCACATCCTCCGCTGCCGCCGGATACGGATGCTCCGGCGCCAAACGGTACGCGAAAGAATAGACCGTGAAGCCCGTGGCCATGGCAAGTTTTACCGAGAGATTTCCCGCATAGTCGAGCCCGCCGCTCACATATCCGCCGCCGTGGCAGTAGAGAATCACATACTCCGGATTGTGCGCAAAATAAGGCCTGACCTCCTCGCAGCGAATCTTCCCGAGGCGAAATCTCCGCCGTTCGACATCGCCCTTGGGCGTCGCAAGGCGGCCTGCCCAGTCGGCAAGTTTCCGGTGTCGCTTGATCTCCGCCTCCGTATTTGCCTTCCCGGCCATGAAATTCGCGGCCTTTAAAGTTTTAACCAATGGATTCATCATTGCTTCCTTTTCACGGTTCCGTTATATTACAGCTCTCCGCCGGCTCAAAACACAAAAGCGCAAATGATGCATGCGACGGCAACAAGCGTGAAGAACACCCAGTTCATGTACCAGCTCATGTACTTCAGTTCGGACGGTTCCACATCATCCCCTGCATTTTCCGTGTTGATTGCTACACCGAATTTAAAGCCCGCCCGTGCGAAAAGGATACTGAAAATGTTCATGGACGCGACTGCCGTCCCTATGATGAAAAAATCCACGCTCCCCGCTCCGGTAAAAATCAAGGCAAAGGAAGCAACAGCCAAAACCGCATTGATAATAAACAGGACCTTCTGCCCCGTCCTCAATTCCTTAAACCACTCCATAGCTTACCCCCTGAACTCATCCGCTCACAACCCCGGCGCAGCCGTCTGCGACGATGCTTCGGCCGTCTTCGAAATTATACCATAAAAAAGCGGCTTCTGACAAGAAAAAAGGGCTTGTCGCACGAAGCGGCAGACCCTGTTCTCATCGGACCGTCAATCGAACTCATTTTGCATACTTTTTGACGAGTTCCTCCAAAACACCGGTGTCACTGCAGACATATCCGTTATATTCCTTTAGACCGTAGCGGGCAAAACGGATGTAGTTCCGATTCACCATCGTCGTCTCCTCGAATCGGTCGGTCGCAAACAGCGCCGTCACCTCGCGGTAGAGCGTCATAAAGTCAGCCTCTGTCAGGTACCCCTTGTAGGTCGTCTTGTAGTACTCGTCGTATGAGGTCACCCGCCATGCCTTTTCCCTGCCTCCGAAGCAGGTGCGCTTCCCGTCGATATTGACCTCGATCTCATCGATATCCCAAAGCGGATCCCAATCGGAAAATGTGTAGTTCACACCGTCCCAGTATTCCTTCTCGATGAGGTCGCCCGCTGTCCAGTCATCGAAATTCACATCGGCCCAGGAACCCTTTACCACATAGACCTTGCACGGTTTATCGGGGAATACCTCGCATACATTGGAGGTGTATTGTGACCAGTTCGCATCATAATAAGCCTTTGTGTATTTGGCGAAGCAATGGTTGTCCCAATCCGGATCATTGTATCGAATGCTGAAATTCTCCGGGACGAACACGCGCTCCGGGAACACTTGGTTGTTCTTCGGAGAATCAATTCCGTAATTTCCCAGCCTCTGCATCAGATAGTATGTCACCGGTCCGTTCGGAAGCACGACATTGTAAATCCTCGTTGTCATCTCGTAGGACTGTACGCCGGTGCCGAAAGTGTCCGAACCTCCCTGCAAAAAGGCGCCGTCCTGAAATGTGTTGGCATTCGGCGGCATCACAAAGTAATGCAGCTGCGTCATACCAGCGAAGGCCAGATACCCAAGCGCCGTGACCTTCTCAGGCGTTTCAAAGCGAACCTCCTTAACCCAGGTTCTCCCGTAGAAAGCCTTGTCTCCGATGGATTCGCACTTGGCGGGGATGACCAGAATGCCGGTGTTCCGGACGGCCTCATCCAAAGGATCGTTCAGGCCGACAATCTCATTTTCCTCCCACCTGTAGATGGATTCCCATGCAAAAGCGCTCACATCAATCGTCGGAAGCGCCTCCGGATTTTCGTCCGAACCGTCATCAATCGGATTGTCGTCGCCGTCGGAATCCGCGTCGGAATCCCGGTTGTCACTGTTCAAAACTGCGGAATCTTTCTCCTTCCTGCTCCCGTCGGGAGCATCGTCGCGGGTCTTCATAATGATACCGACGATTGTAATTCCAACCAACAACAAACCCACACAACTGAAAATAATCTTTTTCATCGCAATACCTGTCCCTTTCCGGATTGTCTCCGTAACAATACTCTTCGCTGCCTCCGAGCGGGCAGCGCCATTCGATGCGGACAGGGTTTTGAGCGAATCCGGCATGGGCCGCAAAGGCACCTGCTCGGACTCCTTAAGAAACAACAGAGCTAAGAACGGCACAGCCACGGTATACAGCTTAATGTCGTTATCCTTCTCATATTTTTCAACCTCCTTCTTGATTTTCATTCTGGCATAACTGAGACGCCACAAAACGGTTCCGAGCGGGATTCCCATCGCTTCGGCAATCTCTTTCGCGCTCATCTCGTCAAAGTAATACAGGATGATTGTCCTTCGGATTTCCTCCGAGAGCGCACGCGAAATGATGTCCATGATGATTCGCCGCTTTTCCTGCGATTCCGCAACAGCCTCAGGCAGAAAATCCTCCGGGACGGCTTCGAGGTTCTCAAGGAACTCCTGCTCCACAGCCTCTGTCTTCGTTCTCGTAAGAAGATTCAGACATTTGTTGGCGCAGACTTTCTTCAACCACGGAACCACCTTCGATTTGTCCTGAATTGTGTCATAGGATTCCATCAGGGTCACGAACGTATCCTGCACGACATCCTCGGCATCGGCCTCATTTTTCATGAGTGCCAACGCCGTCCAATACACCGCGCGATAGGCTTCCGCATAAATTTTCTCGCATTCTGCAGTCGTCATGTGTTGCCTCCTTATCCGCATCTACCCTACAGACACGGAATTGAAGAAGTTTATTGGATGATTTTGAAAAAATTTTTGAAAAATTTAAATGATGTTATCTCCTGCACTGATTTTCAGTCACAGGTATATCCCGGCTCCTGTTTTCTTCCGGCTCTGCCCCGTATTTTCGTTGTTCTCCGTAGTTTTGTTATCCCTTAAGACGCTTCACGCGCTCACTGACGGACTTCTCGAACTCCTCATCCGTCATGTTCGGATCCCTCGTTCCGAGAATCAAATCGCAGGGAAGCTTCCCGCACTCTCCGCAGGAAGGAAAGTCGTGTTCCGTGCGGCAGCATCGGTAAATCCGGCACTCCTGCCCACCCGCGTGAAACACCTTTCCGCGCTCCGCGTTGCAGCCCCTGCACAGGTTGCCGTAGCAATAACATGCGCCGCAATCCGAGCCGCAGCAGCTGATTAAATCGTTCGGTTTGACATTTTCCATTGATAAAATCTCCTTCTGTCGTTTCTTCGATAGACTTCGGAGCACGAGCTGATACGCCTTCTCCAGCATCGTTTCAAGAATTTCGTCCGGTACGGCGCCGTTCGCCTTTACGGAATTCCAGTGAACCTTGTTCATATAATATCCGGGGATGATATCCTCGTATTGCTTCCGCAGAAACTCTCCCTCGAGCGGCTCGAGTTTCATCGTGATGTAGTACGGTTTGTCGTCGTCATCGCGGCAAACGGCAGCGAACATCTTCCCGTCGATCTGATACCGAATCCAGTTCCACTCCTCCTGAAGGTCCTTCGTCACGCCCGGTTTTGCCAACAGAAACTCATCAATCCAAGGGTATTTCATGCGGTTCTTTCCTCCCGTAAATATTTCGAAGATTGTCCGCTGCAGTCGCGATTCGTTCCCGCAGTTCCGGCGGGCTCAGCACCTCCACCCGATCGCCGAAGGACAGAAGCCATGACAGGCAGTTGTCCGGATTTGTAAAATCCATCGCAAAATGCAGCCGCCCGTCGGAAGCTTCCGAGCAGCAATCCGGTCCGTACTCCTCGACGAGACGCCATTTTACATCCGGGGAGAACAACGCGGTTACAGACATCACGGCGGGAAATACGGTCTCCGCTTCCAAATCCGGCAGCGGAGCATTTCTTCCCGCGAAAGCTTCCTGCGTCTCCGTCACCCGATCCATGCGATTCAGCTTAAACAACCGAAAATCCTGCCGCATCAGGCACCATCCCCAAACATACCAGCTCGACCATCGAAAGAGGATATAATACGGTTCGACGGTTCGCTCGCTCTCGCCGCCCGGTCCGATGTACGCAAAAGTCACCAGATGTCTTCGTTCGATTGCAGACTGCAAGGTCTCAATCTTCGGAGTCAGGGACTTCCGATACCATGAGGAGAGGTCGATTAAGACGGAATTGCTTCCGCTCACATAGGACGAGGACCCCGCCTGCAGTTTCTCCATCAGCTGCCCGCAGCAATTGGTTCTGCTCACGCTGTCCATACTGCGCAATCCGGCAAGAATCATCTGCATCTCGCGCGATGTCAGGACCGTACGGTCCATCCGATAACCGTCCGCAATCCGAATCCCGCCGCCGACCCCCTGCGTTGTCTCGATGGGGATGCCCGCCATGCATAAATCCTCGATATCCCGGTTGATTGTTCTTCGCGACACCTCGAACCGCTCCGCCAACGCCGGCGCGGTTGTTCTGTCGTTTTGCAGCAGCACGGAAAGAATTCCGATCAGCCTGTCAATCTTCATACTGCTCACGCTCCGCTCATATCATATCAAACCAAACATGTCATCTGTGTGTCATGTTTATTATAACCGTTTTTCGCTGAAAACGAAAGCGGGGAAAAATATTTTGGGGTGGCACTCTGACTCCGAGAAAATAATATATATCATTCATTTGACATATCCTCGTTTATAATGTATAATTTGCGTTGGATCATTGAAAAGCGTCGAAATAATTCATATGTGGTTTCGGAACAATTCTTTCGCGAATGCATATTTCTCGATATTTACGATTTTTAAATCGTAAATATATAAAGGGGACTGTGCCATCGCAAAATGAACAGTCCCCTGCGCAACCAGCGCTCTGACAGAAAAGCGCCAGTAGGAAGTATACCACTTTTCTGACATGAGTGCCAAATATTTTTTTCAAATGGAGGGTTATCATGAAACTCAAGAAAAAACTTGCTGTGTTACTCTGTGTCCTTCTTGCTTTCAGCGTATGCGTGACGATTGTATCAGCTACAGCGCCTGATTTGGATCCACGATCCTCAGTATCCACGATGGATATTGTCGAAGCATACTCAAAAAGCACCAGCCTTAAGGGAATTCGTGACGATTCCTGGTCCAAAAAAATAACGGTAACGGGATATGACGGGTCTGATCACGAGCAATATTGTACAATTCGAGTGGGATTTGATGACGGTATTTTTTCCAATGCCGTTCTCTTGCGCGATGCGACGCGGAGTACATGCGCTTCTATGACCTCAAGTACAAAGAGGTCAATCAGTTTAATCACAAACGCGCACTCGCTCTTACTGCCCGTAAGTTTGTGCGGCTGGTCTTTCGCCTGTTGAAAGACAACCGCCTTTATATCCCGCCGGAAGAGTATCTGAGTTCCTATGAGCTGATCCAGGCTTCCAAATTCACCATGGTCTACAATTCCACCATCGGTCTGGAAGCAGCCATCATGGGCGCCGGGGTCCTGAGCGCCGGACGGTCCCGCTACACGCAAGTACCGCTGTGCTGGTTCCCGAAGACGATCCCGGATTATCTGGAGAAGTGTGAGGAACTGCTGAACTGCGACCAGGTGAATGTCCCGGAATCTTTCCGGCTGACCGCCCGCCGCTTCATGTATTACCAGTTTTTCCACACCGCCCTTTCCTTTGAACCTTTCCTCCAGCCGGACGAGACCTGGAAGGGTTATGTGAAGATCAAAAAGTTCCCGTTGGAAGCCCTGGATCCGGAAAATGATATCAACCTGAAGGTGATCCATGAGGGGATCCTGGAGGGCAAGGCATTTGTGCTGCCGGACGAGCAGAAAAATAAGAAATAAGAGATAAGAAGTAAGAATGAAGATGGTGACTGTGGCGCCTGACCTCGTAGGCACTCCGTGCCGGAGAGGCCTG
>CADBXF010000040.1 GCA_902798585.1 uncultured Lachnospiraceae bacterium
CCTCGGTCTTCATATATCCCGCAAGCACGCGCGCGGGCTTTCCGAGCACACCCTGCGGAGCCTGTACATAGCACTGCACGACGCACTGCCCCTTGTATGCGCCGGTGTTTCGGACCGTCGCCGAGACATAGAGATACATTCCGTCATATTCCGACTGCCCCGGCTCAACGGCAAATGTCGTGTACGACAGGCCGAAACCGAACGGGAAGCGCACCCGCTCCTTCGCCGCCGTCTCAAAATGCCGGTATCCGACATAGATATCTTCCGCATAGATATTGCGAACCGGGCTTCCGAAATTCGCATCCGCAGGATAATCCGAAGCCGCATAGGCGATGGTATCCGCGAGATGACCGCTCGGGCTCACGCGACCGAACAGCACATCGGCGACGCCGGCGCCGGTCATCACGCCGCCCTGCCAGATGTACATAACGGCGGCCGGCTTGCAGATATCAAGAAAACTCATATCGACGATATTTCCCGTGTTGAGCAGAACAATCGTCCGCGGGCACGCCGCGCAGACCGTCTGCAGAAGCGAAAGCTCCGCTTCGGTCAAAAGATACGACCCCGGGAGGTTTTTGTTGTCCTGGTCCTCGCCGGCGCTTCTCGAGAGTATCACAATCGCTGCGTCCGTGCGGGCGGCAACCGCCTCCGCAAGCTCCCTGCTTACAGGCATCTCCGCCTGCGACCACGGCTCCCTGCCCCAGCCGATTCCGACCTCTCGCGGATGCTCCGCCTCCCATGCGCGATAAGCTTCGAGCAGTTCCGAATCAAGCGTAATCCCCGGCTCCTCCGTGAGCGCGTCGAGGACGCGAACCTTCTTCGGAATGTTTACCAGGCCGCCCGAGCCGATTCCCGCGATATACTCGCCGCTCTGCATCCGCCCGTACAGCGCGATGCGCGCAGGCTTTGCAAGCGGCAGCGCTCCTTCATTTTTCAAAAGAACGATGCCCTCCGCAATCACGCGGCGGGCAAGCTCTTCATACTGTCTGTAATCCAACTTCATACATTTTCCTCCGATACGCCGGATTTCCCGGACTTCACCCGTTTAGCAGAACGCCGGAACCTGCTTTAACACCACAAGCACGGCTGCGGCCGCCAGCAACACGGCGCCGATTACCTGCACCGCGCGGTTAAAGCGCATTCCCTTCTTCCGGCCGACCCAGACACCGACCACGGCACTTCCGGCCGTCACGAAACCGATGGTCAGAATTATGATGATTGCGCTCGGGATACTCATCCACAACAGCAGGATGCCGATCAGCAATCCGTCCAGACTTGCGGCAAATGCCGGCACGACCATGCTCATCACATCGATGCCGTCATTTTCCGGATTCACATGCACCGTAAACGACTCGAAGAACATATACGCAGCCGCCAATGCAAGCGCAATCACCGCCTCCGTGCACCCGTCCGCGCTCAGCTCGAAGAAGTATGCAATCCCCTTGCCGAGCAAATACCCGGACAACACCAGCGACGCCTGACAAAGCGCAAACCAGAATGCGCAGGTCACGGCAATCCGCCGGCCGCGCACTTCCTTATTGAGACTCTTCTGCGCCGATAACGCAAAGGAATCCATCGACAATCCGAGCGCAACAACCACAAAAAAAACAAATTCCATCGTGTAAAAATCCTCTCTCAATCGCAGTTTTTGATAATCTCCGAAAGCAGCGCAAACGCCTTCTCCGCGCCGGCCTTCACATTTTTTTGGAAATCGCTTCCGTCCCCGTCGAAGGTGTCGCTGATGCATTTGACGGAGAATGCCCTGACACCGTTCCGTTCAGCCACGCGCGCAATCGCGGCAATCTCCATATCGCAAATGTCACAGCCGAGGGACGCCAGCGCCGTCTTCTCCTCCGCGGCCTCGATAAACCGCTCACCGCTTGCGACAACCGCCGGCTTCACATCCGGGCGAAGTCGCATCGCCGTTTCAATCAACCGCGTATCGAGCGGAATGATTTCGCTCGGATATTCCGCATATTGGTGCGGCGCCACCGGGTCGATGCACGAGGTATCAAAATCATAGTTGATTGCCCCGCGGACCACGAAGAGGTCCTTCACTGCAAGCTCGCGCCGCAGTGCTCCCGCCACGCCGAAATTCATCACGACCTCACAGTCGAAAGCCGTAATCAGAAACTGCGTCGCCGAGGCCGCATCGATCTCGCCCCAGCCCGACATCACCGCATACAGCTCATGTCCGTCGCGCTTCGCGTGATACGCCTCTCTGCGTCCCACGCGCACGGTTTCCACACTTCCGCCGTCCGCGAGAAACGCCTGCAATTCCCTCTCGATAGCGATTACCAGACCGATAACCATACTCTGTCCCCCTTTGTCATCCGCATACCGCGGCCATTACGAAAATTATACCGCACAATCCGGGAAGTCACAACCTTTTCCGGTTGAAAATGAATGTCATATATGCTACTCTTTAGCCGGGAACACAATATACTACAAGGAGAATTGCCATGCTGAACGACCGTGACCATCAGATTTTGATTAATCTGTTGCCCTTCCGCGAACACATTACGCCCGAACTGTCCGAGTCGTTGCGCCGCCATTCCCAGGTTCGCGACTGGTACGCCGGCGAGAAGATTTCCGATTTAAGCCGCACCGGAATCGGCATGATTGTCGTCCTCTCCGGACGCGTCCGCATCTCCCTTGTCTCCGCCTCCGCCCATCAGGTAACCATCTCCGTGGAGCGCCGCGAAGACATCGTCTACATCGGCGGCAACCCCGCCCCGCAGGTCCTCAACAACTTTGAGCTCGAGGCCGAAATCGACACGCGCGCCATCGTGGTTCCCCTGTCGGACTTCGAGGCTCTCCTGCACTCCGATCTCCGCATTGAGAATACGGTCCTTCGCGCCGTCCTTGGCCTGTTCAACGCAATTCTCTTCGACATGCAGAATTTCCTCTTCTTAGACCTGAGCCAGCGCCTGGCCGCCCACCTTCTTTTTGAATATTCCCAGCAGGGGTCGCTCTCCTTAGCAACCACCCATCAGCGCATCGCCAACAGTATTGCCTCGTCCCGCGAGGTGGTCTCCCGTATGCTCAAGCAGTGGGAACACGCCGACATTGTCCGCCTCTCCCGCGGTCGCGTCATAATCCGTGACGCAGCGGTACTGCGGCGCCTGTCGGAGGAGTAGCCCTCGGAGGGTGTTGCACATCTTCGCGGGAGTTCTCATTATCGATTCTGTTACTGCTTCCGGGAAGTTCTCGCTACCGGGCTTGATTACTGCTTCCGGGAAGTTCATCAGGGGTACGGTTACAACTTTCGTGGGATTTCATCGGTATAATACAGCAAGGTGCCGAACCGCAGTCGTGCGGTTCGGCACCTCTTTTTGTTATCCCCTGATTGAAAGGAGCCCCCCGGCTTTGCATGAGCGGTTTCCGTACTTTTTGGGGGCTTCGTGCAGTCGTGTTTTCTACCTTTTCGGGCTGCATGCGGTGGGTTGGATGATTCTCTTGCCTTTTCGGGCTGCATGCGGTGGGTTGGATGATTCTCTTGCCTTTTCGGGCTGCGTGAAGTCGTGTTTTTTCCACTTTTTCAGGCTTCGTGAAGTCGTTTTTTCTACCTTTTCAGGCTTCGTGCGGTGGTTTTTGCGTAATCAGGGGAATTCCACCGCAAACGGAAGATTTCTTATCTTGTTTTAAGAGAGTGTTTTGGGGGAGTGCGGTGGAAACGATTCAAGAATTCAAAAAGCACCGCAATTGAATCCGTTGTATCTGTCTCGATAGGAACAGGATTTCAGTTTTGTGCGGTGGTTTATGGGGGATGTCTTGCTTTCAACCGCAATTTAGGGAAAAAGTGGTGTTTTCGAGGAATGACAGACGGGTACAATTGCGGTGGAAAGTGCAGTAAGCTGCAAAAACCACCGCACACTTGCCCAAAAGCACTGATTTGACGGATCAAACAAGACAGCAAGCAGCTTCCGGATCAGGGAAACCTGCCAAACAGCACTGATTAACCAATCAAACAAGGTAGCAGGCAGCTTCCGGATCAGGGAAACCTGCCAAACAGCACTGATTCAACCCATCAAACGAGACAGCAAGCAGCTTCCGGATCAGGGAAACCTGCCAAACAGCACTGATTAACCAATCAAACAAGGTAGCAGGCGGCTTCCGGATCAGGGAAACCTGCCGATAAGCGCCCCGAATTGTGCCGGCCCGAGAACCTCCCGCCGCTCCGCCTTCTCCGACTCACCAGTCCTGCGGCGCACCCGCGGGTGCGCCGCAGGACAACAAAAAAGACACCTCTTAAGGTGTCTGCTCTAATTTTCTGCTTATAGTGTTACTGCGTTCCATAACCGAGGTTATGAAACGCAGCTTGTGTGGGGGAGAAATTACTTCTGAGAAGTAATGAATCAGCATATTTATCAATAGGTTACCGTGGCAACCTCATCTCTTGTGGTTGCAGTATAACACAAAAAGAACATAATGTATGTGACAAAGTCACCATAATATGCACTTTTTTAACCCGTTTACGCTTTTAGGTGGAAAATGACATAAAATCTGACCTATCCTTTCCCCTCCCGTCAAAACCTCGCCGTTTTTTCGTACATTCCTATTCTCCTGAGCAATTCCTCCGGTTTCGCCTTTTTTATGCGTGACAAGCGCTCCCGCATAGGCTATAATAAAGCGACGGTTTTTGTTCGTTTTTTCGCGAACACTCTTCCGATGTCTGTATGTGCGGAGGGACCGGCTTGTGCGATCATTTCACATTTTCCTAAGGAGGACCTTTGATGAAGTACGGTTATTTTGATGACTCACGCAGAGAATATGTCATCACGACACCGAAGACTCCGTATCCCTGGATTAACTATCTGGGCATGGAGGGCTTTTTCTCATTGATTTCAAACACCGCCGGCGGCTATTCTTTCTATAAGGATGCCCGTCTGCGCCGCATCACCCGTTATCGCTACAACAATGTGCCGATTGATATGGGCGGACGCTATTTCTATATCAAGGACGGCGATACCGTATGGAACCCCGGCTGGTCCCCGGTTAAGACCGCGTTGGACAGCTACGAGTGCCGCCACGGTATGGGCTACACTATCATCACCGGCAAGAAGAACGGCTTGAAGGCGGAGGCTACCTTCTTCGTGCCGCAGAACTACGACGGAGAGGTGCAGCAGCTTGTTCTGACCAACGAGAGCAATGACGCCAAATCCTTCTGCCTCTTCTCGTTCGCTGAGTGGTGCCTCTGGGACGCTCAGGACGACAGCAACAACTTCCAGCGGAATTTCTCCACCGGACGGGTTGAGGTTGCAGGCTCCACGATTTACCACAAGACAGAGTACCGCGATCGCCGCGACCATTTTGCTTTTTACACGGTAAATACCGACATCGACGGCTACGACACCGACCGCGATTCCTTTATCGGACTTTACAACGGCTTCGGCGATCCGCAGGCGGTTCTCGCCGGCGAGGCAAACAACTCCTTTGCCGACGGCTGGGCTCCGATCGCATCCCATTTTAAGAAGATTACCCTTGCTCCCGGCGAGTCGAAGACCCTTGTATTCATCCTCGGATATGTTGAGATGCCGGCCGATCAGAAGTTTGAAGCTGACGGCAAGACCATCAACAAGACCAAGGCTCTTGCCATGATGGAGAAATACAACTCTCCGGAAAAGGTTGCCGCAGGCATGGCGGAACTTCGCGCCGCCTGGGACAAGCTTCTCGGCATTTTGAATGTTGAAACGCCCAACGACAAGGTTGACCGCATGGTAAATATCTGGAACCAGTATCAGTGTATGGTTACCTTCAACCTCTCCCGCTCCGCGTCGTACTTCGAGTCCGGCATCGGCCGCGGCATGGGCTTCCGCGATTCCAACCAGGATATCCTCGGTTTTGTTCATCAAATCCCGGATCGTGCAAAAGAGCGTATCATCGATATCGCATCCACGCAGTTCCCGGACGGCGGATGCTACCATCAGTACCAGCCTCTCACCAAGAAGGGCAACGCCGACATCGGCGGTGACTTCTCCGATGACCCGTTGTGGCTGATTCTTTCCGTTTCCGCTTACATCAAGGAAACCGGCGACTGGTCCATCCTCGACGAGATGGTTCCTTATGACAACGATATGAGCAAGGCGCAGACGATGCTTGAGCATCTGAAGGTTTCCTTCTATCACATCGTTAACAACCTCGGACCGCACAAGCTTCCGCTTGCTATGCGCGCCGACTGGAACGACTGCATCAACCTCTCCTGCTACTCCGATACGCCGGGCGAGAGCTTCCAGACCTACACGAACCCGAAGTTCGCTGCAGAGGGCGGCTACTCCAAGGTTGCCGAGTCCGTCATGGTTGCTGCGCTCTTCACCTACACCGGTCCGAACTATGTTGCAATCCTCAAACATCTCGGCAAGGACGATGAGGCAAAGGCTGCTCAGGACGCCATCGATGCCATGAAGAAGGCCATCATGGAGTCCGCTTGGGACGGCGACTGGTTCCTCCGCGCTTACGATGCCAACGGCGAAAAGATGGGCTCCAAGGAATGCGAGGAAGGCCAGATTTTCATCGAGCCGCAGGGCTTCGCCATCATGTCCGATGTCGGCAAGGAACAGGGCACCGCTCAGAAAACCCTCGCCGCAATCGACGAGAGACTCAACACGAAGTTCGGTCTTGTGCTCAACAATCCCGCATACTCCAAGTATTACATCCAGTACGGTGAGATTTCTACCTACCCGGGTGGCTACAAGGAGAACGCCGGTATCTTCACGCACAACAACGCATGGATTATCTGCGCGGCTGCTTACGCAGGACAGGGTGACCTGGCATTCAAGTACTATTCTGAGATTGCTCCGGCCTTTACTGAGGAAACCAGCGATATTCATAAGACCGAGCCGTTTGTTTACGGACAGATGATCGGCGGCAAGGATGCCGGTTCCGATATCGGACGTCCCGGCAAGAACTTCGGTCAGGGCAAGAACTCCTGGTTGACCGGTACCGCAGCATGGAACATGGTTGCTATCTCCCAGTACATTCTCGGCATCATGCCCGACTTCGACGGTCTGAAGGTAGATCCTTCCATTCCGGCTGATTGGGACGGCTTCACAGCGGTTCGTAAATTCCGCGGTGCGACCTACAATATCACCATCAAGAATCCGAGCCATGTCTGCAAGGGTGTAAAGACTCTCACCGTAGACGGCCAGACCGTTACCGGCAATATCATCCCGGTACTCGCCGCAGGCGAGCACACCGTTGAGGTTGTGATGGGCTGATTGCGGCAGACCGAACCGGTATCACCGGAAGAAAAAGACTTATAACAAAGAATCAAGCAGGGATTTCGCGAACGAAATCCCTGCTTTTTCGCGGATGCGTTCCGTGCTTTTTTGGGGGCGGCGGTATCGTGTTTCGTGGGACAAATTGGGGCGGTTAGGTAATTTCTCTTGTTTTGAACTGCATGGCCCCGGTATGGTTCCGTGAGGCGGATTTATTCAGAGCGGTTTAACTGCTTTTCTTGAATAACAAATTTACTGCCCCACGGGTCAGTGCAATTCGGGACGCTTATCGGCAGGTTTCCCTGATCTGGAAGCTGCCTGCTGTCTTGTTTGATGGGTTGAATCATTACTGTTTGGCAAGTTTCCCTGATCCGGAAGCCGCTTGCTGTCTTGTTTGATGGGTTGAATCAGTACTGTTTGGCAAGTTTCCCTGATCCGGAAGCTGCTTGCTGTCTCGTTTGATGGGTTGAATCAGTACTGTTTGGCAGGTTTCCCTGATCCGGAAGCTGCTTGCTGTCTCGTTTGATCTGTCAAATCAGTGCTTTTGGGCAAGTGTGCGGTGGTTCTTGCAGCTTACTGCACTTTCCACCGCAATTGTACCCGTCTGTAATTCCTCGAAAACACCACTTTTTCCTAAATTGCGGTTGAAAGCAAGACATCCCCCATAAACCACCGCACAAAACTGAAATCCTGTTCCTATCGAGACAG
>CADBXF010000041.1 GCA_902798585.1 uncultured Lachnospiraceae bacterium
AAAGCCGTCACGATTTTTATCGCGGCGGCTTTTCGCTTTTTTGAAGGGAAAAAGCGACGGTTAGCGATAGGTAAAAATGTGCGTCAAAAGATAAAAGAAATATATTGAAAAATCGGAAGTTTGTGATATATACTTGATGTTAGCAATAGGTAACTAATTAATTTATGGAGGCATTTGCAATGAACAAGGAAAAACTGAAAGCAAAGGATTTTATCACGGTCGGTATTTTCACCGCGTTACTTCTGGTGGTGGAATTTGCCTGCGGAATGCTTGGCTTTATTCATCCGTACATTGTTGCATCGTATGTGGTGTTGATTCCGCTGGTAGGATCGATTCCAATGATGCTGTTTTACACGAAAATCGAGAAATTCGGCATGCTTACAACCATGTCGGTGCTGATTGCAATCTTTATGTTTGTCACCGGTATGGGATATCTCGGCGCTCCGCTGATTATCGCCGCGGGAGTGGTTGCCGATCTGATTGCAAAGTCCGGTAAATATAAGAGCTTCAAAAAGACAGCGTTAAGCCACGGTGTTTTCTGCCTGTGGATCTGCGCGAATTATTTTCCGGTGATTGTCACCGCGGATTCCTACCGCAAGGATTTGCTTGACGGCGGATATTCCGCAGAGTATTGCGACAACCTGTTCCGCGCCATCAATGAGAAGACCATTGCAGTGCTTTTGGTGCTTTGCTTTGTGTTCGGAATCATCGGTGCATTTGTCGGCAAGGCGGTTGTAAAGAAGCATTTTGAGAAAGCGGGAATCGTTTGATATGCGGCTGGATCCGAGAACAAAACTGTTCATGGTTTTTGTGGTTTCCGCCATCGTTATGATGAGCGCAACTACGCCGTTTCTGTGGGTGGCCCGGATTGCCGTCACCATGGTTCCGATTGCGCTGTTGATATCGGAGAAGCATTACGCATCGGCATTTCGTTTTCTCGTCTTATACGGCGTTGCCCTTGGCTTGTTGTTCGGGCTTCTTTCCGAACAATCGGAGGGCCTTCTGTCGGCGCTGTTGCTTGGGTATTGCAGCATCGTCGTGCAGTTCCTGCCGGCGATGATCACGGCGTGGTATGTGGTCCGGACGACCAAAATCGGAGAATTTGTCTCCGCCATGCAGCGGATGCACATTCCGGACGGAATTACGATTTCTCTCGCGGTAGTGATGCGGTTCTTTCCAACCATCAAAGAGGAGTACGCATCGATTCGTGACGCCATGAAGATGAGAGGCGTTATGCTCGGCGGGGGAAATGCCGCAAAAATGATTGAGTTTCGCATGATTCCGCTGTTGTTTTCCTGTGTGAACATCGGTGATGAGTTGTCTGCCGCGGCAATCACCCGCGGTTTGGGCGGAAAGGTGAAGAGAACCAGCGCCACGGAGCTTGCGATGCATGTTCCCGATTGGCTTATGATTGTCGCATTTACTGCTGCGGCAGCCATTTTTGTGGTTTTCAAATATGTGGTATGACGGAACCGTTGATTGAAATTAAGAATGTCGAATACCGGTACAAGGGCTCGACCGCCGATTCACTTTCCGATGTTTCCCTGACGGTGAACCCCGGGGAAACGCTTCTTCTGTGCGGGGCTTCCGGCTCGGGGAAGACCTCAATCATCCGATTGATTAACGGCCTGATTCCACACTATTACAACGGAGAATTCCGGGGTAGCGTCACGGTTGCCGGGAGAAATATTGCCAAGACGGAACTGACGGACCTTGCGGGCATCGTCGGCACGGTGTTCCAGAATCCGCGAAGTCAGTTTTTCTCCGTGGATACGGACGGGGAGATTGTGTTCGGCCCGGAAAATGTGGGCCTTCCTCCTGCGGAAATCCGGAGACGGAAGGAACAGGTTGTAGGGGAGATGCACATTTCGGAACTCCTTGACCGGAGCCTGTTTGAACTTTCCGGCGGTGAGAAACAGCGGATTGCCTGCGCGTCGGTTGCCGCGCTTCTGCCTGAGATTATTCTTCTGGACGAACCGTCCTCCAATCTGGACTGGACGGCGATGGAGAACCTTCGGGAGATTATTCTTCTGTGGAAACAGCAGGGCAAGACGGTCATCGTTTCGGAACACCGGTTGTGGTACCTCGCGGGAATCCTTGACCGGGTAGTGTACATGAAGAAAGGGAAGATTGCCGGCGAATGGAGCGGGGAGGATTTTTCGAAGCTCTCCGAGGAGGGACTGCAGGCGATGGCGCTGCGCCCGACGGCGGCGGACAGGCGATACGCAGAACTGTTCCGAGACGAGCCTTCGGAAAATGCAGGGGCATTTTCCGGAACCGCGGATACAGCGGACGGCGGGAGCGGGATTGTCCTGCGGGATTACTATTTCTCCTACAAAAAGAAACCCTACATCTTTCGAAAACACCGGTTCTCCGAGGCGGATGGTGAGAATCTGAACCTATGCATCCCCAAGCTGGTGCTTCCGCGGGGCAGGGTGATTGCCGTGGTCGGAAGAAACGGAACCGGCAAATCCACATTTCTCCGGTGCCTGTGCGGTCTGGAGAAGGATTGCACCGGTGTCATCGAGGCGGACGGCATGACTTATCGCGGGCGAAAACGGGTCGGATTTTCCTACATGGTAATGCAGGATGTAAACCACCAGCTGTTCACCGACAGCGTCGAGGCGGAAGTGCTTCTGTCCATGAAGGTAAAGGACGACAGGAGATGCCTTCGGATTCTGTCACGGCTGGGACTTCTGCCCTATAAGGATGTCCATCCCATGGCCCTTTCGGGCGGGCAGAAGCAGCGGGTTGCCATCGCATCGGCAATCGCCGCAGGAGCGGAGTTGCTGCTTTTCGATGAACCGACTTCGGGGCTTGATTATGCTCATATGGTGAAGGTTGGGAAGATGCTTCGGGAGCTGGCGGACGGCGGAAGCACGGTGCTTGTATCCACCCATGACCCGGAATTGATTGCACTGTGCTGCGACACGGAGCTGGTCATCCGGAAGGGAAGAGCGTTCTACCGCGCAGTGCCGGAAATTGACCGAAACAACAGGCAATAAGGGAAAAAGAAAACTGAGAAAGTGACAAAGCAAAAGAAAGGAAGCTGTTATGTTCAAACGAGTTGCACCGTACATCGGAAAATACAAAAAGTACACGATTGCGGCGGTCATCCTGATGGCAATCGGAATCGTTCTTTCGGTGATGCCGTACTTTTTCCTGTATCAGATCATCGCTCCGCTGACACGCAGGGAGAGCCTCGGAGTGCGGTTTGTTGTCGTGCGGGTAGTTTGTGTGGCGGTGTGCGAAATCCTGTTTGCAATTCTGTACACCCAGGGGTTGGTTTTCTCCCATGTCAGCGCCTATAACACCTTGAAAAACCTGCGGGTATCGCTTCAGGGAAAGCTGGAGAAGCAGCCCCTCGGCAGTATCAAGGAGATGGGAACCGGCCGGATTAAGAAGGTCTTCACGGACGACATCGATCAGGTGGAGCTTTTGCTTGCCCATGCCATTCCTGAGGGCATTGCCAACATTTTCATCCCGGTGTTGGTTATCATTTTGATGTTTGCTGCAAACTGGCGTCTCGGACTTCTGTCGCTGGTTCCTCTCGTTGCGGGAATGTTTGCCATGAGCATGATGATGAAGTCCGGCATGTCGAAAATGGGCGCCTATTATGAGGCGGCTGCCGGGATGAACAACACCATCATCGAGTATGTCAACGGCATGGAGGTCGTGAAGGTTTTCAATAAGGACGGAGATTCCTATCGCCGTTTCGGAGACATGGTGCGGCGGTATCGGGATTTTACGCTTGATTGGTATCGCGTGTGCTGGCCGTGGATGGCAACCTATGCCGCGATTCTTCCCTGCCTTGCGCTTTTGATTCTCCCCGTTGGTTCCATTTGGGTAATCTCGGGCACGGTCACTCTCGATAGACTTGTCCTTGTTCTGTGCATGTCTTTCGCGGTGGGACCGTCGGTTTTGAAGGCGCTCAATTTCGCCGGCAAATTCCCTCAGTTAAACTATAAAATCGCAGAACTTGAGAAGATGATGGAACACGAGCCGCTTC